>NZ_CP040006.1:600000-1200000 GCF_005696695.1 Schaalia odontolytica | reverse complement strand
CGGCGAGCATGCGTGATGCCCTCGGAAGGCTGCGGAGTAGCGCTTGCGCTGCCAGCGGCGAGCGCATCGACAACGCCGAGCACCTGGTCCGCCCCGGCCTCGGCCATGGATGAGAGCAGCTCGCCCGCGCTCTCATGTCCGATCGGAACCTCGACGCGCGAATAGACGTCGCCGGTATCCAGGCCCTCCTCGAGGTTGAACACGCAGGACGCGGTCGTCGCATCCCCCTCGCGAATCGCCCACTGGACAGGAGCAGCTCCGCGCCACCTCGGCAGATCCGAGAAATGCAGGTTGACCCACCCGTGTACGGGCATTGCCAGCACGTTCAGGGGGACGAGGCCGCCGTAAGCAACAACGACACCAAGGTCCGCCTGCACGTCCTCGATGCGCTGAGCGATGTCGGGGGTCTTCAGCGTCGTTGTCTCCAACAGCTCCACGCCGAATTCGGTGGCAACCTCTGCCACCGGTGACGGGTACATCGTCTTTCCGCGGCCGCGCCGAGCCGGCGGGCGCGTGATGACGAGGGCGACCTCGTGGGACGACGACAGCAGGGCCCGCAGTGTGGGAACTGCGGCCTCGGGGGTACCAGCAAAAATAATGCGCACGGCCGCCAGTTTACGGCACTACGCAGGCCCTGACTCAGAAGAGCTCGGGTGGGTTCACGCTCATTTTGACGAGTGGAACCTTGCGCGCACTGCGTGAGCGTCGAATATCGGTAAGCACCGCGAGCATCGACGTCGCCCCGGCCAACGGGCTGCGCACCAGTGTGCGTACTTCGTTTTCCTCGCCCTCGCGCGTCGCCGGGCGCACGACGGTGCCGACCAGCTCAGCTCCTCCATCGCGAATCACCTGTTCGGCGACCTGACGGACCTGAGCCGCTGGCCCATCGAGGGCAACCATCGTCGTGGCCGGAAAGAAGCCCAGGGCCTCGCGCTCATCGAGAAGACGATCGGCGTAGTCGGTGGGGGCCCAGCGCACGAGTGCCTGCCCCAACGCATCGGGAATCGTCCCGACGACGAGGCCGGGGTGGCCTGGGCGGACAAGGGACAGCGCGTTGAGCCACCGCCGGGCAGCCTCCTCCGGGGCCCACAGTTCGGCTCGCCCAGCCAGAGCGTGCGCGTCGAGGATGATGGCGGCGGCGTAGCCACCGTCCACGTCTGGCTCAGCTCCCGGCGTAGCAACGACGACCGTGGGGCGTGAGTGCAGTTGGCGGGTGATTCTGTGTGCAGCCGATGACTCGAGGACCGATGCGTCCGGCAGGTTGCGCGCGATCTCTTCGGCGGTGCGCGTCGATCCCACGCGAGCTGCGCGGAGCTCTGTTCCCGAGCAGTGTGGGCACCGCCAAGTACCAGTGGCGCGGGCGCACCACGAACAGGTGACCTCTCCCCCGCTATTGACTGCGAGAGGACCCGAGCAATGGCGGCAGCGCGCTCGCTCGCTGCAACGGCGGCACACGACCGTGGGCCAATAGCCGGACGCTGCGACCTGGATGAGAACGAGGCCTTCGCGCAGGCCCTGGCGAATCATGCGCAACGCTGCCGGGGGAATGCGCATGTGGCCGCTGGCGCCCTCACGTTCTGCTTCCGTCGCGCCGTGCAGATGCACGCGTGGAGTCGCGTCGCGCAGCGCGCCGGGCACCGGATCGAGACTGACCGCCCATCCAGAACGGACGAGAGCCTGTGCCTTCACGGAGCGTGCGAAGGAAGCAACAAGGAGCCCTGCGCCCTCCACCGCGCACCGCTGCACGGCAATATCAAGAACGTCGCAGCGAGGGAACCTGCGCTCTCGCAGTCGATCGTCGCCGTCGTTGCAGATGACAATGAGGCCCAGCTTCGCACACGGAACCCACGCGGCCGACCGCGTGCCGACCACAATCGGAAGACGCCCGAGTGTCGCGGCTACGTGGATACGGTAACGCTCCTCGGGCGCCACCTCACCGCCCGTCACAGCGACGGGCACCCCGAGGTCCTCCTCAAGTGCGCGTGCGTAGCGCGCGGCGTCCTCTCCGGTGGCAGCAACGATGATGGCGCTGCGCCCCGACGAAACAGTGGCAGCGATGGCATCCGACAGACACGCGCGCATCCGGGGACGCAGGGCGGTCACGACTGCACGCGGAGACTCTCCGGCTGCAAGGCGGTGAAGTAACGCGTCGCCAGCACGATAGGATGCCCAGCCTTCAGAAACAGTCGGAGCGTCAACGGATGGCCACGCCGACGCGTGTGCCTGTACGACAGTCTTTTCGCCGCGTGCATGTCGCGGAGGGATAGCGAGCGACAGGACCTGCGACGTCGTAGCAAGAAAGCGATGTGCGATGCGACGCGCGGCCTCATACAGTGCGGGCGTCAACACCGGGATCGCAGACGATACCGATTCGATCTGCGCGGCATCGTCAAGCACATCGCGACGTGTACGCTCAACGATCCAGCCGTCCACGCGCGTGCCGGAAAACCGCACGCGAACTGCGCGGCCAACCTCGGCCTCGTCGATGAACTTGTCTGGAACGACGTAATCGAGCGGCCGATCCATGTGCGGCAGATCGACGTCAACGAGCACGCGTGCGATCTCCGCGGCCCGAGACCGCGGCGGATCGAAACCGTCAAGCATGCCCTGTTGGGAAGTCATGATCCTAGTGAATCACGGCCAGCACACATCTGCGTCCCGCTCTCAGCCGAGAAGCTTCAGCCCGTACTTCGCGACCACCATGGCAAGGACACCAAAGATGATCAGACCCCACAGGGCCCAGTCGAGACCCTGGGCGACGATACGACGCAGACCCTCGGGCGCCGGGATGACGCCATCGCGAATATTGATGCGAGTGATTCCACCAAAGACGAGGGTTGTCGTCAGGGTGATCAAGAGGCACCACGGGCACAGCACCTGGATGATGAAATACGACTGTCCGAACAGCCAGAACGCAAAGAACAGCGCGATCGTGTACAGCAGGTTCGTGCCCAGCATGTACCAGCGCGGGAACTTCACGCCAGCAAAAATGGCGACGGAAATAGCGAGAACCACGGCCTCGAAAAAGATGCCGAGGAACGCATTGGGAAAGCCGAGGATTCGTGCCTGCCACGTCTGCGCGACCGCTGAACACGACAGCACAGATGAAATATCGCAGCCGAAGCGCGCCGATGAGTTAGCGGCGAGCTGCCACGCCTCAATCGAGAGGACAAACGACGTGACGAGGCCGATGAAGCCGGAAATCATCATTTCCAGGCTCGTGCGCCGACGCCACGCGCGCCGAGCGCCCTCAGTCTCGTACGACGGCAGGTAGTCCTCGGCTTCCACTGCCTCGCTCATGCGAGCGCAGCCTTCAGCTGGTCAACGCGGTTGGTCGCCTCCCACGGGAACTGGTCGCGACCGAAGTGGCCGTACGCAGCGGTCTCGCGGTAGATCGGACGCAGCAGATCGAGGTCTTCAATCATGCCGAGGGGACGCAGGTCGAAAACCTCGCGGATGGCATCCGCGATGCGCTCCTCGGGCACGGAAGCAGTCCCGAAGGTATCAACATACAGGCCGATCGGGCGAGCGCGTCCAATCGCGTAGGCAAGCTGAATTTCGCAACGCTGAGCGATGCCGGCGGCAACGACGTTCTTGGCCACCCAACGGGCGGCGTAGGTCGCGGAACGATCGACCTTAGACGGGTCCTTGCCGGAGAAGGCGCCGCCGCCATGACGGGCCATGCCACCGTAGGTGTCGACGATGATCTTGCGGCCGGTCAGGCCGGCGTCCGCGGCGGGACCACCCAAAACGAAACGACCCGACGGGTTGATGAGAGTCGTCATGGAGCCGGTAGCCAGTGCGAGGCCGGACTCTTCTATGACGGGGTTAATGACATAGTCACGCACCGCGTCGGCGATCGCGGACTGCGACAGCGCCTCGTCGTGCTGGGTGGACACGACGACCGTGTCGATACCCACCGGGCGACCGTCCTCGTAAGCGAGAGTCACCTGAGTCTTGCCGTCGGGACGCAGCCCTTCAACGATGCCCTGCTTGCGAACGTCAGTCAGGCGCTTCGCGAGGCGGTGCGCCAGCCAAATGGGGGCGGGCATGAGGTCCGGGGTATCCGAAGAAGCGTAGCCAAACATGATGCCCTGGTCGCCCGCGCCGAGACGGTCGCGCGGGTCACCGCCCTGGGTGCCGCGCACCTCAAGAGCTTCATCAACGCCGCCGGCAATGTCTGGGCTCTGACCGTCGAGCGACACGGACACGCCACAGGAGGCGCCGTCGAAGCCAACGCGTGACGAGTCGTAGCCGATCGACAGGATCTCGCGACGCACGATCTCCGGGATCTCAACGTACGCCTCGGTCGTCACCTCACCGGCGATGTGGATGAGACCGGTTGCCGCCATCGTCTCGACGGCAACGCGCGAGCGGGGATCGGCGGCAAGCAGCGCGTCGAGGATCGCATCGGAAATACGGTCACAGACCTTGTCGGGGTGACCTTCGGTAACGGACTCAGAAGAAAAAAGCTGTTGACTCACCGCTTTAGATTATCAAGGAATGAAGCCATATGGCCGACAAGACCAGCGGCCACCTCATCCTTTGAGCCGACGTAACGGCCAGCGATGGTCCCGCGTGCATCAAGGAGTCGAATGTCGTTGGGTACGTCGCCGAATCCGACGCTCTCCCCCACCCGATTCAGGCAGATGAAATCAGCTCCCTTTCGTGCTGCCTTATCAGCGCCGTAGGCGAGAATCTCCTCGTCGGTGCCGGTCTCTGCGGCGAATCCGACGACGAGGGGCGGGCGCTGGTCGCTGTGCCCGATCTCGGCGAGGATATCGGGGTTACGAACCAGGCGAATCGTCGGAGCTTCCTCGTTGGATGGGTCCTTCTTGATCTTCGACTCCGAGGCGGCCTCGGGCCGGAAATCCGCGACAGCTGCCGTCATCACGAGGGCATCGGCATCGGCCACCTGCGCGAACGTTGCCTCGCGCATCTGCAGGGTGCTTCCCACTCGCGTCACCTGCACGGCCGTCGGCAACGTAGCGAGCAAAGCCGACTCGATGTTTGCAGCGATCACGCGTACCGTTGCGCCGGCTCGCGCCGCTGCCGACGCGATCGCCAGTCCCTGACGGCCGGACGACTTATTGCCCAGAAAACGTACCGGATCGATGGGTTCACGCGTACCGCCGGCCGTCACAACAACCGTGCGACCAGCAAGAGCACTCGATGCCTGCTCGTGAGCAGCGAGGATCTCGAGAGCCGCCCGCGCGATGTCCCCAGGTTCGGGAAGGCGGCCAACACCGCTGTCGCCAGATCCGAGTGCGCCAGAAGCAGGTTCGATGACGTGGAAGCCGCGCTCGCGAAGCGTCTTCACGTTTGCCTGCGTGGCTGGTGCCAGCCACATGTTGGAGTGCATCGCCGGGGCAACGACAACGGGAGCGTCCGATGCAAGAACCGTCAGTGACACCATGTCGTCGGCGAAGCCAGCGGCGAGGCGCGCCAAAGAATTCGCGGTCGCCGGCACGACGATGATGAGATCCGCGATGCGAGCGAGCTCCACATGCTCGGCGCGCCCCTCCCCCGCGATATCCACGGCGACCGGGCGGGACGTGATGCCCTCCCAGGTGGAACGGCCAACGAAATCCAAAGACGCGCGCGTCGCAGCGACATACACGTCGTGGCCCGCGCGTTGACACTCGCGGACCACGATGGGTGCTTTGAAGGCTGCGACGCCGCCGGTCACGCCGACGACGATCGTTGCCATGTCAGGCCTCGGGGTTAGCTTCGAGAGACAGGAGGCCTTCGTTGATCTCACGCAGGGAAACCGCAAGCGGCTTCTCATCCGGCTGCACGTCGACGACCGGACCCACGAACTGGATCATGTTCTGCTGAAGCTGCAGATTGTAAGAGTTAATCTGGCGCGCACGCTTCGCGGCGAAGATAACCAGCGCGTACTTGGAATCGACGTGCTCCAGCAGATCGTCAATGGGCGGGGACGTGATGCCCACGGGCTGGGCAACAATTCCGGACATGCGTGTATTCCTCTCAGTGGCGGATTCAGATAGATACTACTCCAGGCCAATGAGCCGAGCCAGCTCATCCACCGCGCGCTCCACGTCGTCGTTGATCACAACATGGTCAAACTCCGAGGCAGCCTCGAGCTCAACGCGGGCGGTAGCCAGACGGCGAGCCTGTTCCTCGGGGCCTTCCGTGCCGCGGCCAATGAGGCGACGCTCGAGCTCCTCCCACGAAGGTGGAGCCAAGAAAATGAACTGTGCGTCGGGCCTGTTGGTGCGGACCTGGCGCGCGCCGGCCAGGTCGATCTCAAGAAGCACGGGCTTGCCAGCAGCGAGGGCTTCATCGACGGGTCCGCGAGGCGTCCCGTACTTGTTTTTCCCATGAACAAGCGCCCACTCCAACATGTCTCCGCGTTCGATCATTGCATCGAACTCTTGGGCGGAGACAAAGTAGTAGTGGACGCCGTTCAGTTCACCGGGCCGAGGATCGCGAGTTGTTGCCGAGACCGACACGTTGAGCGTCGGGTAGCGCTTCGTGAGCGCAGCGACAACAGTTCCCTTTCCAACGGCTGTAGGGCCAGCGAGGACAGTCAGTTGAGCCTTAGTCATGACTCAAGTGTGCCACGCTTGACCGCGTCAGCCGAAACGCTCGACGAGCGCCTTCCGCTGGACGGGGCCGAGGCCACGCACGCGCCTGCTCTGGGCGATCTTGTACTCGTCCATCAGTACGGCAGCCGTGTTCGTGCCGACGCGCGGCAGCGACTCCAGTAGCGAAACGACCTTCATCTTCGCGACTGCTTCGTCTGAATCAGCGAGTTCCAAAACCTCCGAGAGGTTCATCGAGCGCGCCTTGAGCGCGTTCTTCACTTCGGCGCGACGCCTCCGTGCCTGCGTTGCCTTCTCGAGAGCTTGCGCCCTCTGTTCTGGCGTGAGATCAGGTAGTGCCATTCTGATCATCTCCTCGGTTGGGATCTTCGGTAAATAAGCTATGTCACCTTCCAGACCACTAGTGCCAGACCAAAACGCTGCTTCTTTAGTAACACAGCAGATTATTGCAGCGAATCGACCGTTGCACGGTAGGCGTCTCGAAGGCCGGCGATGCTGGGGCCTGAGCGCAAGATTGCACGGGAAGACGAGGCGAGGACAGCATCTTCGGCGCCGGCGAAAACCTCCCTGACCTGCGCGGGGCCAGCGCCCTGTGCGCCCACTCCTGGAGCCAAAAAAGCGCCATTCAGTGAGGCGAGATCGATGCCCAAACGCTTCACCGCATCGCCGACCGTGGCCCCGACGACGATGCCAGCAGGGCCTAGGTGTTGTTGGTCACACTGGCTGTTAAAGTCCGCCAGTTGGGACACGACGCGGCCCGCAACGCTGGTTCCGTCCTCGCCGCGGGCGTGCTGAACGGAGGCTCCCTCGGGGTTGGAGGTGAGTGCCAAGACGAACACTCCCCTGCCGGTCTGGCGCGCCAACTCGAGGGCGGGGGTCAGCGATCCGACGCCGAGGTAGGGCGAGAGCGTGACGGCGTCGCCCGCCAGCGGCGAAGAATCGGATAGGAATGCCTGCGCATAGCCGTCCATCGTCGAGCCGATGTCACCGCGCTTGGCATCCACGATGCACAGCGTGCCGACCTCGCGGCAGGCGGCGATGACTTCCTCGAGCACAGCGACGCCTCGAGAGCCGTGCCGTTCGAAAAACGCTGCCTGAGGCTTGAAGGCGGCGACACGACCGCCGAGCGCCTCGATGACGCGAAGAGAGAACTCTCGCACACCGTTCGCGTCGTCGTCAAGTCCCCATTCCTGCAGCAGGCCCGCGTGAGGATCGATGCCCACGCACACGGGTCCATACGCGCGCATAGCGGCGTACAGGCGGTCGCCGAAGCCGACCGAGGTGGCAGGCTTGATTCCGGAAGTAGTCATCGCGTTTCCTCCGCTCGAATGGAATCCCATTCCTGCAGCGAGCGCACGGAGTATGCGCCGCGCATTCGCACTTCGATGGCCTGCACCATCGCGTTGAACGCCTGCAGCGTGGTCACCGCTGGGCGGTCCTGCGAGGCTGCGGCCGCACGGATCTGATAGCCATCATTACGCGGTGCGCTGCGCTGAGGCGTGTTGACGACCATGTCGATCGCGCCCTCGTTGATGAGGTCGACGACCGTTGGCTCGCCGCCGTCGCCGCGGCCCTCGGAGGACTTACGAACGGCCTGGGCCTCGATGCCATTGCGGCGCAGGACCGATGCCGTTCCGGAGGTTGCGAGGATGTTAAAGCCCATCTCGTGCATGCGGGCGGCCGGCAGAACGATCGCTCGCTTGTCGGTATCTGCGATGGAAATGAAGACGGTGCCCGACGTCGGCATGTCGGTCGAAGCGCCGAGCTGGGACTTGGCGAATGCCGTCGGGAAGTCGCGGTCGATACCCATGACCTCGCCGGTCGAGCGCATCTCGGGACCGAGGACGGTGTCGACGATTTCGCCGCCTGCCGTGCGGAAGCGCTTGAAGGGTAGGACGGCTGCCTTCACCGCGATCGAGCCACCGTCGTGGATCTCGCGGGCGTCGCGGGCGGGCAGCAGGCCCTCCTCGCGCAACGAGGCGATCGTCGCACCCACCTGAATGAGAGCGGCGGCCTTCGCGAGCTGCACACCCGTCGCCTTCGACGCGAAGGGAACGGTACGCGAGGCACGCGGGTTCGCCTCGATGACATAGAGAGTGTCGGAGAGCAGAGCAAACTGGATGTTGATGAGGCCGCGCACACCGACGCCGCGAGCGATCGCCTCGGTGGAGGCCGTGATGCGCTCGAGCTCGCGCGCGGACAGCGTCATCGGAGGCAGTACGCAGGAGGAGTCACCCGAGTGAATGCCAGCTTCCTCAATGTGCTCCATGATCGCGCCCATGAAGAGCTCTTCGCCGTCGTACAGGGCGTCGACATCGATCTCGATGGCCGCGTCCAGGAATCGGTCGATGAGGAGCGGGCCGCGCGAGAACAGCAGCTCGGAGTCGTGGCTTGCGAGGTATTCGCGGAGCGCCGGCTCGTCGTTGATGATCGCCATGCCGCGTCCGCCCAGCACGAAGGAGGGGCGAACGAGTACCGGGTAGCCGACCTGCTCAGCAACGGCGATAACCTGCTCGGGCGTGTTCGCGGTGTCGTGCGCGGGAGCCGGGCACTGCGCCGCCTCAAGAACCTTGCCGAACTCCTCGCGGTCCTCGGCCAGGTCGATGGCGCGCGGGCTAGTGCCCAGGATCGGCACGCCGGCGCGCTCGAGATCTGCGGCGAGCGACAGCGGGGTCTGGCCGCCAAGCTGCACGATCATGCCCTTGACGGGGCCGGCGGTGCACTCGGCGCGGTAGATCTCCAGGACGTCCTCGAGCGTGAGGGGCTCAAAGTAGAGGCGGTCGGAGATGTCGTAGTCGGTCGACACCGTTTCGGGGTTGCAGTTGACCATGATGGTCTCGTAGTGCTCGCGCAGCGACATGGCCGCGTGCACGCACGAGTAGTCGAACTCGATGCCCTGACCGATGCGGTTGGGACCGGCACCCAGGATGATGACGGCTTCGCGCTCGCGCGGACGAACCTCGTTTTCCTGGTCGTAGGTCGAGTAGTGGTAGGGCGTGCGGGCCGCGAACTCGGCGGCGCAGGTGTCGACCGTCTTGAAGACGGGGTGGATGCCAAACGCGCCGCGCACCTCGCGCACCGTGTCCTCGGACAGGCCGCGCATCGCTGCGATCTGACGGTCGGAGAAGCCGTGACGCTTCGCCTCGGCGAGGACGTCGCCCGTGAGCGCCTCGGCCTCGCGAATGCGAGTTGCGACTTCGTCGAGGAGGAACATCTGGTCGAGGAACCACGGGTCGATCTTCGTCGACTCGAAGAGTTCCTCGAGGGTCGCACCACCTCGGATTGCCTGCTGGACCTGGACGAGGCGCCCCTCGGTGCCGACTGCGGCGGCCTCAACGAGAGCGCGGGTCTCCTCGGGCGTGGGCGCGTCGCCGTCCCAGTGGAACTGCACGCCGCCCTTATCGATCGAGCGCAGGGCCTTCTGCAGCGCCTCCGTGTAGGAGCGGCCGATCGCCATGGCCTCGCCCACGGCCTTCATCGAGGTCGTGAGGGTCGGGTCGGCGGCCGGGAACTTCTCGAAGGTGAAGCGCGGGACCTTGACGACCACGTAGTCGAGCGTCGGCTCGAACGAGGCCGGGGTCGAGCCCGTGATGTCGTTCGGAATCTCGTCGAGGGTATAGCCGGTGGCGAGGCGCGCGGCGATCTTCGCGATCGGGAAGCCCGTCGCCTTCGAGGCCAGCGCGGACGAACGCGACACGCGCGGGTTCATCTCGATGACGATAATGCGACCCGTCTCGGGGTGGATCGCGAACTGGATGTTACAGCCGCCCGTGTCCACGCCCACGGCGCGAATGACGGCGATACCAATGTCGCGCAGTCGCTGCATCTCGCGGTCGGTAAGGGTCAGCGCCGGAGCGACCGTGATCGAGTCGCCCGTGTGCACGCCGACCGGGTCGACGTTCTCGATCGAACACACGACGACGACGTTGTCCGCCTTGTCGCGCATGAGTTCGAGCTCGTATTCCTTCCAGCCGAGGATCGACTCCTCGAGGAGAACCTCGGTCGTGATCGAGGCGGCCAGGCCCTGGCCGGCGATGCGCTCGAGGTCTTCGGGGGTGTAAGCAAAACCGGAGCCAAGCCCGCCCATCGTGAAGGAGGGACGAACGACGAGGGGGTAGCCGAGCTCGGCGGCGGCCGCGTGGCACTCCTCCATCGTGTGGGCGATGAAGGAACGCGCGACCTCGGCGCCGGAGCGCTCGACGATCTCCTTGAACTCCTCGCGGTCCTCACCGGCGCGAATCGCGTCGATCGATGCGCCGATCAGCTCGACGTTGAAACGCTCAAGAACGCCCATTTCAGACAGTGCGACGGCCGTGTTCAGCGCCGTCTGGCCACCCAGCGTGGGAAGCAGCGCATCGGGACGCTCCTTGTCGATGATCGAGGCCACGACCTCCGGGGTGATCGGCTCAACGTAGGTGGCGTCGGCGATGCCCGGGTCGGTCATGATGGTCGCCGGGTTGGAGTTGACGAGGATGACGCGCAGGCCCTCCTCCTTCAGCACGCGGCATGCCTGCGTGCCCGAGTAGTCGAACTCGCACGCCTGGCCGATGACAATGGGACCCGATCCGATGACGAGGACGGAGGATAGGTCGTTCCTGCGGGGCATCAGTGGGTCTCCTTAGCGGCAGTCATCAGGGAAATAAAGCGATCGAAGAGCAGCTCGCCGTCGTGCGGGCCTGCAGCTGCCTCGGGGTGGTACTGAACGGAGAAGGCGGGAATGTCCAGGGCACGCAGGCCCTCGACGACACCGTCGTTGAGGCCGACGTGCGAGACCTCGACGCGCCCGTAGCGGCCCGACTCGAAGGGAGCGACCGAGGGCTCCCCCACCGGAGCATCCACCGCGAAGCCGTGGTTGTGAGCGGTGATCTCCACGCGGCCCGTGGCCACGTCCTTCACCGGCTGGTTGATGCCGCGGTGACCATAGTCCAGCTTGTAGGTGCCGTAGCCAAGCGCACGGCCGAAGAGCTGGTGACCGAAGCAAATGCCGAAGTACGGAATACCCGCGTCGAGGACGGCGCGCAGCACGCCGATCTCGCGGTCGGCCGTCGAGGGGTCACCGGGTCCGTTGGAGAAGAAGACGCCGTCCGGCTTCAGTGCCTCGATGTCCGCGAAGGACGCGGTGGAGGGCACCACGTAGACGCGCGCTCCACGCGCAGCCAGGTGGTACGGCGTGCGCGACTTGATACCCAGGTCGACAGCGACGACGCGCGCGATGGGTTCCTTGCCCTCGAAGTCGCCGAGAGGCTCCACCACGTAGGTTTCGTCCGTCGACACCTCGGCGGCGAGTGCCTGGCCGCTCATCGCGGGCGACTCGGCGACGATGCGCATGAGGGAGGCCACGGCCTCGTCCCCCAGGTACTGCGCGCCCACGGGCAGCGCGTCACCCGAGAAGATGCCGGCGCGCATCGCTCCGCGCTCGCGGATGTGGCGGGTGATCGCACGGGTGTCGACGTCCGCGATGCCGACGATGCCCTGAGAGATCAGTTCGTCCTCAAGCTCGCGGCGCGAGCGCCAGTTGGAGGCGCGGCGGGCGGCATCGCGCACGACGAAGCCCGCGACCCAGATGCGTGAGGACTCGGGATCCTCGTCGTTGACGCCGGTGTTACCGATGTGCGGGGCGGTCATGACGACGATCTGGCGGTGGTACGACGGGTCGGTGAGTGTCTCCTGGTAGCCGGTCATGCCGGTCGAGAACACGATCTCGCCGAGCGTGCGGCCCTTCGCGCCCCATGCGCGGCCCTTGAAAACGGTGCCGTCCTCCAGGACGAGCAGAGCGATATCGGACGTGGTCATCGGTCCTCCTTGGCAATCGGGGTGGCGTCGACGACCGTCGGGACGCCGTTGTAGATCGTGTAACGCACCTGTCCGGGCAGTTCCATGCCGCGGAAGGGGCAGTTCGTGGAGCGTGTCCACTGCTTGGCGGGGTCAACTGTCACGCGCACCGTCGCATCGACGAGGGTGACGTGTGCGGGGGCGCCGACGACCAGGCCCTGGCCCTGCGATTCCACGCGGCCAATCTGGGCGGGAACAGTCGACATCACGCGTGCGACGTCCGCCCAGTCCATACGGCCCGTGTTCACCATCGTCTCGATGATGATCGGCAGCGCCGTTTCCAGGCCGGTCATGCCGAATGCGCCGGCCTGCCACTCGCAGTCCTTCATCTCGAGGGGATGCGGAGCGTGGTCAGTGCCGATGCAGTCGATCGTGCCGTCGGCGAGGCCTTCGCGCACCGCCTCGACGTCCTCGGCACGGCGCAGCGGCGGGTTCACCTTGTAAAGCGGGTCGTAGGTGGCGGCCAGCTGCTCGGTCAGGAGCAGGTGGTGAGGCGTGGCCTCGGCCGTGATATCCACACCCTGTGCCTTACCCCAGCGCACGAGGTCAACCGAACCCGCGGTCGACAGGTGACACACGTGCAGGCGCGAGCCGACGTGCTTGGCGAGCAGGATGTCGCGGGCGATGATCGCCTCTTCAGCGACAGCCGGCCAACCGGCCAGACCGAGCTCGCCGGACAGCGTCGACTCGTTCATCTGAGCGCCCTCGGTAAGGGCCGGGTCCTGGCTGTGCTGGGCGATCACCCCGCCGAAGCCCTTGACGTATTCGAGGGCGCGGCGCATGAGGACGGGATCGGACACGCACTTGCCGTCGTCGGAGAAGACGCGGACCTTCGAGCGCGAACGGGCCATCGAGCCGAGCGAAGCGAGCTGCTTGCCTTCCAGGCCCTTGGTGACGGCGCCGACGGGACGAACCTCGACCCAGTCGGCCTCCTCGCCCAGGCGCAGCACCTGGTCGACGATGGCTGCCGTATCCTGCGTGGGCGTCGTGTTGGCCATCGCGTGGACGGCCGTGTAGCCGCCGACCGCGGCCGCTCGCGTGCCGGTGAAGACGGTCTCGGCGTCCTCGCCGCCGGGCTGGCGCAGGTGGGTGTGGATGTCGACGAGGCCGGGCAGGGCGATCAGGCCCTCAGCGTCGATGACGCGCGGGTCACGCACGGCGTTGCGGGCGTCGGCCCCGATCGCGACGATGGTGCCACCGGACAGCGCAATGTCAGTGGGCTCGCCGCCGAGCAGCGAGGCGCCGGTGATCAGGATGTCACGGGTCTGTTCAGTCATTGCTGTGTCCTTCCGATGCGAGAAGCAGGTAGAGGGCGGCCATGCGGATGCACACACCGTTCGACACCTGTTCGACGATGACAGATTGGTCTGAGTCGGCTGCCTCGGCGCAGATTTCGAGGCCTCGGTTCATCGGGCCGGGATGCATGACGACAGCGTTGGGCGCCAGTGTGGCGAAGCGTGCTGGGGTGAGGCCGTACTCCGCGTGGTAGGCGCCGGGCGACGGGAAGAAACCACCGCCCGCGCTCGACATGCGCTCGCGCTGCACGCGCAGCATCATGACCGCGTCGGGGCGGCTCGCCAGGGCCTCGTCAAAGTTGTAGGAGGTGTCGCAGTTCCAAGTCTCCACGCCGATCGGCAGGAGCGTCGGGGGTGCTACGAGGGTGACGCGGGCACCCAGGAGCGTCAGGAGATCGACGTTGGAGCGCGCCACGCGCGAGTGGAGGACGTCGCCGACGATAACGACGTGTGCGCCGTCGAGGCCGGAGCCGGGGGCGGGCGTTCCATCCTCGCCGAGCGACGGTGCGTAGTGGCGGCGCAGGGTCATCGCGTCGAGCAGTGCCTGCGTCGGATGCTGGTGGGTGCCGTCACCCGCGTTGAGGACCGGCAGATTCATCCAGCCGGCGTGCGCGAGACGGTGTGCCGCGCCCGACGAGGAGTGGCGCACGATGACCGCGTCCGCGCCCATGGCCTCCAGCGTGAGCGCGGTGTCCTTCAGGGACTCGCCCTTGGAAACCGAGGAGCCGCGGGACTGGAAGTTGATGACGTCGGCGCTCAGGCGCTTAGCGGCGGTCTCAAAGGAGATGCGGGTGCGCGTCGAATCCTCGAAAAAGAGGTTGACGACGGTTTTTCCCTGAAGCGTCGGAAGCTTCTTCACGCCATGGCGCTGAGTGGCGGCCATCTGCTCCGCCGTGTCGAGGATCAGAATCGCCTCCTCGCGCGTCAAATCACGGATCGAAATGAGATGGCTCAGGCTCATCGTTTACAGGCCTTTCCCGAGAAGGACGCCATCGCGCCCGTCTGTTTCGTCGAGCAGAATGGTGACGATTTCGTCGCGGGAGGTCGGCAGGTTCTTGCCGACGTAGTCCGGGCGAATCGGAAGCTCGCGGTGGCCTCGGTCGACGAGGACTGCGAGCTGAACGGCCGCCGGGCGACCGATACGAGTAAGAGCGTCGAGCGCAGCCTTGATGGTGCGTCCGGTGTACAACACGTCGTCAACGAGGACGACGGTCTTGCCGTTGATGCCAGTGCGAGGCACCAGGGTCTCTTTCGGAGCCCTCAGGGGCTGAGAGGCCAGGTCGTCGCGGTACATCGTGGTGTCGATGATTGCGAGTTCCGCGTAGGTGCCGGAGACTTCCCGAATGCGATTGACGAGACGACGCGCCAACGTTGCGCCACGAGTGGGGATGCCTGCGATGACGAGGTTATCGCTGCCGCCGTTTCGTTCGACGATCTCATAGGCGATACGGGTCAGGGAGCGTGCGACGTCGCCAACTCCCAATACTTCTTTGCCGCGCGATGCGCGATCTGCGTGCACTCCGGCCACGCTTACTCCTTCCCCGCCTCACGGGACGGTCATTAAAGGATCTGTCGTACGACCATCCTACGCTCCTCGTCAGGAGCCGGTGTGACACCTCCACGTGTGAAACACCACGTGAGTGGCGTTAGACTGCAGGAATGAGCCAGCAGTCGAAGCAGTCCACCCCCGGGCAAAGCACCGGTGTGACGCCGCTGGCGCACGACCGTCCGACGTCTGGACACCGCGTGACGCTCGACGATATCGCTCTCGCTGCCGGAACATCGATCGCGACCGTGTCGCGCGCTCTCGGGGGATCTCCGCGCGTCGCCGCCCCAACGCGCGAACGCATCGAAAAGGTGGCCGAGGAGCTCGGCTACCGGGCTAACATCGCGGCGTCGCTCCTCGCTTCGGCGCGGCCGCAGATCCTCGGCCTCGTCTGTTCCCTCAGCCAGGAACTGCATGTTCGCTACCGTGCTGAGGCCCTCCGATACGCTGAGGATCGGGGGTTTCGGGTCATTGTGGAGTCAATCGACACGTCGCGTGACGTTGACCGAGCCTGGGAGTCTGTTCTGCAGCTGCGCGCTCAAGCGGTCATTGCTGTTGACTCGACCTGTATTTCGACGCGCTTTCCGAATACTCCGACTGTCCTCATTGGTCAGCGCGCGCCTCGTCGGAACATCGATCTCGTCACGAGCTCCAACGAACGTGGTATGGGGCAAGCGATTGCTCTTCTCGCCCAACGTGGCAGCCGACGCATTGCATTCCTTGAAGGGCCTCCCGGACCCTCCGCACGAGCGCGCAAAGCGGCTTTTACGCAGGCGTGCCGCACTCATGAGGTCGATGCGCTGACTATGCCGGGCGGTGACAACGTCGACGCTGGCTTCCTCGCCGTCCGAGCGGGTGTCCCTGCGGGCGTCGATGCGCTCGTTTGCTACAACGACCAGTGCGCGCACGGAGCCATTCTTGCTCTCCTCGGGGACGGCCTCGTTCCGGGGCGCGATATGTTGGTTGTGGGCTGCGATAACTCGGCGATCGCTTCGTCGCGCGCCCTCTCTCTGACGTCGATCGACCGCGCGCCGTCGCGTGTCGCGAGCCTCGCTGTCGATCAGGCGATCGCACGAGCGCTCGGCGAGGGTGGCAGCCCGGCTCGTCAGCGTGTCGACACCGAACTCGTCGTGCGGGCGAGCACGGGATAGCCGCGCGGAACGAGCTGACGGTGAGCCCGTCCCGCGCGACCGTCCGCTCTTACTGGACCGAGGACATCAGACAGTCAACGAGCGTGGCGTGCACGTTGGGTGTACCGAGGAGAATTGATCCCTTGTAGCGCACGTCGAGCGGAGTTCCGTCCAAGCGCGTCGCGAGCGCACCGCACTCGGTGGCGATGAGCGTCGCTGCGGCAATGTCCCACGGAGAGACCCACATATGGACGAATGCTCCAGCCCGGCCGACAGCAACTTCCACGCATTCGAGCGCTGCGGAGCCGTAGCGCCGATGGCCACGGCTGTCCTGAAGTGCACGGGCAAGCCGAGGCAGCGCGAGGATCTCTTTGATGTCGGTGATGATGATGGCGTCACGATACGTTGACACATCCGTCGCCTGCGTGAGAGGAACCCCATCGACCCACGCGCCCTGGCCTCGGATCGCGTGATAGATGCGTCCGGCAACAACGTCCGCGACCACGCCAAGGATCGGAATTCCGTCCTCACACAGGGCCAACGACACCGCATAATCGCGGTGGGTTTCCACGTAGTTCATCGTGCCGTCGATCGGATCGAGGACCCAGACGAGCCCCGCGAAAGAGTCAACGGCGTGCCCCTCCTCCCCCAGCAGTGGCAAGCCTGTCGCCGAGTGAAGGTGGGACGCAATATCCGCTTCGATCGCTTTATCGACGGCTGTCACGAGATCGTTACGATTTGCTTTCGTGTGCACGTCAAGCTCAACGGGTGGGTGAAGTGCGATGTTCATCCCCCTGCGAACAGCCTCAATAGCCGCATTGAGCAGGTGCTCCACATCAACGGTCATGCTCACAATTCCTCCTTCGCTTCGCTGAATTCACGGTCAGCACGCAGGTTACGCTCCTCAAAGAACGCAACCATGATCAGGCAGGCGAGGCCAACCGCTGCGGATGCAAACAGCACGGTGAACGTCGATGACCAGCCGTGGAGGTGCCATCCGAGGATCGTCACACCGTCCTTGGTCGGGTCTGCAATGCGGCCGAGAAGAACCTTGGCCATCGAATCGCCAAAGACGTAGCCGAATGCTCGAGGTACTGCGTTGACGACCACGGTCGCGGTCTTCGGCGCAAAACCGATGACGCAGATGCCAATCAAGGTGACGGGGCCAAAGATCAGGAAGCCGATCATGAAGAGAGCTCCGTAGACGACGGGAGCCGTCGTCGCATGCGCGTAGACGAAGAGCGGGATGACCACGGCGCCCATGCCGATAGCGGCGCTGAGGGCGCGCCGACCGCCCATCTTGTCTGAGAAGTATCCCCACAGAAGAGAGCCGGCGAGGCCGCCGAGTTCCAGCGCGATGGTCGTGTTCACCGCGAGGTAGTCGGAGAAACCAAGCTCCTGACGTGTGTAGAGCACGTTCCAGTTGTCGATGCCGATGCGCACGCAGTACGCGGCGACATTAGCGATGCACAGGAACCAGACGGCAGGATTCTTGACAACGTAATCGACCAGGATCCGCCCCTTGGAGACGGAGCTTGTCACCGCATCAGCCTTCGACTCAGGTTCACCGAAGATCGCCTCTGGCGTGTTCCAACCGTGCTCCTTAGGATCGTCCTTGCCGAAGAACCAACCCCATATGCCGATCGGAATGCAGATGACGGCAGGGACGATAAACATGCCGATGACAGATCCGTTGAACAGGGTGTTCGCGCCCCAGAGAGCGAGTACGCCCGCCACCATCGCGCCAATGTTGTGCGAGGCATTCCACCAGCCGATGAAGCGACCACGCAGGGCACGGGGCGTCCATCGGTTCATCGTCGAGTTGCAGCAGGGGCCGCCGGGAGCCTGGAAAAGGCCATTGAGTGACCACAGGAGGATCATCCAGCCATAAGGGCTGTGGAACCATGCGAGCACGAGGCCGATCAGGATCGACGTGACACCCGAGGCGAGCAGGAGTGCGGAGATGACCTTCTTGGTGTTCTTGCCATCAATGAAGAATCCGAGAATGAGTCCGCCGAAGCCGTAGGTCAGCGAAAATGCGAAGCCGATCGTGCCGAGCTGAGTCGTCGTCAGCCCGACCTGTTCGACGAGGAAGGGCTGTGCGGACTTGAAGTTCGTGCGCAGCAGGTAGAAGCCGCCATACACGATGACGAGTACGGCGTACGTCTTGAGGAACTCCATGAGCCACTTTTTGCGTTGCTGCTCGAGCGTCAGGGACGTGGGTGGAGACGTACGAATATCGAAAATGCGGGATAGATGCGTCATTGCTGTCTCTCCAGTGTTGTCGGTGTACGCGGGTGATGATGGCGCCGGTGCCATCGGCGTAACGCCACCAGAATACAAACGCTTACATTCCGTGTCAAGGCTCACTTGCGCACGAAAATCGTCGGTTATGAACTGCTGTCAAACGGTGCAATGTAGGGGCATTTGGCTGGTGTTGGGGGTGATGCGTGTCAAATGCTTCTCGGCCCGCTTGTCGCTGACGTACGCCGGTGGCCGCGTGGCGGTGAATTATACCCGGTAGGGGTATCGTGCAATACCCCTACCGGGTATCACGTCTCCGATGACAATACGTAGTCCTGTTGGCGCTGCAATGAAAGGGGCAAACCCGGTAAAATTCAATGAGCGCCGACGGCGCCCCAGATACTTCTCTATAGAAAGGCCACACCATGACGATCGAACAGCTTCCCCACCCCGAGGTCCGCGGTGGCGGTTGTGGCTGCGGCGAACACGATGTTGCCGAGCCGACCATTGATGCGACTGCTATCCCCCACCGTCTGCGTCACGCGGCTGTCCTCGGCGCTGCCCAGTCGATGAACGCCGGTGAATCCTTCATCATTCGCGCTCCCCACCTGCCTCGTCCGCTGCTTGCTCAGATCGCACAGCTGCCCGGCGAGTGGACCTTCGAGGTCATCGTTGATGGTCCGGAGTTCTGGGACGTGCGAACGACTCGCCTTGCTCTCTGATAGCAGGCAGTGAAGGGGCAGGATCGGCATGATCCTGCCCCGACTCATATGCCCAAGTCCAATCGGGAACAACCGTCCCGCTCGGCTGCGCCTGTAGATGCCGCTGGCATTGAAGTAAAAGTGGGGCCGACTCCCACATGAGAGTCGGCCCCACCAGGCATGTAGAGCGAGCGCTCAGTACTCCTCGAGGAGTACGTCAAGCTCGTCTTCGACGCTGCCGCCATCCAGCGGCTTGGCACCGGCAGGCAGAGCGCGCGCGGGCGCTTCCTGTGCGGGCAGCTCATTGTCAGACGAGGACTCGGCCTCATCGGAAACGTGTGCTTCCTCTTCCTCGGAGCTGCGACGCGACCATGCGGGTGACGCAAGATCCTTGCGGATCGCGTCGAGGACCGCGTTCACGAACGACGGCGATGTGTCGGTCGAGATCGAGCGAACGATCGAGATCGCCTCGTCGATGACGATGATCGGCGATACCTCGTCGTTCTCGAGCATCTCCCACACCGCCACGCGCATGACCGCAAGGTCGACGGCGGCAATGCGATCCAGGCCGGGCACGCGAGCGTGCGCCGAGATCAACGAGTCGATGCGGCGCAGATTGTCCGCCACACCCGCGATGATCTGGATCGAGAACTCCGGGAGCGGAGTCTGAGCCGCGGTGATGACGCGGCGCTCGCGCAGGAGGTCGCGCAGCACGTCGGGGTTAGACCCCATACCGCGCTGGTCGGCCTCGTAGACAACGTCGGCCGCGCGCTTGCGGGCCTTGGTGCGCGAGGTGAAGCGGTGCTGCTTCGACATTACTCGGTCACGCGACCCGAGTACGAGCCGTCGCGGGTGTCAACCTTGACGCGGGTGCCTTCCTCCATGAAGAGGGGAACCTGGATCTCGTAGCCGGTCTCGAGGGTCGCGGGCTTGGTGCCGGCGGAAGAACGGTCGCCCTGCAGGCCGGGCTCCGTGTGCGTGATCGTCAGGACGACGGTGGCGGGCAGCTCAACGAACAGGACGGTGCCGTCGTGCTGGGAGACGATAACGTTCTGGTTCTCCACCATGAAGTTGCGGGCGTCGCCCACGGTCTCGGCGGGAACGTTGATCTGCTCGTAGGTGGACTGATCCATGAAGACGTAGTCGGTGCCGTCCTGGTACAGGTACGTCATGTCGCGACGGTCGACGGTCGCGGTCTCGATCTTCAGGCCCGCGTTGAAGGTCTTGTCGACGGTCTTGCCGGACAGGACGTTCTTGATCTTGGTGCGCACGAAGGCCGGGCCCTTGCCGGGCTTGACGTGCTGGAACTCGACAACCTGCCAGAGCTGGCCGTCGATCACCATAACCAGGCCGTTCTTCAGATCATTGGTCGTTGCCACAGGGGTACCTCACTTGAGAAGGAATCAGTAATCAGGGGTCAGTTTACACGCGCGTGCGACCAAATCCGCGACTTCTTGCGGGGTGCGGTCACTCGTATCCACTGTTGTGTCGGCCACGGAGGCGTATGCCTCGCGCGCTTGTTTCATGAGCTGGGTCAGCACGGCGCGGGGTGCACCCAGGCCGACCGAGCGCGGAGCGCCGAGGCCTTCTCGGCGTGATACCGCGGAAAGGTCGGCGCTGAGCTCGATGACGAACGCGCCGTTTGCGCGCGCCCGCTCGATCGACGAGGCAGTGGCTGGGGCGAGCGGCTGAGAGGCACCGAGCGTGACAATGCCCTCGTCGAGACCAAGGAGCCGGTCGGCTTCTTCGCGTGCTGTGGTGGCCAGGCGCGGATCGCGTCCGACCACGAGGGTGCGCATCGACGCACCCAGGCGTGCCTCGACGGCCTCGTCGACCTCGTACAGCGGCAATTCGTAGCGGCGGGAGAGCTCGCGTCCAACGGTGGTTTTGCCGGAGCCAGTCACTCCGATCAACACGATGAGGCTCATGCGCGAATGCCGATCTGAGACGCGGGGGCCGTCAGCTCCTGCGGATCGACGGAGACCGTCCCGGGGTTCGCGATGCCATCAAGCAGCACGAAGCGCAGGATTCCGCGCCGTACCTTCTTATCGGAGAGCATGATGTGGGTGAGCTCGTCGAGAGTGCTTCCCTCGTAGCGAGTCGGCAGCCCGACGCGTGAGAAAAGCAGGTCGTGCCGAGAAACATCGTCAGCGCTGAGCAGCCCTCGGGCTTGGGCCAGGCGCGCCGCGAAGCAGCAGCCGACCGCCACCGCATCGCCGTGGCGCCAGGTGTAGTCGTTCGCGCGCTCGATGGCGTGCGCGAGGGTGTGTCCGTAGTTGAGGATTTCGCGCAGGCCGCCCTCGGTGAGGTCTGCGGACACGACGCGGGCCTTGACTGCGATCGCGCGGGTGGTGATCTCAGCAAGCTGCGGGCTGTTCGATCGCAGAAGCTCGCTCGGTTCCGTATCCTCGACGATGCGCAAAATCTCCGGGTCGGCGATGAAGCCGCACTTAATGACCTCGGCGGCACCGGCCGCCAGATCGGGTGTCGGCAGGCTCTCGAGGAGATCCATATCGGCAACCACGGAGGTTGCCGGATAGAACGAACCAACGAGGTTCTTCCCAACGGACGTGTTGATGCCCGTCTTACCGCCAACGGCTGCGTCAACCATAGCGAGGAGCGTTGTCGGAACGTTGATGAGGGTGATGCCCCTCAGCCATGTGGCGGCGACGAAACCGGCCATGTCGGTGGTCGCTCCCCCGCCCATGGCGACGATCGCGTCTTTACGTCCGAGCTGGAGACGACCGCACTCGTCCCACAGGGACGCAACAACCTCGATTGACTTGCCAGCCTCGGCATCGGGGTGGTCGGCAGTTGAGGCCTCGATCCCCTGGTCACGCAGGTACTGCGCCAGGGCCTCGGCTCGGTGAGCGAGAGGACGCGCGTGAATGATGAGCGCCTTCGTCGCGGCCTCGTCGAGGGCCTCGTAGATCGGCTCGAAGCCGAGCCCGTGTCCGACAGTAATAGTCGAGGGGCGTTCTCCAGTGACGCGGATAATCGTGCTCATGCGTGCTCCAACTGCTGGGCGATGGCGGTGACGACGTCGTCGACGGGACGAGGCCCTGACTCGACGACGATGGTGGCGACGGATCGGTAGTGAGGCTCGCGCTCGGTGCGCAGGCGCGCGAGCGTCCCGGACGGGTCCTTCGCCAGCAGCGGCCGATGCGTCTTCGAGGCGGTGCGACGAACGATCTCCTCGTGGGGAGCGTCAATGTAGACGACCGTGTGCCCGGATAGGAGCTCCCGAACGGCGGGAGTCGCTGCCGCTCCCCCGCCCAGGGACACGACGGCATCGTGCGTGAGCGCATCGGCGACCGCTTCGGTCTCCATCACGCGAAAAGCCGCTTCTCCGTCGGTGGCGAAGATGTCAGCGATCGGACGGCCTTCGCGCTCAACGACGAGGGCGTCTGTATCGATGTGGTCAACGCCCATCCGCTCGGCAAGCAGGCGCCCAACCTTGGATTTGCCCGCACCGGGCAGCCCCACGAGGACGACGGGGCCCTGAGTACTCATGCGCGCTTCCCCACGACCGCGAGGTACGCCTCGAGATTCCTGCGCATCTCGCCAACAGATCGGCCGCCTGCGTGATCCGACAGAGCATCTGCGAGGACGAGAGCCACCTCGGCCTCGGCGATGACTGCGCCGGGCACGACCTGGCACGTGTCGGAGCGCTGGTGCAAGCCCACCGCTTCCTCACCCGTTGCGAGGTCAACGCTGCGCAAGGCGTGCGGAACGGTCGAGATTGGCTTGAAAGCAGCGCGTGCGACGATCGGTGCGCCGTTGGATGTGCCTCCTTCGATGCCTCCGGCGTGGTTGGAGGCGCGCGTCAGGTGACCATCCTCGCCCCGCACGATTTCGTCGTGGGCCGCGGAACCGAGCAGCGCGGCCTGCGCGAAGCCATCTCCGATCTCAACGCCCTTGACGGACTGGATCGACATGAGTGCGGCGGCCAAGCGCGCATCGAGGCGCTCGCGCGCGGTCACGTGAGTGCCCAAGCCGACTGGAACGTCGTATGCAATCACTTCGGCGACGCCGCCGATCGTGTCACCCGCCTGCTTGGCCGCATCGACGGCTGCCTCGAAGCGGGCGTTATCCTCCGGATTGAGTGTGCGCATCGAGGCCTCGCACAGTGCCGCCTCGTCCGCGGGAGTAGGCGTCGACGAGGCCGTGGCGTGCTGGGCCCCAACGGAGACGACGTGGGACACGAGACGAACGCCGGCGACCTGCTCGAGGAGGGCTTCGGCGAGGACACCGAGTGCAACGCGCGCGGCAGTCTCGCGGGCACTCGCGCGCTCGAGGACGGGGCGAGCCTCGGACAGGTCGTAGGACAGCATTCCGGGCAGGTCCGCGTGACCGGGACGGGGCCTCGTCAGTGGCCGGTTACGAGCGATCTCGCGTTCGTCTCCCGTTCCCGCGTCGATGAGAAGCTCTGACGGATCGACCGGATCGGCACTCATCACCGTCTCCCACTTGGGCCACTCGGAGTTACCAATGCGAATAGCCACTGGGGCGCCGGTTGTCACGCCGTGACGCACGCCAGCCAAGATCGACACCTCGTCGGCCTCGAACTTCTGCCGAGCGCCACGACCGTAGCCGAGGCGACGACGTGCGAGGCCACGGCGCAGGTCCTCCGTCGTCACATGCAACCCGGAGGGCAGTCCCTCGATCGTTGCGAGCAGTGCGGGTCCGTGTGATTCACCGGCGGTCATCCATCTCAGCATGCTTCCCAGTGTCCCACAAGCGACAAGCCTTGTGCGAAACGGCTCTCACGAGCTGAACGGTCACGACTGAGGCGCTTGGTCCCCGTTCGTCGCAGTACCAGGTTCCGTACCGAGAATATCGATGACGACGCACAGAGTGTCGTCACCGGCAGCCAAGTCCGGAGGGATAGTGATGGCCAGTCGTGACCCCACTTTCTGGTCAACGAGCGCCGTCGCGAGACCCTTCATCGCCGTCCCCAAGTTGATGACCTCGGGCACGCCGGTCTCCCACGTGGACACGCGCACGGTACCGTCGGTCCAGCCGAGAACCGTGAACTGCGCGACGACCCGGTCGCCTTCGTGGACCTGCACCCCGTCGCCCTTGATAAGGGTCTGGGTCGTGACGCCGCCAGGAAGCGTGTCAATATGGCTGATGATCGGCCCCTCCGGGCTCATCTCAACGCTCATCGGACCGACGCTCGCGTCGACCGAGGTACCGGTTGCGATCGACGGCAGGATATCGACGACGTCGACTTCGATGGTATTCGGCGACCCGTCACCCATCGTAATGGAACGGAACGCGAGTACTCGTGTACCCTCGCGCTTGCCAGTGACCAGACGTGAAAGGTCCTCATTGATCTGGCCGGAGCCGACGACGCCGAGGCTCATCTGAGGGCGGCCGGACTCCGAGAGCATGCGTCCGCTGGTTCCGTCGAAGGCGGTGACAGAGACGAGGACGGGTGAGCCTTCAGTGATCTCACGACCGCTGCCTTCCTCGAGCACGCGTGCTTTGAAACCGTCGATCTCCAGCGGGGCCTTGATCTCGATCGTCGGTGTCGCACCGACGCGCCCGGAGACGGTCACTCGGTCGAACAGAGCGAGGGCCGGCGACTGGGTAGCGGATTCGGGCGCGCTCGCTTCATCTGCGGCGGGGCGGGGGTGGAACGCCCACCAGGCAAGGCCTCCTCCCGCGGCGATGAGAACCACCGCGAGAACAACGCGCAGGAAGATAGATGCACGGGAGATGCCACGGGAGCGCTGTGCACGCGCAGCGGCGCGCTGAGAGGACCCGCGCGCGCGGCTGACGGCGCGGGAATCAGGTGACGACGACTCGGGGCTCATGCGGGAATCGTAGGAGACTGAGAGTCGATCTGCGCGATGAGCGCGTCAACACGCGGGTCGGTGGTGGCTAACGGATCCTGCAAGGACAACGGAATCGTCGACGATTCATCGAGACGCACGTGCACCCAGTCGACGCTCAGGTCTGCGCGGGCGTCCTCGGCGGCTGCGATGATACGTCCGCGCAGGTGAGCGCGGGTTGTCGCAGGTGCAATCGTCTGCGCGCGACGGACACCTTCGACGGTGGTGAGGCGACGCATGAGTCCCGCGCGTTCCATTCGCTCCCACAGGCCATCAGCGGTGATATCGGAGTACGAAAGCTCGAGTCGAGCCACGCGCGGATCAGCGAGGCTCGCCCCACTGCGCGCGCAGTACGACGTGAGAAGCTTGTGCTTGATCGCGATGTCAAGCTCGGTGTCAATGCTGCTCCAGTCGCCGCTGGCGATGGCATCGATGCCCCTGCCCCACAGGTCGACGACGTAGGCGCGCATCGGATCCAGCTCCGCGACGGGAATACGGGCCAGTACGCGCTCACGGATCTCTCGTTGCAGCGCGACGGCGCTCGTCGTGCGACCGTTGGCAAGCTCGAGGGGTGCCGAGCCGGACAGATCCGAGTTGACCTCCCGAATCGCCCGCATCGGATCAGCAAGAGCCAGGTCTTCGATCTGCAGACCGTCTTCGATCGCGTGGATGAGGAGCTCGGTCATACCGACCTTTAGCGCGGTAGTCGGCTCGGCGACGTTCGTGTCGCCGACGATGACGTGCATGCGTCGATATGCGCCAGAATCAGCCAAGGCCTCGTCGCGCGTGTTGATGATTGGACGCGAGCGCGTGGTCGCGGAGGACACGGCGTCCCACATCTGATCGGCGCGCTGGGAGAACTGGAGGCGCGGCGTCGCCGCAGCGGTGTTGATCCAGCCGTTACCGACGAGAATCTGGCGCGTGACGAAGAATGCGACGAGCGCATCGGCGACCTGACGGAAGTCGCGGCGCCGATGGAGAAGATAGTTTTCGTGGCAGCCGTAGGAGTTACCCTGTGAGTCCAGGTTGTTGCGAAACAGGTGCAGGTGCAGGTCCGAGCCGAGCTCGGAAAGGGCCTCGTCTGCCTGAACCGCCAGATCAGCAAGCATGGCGGCGCCGGCGCGATCCTGCTCGAGCAAATCCTCAAGACGATCGCACTCGGCAGTCGCGTACTCGGGATGAGCGCCCACGTCAAGGTAGAGGCGCCCGCCGTTACGTAGGAACAGGTTCGAGGAGCGCCCCTGATGCAGGAGTGGCTCGAACAGCTGGCGAGCGGCGTGCTCGGCATCCATCGGGGCGCCCCCGCTCGGGGACGCGGCCGTGAGCCCGTACTCCGTTTCGATGCCGAAAACTCGACGCCTCACGTCACTGGCCGCCCTTCTGGACGAAGCCCTGGACGAACGCCTCGGCGTTGGTTTCGAGAACGGAATCGATCTCGTCGAGGAGGGAGTCGATCGACGAGGTGCGCGCCTGAACCTGGCCGGCCGCCTCGAACGCCTCATCTTCGGGGGTCGGGCCGCCTGCGAAAATCTGATTCGACATTATTGTTCTTCTTTCTGTCGTTCTTTATCGAGTGGAGGTATCGCGCGCGTCGGCGATCGGGAATCGGACGAGGTCACCCTCGCCCGGGTCAAGGACAAGCGAGGACCATGACGCTTTCACGAGGTCGGGTCGATTGGCCACCGCCCATCCACGCACGTGAGCGCGAGTGTTCGTGGGTGCCACGTCTGCGGCGCGCTCGACCTCCTCATCGGAGACAAGGCGCGTGACCATGCCAGCCTTCGCGAGTCGATAGACGAGGCCGTGGCTGGGACGCAGGTCCGCCCACTGCAGGTCGATGGCAGCCAGACGCGGATCGTTCCATTCGAGCCCGGCGCGTTCCTTCTGTCTCTTGACGAGTTGGTACTTGCCCACCCATTCGACTTCGGTGGCCACCGAGAAGAGGTCGGCGCGCATGCGATCAAGCACTGACTGCCACAGGGTGAGGATCTCCTGATCGGCCTGCGTGGGTGTCGTTCCCGTCTCTTCAAAGGTGTCGAGAACCAGATCCAAGTAGACCTGCTGGAGCTCTGCCGCCGTGTAGGCGCCGCCCGCGGTCGTTACCTTGTAGTCGAGGTCGGGATGATGCGACACGTTCCAGGTCTCCTGCACGGGATCGTCCATGACGATCGAATCCCAGCGCAGGTCCGTGCCCTGCTCGATTGCCCACAGGACGAGCGACGTGGTGCCAAAACGTAGGAAGGCCGAGACGTCGAACATGTTGCCGTCGCCGCCGATGACGTGGAGTCGGCGGAACTGAGCCGGATTCGCGTGCGGCTCGTCGCGCGTGTTGATAATCGGGCGGTTGAAGGTGGTCTCCAGTCCGACTTCGTTCTCCACAAAGTCGGCGCGCTGGGACATCTGGAAGCCCGGCACCTCGCTCTTTTGCCCCCGTCCCACGCGACCGGCACCGCAGATGACGGGGCGCGTCACCATGAAGGGCGTGAGTCCTCGCACGATCGCATCGAGGTCCGTGATGCGGGGCATCTGGTAGTTCTCGTGGGTGCCGTAGGCAGCGCCCTTGCCGTCGGTGTTGTTCTTGACGAGGACGATAGGTTCTTCACCCAGCTCCTCCAGGCGTGCCATGACGCGCTGGGCGATCACCTCGCCGGCGCGGTCCCACAGGAGCGCATCGCGCGCACCGATCGTTTCGGGCGCGGAGTACTCGGGGTGCGCGTGATCGACGTACAGGCGTGCGCCATTCGTGAGGACGGCGGTCGTCGCCGCCGGAAGGGCGAGTTCTTCGGGGGTCGGCCGAGCGACGCGCTCCGAGCCACCAGATGGAGCGAGGTGGTACGGATCGTCAGTGAGCAACGACGGGTCTGCCGCAGCACGGGACATGCGCATACCGCGCAGGTCGTTGAGCGGGTCCTCCCCCGTGTAGTCCCACCGGACGACGCCGGCACCCTGGGCCGGCGTGCCCGCGCGGCTGATCTCGCCGTACGTGGTGACGACCTTCGTCGACAGGGCGATCGGGTTTGCCCACGTGTCTCCGGGACGGTACACCCCGTACTCGGTCTCGGTTCCGATAATGCGTTCGCTACTCATTTCACTGTTCCAATCGGCTTCACGCTGACGATTTCAGGAGCCAGTCCGCTCGTACGAGCCCAGTCCTCCGGCGAGGAGGTGGCCGCGAGTTCGAGGGACTCGTTCATCTCCTCGTGCACCCCGCGCAGCAGATGATTCATGCTCAGCCCGGAAGAGGCGCCCGTCAGCGCGTCCTTGATTGCGTACTTCTTTGCGCGTTCGACGATGCCGGCAATGAGAGCGCCGGACACAAGGTCAGACAGGTAGATGCGCTTGTGGTCGCCGTTCACCAGGGTTGCGAGGAAGAGCGCCGTCGTCTCATTGCGCGCGTAGAGCGCGTCGACTGCACGTTCTCTCATGCCCGCCACAGCCTCGTTAATGCCGCCGAAACGCTCGATTTCCGAGGCATGGATCGGCACCTGGGGCGTTAGATACTTCGAGAAGATGTCGAGGGCGCCCGCGCGGTCGGGGCGATCCACGCGGATGCGCACGTCGAGGCGCCCCGGGCGCAACACGGCCGGGTCGATCATGTCCGCGCGGTTGGAGGCGCCGATGATCACGACGTTGTCGAGGGATTCGACGCCATCCATCTCGGCGAGCAGCTGCGGAACGATCATCGTTTCGACGTCTGAGGAAACGCCCGTGCCACGCGTGCGGAACAGGGCCTCCATCTCGTCGAAGAAGATGACAACGGGGGTGTCGCCGGCTGCGAGGGTTCGCGCACGAGCGAAAATGGCGCGAATCTGGCGCTCGGTTTCACCGACGAATTTGTTGAGCAGTTCGGGGCCCTTGATCGACAGGAAGAACGTCGAGGCTCCTCCGCGCTTCGACAGCGAGTTGGCAACGGCCTTCGCGATCAGGGTCTTGCCCGAGCCGGGAGGCCCGTACAGAAGAATGCCCTTGGGCGGACGCAGGCCAAACTGGCGGTACAGCTCAGGATGGTTGAAGGGCATCTCGATCGAGTCGCGCACCTGCGCGATCTGATCGTCGAGACCACCGATGTCCTCGTACGTGACGTCGGGAACCTCGGGGGTGAGCAGCTGCTCGACATCCTCGCGTACGATGCGCTCAAACGCGATGCCCGAGCGGGCGTCCACGACGAGAGAATCGCCGGGGCGCAGGTTTCCGTGGCGCAGAGGGCCGGCCAGCTCGAGGAGGGTCTCCGCTCCGCCTTCCGTCGCCACGAGCACGCGGTCGGCGCCGACGAGCTCGAGCACGGACACGACCTGCCCGCTGCGTGGGAAGTCATCCGCTGCCACGGCGATCATCGTGTCGTCGAGACGCACCCACTGCCCGTACGACAGGTCAGTGACATCGAGCTTCGGGGTGACGGCAACGCGCATGCGTTTACCGCCCGTGACGACCTCGATTTGACGGGACGCGGGAAACGCCCGCACGAACGTCGCCAGAGTCTGCGGAGGACGCGACACGTCCGCCAGCTCACCCTGGAGCCGAATCAACTCGGTGCGCGCAGTCGTCAGCGCGGTGGTGAGGCGGCCGTTCTTTTCCTCCAGAGATATCAGGCGCCGTTCGAGAGCCTGACGGGCTTCGACCTCACTCATCAGCTGCTGCCTCACGTCCCTCCGACGCCCACGTGTCGGCCTGCGCGACGACGTCGCGGCGGACCTTGCGAACCTTCTTCTCGGAGTTCACACGCTGACCGACCTTCTCCAGCGACCAGTCCTGCTCGTCGTCCCACGCGCCGCCCTGGCCTTCAGCTGCCTTCGCCGGACGCGTTGCACGTTCCTGCGGCGTGACGCCAGGCGCGAGGAGGCGGGTGACCACGAGGAAACCGGTGTGAGCCACCATGCGATGCTCAGGGCGCACCGCCAGGCCGTCGAGGTGCCACTCGCGGCGCATGTCCTCCCAGGCGATCGGGTCTGTGAAACGCTCGGAGGCGCGAAGATCCTCAACGAGACGTGACATCTGCGTGACGGTCGCGACGTAGCACACGAGCACGCCGCCCGGAATCAGTGCATGGGTGATGGCCTCGATGTTCTCCCAGGGAGCAAGCATGTCGAGCACGATCCGGTCGACGCTGCCCTCTTCGGCCGACCACAGTACCTCGTCGACGTCACCGACGCGCAGGTCCCATGCGGGATGGCGGCGGCCAAACCACAGGTCGACGTTGGCGGCCGCGATGTCAGCAAAGTCCTGGCGGCGCTCCACAGAGATAAGGCGACCCTGCGGGCCAACGGCATCAAGGAGAGCCATCGACAGCGCACCGGAACCCGCGCCGGCCTCGACGACGGTCGCGCCGGGGAAGATATCGCCCATGTGGGTGATGACCCCTGCATCCTTGGGATAGACGACTGCGGCGCCGCGGGGCATCGACATCACATAGTCGACCTGCAGGGGCCGCAGGATCTGGAACTGGCGGCCCTCCTCCGTGACAATCACCTGGCCGTCGGGACGGCCAATGACGTCGTTATGGTTGAATCCGCCGCGGTTGGATTGGAAACGACCACCGCTCACGAGAATCACCTGGTGGAAGCGTCCCTTGGGGTCGCGAACCTGCACGCGATCGCCCTCGGAAAGGACGCCTCGGCGGGTGGGCTGGCCAAAATCATTGGCCGACATTGAAGTATTACGCTGAATAGTCATTACGTAAAGGATAGCGCTTGCCACCAGCTGCGCCCATGGCAGGACACAGATGAGGGCGGGAGGGGTTAGCGTGGTATTCATGACAGACCTGATCACCCCTTCGGCGGCCGAGCGCACGTGGGAGCCCGCACTCTCGGCTTCGCGAGCGAAGGAATACGAGCGCTGCCCCCTGCAGTACCGTCTTCACGTCCTGGACGGATACCGTGAACCGGAAACGCGCGCGAAGGCCCTGGGCACAATCGTGCACGCGGTGCTGGAACATCTTTTCGCTCTGCCCGCGCAGCAGCGTACACCTGAGGCCGCGCGCAGCCAGGTAGGACCCCAATACGAGGCCTTGGCATCGAAGAACCCGGAGGTTCCCGCGTTGTTCAGCGACGATGCGGACCGTGACGCGTGGCTCGATGAGGCACGTGCGGTCATCGATGGGTACTTTGCGATCGAGCAGCCTCAGTGGATTGCGCCCGCAGCGCTCGAGCAGCGCGTGACGACGACGACCTCGGGCGGCGTGCGGCTCCTCGGTTTCATCGACCGTGTGGACCGTGCCCCCGACGGACGGCTTCGGGTCGTGGACTACAAGACCGGGAAGGCTCCCGGCCCGCGCTACGTCGACGAGGCCCTGTACCAGCTGCGTTTCTACGCCCTACTTCTCGCGCGCACTCAGGTGCTGCCCTCTCGCATGCAGCTCGTCTATCTGAAGGCCGGCCAGGTCATCACCTTTGATCCCGAAGCGGGTGACATCGCGAATTTTGAGCGTCACATTGACCAGCTCTGGGACTCGATTGCACGCGACATTGAGAACGACTCCTTTGCGCCGCGCAAGAATCCCCTGTGCAACTGGTGCGGGGTGCGTGCGCTCTGCCCGGTGTTCGGCGGAACCACTCCCCCGCTGCCCGAGCAACATGCACGGTGGCTGTTGCGGACTCGGCTAGGCTAGATGCATGGACTTGAAGCAATGCGGCCGCACCGGGCTCTACCTGTCGGCCATTGGTATCGGCACGCTCACCTGGGGGCGCGACACTGACGGCCCCGAAGCGCTCGACATGCTGCGCCGTTTCGTCGACGCGGGCGGCAATCTCGTGGAATGTTCCGCGTCCCATGGTGACGGCATGGCGGTGGACATCCTGTCCGAAGCCATCGCAGCTGTTGGTCGGCACCGCGTGGCAGTCGCGTGGCGCGGAGGCGTACGCCGGGCCTCCGAAGGCGCGTGGGTGAGCGCTGCGGGGCGCGGCGATCTGCTGCGCAGTCTCGATGATGCCCTCGCACGGTTGGACACCGACTACGTGGACGTGTGGATGGTGGAGCCTCGCCCGGAGGTCCCACTGGAGGAGACTCTTGAAGCTGCGACCGCAGCGTATCGCTCTGGCCGTGCGCGCTACGTGGGGCTGTCGCGGGCAACGCATTGGCAGCTTGCCGAGGCCGTAACACGCGGCGTGCTCGGAGCGAGCGCTCCGATCTCGGTGGTCGAGTTCCCCTTCTCCCTCGCGGATACCTCGCGGGCGGCGACGGTCGCTGAGCTGAGTGAACACGGGGTCGGCGTCATTGCCGCGTCCGCACTAGCTGGCGGTGCTCTGACGGGCAAGTATCGCCACTCGACGCCCGCAGACTCACGCGCCGCTTCGCCGCATCTTCGCCATCTGGTGGAGGGTCACTTGACGGGCTCGGCGCGCGGCGTCATTGAGGCTGCCACGCGTGCAGGCGCGGGACTGGAGCGCTCAACGGGTGACGTGGCACTTGCGTGGGTGCGCGATTATCCGGGTGTCACCAGTGCCCTCGTCGGTCCGCGCACGCTGCGCCAGTTGGAGACGCTGCTCGACTACACGGAGCCGTTGCCGGCGCCCATTCGGCAGGTTCTTTCCGAGGTAGCTCAGTAAGGCGCGCTTCACGCGATTGACGTCGCTGATCACGTTAAGATGGGTGGGGTCCGAACCAAGCGGTTCGGACCCCACCCATCTTGAACAAGCTGATGATCGAATCAGTCGTCGACCTCAATGAAGTCGTCTTCTTCCTCATCGTCATCGTCTTCATCGGAATCGTCGAAATCATCGTCGTCTTCCTCGGAGTCATCGAGAATGTCGAACGGCAATTCCACGCCCAGCTGAGTGAAAAGAATGTCGTCGTAGGTGAAGAACGCGTCGCGCAGCGCAAGCTCAGCTGCTTCGAGCGCGGCGTCGTCGGCCTCGTCTCCATCGCGGGCGATGTCGAAGTGGTTTTCGAAAGCGTTGAGCAGGCGCGTCAGCGCGCGGCGGGCATCTCCAGTCATGACAGTCATTCTACCGTGAGACGGGGCACTTTATCAGGGAAGGTTGAGCTGCGAACGAATAACGGACACCATCAGATCGGTTCCCTTGATCTCGGCGGTCTGCTCCGCGCCGAGAATGCGGGTCTGCCCGTCCGCATCAAGCAGCTGCGACGCACCCATGTTCGGGCCGAGGGGCAGAATCACCCACTCCTTCGTCGGCTGGTAGATGGCGTCGGGCTTCTCCCCTTCGATCTGGGCGGTGATGTTCGCGATGACGACGCGGGCCTGCTGACGCGCGGCGTCGGCACGCTTCGATTCACGCACATCGGTGAGGTCACCGACGGCGTAGACGTTCGGGTGATCCGCGACCTGCATGGTGCCATCGACACGGATGGTGCCGTTCGGGTTCATGACGGACTCGTAGTCGCTGCCGATCAGGAAGCCGGTGTTGGCGCGGGCACCGTAGCACTGGAACCACAGATCGGCCTCGATGACCTCCCCGTTCTTGGTTTCGACCATGAAGTGACCGAGGTCGCCGACATTCTGCGGGGGCAGGTAAGCGAGCTCAGAGCCGGTCACGACGCGCACGCCGAGGGTGCTCAGCTGCTCACTGATCTCGTTGCGCAGCGCGTCGGTGTAGCCGGGCGTACCCAGGATCTGATCGGAGGCCTCGACGATCGTGATGTCCAGGCCGGGGAAAGCATTGGCGAGTTCGCCGGTCAGCTCGATGCCGACGGTGCCACCGCCGACGATCATCACCGAGCGGGCGCGGCCGAGGTTCTCGTGCAGCTGCTCGAGGCGAGCCTTCGCCACGGACGAGCGGTAAGAGGAGTACTTCGCCGGGAAAGGATAGGTCGATCCGGTCGCGAAGACGACGTAGTCGGCCTCGATCGGGTCGTGGCCGAAGACATGAACGGTCGTGCCGTCGACACGCGACACTGTGCCACGGACGACCTCGCCGCGGTGCAGCAGGTTCGTGTAGGGCATGAAGATCGCGTGTTCCCATACGGTGTCGACCGCGGCACGCAGCGCGGCTGCGTGATGGACGAACTGGTCCTTCTGTTCGATGAGGACAACGTCTGCGATGGGGTCCAGCCCCTTTGCTACCGTGACGCCTCCGTAACCTCCGCCGATGACTGCGACGCGTGCCATGTCTTTCCTCCTTATGAGTGGACCGCGTCTATTGTGTCACCTGGCGGGCACGAATGCGCGTGCTAGGGACCTTAGTCCGCGTCGTTGGCGCTCTCCTCGGTCTCCAGGCCGAGGCCGCGCGCAACATTCGGCGGGAAGAAGTTGGGGCCTTTGAGAACCTTTCCATCTTCGCGGAGCTTGACGGAGCCGTCAGGCATAAGCTTCGACAGGTTCGACGCCTGCACTTCGGCGAGCACCGAATCCAGATCCATGCCCGACTCGATCGCCATCCCGAAAATGACGTACACGAGGTCTGCAAGGGCATCCGCAGCCTCAATAACATCGCGCTCTCCATCGTCGGCAGCAACGGCCTCAGCGGTTGCTTCCTCGATGATGGCGCGGGCGCGCTTGCCGTAGACCGCTCCCACGAGTTCGGCGAATTCTTCGGCGATCAGGCTCATGCGCAGGTCCAAGCGATCGTAGGAGAGCGTCGGATCGTTGAAGGATCGGATCGGCACCGAGTATGTGCGATGGAACTCCATGACGAGATCCATCGGGCTGGGTGCCCCCTGCGTGTTCGAGGTGGGGGTGTTCTTCTCGCTCATGCGTGATCCTTTCGAGACTGTTCCCAGGCCGTAGCCAGGATGTTCGTAAATGCGGTGATCGTTTGATGTCCGTCGACGAGGAACTGCGCGTCGAAGACGTACGTTGGGACGGCGGTGACACCCATGTGCATCGCCATCTGGAAGTCTGAATACACGCGGGACGCCCATTCTTCGTCGCCCACAGCGAGAGCAGCAAGCTCCGGCGGCATTCCGATGTCTTGGGCACACCCGATGAGAACCTCGGGGTGGGAGATGTCCAGCCCCATTTCGAAGTGGGCGCGCATAATGGCCTCGGCGACTTTCAGTTGCAGAGAGGATGGACCTGCCACCGTATCGGCATCAATATCCGCATCGTGCGCGGCCGCGATGACACGGTGTGCGCGCGACGTCGGAGCGATGATGAGGTTATCGAAGTCGAAGCGAATCCCCTCGCGCGCGCCGAGCGCCTGCATGCGCTCGTCGGATTCGTGCACCTCTTCGAGCGTTGCAGCGCCGGATTCCACGAGAGCAACGACGCGGGGCTTGTCCACGGGGGCGTCGAGTTCCGGGTCAAGAAGGAAAGCGTGCAGGTAGACCTCAACCTTGTCACGATGCTCGAAATCCTCGAGGGCTGCGCGCAGGTGTCGCAGCCCGAGATAGCTCCACGGGTCGCAGGTGTCGAGCCACATGTCGATACGCACGGTGCCTCCTCACGATTGATATGGAAAACCCCGGAGCCTTTCGGCCCCGGGGCATTTCGTGCGCGGAGGGGGACTTGAACCCCCACCCTCGTAAAATGAGGACTAGCACCTCAAGCTAGCGCGTCTGCCTATTCCGCCACCCGCGCAGGTGAGCGATGCGAACCGTTGCGATCCGCAAGCGAGTAGAAGCTTAACACGATGTGGGCGATATGCGCCAATCGAAACTAGGAGTCCTTTTCGCCGTCGCGCAGGCGCGAGTCGAGAGTGGCGAAAACCTTGGCAATTGAGTCGATATCGGCGTCCGTCATGCCATCCAGGAGGTACTCGCTGACCGTCTGCTGATGCAGCTCTGTGGCAGCAAGCACAGTTTCGATCCCCTGGGTCGTCAGGCACGCGTCGTAGCCGCGGCGATCGACCGCGGAGGGAACGCGTTCCACCCATCCATCGCGCGACAGATTCGAAACGAGGTAGGTGACGCGCGACGGCGAATAAACGACGCGGTCGGCCAGCTCGCCCATGCGCAGACGATGGCCAGGCGCCTCCCAAAGGGCCAGGAGAATGTTGTAGTCGGGCATGGAAACCCCGTAGGTGCGCTTGAGGCGCGTCTCGAGAATGCCCTGTAGGCGCCCGGACGCCTCGAAGAAGACTCGCCATGCGGCAGCGCGCGCACTATTGGCCTGAACGATCGGCGTCAGTCGTGCTCGTGATTCCATGTCTCCCTCCTCGTGGTCGTGTCGGATGCTTCTCTCGGGATAATAGGGCATAGTGACTAAGAAAGCACCAACAACGCGGGGGAGCCACGTGTCTTTATCCATTTCTGTTGTCCTTTTTGACGTCGACGGAACGATTGTTGATTCCGCTCCTGCCGTCATGAGTGCATTTCGTGGCGCACTGTCAGACTACGATTTGCCGATCCCCGACGATCAGCGGCTTCGCACCTATGTCGGCCCGCCGCTGTGGTACTCCTTCGGCGACCTGGGTTACAAGGGTGATCTCCTAGCCAACCTCGTGAGCGGCTACCGTTCGCGATATCAAGCTCACTTTCTTGATCCCGAGCCCTTCCCCGGGGTCATTGATCTGCTTCACGAACTTCATGATGCGGGCGTTCCGTTGGCGACCGCGACGTCGAAACAGGCCCCGATGGCTCTCGCTCAGATGGAGCATCTCGGCCTGTCCTGCATTTTTGACGTGATTGCTGGCGCTACACCCGACCCGGCATCGAGCAAAGCAACAGTCATTCACGAGGCCTTGACGCGCTTGGAGGCCCGCGGCGCCGACATCTCCCGCCCCGTCATCGTCGGGGACTCGATCTGGGATGTGCGCGGCGCCAAGGAGGCTGGCATTCCAGTGATCGGCGTTGGGTGGGGCTACGCGACTGAGGACGGCCTTGACGACGCGGATGCCGTGTGCGACACGGTCGATGACCTGCGCACATACCTCCTAGATGGCGTGGCACAGCATGCGCGAAGCGCTGGTTAGCGAAAGTCTCTGGAACGCACGTCGATGGGCAGGTCGACGGGGGCGATCTGGAAGGCTTGCACGTTAATCGCGCCGTCACCCCATTCGAGCGTCCCGCGAACGAGGAGCGCATTCGACTCCAGGCACACGCGTCGAAATTTCTTCCATGCACCCACCGAGACAGAGACGTTGACGAAACCCGTCTCGTCTTCAAGGGAGAGGAACGTGATCCCCCCGCCCGTGTGCGGGCGCTGTCGATGGGTGACGACTCCGGCGATGTCGGCGATGCGTCCGGCCAGGTGCTGGCCTAGTTCGCCAGCTCGGAGGACGCTAGCGGGCAGCGATCCGCGGACGTAGCTGAAAGGGTGGAGCCCCGGGGTCAGCCCCGTCGAAGCGACATCCGAGCGCATGCGTTCCACCTCCGATAACGAAGGCAGCTCGGGTACGCGGGACCCCACCTCCGTTCCCGGAAGAAACGGCTGCCATTGACCGCCCCGACCCTGTGGCTGCGCGAGCGCCCCCGCAGCCCATGCACCCTCACGCCGCCCGACCCCCAGACACTCGAGGGCGCCGGCCATCGCGAGCTTTTCCATGGCGGAGGCGCTCACGTGGGCGCGCCGCGCAAGGTCTGCCTGACTCGTAAATGCTCCCTGACGCCTGGTTTCGACGATGCGCTCGGCGACCGCACCCAGGCCTCGTACCTGAGAGAGCCCGATACGCACCGCAAGCTCGCGATCGACATCGAGGGCAACGGTGCCGCGCGAGGGCAAAGCCTCCGTGCGCCCCGGGTTGTAGGACTCCCCCGTCTCATTTTCGCCCACGCGCTGCACGCTTGCGTCGACGAGTGAATCGTTGACCGATGGACCCGCCACGCGCACCCCGTGCCTGCGGGCGTCCTGCACGAGGGTCGCGGGCGAATAGAAGCCCATTGGCTGGGAGGCCAGGATCGCGGCATAAAAGTGCTCGGGAGCGTGCACTTTCAGCCAGGAGGATGCGTACACGATGTGCGCGAACGAAAATGAATGAGACTCCGGGAATCCGAAGTCTGCAAAGCCCTTGAGCTGTTCAAAGATACGCTCGCGCGTGGGCGCATCGATCCCTCGTTCCTCCATGCCCGCCATGAGGTCCCCTTTCAGGGCTTCCATGCGCTCCGGGCTGCGCTTGGCGCCCATCGCGCGGCGCAGCTGATCGGCGCGCGCCCCCGACAAGCCCGCCGCGTCCGTCGCGATGCGCATGAGCTGCTCCTGAAAGAGGGGAACCCCGAGCGTCTGGCGCAGGGCGGGTTCAAGGAGTGGGTGCAGATAGGTGACCTTCTCGCGTCCCGACCGACGCCGCAGATAGGGATTAACTGAGCGCCCCTGGATCGGCCCCGGTCGGATCAGAGCAACCTCCACAACAATGTCATAGAAGCAGCGCGGTTTGAGCCTAGGAAGCGTGTTCATCTGCGCGCGCGACTCCACCTGGAAGACGCCCACCGTGTCGGCCGCGCACAGCAAGTCATAGACCCTCGGATCCTCCTCCGGCAGGGTGTGCAGGCCTAGGGGCTGGCCCTCGCGTCCTCGCACTACTCGAGGCGCCCAGCCGCGCAGCTGATTCGAGGCCTCCCCCGCACGCACATCACCTGCCTGGAGCTCGTCGAAGGCGACGCGCAACGCTGTCAGCATGCCGAGCGATAGCAGGTCGAACTTCACGAGGCCGGCATCCGCGCAGTCCTCCTTATCCCACTGGAGAACCGTACGTCCCGGCATCGCGGCCCACCCAACCGGGCAGATGCGCGATACCGGCTGATCAGTGAGCACCATGCCACCCGAGTGGATCCCCATGTGCCGGGGTAGGCGCGCAAGCGCCTGGGCCGCATCCCCAACGAGGGGTGGCACTTCTCCCCTGCCTTGGGACCAGGCTGTGGCCGTACCAGCGGGGTAGCCGAGGGCGCGCGCGACGTCGCGGATCGCTGAGCGCGGGCGGTACGTGATAACGTTCGCGACCTGGGCCGCGCAATCCCTCCCAAACGTGTCGTAGACGTACTGGATGACCTCTTCTCGACGACACGCCTCGATATCGACGTCGATATCCGGTGGTCCCGAGCGCGCATCGGATAAAAATCGCTCGAACAGCAGGTTGTGGCGCACCGCGTCCACCGCTGTGATTCCCAGGCAATAGCACACCGCCGAGTTGGCTGCGCTCCCCCTGCCCTGGCAGAGGATCCCGTTTCGGGCGCAAAAGTCGACGATCTCCTTGACGATGAGGAAGTAGCCCGCAAATCCGAGGCGCTCGATGACCCCCAGTTCATGCTCGATCGTCTCCCATGCCCGGGGGTGGTGCGCGCGTGATCCATAGCGCACGCGCGCGCCCTCGTAGGTGCAGTGCGCGAGCCAGCTGTCCGGGGTGTGCCCGTCGGGGACCTGGGTACGTGGCAGGCGCGGGGCGACGAGACGCAGGTCGAAAGCGCACGCGGCTGCGACCTCGCACGTGTTGTCGAGTGCCTGCGGGTGTGATCCGTGCAGTCGCGCCATCTCCGCGGGCGAACGCAGGAAAGAGCGGTGTGCGCCCAGATGAGCCTCCGCCTCGTCCAAGGACGATCCCAAGCGGGTTGCTGTCAAAATGTCGCCGAGCGCCTGCTTCGAGGGTGAGGACATGCGCGCTCCGCTCGTCGCCACCAGGTGAGTTCCGCTCGCGCGCGCAAGCTCCGCGAGCACGTCTCCGACCTCGTCCTCATCCCCACGCGCAGCCTGCCACTCGACGAGCACATGGTCGCGACCGAACGCGTCCACGAGCCCATCCAGGACTCGGCGTGCGGACGCCGATCCCCCGGCTCGCAGCGCGCGCATGAGCGGACCCCGCCTACCGCCAGTGAGGACGACGAGCTCCCCTCCGACCTCGCTCAGATTGACGAGGTCGTGGCGTGGATTGCGCTGCCCAGGTTCGGACAGTGCTCGATCGCTCATCGCTCCCACGAGATGCGCGTAACCGTTGGGGCTGGCCGCCAAAATAGGAAGGCGCATCCCCGGATCTTCAGCTCCGGGAGCGAGTCCCCACCCCGGTGCAGATGTGCCCGGAACGATACCTCTCAGAGCATCCGGTGCGAGCGTGAGCTCAGCGCCGTACACGATCGGCAGGCCGGCCGCGCGGGCTGCCATCGTCGTCTGAACGGTTGAGTACATGCCGTCGACGTCGAGAATCGCGAGGGCATCGAGCCCCAGGCGCGCAGCTTCCTCCACCATACGCGCGGGCTCGTCGGTCCCATCCAGGAAGGTGAAGGCGCTGTGCGCATGCAGTTCTGCGTAGCGTCGTTCCGTGGTCACACAGCCATTATATAGAACATATGTTCGATAGTGGTGATGGTGGGGATGTACGTTGGTGCGTACAGTGAGGACGAACGGCGCCCCTCCCACGAGGAACACAAGCCCTATGCTGGGAACATGGAATCCATGCTCGCAGCGTCGCTTCGCTCCCCCGGTGCCCTGGTACTCGACGAACGCCCCATCCCAACACTCGGCCCACGCGACGTTCTCCTCTCCGTCGAAGCAACAACCCTGTGCGGCACGGACCTTCGCATTGCGACTGGACAGAAAACGAACGGCGTCACCCCGGGTGTGATCCTCGGGCACGAAATTGCCGCACGCGTGTGGCGCGTTGGAAGCGAGCTCACCGCAGGGGTCGACGTTCCCGCTCCGGGCACGCAGGTCGGACTCGCTCCGGAGATCGCCTGCGGACACTGCGCCCCCTGTACTAGCGGCCGCTCCAACGTGTGCGCGAACATGCGCCTATTCGGAACGGGGGTGGATGGAGGCCTCGCCGACCTCGTCCTCGTCCCCGAAGAAGCGCTCGCCTGCATCACCCCCGTCGCTCGCGAGATCGCCCCGCCTCACCTCGCGCTCGCCGAGCCGCTCTCGTGCTGCCTGCGCGCTACAGCACGCCTGCCCATCGAATTCAACTCCCGTGTACTCGTTCTGGGAACTGGCCCGATCGGCCTCATCCACTGCGCACTCGCGGTTTCTACCGGCGCACGCGTCATGGCGTGCGGACGGCAGGCACGCCTCGAACCCGCGCGAGCAATGGGAGCCGAGGTGACGACCAGCGCCCAAGGCGAGGATCTTGTGCGTGAGGTCCTCACGTGGACTGACGGCGTTGGAGCAGACGTCGTCATCATCGCAGTCGGAGCCCCAGACCTCGTCCCCGTTGCCGCTCAGTGCGCGCGCATCGGCGGCCACGTGTCCTTCTTTGCAGGCTTCCCCGCGGGAGCGATGACTCAGATCGACCCCAACCTCCTGCACTACCGGGAGCTGACCATCAGCGGCAGCGCGAACGCGACCCTTGACGACTACGCGGCGGCGGTTGATGCGCTCTCGAGCGGACGCATTGACCTATCACCGCTCATCACACACGAGTATGAGCTGTCCGACGTCAGCGACGCCCTCGACGCCGTGCGCACACGCGCTGGCCTGAAGGTCGCCGTTCGCCCGAGGGGCATCACCGCCCTTTAGTCGAGGAGCCCGCGCAGGTCCGCCTCGCTCAGGCGAGCGCCCGTCCCGGTCCCATTCATCACCGAAGAAATGAGCTGGCGCTTGCGATCCTGAAGTTCCACGACCTTCGCCTCGATCGTGTCAGTGGCAACCATTCGATAGACATTGACTTTCTTCGTCTGACCGATGCGGTGCGCGCGATCAATCGCCTGCTCCTCCGCGGCAGGATTCCACCAGGGATCCATGACGTAGACGTAGTCCGCCTCGGTGAGGGTCAATCCTGAACCGCCAGCCTTCAGCGAGATGAGGAAGACTTGCGCATCGCCCGAGCGGAACTTCTCGATGACCTCAGCGCGACCACGCGTTGAGCCATCGAGCTGAACGACGGATATTCCACGGCGCTCAAGCATGTGCCGGATACGTTCCAGGAACGAGGTGAACTGGCTGAACACCAGCGCCTGATGCCCGAGTGGCACGATCTCGTCCAGCCGATCCGCCAGGTACTCGATTTTTGCCGACCCCACGTGCGCATACGACTCCTCGACGAGAGCCGGATCGAGCGCTAGCTGACGCAGCCTCGTAATCGACGCGAGCACACTCATTCGGTTCGCATCCACGTCTCGCAGCAGGTCGAGAATCCGGGCGCGCTCGCGGGCCAGGTACTGATCGTAGATATGGCGGTGTTCCTTGCCCAAATCGACGCGCACAATGTCGACGATCTTATCGGGCAGATCCGGAGCGACCGCCTCCTTCGTGCGCCGCAGAACAAAGGGCGCGACGTACGCCGTCAGACGCCCGAGCATCGCCGGGTCCGCGCCGTTTTCGATGGGCCTGCGCACCTGCTGCTGGAACGTTTCCCACGGGGGTAGGAGGCCTGGGCACGTCAAGGAAAGCAACGACCACAGGTCTCCCAGTGAGTTTTCGATGGGGGTACCCGACACCGCCAACTTCCAGGGCGACTCAAGATCGCGAAGCGCACGGTAGGTTGCAGTGCGGGGGTTTTTCACCGCTTGCGCTTCATCGATGACAACTCCGCCGAGGCGCACCTGGTTCCACTGCTCCGCCTCCAGGCGGGCGAGCGTGTAGGAGGTGACGACGATATCCGTATCGGCAACCTCCTCCTGGATCGTCGTCCCACGGCGCGTGGCCGTTTCGGTCACCGCGCGCACGCGCAGGTGCGGTGTGAAGGTGCGCGCCTGGTCTATCCACACGCCGACGACGGAGGTCGGCGCCACGACGAGAACAGGCGAGGGATCGCCAGCGGGTGCATGCGCTCGCAGCGCTGCCACAGCCGACAGGATCTGGACGGTTTTTCCCAGGCCCATGTCATCAGCCAAAATTCCACCGATTCCACCGGACAAGCGAGCCGTCAACCACGCGTGGCCGTGCCGTTGGTACGGCCGCAGAACCGAGCTGAGCGATGGTACCGGAGGTAGACCTTCATCCGAGGAGCCGTCGCGCAGTGGAGCAACCCGCGTCCTCCACGCATCGCTGATCCTCACGTGGTCGGATGCGCTCGCGAATAGATCGACGACGCCGACTTGCATCGGCGTGAGCCTGAACCCCTCGCCGTCCCACCCCGCCAGGGTGCGCGCCTCTTCCAGCAATGTCGCCAAGGAACGAATACGTTCGCCGTCGAGGCGCACCCACGTTCCCTCGACCTCGACGTATTCCTGCCCGCCTGCGATCGCTTCGAGCGCATCGCGCACGCTGATCGTGACGGCACCGAGGCGCAGGCGCACGTTGAGGTCAAACCAGTCGCGTTCGGCCGGATCAACGCTCACATCGACATCGAATCCGTCTTCTCGCACGTCGATGGCACGCACATCCTCCGCAACGTCCCACACGAGGCCATCGATGCCCTCAGTATCAACAACCGCTTCCAAGAAGGCGGGAACACGCCACGGAGACAGCCTCCCGGTCGTCGGAGGCGCGGTCCACAGGGCGGAGTCCAACCCGCGTCCCCACAACTCGACGCGCCCCACGATCTCGGCCACGGCCTCGTCGTCCGCGCAGTGGGCCACAGGAGTGCGCGAGCGTGACTCACCCTGACGATACTCGGCCCACCAACGCACAACGACAGATTCCCCGTCGCGTCGCACCGTGCCCACGAGCGACACGTCCGGGCGAGCCTGAGCGTCAAAACTGCCATCGGAGGAAGCCATCGAAAAACGCCTGAGGAGGGCGGGCAGCCACGTGCCACGAAACTGCGCAACATCTGCGGCAGGAATATGCAGGCCTCGATCGAGAGGAAAGCCGTCGAGCGTTCCTACACCCTCAATCCGCGCGATTCCGCGCCCTCCATCCAGCAGGAGCACACTCGCGTCGCGGTCGATGCGCGGCCTCGTGATCACCTCGTCTCCGTTACGCGCGACGACTCTGACGTCAAGGCCGTCGTCACTGGATCGCACATCAATGTCCGCATCCCAGGTTGCGTGCGAGAGCACCACCTTCTCATCGGCCTCAGTCGAGGCGTAGAGTTCAACCCCGGCCCGTACCAGGCGTGCCAGCCACGCGTAGGCATGCTCACCCAGCGAACTGAGCGTCACCTCCGTGCGCGAGTGCCACGAACGCGATTCACGCGACAGGCGGTACCCCTCGCGCATGAGCGAGACATGCGTGGGATCCAGCCCATCCGTCACTGACGCCCACTGCGTCGCCGTCAAATCGAGCCACGAAGCCCTCTTCGTCGTCCACCCGGATGAGGAGCTTCGGCGCAGCGGGATGAGAGACGGCTCAACCCCGGGATCATGCGCATCGACGACGAGGGCCAACGGCTCGCCCAGGCGGTCGCGGTCAGAACCCAGCATCTGCTCGAGGACACGGCTCCACTCAGGCACCGAGCGCTGCTTGTCGCGGGCATCCTCGCGCCCAACAATGAGCGTCGCGACCGTATGGGGACAATCACTGCGCAGCGGGCACGCACACGCGAGGGAGGGACGCACAGCGCCCTGTGCGACGCGCACGCGATAGGTCAGCCCGGCTTCCTTCACGCGTGCTTCAGCCTGCTCCCCATCCTCGCTCCAGGAGAATTCACGCACCGCGCCACTGCGCGCTAAACGCAGGCCATTCGCCCACGCCGCCGGGCCAACGAGGGCCATCATGTCATCATCCGACAGCGAGGCCAGCGTGTGCGACAGAGATACCATCCTTTCAGTCTACGGCACCCACCCATCCCCAGCACCGGCTCACTGGGACAGTCCCTCGATCGCCCACTCCCCCTCCTTCCAGACAAGGAGAACGTCCCGTCCGTCCTCAAGCAGAGCCCTCATGTAGGCGCGCGGTCTCTCCTGCGCCCACCACCGACCTCCCACTGGCCAAGGCCCTTCCACCCGCGAGATAGCCGCACGGCGCCCCCTCCCCGACACTGATTGCGAGACATCACGCTCGCTCACGAGGTAGGCGGGTGCAGCACTCAAGGCCCCTCGGTGGTCCACACGCACGTCGTCGAAGGCCCCCGATGCGCCAACAATCCTCACACGCACGGGCTCGTCAAAAAGCGTCGCCGGAGGATGAGAGATGCGTCCCTCCCACGCCCCCTCATGCGGGCGAAGGAGAGGCTTACTCCCCCACCTGGTCATCACAACACGGCTGCGCGGATCGTATCCGCCCTGTACCCGCGGAATCAGGAGAGAATCTGGCCCCGCCATCCCCTGAATGCGCACGACGCTACGCGAGACATCGCGCTCGCGGTCTGACCTCCCCCACAGTGCTGATGCACTGCGCCCCACCCGCGGATCGCACGCGGTGACGCGTATGCAGGTCACCGCGCCACTGGGCCCTTCGATACCCGAAGTCCACCCCGCGAGCGTCCACCGGACACGCAGCGCAACGTCGTCGGATGCGCACACGTCACATCCGCTCCACGTGCGAGTGCGCTGACCGCCCCCGGCATCCTCCACATCGATGCGCAGGGTCTGCGAGACGAGCCCGCCCCGCCCCAGCCTCTGAGACAGATCTCGTGCGATGCGCCCAATGGGCACCATCATCGTATCGATGGACTCTCCACCCACATCAATGACGCACTCCATCGTGATGTCTGGTTGAATGCGCCCGGCCAGCGTGATGGCGCTGTCGCCTCCGGAGGCGAGATTCCAGAGTTGTTCACCGACGTCGCCGAAGCGCTCGCACACACGACCTCGCCCCAGTGCCAGAAAATCCGCGCACGTGTGAACACCTAGGCCCGTCAATAGCTCGATGGTGTCAGCTGCTCTATCAGCCATCGCGACAGGAACGGCCCACAGGGCACGATGTAACGGGACGCGCCCCAGAAATGATTGGCTTTCTCCGGCAGGAACAATGCGCCCCTCGCGCGCCGCCTCCAGGGATGCGACTGGACCATCGGCGATGCCAACAAAACATTCAACGCCGACGGACTCCTCGATCGCCGACACCAGAGCCAAGGCCGCGGCCTCCTCACTCCCATGCCAACGAGCGGGACCGCGCGCCCGACACCTAGCTACCCCGGGGCGCACGCACTCCACCCCGGCCGCCACTGAATCGAAAGCATCGACAACGGCGCTAAACGCTCGCGCCTCGCGATCAGGGTCGCGAGGCAAGCAAACGAGATCGGGACACACATATGTCGCCTCTCGTACGCTCATGTCACTCCTGACTCCGGCGCTCCGAGCAGCGCCGCTGGCAACCTCGATGCGTTCACTATGTACGACGGCCCCAGCGCCACCCGGCGGCAGATCGACCACGAGGCAGTGGACGGGCCAATCGGGCACCCACACCACCATGTCACGCACTTAGACCACCAGCCGCATCCGTTGACGCACCGCATCGCGAGAGAACCCCGGCCAGGGGCGCAGTGTCACGATGGTGCGTCCCATCGATCGGGCCCGAGCCGCCAGGGCCCGCTGCTGTGCGCCGGACAGCTCAGGAACATCGAGACAGACAACATCGCAGGCTTCTATCAGAAGGGAACACAGGTCCCCCACCTGGTGATCTTTCCCCGCGTTTAACACCAGCACACGGTCGAGGTCCATCCCCTGCTGCGAGGCCCATTCCCAGCCGATATTGCTCACTCCGCACACGCCGATCCACCCCTCGGAGGGGCACACATCGAGCAGTAGTCGGATGAGTTCAGCCCTGCCCGTCGGCCCCAGAAGGACAGGAGAAATCCCCGACTGCGCATGCTCGATATCGTCACGCGCTCGCAGGCCAACAGCCTGTTCGGCACGGTTCAACACGTCGCGCGCCGCCAGTAGTCGCGCGTGCGCATCGGTCATAACTCCCCTCCCAACAATAGAACATGTGTTCGACACTGGAAGTGTAGAACCCTGCTCATACATCTGCGTCCCGAACGCCGATCGCGCGCGAATAGGTCACAATGGAAACACCGAGAAAGGAGCACGCATGAACATCGACCAGCGCCCCCTTGCCCCCAGCCCCTACGAGGGCCTGGAAGTCCCCATGTTTACGCTGTCATCGAGCGTTCTCACCGACGGCGCGCCTATGCCCGAGTCGGCGACCGCCGAGGCCGGATCCCTTTCCCCGGACCTCACCTGGCACGGTTTCCCCGAGGACACGGCGAGCTTCATGCTGACCTGCTTTGACCCGGACGCCCCGATCCCCTCGGGCTGGTGGCACTGGGCAATTCTTGACATCCCGTCGTCCATGACCCACCTGGAGGCGGGTGCCGGAGCATCCGACCTCATGCTGGACGGTCCGGCTTTCCATCTGCGCGGCGATGCGGGAGAGGCCTCCTACTTCGGAGCCGCTCCCCCCGCCGGCGACCGCCCCCACCGCTACGTATTCACGGTGCACGCCCTCGATACGGATTCGCTGGGGCTCGACGACGACGCGACCCCAGCCATGGCCTCGTTCGTGGCGCTCGAGCACACGATCGCACGCGCCTCCCTGACCGTGACCCACCAGGCCTGAGGATTATGCTGCACATTATTTTTTGGGAGCCGGAAATCCCCGGCAATACGGGTGCCGCTATTCGCCTGTCCGCGTGCACTGGATCGATGCTGCACTTGGTCAAGCCGCTGGGCTTCGACATGGACGACGCGAAGCTCCGCCGCGCAGGCCTGGACTACCACGACCTCGCGCACGTTATGGTGCACGATTCTCTCGATGAGGCACTCGCCGAGGTTCCAGGGCGCGTCTGGGCGCTCACGGGCCACGCGACCACTATGTACTCCGACGTCTCCTATGCCGATGGAGACGGCCTCCTCTTTGGGCGCGAGTCGGTCGGCCTGTCGGAGGATGCGATGCATCATCCGCGTGTGGAGGATCGCGTGCGCATTCAGATGGTTAACGGGGTGCGTTCGCTCAACTTGGCCAACTCCGCATCGATCGTCCTGTACGAGGCCTGGCGACAGCTGGGTTTCCCGAACGGCGTCTAACTCCACGACGGAAAGATGACGAACGAGGCCCGGGTCGGATTACTCCGCCGGGCCTCGCTTACTGCGTTCATCGCTGGATCAAGCAGTGGGTCAGTGCGCCCTCCACGGGGCGGATGGACGTTCGACCTGCTCTGCGAGTGAGACGATCCTGCGCGGATTCGAGCGCCACATCCAGATCAGGCCGATGATCGACACGATAAAGGGCAGGAAGTAGAAGTCGACGCCGAAGCCAGTCCACGCTGAGCGTGCGGAATTCAGCTCATCCAAGCCGAGCGATGCAACCCACAGAATAATCGGAATAGCAATCGACAAAGAGATCGTGACCCAACCAACGATGCGCATGCGACGCCCGTTGTGGGTGAGCGCCGTGGCTGCGACGAGATAGTCAATGCCTGCGAGGAGAGCAACGATGCGCGGACCCCAGGGCTGTCCCTGCGCATGAAAAAGATCGAGGATGGCCGTCACGAGAATCCAAGCTCCGAGGAGCCAAAAGAGAGCAATGATGATGCGGCCAAGTCCAAGCGACGGCGGGCGCTGATCGCGCGCACCGACGGCCTCGTTCGTCGTGTCATGTCCGTGCACAGGTCTGATCCTACCGACAGCATTGTCGCGGCGCATCGCATGAGAGATGAGTGCCGCGAGCAACTATGCCGTGTGGCCTGATGCACCGCGATGGAACACTGAGCTTCAAGACAGCGTTGCGCAAACGTGGGACAATGGACCTATAAGGACCGTGAGGCCCGTCATGAAAACAACCATCTGAGCTTCGGCTCATCAGCGAGGAGTTTTAAACCTTGAGCGAATCGACCTACGACATCGTCATTCTGGGTGCGGGTTCCGGCGGCTACGCGACCGCCCTGCGCGCTGCGCAGCTGGGCATGAAGGTCGCCCTCATCGACGGTGACAAGGTGGGCGGCACCTGCCTGCACCGCGGCTGCATCCCCACCAAGGCATACCTGCACGCTGCAGAAACGGCCGAGGCCGTGCGCGAGTCGTCCAAGTTCGGCGTCTCCTCCACCTTCAACGGCATCGATATGGCTCAGGTGGGCAAGTACCGCGACTCCGTCATCTCCGGCCTGTACAAGGGCCTGCAGGGCCTGCTCAAGTCTCGCAACGTCGAGGTCATCTCCGGCTGGGGCCGCCTCGCCGACGCGAACACCATCGAGGTGAACGGCCAGCGCATTACCGGCCGCAACATCGTTCTGGCGACCGGCTCCTACTCGCGTTCGATCCCCGGCCTCGAGATCGGCGGCCGCGTGATCTCCTCCGACCAGGCCCTTCAGATGGATTGGGTTCCCTCCTCCGCCGTGATTCTTGGCGGCGGCGTCATCGGCCTGGAGTTTGCCTCCGTGTGGCGCAGCTTCGGCGCCGAGGTCACGATCATTGAAGCGCTGCCCCACCTCGCCAACAACGAAGACGAGGCCATCTCCAAGCAGCTCGAGCGCGCCTATCGCAAGCGCGGCATCAAGTTCCACACGAACACTCGCTTCGCCTCGGCCACGCAGAACGAGCAGGGCGTGCACGTCACGACCGAAGACGGCAAGGCTTTCGACGCCGACGTCCTTCTGGTCGCAGTTGGCCGCGGCCCCGTCACCGAGGGCCTGGGCTACGAGCAGGCCGGCATCACGCTGGATCGCGGCTTCGTGATCACCAACGACCGCCTGCACACCGGCGTTGGAAACATCTACGCGGTCGGCGACATCGTTCCCGGCCTTCAGCTGGCACACCGCGGCTTCATGCAGGGCATCTTCGTCGCCGAAGAGATCGCCGGCCTGAACCCGACCATGCAGGCTGATATCAACATCCCGCGCGTGACATTCTGCGAGCCGGAGATTGCCTCCGTCGGCATGACCGAGAAGCAGGCACGCGAAAAGTTTGGAGACCAGGTGCGCACCGTCGAGTACAACCTCGCCGGCAACGGAAAGTCGTCTATCCTGGCCACATCGGGCATCATCAAGCTGGTCTCGGTTGAGGGCGGTCCGATCGTGGGCTTCCACGGCATCGGCGCGCGCATCGGCGAGCAGATTGGTGAGGGCGAGCTCATGGTGAATTGGGAGGCATACCCCTCGGATGTCGCTTCCCTGATCCACGCACACCCCAGCCAGAACGAGTCGCTTGGCGAAGCGGCTATGGCGCTGGCAGGCAAGCCGCTCCACGTCCACAACTGACCGAAAATTTTTTAATAGGAGAACACACATGGCAACTTCAGTGACCATGCCCGCTCTGGGCGAGTCCGTCACCGAGGGCACCGTCACCACGTGGCTCAAGCAGGTCGGCGACACCGTCGAACTCGACGAGCCCATCGTTGAGGTGTCCACGGACAAGGTCGACTCCGAGGTCCCTTCCCCCGTGGCCGGCGTCCTGCTGGAAATCCTGGTCCCCGAGGATGAGACTGTCGAGGTCGGCACCGAGATCGCTCGCATTGGCGATGCGTCTGAGGCTTCGGCAGCCCCTGCTGCTGCACCCGCGGCTGCTCCCGTCGAGGCTCCGGCAGCGCCTGCTGCAGCTCCTGTTGAGACCGCTGCCGCCCCTGCCTCCGCTCCCGCGCAGGGTACTGAGGTGCGCATGCCCGCTCTGGGCGAGTCCGTCACCGAGGGCACCGTCACCACGTGGCTGAAGTCCGTGGGCGACGCCGTTGACGCCGACGAGCCGCTGCTCGAGGTCTCCACGGACAAGGTCGACTCCGAGGTCCCCTCCCCCGTGGCCGGTTTCCTGGCAGAGATCCGCGTTCCCGAGGACGAGACCGTCGAGGTCGGTACCGTCGTCGCGATTATTTCGTCGTCGGCCCCCTCTGCTGCTCCCGTCGCCGAGGCAGCTGCCCCGGCCGCTCCGGCCGCCCCCGCGGCACCGGCCGCTCCGGTTGCCCCAGCTGCTCCCGCAGCGCCCGCTGCCCCGGCAACTCCGGCAGCTCCGGCAGCTCCGGCAGCTCCGGTTGATCCCTTCCCGAACGCCTCGACGCTGGCGCAGACGGCTTCCGCTGCTCCGGTCGTTGAAACCCCTGTTGCCGTGACCGGGTCCGCGTATGTCACCCCGATCGTTCGTAAGCTCGCCCGCGAGCTCGGCGTCGATCTGGCGTCCGTGTCGGGCACGGGTGTCGGCGGCCGCGTGCGCCGCGAGGACATCGAGGCTGCCGCCGCTGCCGCCCGCGCTGCCGTTGCTGCTCCCGCCGCGCAGGCAGCCGCCGTTCGCGAACCCTCGCCGCTGCGTGGCACGACCGAAAAGATGTCGCGACTGCGTCAGACGATCGCCCGCCGTATGGTCGAGTCTCTGCAGACCGCGGCTCAGCTGACCACGGTTATCGAGGTCGACGTCACGAAGGTTGCCGCTCTGCGCGCGCGTTCGAAGGACGCGTTCCTTGCCAAGCACGGCACCAAGCTGACGTTCCTGCCCTTCTTCGTGAAGGCCGCGACCGAGGCCCTCGCCTACCACCCGAAGATCAACGCGACGATCAACGACAAGGAGGTCACGTACTTCGATTACGAGCACGTGGGCATCGCCGTTGACACGCCGCGCGGTCTGCTGGTCCCGGTGATGAAGAACGCCGGAGACAAGGACATCGCGGGCATCGCCGCCTCGATCAACGATCTGGCTGCTCGTACTCGCGACTCGAAGATTGGCCCCGACGAGCTGTCCGGCTCGACGTTCACGGTGACCAACACCGGTTCGGGCGGCGCGCTCTTCGATACGCCGGTCCTCAACATGCCGGAGACCGCGATCATGGGCGTTGGCACGATCGTGAAGCGTCCCGTCGTGATGAAGGGTGCCGACGGCGCCGACGTCATCGCGATTCGCTCGATGGTCTACCTGTCGCTGTCCTACGACCACCGCCTGGTTGACGGTGCCGACGCTTCGCGCTTCCTCATGGATGTGAAGAAGCGCCTGGAGGAAGGCGCGTTCGAGTCCGACCTCGGACTCTGATCCTCACCGAACGCTGATGGGGTGGGCCTCGCATGAGGCCCACCCCATCACTGTCGCCTGGACGTTCACCGAGCATCTTAGGCGTTATTTCGGCGTTATTGCGCCGCCGCACCACTATCCTGATCAACGGGCTCAGCCTTCACGACCTTTCCCGACACTGGATCGACGCGCACGCGAAGATCGGTTACTTGGGGCTCCGAGCGCTTCTCACACGTTCCAGCGCGACATGTTTCCGAGGTGAGAACCGTCAACGTCGCACCGACATCGATGGCGCCCGGCTCACAGGCTAAGACGGACACATCACCGATCTGGGAGGACAACTGCGAGACGCGCACTCCGTCGCTTTGCATCGTTGCGATGCGCTGCTTGTCTTGATCGAGCAGCTCGCCACCGAGAACGCTCTCGAGAGACGTCGGGTCACCGGCGACTACGGCTTCGTCGCGTGTGCGGATCGCACGATTAATCGTTTCTGACAGGGTAGAAACATCGCACGCGCTCCCAGTCGACTGCTCAAGCGATTGTGAGGGATCGCTATGGACAGATACTCCCGATTGGCCACCGCTTACACCGCTGCGCAGCAAGCCGTAGGCCATGATGGACACACCTGCGATGATCGCCGTCAGCCCCATAGCGAGGACGCCGAGCGCTCGGCGCCGACCACGCTGTGATTCCTGTCTTCCGCCACGCACATTCTGCGGTGTCGACGCAGCCAGGCGCTCGGGCCGCCCATCTCTGAGGGTATCTTCGCGCAGTGCCGCAGCGCGCAAGTCAGCGATGACGCGCTCGGGATCCACGGGCTCACGCGAAATAGGGTGCTCGACAGGATCGTCAACAACGGGCGTCGCTTCTGCAAGACAATCGTTAGGCTCATCGAAGCCGAGCTCAGCCAGTGCCTCGTCCATGTGCAGAAGGTGCGCGAGCTGACGCAGGCACGCGCGATCAGCCCCCTGCCCACTGAGCCCTTGGCTCCACCCGGGGGTTCCGTCATGCTCTCCCAACTCGTCGACGAGATCGATGATGACCGCGCGGCCGGATGGCGTCACGATGATGTTGGAGGGCGTTAAATCCCCGTGGACGATTCCAGCGCTGTGCAGAGCACTGACTCCGGCGGCAATTCCTTCGATGATCTGGCGCCTTGTCGCGATTGGACGCAAGTCGGGCGAGCCAATTTCCGCATCGAGGGGACGTCCTGCCACATAGTCGTAAACGATTGCCCAGCGGCCGTCATCTGATCGCGCAACATCGCGCAGGGCAACAACGTGTCGCGACGTGATCGAGGCCCATGCCTTCCACCGCTCGAGGCAGCGCTCTCCATCTCCGGCGGCGCGTAGCGACAATAGCGCCTCACCCGCATCCGTGCGCGTACGCCATACGGGGCCCGTCGCCCCGATATGGAAGATTTGGCCAACGTCGTAACCGCCAATGTTCATACCGACATTGTCCAAAGCGAATCAATGTGATGCAACTCATTTCACAAAGTGCCTGATCGGACGGGTGGACTTTCGATCATCAATTGCACGTACAATAATGAGGCTATGAGTGAATCGAATCCCCCCGGCAAGAGGCGCTTCTATCAGAACGTCCTCGACGCATACCGACTGACCAAACGCACCTACCCGGCACTTCCGTGGATGCTTCTCGGAACGGCCGCTGCGGTGATCGCCATCTTCATGCTGGTCGCCTGGCTGACCAACATGTCGTTTATTGGCTGGCTTGTCGTCGGCATTATGGGCTCGTTCACCGCAGCCCTCTTGCTGTTGAGCATTCTGACCCGCCGCGCACTGTACTCGCAGGTCGAGGATACGGCGGGTGCCGTGAAGGTTGCGCTGTCCCAGATTCAGCGCGGCTGGGTGATTCCCGAGCAGCCCGTGGCGTACACGCGCGAGCAGGACCTCGTGTGGCGCATTGTTGGCCGGGCCGGCGTCGTTCTCATCTCCGAGGGCCCCACGTCCCGGGTTCGCCCCCTCCTCCAGGCCGAAACGAAGCGCGTCACCAAGGTCATGCGCAACGTTCCTGTTCATCAGATCCAGGTGGGTCACGATGACGGGCAGATCGCTCTGAAGGATCTGCAGCGCGAGCTGCGCAAGCTGAAGAACGTGCTGACCCCCGAGGAAGTTCCCCAGGTCTCGGCACGCATCAACGCTCTCCGATCGGGCGAGCCTCCCATTCCAAAGGGCATCGATCCTCTCCGCGCCAAGCCGTCACGCCGTGCACTTCGCGGCAACTGAACCTCTCAAGTGGGCAAGCACCATGTGCTTGCCCACTTGTGTATCCACGATCCGAGACTCATTCGACACGCATAGTATGCACATGGTTGCATATTCAGTACACGACAACGCTCGAATCACGGATACTGAGGAACATAATCATGCACACCAAGAAGCTTCTCGCCACGCTCACTCTGGCCAGTACCGCGACCGCAATGGCCGCATGCGCAGACCCCACGACGAGTACGAGTACCGCAGACGCGACGACAGGGACAGCCGCATCAACCACCTCACACTACGACGTCTCATCGATCCCGACCGTCGACGAGATTGCAGCGCTCGTCCCGAACGACATTAAGAAGCGGGGCACCCTGCGTAACGGAGCTTCTACCGGATATGCACCTGCCGAATACATGGATGCTGATGGACAGACTCCCATTGGCTATGACATTGACATTAACAAGGCGCTTGCCAAGGTCATGGGTCTGAATGCCGGGGAAACGAAGCACTCCGAATTCCCCACGATCATCCCCGCTCTCGGCACGAAGTTCGACGTGGGTATCTCGTCATTCACCATTACCTCCGAGCGCGAGCAGCAAGTCAACATGGTGTCTTACCTGAACGTCGGATCCGCATGGGGCGTCGCTGCTGGCAATCCGAAGAATTTTGACCCGTCTAACCCGTGCGGCGCGACCATTGCGGTTCAGACCGGCACGGCTCAGGAGGAATACGCGGCCACGCTCTCTGACGAGTGCGTCGCGGCCGGCAAGGAAAAGATCATCGTCATGCCGCACGAGCTCCAGACGGACATCGCCACCAAGCTGATCGGCGGCCAGTACGACGCAACCCTCGCGGACTCAACAGTCATTGGCTACACGAGCTCGCAGTCTGCCGGCAAGATTGAGCAGCTTGGCGACACGTTTGAGTCAGCCCCTCAGGGCGTGGCGGTCGCGAAGGATGACGCGCAGCTTGCTGAGGCGGTCCAGAAGGCTATGCAGTACCTGATGGACAACGGCTACCTCACCGACATTCTGGCGTCCTACGGCGCTGAGGATGCAGTACTGACGACAGCTGCACTCAACCCGACCGTCGACTGATTCGCGGCACGCTACGCATAATATGCATTTATGTGCATATGGGTGCATAATGGTAGCAATCACGGGCCACGGCCCACTCCCATCGGAAGGCAGATCATGACCATCTCGAAGGCACACGCCCTCATCGTCCTCGCAGCCGCAGCTGCTCTCCCTCTCGCCGCCTGCGCGGATCCGACGTCGACCAGCTCGTCGACCAGCGGATCTGAGAGCACCTCGGCCGCGGCAACCACGGCCTCGTACGACGTGTCGAAGATCCCGACCGTCGACGAAATCGCCGCCCTGGTTCCCGCCGAGGTCAAGGAGCGCGGCACGCTCCGTAACGGAGCCTCCGCCGACTACGCACCCGCGGAGTTCCTCGGTGACGATTCGCAGACCCCTCAGGGATACGATGTCGACATCAACAAGGCGCTCGCCAAGGTCATGGGTCTGAACGAGGGAACCACGAACCACGCTGAGTTCCCGACCATCATTCCGGCGCTGGGCACGAAGTTCGACGTGGGTATCTCCTCCTTCACGATCACCTCCGAACGCGAGGAGCAGGCGAACCTGATCTCCTATGTTGAGGTGGGCTCCGCCTACGGCGTCGCTGCGGGCAACCCGAAGAATTTCGATCCGACCAACCCCTGTGGCAAGACGATCGGTGTGCAGACCGGTACCGCGCAGGAAGACTACGCAACCGAGCTGTCGGAACAGTGCGTAGCCGACGGCAAGGACAAGATCACCATCATGCCGCACGACCTGCAGACCGACATTGCTACGAAGGTCATTGGCGGCCAGTACGACGCCACCTTCGCTGACTCGACCGTTATCGGCTACACCGCGTCTCTATCGGGCGGCCAGATCGAGCAGGTCGGTGACGTCGTCGAGTCCGCCCCGCAGGGCGTTGCCATCAACAAGAACGACGAGCAGCTGACACAGGCCGTCCAGAAGGCTATGCAGTACCTGATGGACAATGGCTACCTGAAGGACATCCTGACCACCTATGGCGCTCAGGACGCAGCGCTGACCACCGCCGAGCTGAACCCGGCGACGAACGACTGAGGATCTCATGGCAACCATCAAAGACGGCGTTGAGCTGATCGACGCGAAACCAGTCCCCCGCCCGGGGAGGTGGGCAAGCGCAATCGTCGCGGCAATCCTTGCGGCAATGGCAGCCCACGCGCTGGTAACGAACGCGAACTTCCAGTGGCCAGTCGTGTTCCAGTGGCTGTTCTCGCGTTCGATCATGCAGGGCGTGCTCTTCACGATCATCCTGACGATCCTCGCAATGGTGGTGGGCACCGCTCTCGCCATCACGATGGCGATCATGCGCCAGTCCGTGAATCCGGTCCTGCGCTGGGTGGCGATGGCCTACATCTGGTTCTTCCGCGGAACCCCTATCTACACGCAGTTGATTTTCTGGTCGCTGCTGCCCACGCTCTACCCGAAGCTCTCCTTCGGTGTGCCGTTCCTCGGCTCGCTGTGGGGCTGGGAGCTGACGTTCGATACGGCCACCTACTTCACGCCGTTCTGGATGGCGTTCATTGGCTTGGGCCTGAACGAGGGCGCGTACCTCGCGGAAATTATGCGTGCAGGCCTGCTGAGTGTCTCGAAGGGCCAGTGGGAGGCCGCCACCGCGCTGGGAATGCCGCGTGGAACGATCTTCCGCCGCATCATCCTTCCTCAGGCAATGCGTGTGATTGTGCCGCCGATCGGAAATGAGACAATTTCGATGCTGAAGACGACCTCCCTGGTCTCGGCGATTCCCTTCACCCTCGAACTTACGTTCATTGCGCGTCAGCGTGGCCAGGCGACTTTCGCTCCCGTGCCGCTTCTGATTGCGGCTGCGATTTGGTACCTTGTCATCACGAGTCTCCTGATGTGGATTCAGTCCTTCATCGAGAAGTACTACGGCAAGGGCTTCGAGCGCCGTGACAACGCCGGTGCCCACTCCCCCGCCACGTCATCTTCTTCCGATGACGACGAAGATGCCAAGGCCACCAAGCTCAAGTTTTTGGATGTGACACCATGACGACTACGACGCCCATGGTCTCCGTTCGCGGAGTCCACAAGTTCTTTGGCGACCTGCACGTCCTGCGGGGCATCGACCTGGATATCGCTTCCGGCGAGGTCTGCGTCATCCTTGGTCCCTCGGGTTCGGGCAAGTCGACACTCCTGCGCTGCCTGAACATGCTCGAGGACATTAGCGCCGGCCGCGTGTACGTCGACGGTGAGCTGCTCGGCTACCGTGAGGACAAGGATGGCGTGCTCCACGAGCGCCACGATAAGGAGATCGCTGCTCAGCGTTCTCGGATCGGCATGGTGTTCCAGCGCTTCAATCTCTTCCCGCACAAGACGGCGCTCGAAAATGTCATGGAGGCCCCCGTTCAGGTCCTCAAGCGTTCGAAGAGCGAGGCACGCGCCCAGGCTCTCGAACTGCTTGATCGCGTCGGTCTGGCTGATCGCGCGGACCATTACCCGGCGGAGCTTTCGGGCGGGCAGCAGCAGCGAGTTGCCATCGCCCGTGCGCTCGCCATGGATCCGGAGATCATGCTCTTTGATGAGCCGACCTCAGCGCTCGATCCCGAGCTCGTCGGCGAGGTACTCCAGGTTATGCAGGACCTCGCTGCATCGGGCATGACGATGGCGGTTGTCACTCACGAGATCGGGTTCGCCCGCGAAGTCGCGGACCAGGTTGTTTTTATGGATGGTGGCGTGATCGTCGAGGCCGGAGCCCCCTCCGAGGTCATCGATAACCCGAAGTCTGAGCGAACCAAGGAGTTCTTCTCCAAGGTTCTGTAACCTTCTGACGACAAAGGCCGGGGCTGGCGTGTTCCAGTCCCGGCCTTTGTCGTACCCGCACCGCGGTGCCCGCAGTGGTGCCGATGCTGTCGTCAGGTGAGGGTAACGAGGTCCAGGTAGCTGTCGTCCCACAGGTCCTCATCGGCGTCAGGCAACAGCAGGACGCGCTCGGGGTTGAGTGCCGTGACAGCGCCGGGGTCGTGCGTGACGAGGATGACGGCGCCCTCGTAGTCGCGCAGGGCCGCGAGGATCTCTTCGCGCGAGGCGGGGTCGAGGTTGTTGGTCGGTTCGTCGAGCAGCAGGACGTTTGCGCCCGAGACGACGAGTGTTGCTAAAGCGAGGCGGGTCTTCTCACCGCCAGACAGCACGGACACGGGCTTTTCGACGTCGTCACCTTGGAAGAGGAACTGGCCGAGAATGTTGCGCACGTGGGTGTCGTCGAGGGTAGGGGCGGCCTCGGCCATATTTTCACGAATCGTGCGGGTCTCATCAAGGGTCTCGTGCTCCTGGGCGTAGTAGCCGAGCTTGAGGCCATGTCCGGGTACGACACGGCCGGAGTCCGGCTCCTCAATACCGGACAGGAGCCGCAGGAGCGTCGTCTTGCCGGCGCCGTTGAGGCCGAGGACGACGACTTTCGAGCCGCGGTCGATCGCGAGGTCCACACCGGTAAACACTTCGAGAGAACCGTAGGACTTCGACAGCCCTTCAGCAGTGAGGGGAACGCGGCCCGATGGTGCCGGGTCGGGGAAGCGTAGGCGCGCGACCTTGTCCTGGACGACCTCTGAACCCGCCTGGGCGAAAAGCTCTTCGGCCCGGCGCAGCATCTGCTGTGCGGCGACAGCCTTCGTGGCCTTCGCGCGCATTTTCTCGCCCTGGGCCTTGAGGTGTTCGGCCTTCTTCAACGCGTTGGCGCGTTCCTTACGGCGACGGCGTTCGTCTTCCTCGCGCTGCTTGAGATAGGCCGACCAGCCGAGGTGATAGATGTCGATCTGTGCGCGGTTCGCATCGAGGTAGAACACCTGGTTGACAGTGTCACCCAGCAGCTTGACGTCGTGCGAAATGATCATGACGCCGCCGGGGAAGGTCTTGATCCAGTCACGCAGCCAGACGATCGAATCGTGGTCAAGGTGGTTCGTGGGTTCGTCCAGAAGCAGCACGTCTGCGTCCGAGAAGAGCACGCGGGCTAGCTCGACCCTGCGTCGCTGACCACCGGAGAGAGTATCGAGGGTCTGATCAAGCACCCGGTCTTCAAGCCCCAGCGAATGCGCAATCTGGGCCGCCTCGGCGTTGGCCGCCCAGCCGCCGGAGTTCGTAAACTGCTGGTCGAGCTTCACGTAACGTTCCATCGCGCGCTGCTGACGAGCGCCCTCGGTCGTTGACATCTCGTGTTCGGCCTTGCGGATACGGGCGATAATCGAGTCGATGCCACGCACGGAAATGATGCGGTCGCGGGCCTTCATCGACGGATCACCCACGTGCGTGTCCTGCGCCAGGTAACCGACCGTCCCATTCGACGAGATGGTGCCGGTGTATTCGGCGGCCCCTCCGCGGTCGCCTTCGCCTGCTAGCAACCTCATCGTCGTCGTCTTACCCGCGCCGTTACGGCCAACGAGGCCGATACACATGCCTTTGTCGATACGGAAGCTCGCGTGGTTGACGAGCTCGCGGGGGCCGATGCGCAACGAGAAATCCTGGACGTTAATCACCCTCCAAGAGTAGAGGGAGGGGTGCGTGTGGGCGAATCAACCCGCCTGCGAGGCGGCGCTGTTGCGCATGATCACGCAAGGAGCGGGCACAATGGGTGTCGGAATTAACCGATATCTACTCTGCTTTGCGAGGTTTCATCCCATGTCCGATAGCCCGGTCCCGTCTGGATCGGCGCGCCCCACGCGCGCCCTTGACATCGTCTCCGTTGCCTTCGTGGCGCTGCTGCTCATATCGAATATCGCCGCAACCAAGGCGTTTATGCTCGGCACGTCCACGCACTACCTCATTTTCGACGGGGGCGCGATCCTCTTCCCGCTCACGTACATCATCGGCGATGTGCTCTCGGAAGTCTACGGATTTGCTCGGGCTAAGCGTGTCATCATCATGGGTTTTGTGGCCTCCCTGTTGGCCTCCCTCACTTTCTTCATCGTGCAGTATCTGCCTCCCGCCCCGGATTACGAAAACCAGGACGCTTTTGCGGCGGTCCTCGGCGTCGTGTGGCGCGCGGTCTTGGCTTCCCTCGTTGGCTACCTGGCTGGCCAGCTCCTCAACTCCTACGTGCTCGTGTGGATTCGTCGCCGCTGGGGCGCGAAGCACCTGTGGGCCCGCCTCATCGGCTCGACGATCGTAGGCGAGGCAGCAGACACCATCTTGTTCTGCACGATCCTCTTCTACGGCGAGATGTCGCTGGGCAATTTCATCAACTACACCGTCACCGGCTACTTCTACAAGGTGCTCCTTGAGGTCATCCTGCTCCCCCTGACCTACCCGGTCATCGCGGCCATTCGCCGTACGGAGGGACTGAAGAAGGACGAGGTTTTCGACCGATGAACGACAACTGGCTGTCCGCTCCCGCTCCCGAGCAACTCACGCCTTTCGAGGCACCGGCCTCGGAGGGAGCGCACCATCCCGATAGAGGCTTCACCATCGGGCACCGCATGGAGTCACACGGAGGCCTCGGACGCACCGGCGTCATCCACACCGCGCATGGAACGATCGCGACCCCCGCGTTCATTCCCGTCGGCACGAAGGCCAACGTCAAGGCCCTCACGCCCGAGATGGTGCGCTCGCTGGGTGCTCAGGCCGTCCTTGCGAACGCCTACCACCTGTACCTGCAGCCGGGGTCCGACATCGTCGATGAGGCCGGCGGTTTCGGTCAGTTCATGAACTGGTCTGGCCCCACCTACACCGATTCGGGCGGCTTCCAGGTCCTGTCTCTTGGAGCCGGCTTTAAGAAGGTTCTGTCGCAGGAGTTCTCCGGTCAGGCCGACCCGACCGACCCAAAGGTCCAGATGCAGGCGATTAAGGCGTCCAACGCGGTCGTGGACGACGATGGCGTCATCTTCTCCAGCCACATCGACGGTACGAAGCATCGCTTCAACCCCGAGGTGTCGATGGGAATCCAGCACCAGCTCGGCTCCGACATCATGTTCGCGTTCGATGAGCTCACGAGCCTCCTCCACCCGCGTTCCTACCAGGAGGAATCCCTCGAGCGCACCCACGCGTGGGCAGCCCGATGCCTCGCCGAGCACAAACGCCTGACGGAAGAGCGCTCTCACAAGCCGTATCAGCAGCTGTGGGGGGTCATTCAGGGTGCTCAGTGGGAGGACCTGCGTCGCCAGGCCGCGCGCACGATGGCGGACATGGAGGTCGACGGCCAGCGCTTCGACGGATTCGGCGTCGGTGGCGCACTCGAGAAGGAGAACCTCGGCACAATCGTCTCGTGGGTGTGCGAGGAGCTGGGCGAGGATCGTCCCCGCCACCTCCTGGGTATCTCCGAGCCTGAGGATCTGTTCGCGGGCGTCGCAGCCGGTGCCGACACCTTCGACTGCGTCAATCCGTCGCGCGTCGCACGTAACGCCGCGATCTATACGCCGGACGGGCGTTTCAACATTACGAACGCACGCTTCAAGAGGGATTTCACGCCGCTCGTTGAGGGCTGCGGTTGCTACACCTGCACCCACTACACCCGCGCGTACATTCATCATCTGTTCAAGGCGAAAGAGATTTTGTCGGCGACACTCGCGACCATTCACAACGAGTGGTTTACACTGCGTCTCGTCGATGGAATCCGCGCATCGATCATCGACGGGTGCTTTGACGAGTTCCGTTCCGACATGCTTGGCCGTTACGAGGCCGGGCGCCGCCGCTGAAAGTGTGGAGCAACCATGAGTTTCAATGACAACATCCGTTTGGATCCCTCGCGCGTCGGTACGTCCGGCGCAGGGCGCAAGATCGCTGGTGCGGGCGGCGGCTCGCTGCTCGGTGTTCTCTTGATCCTCGGGTTCTCCTACTTCACCGGCATCGATCTGACGAGCCTACTGTCCTCGCCTTCCAACACGTCGTCGACCTCGTCGTCGGCAGTCGACACGTCCACCTGTCAGACGGGACAGGACGCTAACACTCGCGTCGAGTGCCGCATGGTCGCCACCGCTCAGTCCCTCGACGCAGTGTGGAAGACGCAGTTGTCCGCCCAGGACACGGGCATCACATACCAGCTGCCCGACTTCCAGATCTTCACGAACTCCGTCTCCACCGCGTGCGGTAACGCGACGAGCGCCGTGGGCCCCTTCTACTGCCCTGGAGACTCGACGGTGTACCTCGACCTTGGTTTCTTCGATGACATGGTCTCCAAGTACGGTGCATCCGATTCCGTGCTCGCCCAGGAATACGTCGTGGCCCACGAGTGGGGCCACCACATCCAGAACATTCAGGGTGTCTTCCGCGCGCACGATACGCGTGAGTCCGGGGAACAGGGTGCGGGCGTGCGCAGCGAGCTTCAGGCGGACTGCTACGCGGGCGTGTGGATGCACTGGGCATCCAACACCCCGGATCCTTCGACCGGCACTCCGTTCCTGAAGACTCCGACGGCCGATCAGGTCCTGGGCGCGCTCCAGACCGCTCAGGCAATCGGGGATGACCGTCTGCAGGAAAAGTACCAGGGGTCTTCGAACCCGGAGACGTGGACGCATGGCAGTGCCCAGCAGCGCGCGACGTGGCTGCAGCGCGGACTTGATTCCGGCGATATCTCGACGTGTGACACGTGGAGTGCTCCGCGAGTGTGAGCGCACCTGCGTCGGTACAATTGAGTGCGCCGATTCGCAGGAGGAAGTCATGACACGCAGCATCATCGAGCAGGCTCACGACATGTACGACGCGGTCCCCTACGAGGTGCCCGTGCCTGATGAATCGCTGTACAGTCTGTTGGACGATGCGGCGCGTTTGTATCCCGACCGCATTGCGCTCGACTACTTCGGGGCAACGACCACGTACGCGCAGGTGCGCGATCAGGTTCTGAAGGCCGCGCGGGTTCTGCGCGAGGCCGGGGTCGGGCCGGGCGATACGGTGGCCATCGCGCTGCCGAACTGCCCGCAGGCGTTTGTTGCCTTCTACGCGTGTATGCGAATTGGGGCGATCGCCGCGCAGCATAATCCACTCGCTCCGGCTTCGGAGATCGCGGGCCAGCTTGGCCGCCACGGCGGCAAGGTGGCGATCGTGTGGGAAAAGTGTGTGGATGCCTATCCGCTCAGCGTTCTCGACACCGTGTTCACGGTGGATATTTCGCACGGCATGCCGGCCTCGCAGCGTCTGCTCTTGAGGCTTCCGGTTGCTCGGGCACGCGAGACCCGCAATCAGCTGCGCGGCTCCGTCCCTTCGGGCACGCGGTCGTGGGACCGAGCCACGGCCTCGTCGACGCCCATTGACCCGTCGTTCCCACTGCCCTCACCCGACGATCGTGCGGTCATCCTGCATACTTCCGGAACAAACGGCATCCCCAAGTCTGCTCCCCTTACCCACCGCAACATCGGAGTCAACGTCAACCAGTGCATGTTCTGGGTGTGGAAGCTGCACGAAGGCGCGGAAACCTTCTTTTCGCTTCTCCCCTACTTCCATGCCTTCGGGCTGACGTTCTTCCTGTGCGCGTCCGTGCGCAAGGCGGCCACCCAGGTCCTCCTCCCGAAATTCGATGCGCAGATGGCTCTTGACGCGTATAAACGGCGCCCGATCACCTTCTTTGTCGGTGTTCCTCCCATGTTTGAGAGGATCCTCCGACTCGCCACGCGAACGAAGACAGACCTGTCCTCCATTCGTTATTCGGTCGCCGGTGCCATGCCGCTGTCGACGACGCTTGCGGGTGAGTGGGAGGAAGCTACCGGTGGCATGATCGTCGAGGGTTATGGCTTGTCTGAAACCGCTCCGGTGTTGACCGGTGCGCCTCTGTCGGATAAGCGCCGTCACGGCGTTCTTGGCGTGCCATTCCCTTCCACGCAGCTACGCCTCGTCTCGCTCGACGACGATACGCTCGACGTCGAGGATGGACAGCCTGGGGAAATTATCGTTCGCGGACCTCAGGTCTTCGAAGGATATCTGGACGCACCCGAAGAAACAGCACGCGTCTTTACATCTGAGGGTTGGTTTAAGACCGGCGACATCGGCGTAAACAGCGACGGGTTCATTTCGATGGCGGACCGCAAGAAGGAACTCATCTTGTCCGGCGGGTTCAACGTGTACCCGTCCCAAGTGGAAGCCGCGATTCGCAGTCATCCGTCGGTCAACGACGTTGCCGTCGTGGGGGTTCCCATTTCGGAGGCGACCGAGGAAGTCGCCGCAGCCATCATCATGGAGGAGGGCAGCGCGCCGCTGACTCTTGAAGAGGTGCGTGCCTGGGCAGAGAAGACGATTGCGCACTACGCACTCCCCCGCCAACTCGTCGTTATCGCCGAGCTCCCGCGCAATCAGATGGGAAAGATCCTGCGTCGCAAGGTCGCCCAGCTCGTGCGCGAGGCATTGGGTCGCTAGTTCTCTTGCTCCCGGCAGGCTCGCCCTCTCCACCGCATAAAACAATCCCCCGGGAGGCAACGCCCCCGGGGGATGATTGTGTGTTGATCAGACGTTAAAACCAATGGCACGCAGCTGCTCGCGGCCATCGGGCGTGATGCGATCGGGGCCCCACGGCGGCATCCAGACCCAGTTGATCTGCACCTCGTCGGTGACGGCAGACAGAATCGTCTGTGCCTGGCGCTCGATGACATCGGTGAGCGGGCAGGCGGCCGACGTCAGGGTCATATCGAGGCGCACCTGATTCTCGGAGCCGATGACGACACCGTAGACCAGGCCGAGATCAACAATGTTGATGCCGAGTTCGGGGTCGATAACGTCCTTGAGGGCTTCGAGCACGTTCTCGGCCGCAAGGGTGCCCTGCTCAATGACGTCGGTGCCATCAATCTGACGGGTGGGCACCTCGGCGGCCGGCGCTTCCTGCGCAGGCGCTCCGAAGCGCTGCTCGACGGGCTCAGACTGAGCCATCGGGTTACTCATGGGTGTTCCTTTACTGCTCAGCGGGCTCGCCCGCGGTGGAAATATCGATGCCGGACTTGGCCATCGCGTCGCGCAGCGCGTACCAGCCCAGGAGGGCGCACTTCACGCGGTTCGCGAACTGCGAGGTTGATTCGAGGGCGGCCGCGTCGCCCAGGTCGTCAAGGATCTCATCGTCAACGCCGAGGTTACGCGAATGCATCATGACCTCCATGTCCCGGTACAGGCGGCCGATTTCTTCGGCGGACTTGCCTTCGGTCAGGTCGGTCATCATGGACAGAGACGCTCGCGAAATCGAGCAGCCGTCACCATCCCACTGCAGGGAAGCAAGACGTTCCCCATCCAGCGTGACGCCCAGCGTCACCTCGTCGCCGCACGTGGGGTTCACCTGGTGCGACGAAGCATCCATACCGCTCGGATCCCCCGCACCGTGCTTCTCACGAGCGTGATCGAGGATCACCTGCTGGTACAACTGCTCAAGACTTCCCATGGCAACCTTTCCAAATGATTCCGGTACTGTTGTCGATTCTATCGGCCAAAGAAACTGCGTACCTTCGACAGCCCATCGACGAGACGGTCGATCTCTTGCGCTGTCGTAGTCGGTGCGACGGACGCACGCGCTGAAGAGCGCACCTGGAAGAACGTATGGAGCGGGATTGCGCAGTGGTGCCCGACGCGCACGGCCACATCCACGGAGTCCATGAACTGACCGACGTCGTGCGGGTGTACACCGTCGACGGCGAAAGCGACGACACCGATGCGCTCAACGTCCGATTCCGGGCCGAGGACCTGAATACCGTCGATCGACGAAATTCCGTCGAGCATCATGCGGGTAAGCGCATGCTCGTGGGCCTCCACGCGGTCCATGCCGAGCGTCGACAGGTAGCGCAGTGCCTCCGACCAGGCGGCGATCTGCGCGACAGGCTGCGATCCGGCTTCGAAGCGCTCGGGAGGAGCCATGAAGGTCGATTCCTCCATGGTCACCCATTCGATCATCGAGCCGCCGGTGAGAACGGGTGGCATCGCAGCTAGAAGCGCACGACGTCCCCACAGCGCGCCGGCGCCCGTCGGACCCAGCATTTTGTGCGATGAAAACACCGCGAAGTCCACGTCGAGCGCGGATAGGTCGAGCGGCATGTGCGCGCTGGACTGGCACGTGTCGAGCAGAATAAGCGCGCCGACGGCGCGGGCAGCTGCAGTCACGGCAGCAACAGGTGAAACGGCACCCGTCACGTTAGACACGTGGGTAAAGGCGACCAAACGGGTATTCGGCGTGATCACCGACAGCGTGTCCAGGTCGATGCGACCGTCGGGCGTCAGATCGAGCCATGCAAGCTCGGCGCCCGTACGCTCACACAGCTGCTGCCACGGAACGATGTTGGCGTGGTGCTCGGCGCGGGTACAGACAATGCGGTCGCCCGGTCCCACGCGCAGCGCAGCAGACTCCGCGCCTCCCATGCCCTGCGACGCGTTTGCGATGGACAGAGCGACGAGGTTGATCGCCTCGGTCGCGTTCTTCGTCCACACGATCTCGTCGGGTGCAACGCCCACGAACGAGGCCAGGGTACCCCGAGCGCTCTCGAAAGCGTCAGTCGCCTCGTCGCCGAGAAGGTGCGTACCTCGGTGGACCGCTCCGTTGCTACGACGGTAGAAGTCGGCCTCGGCGTCGATGACGCACGCGGGCTTCTGCGAGGTCGCGGATGCGTCGAGGTACGCAATGGGCGCGCCGCCGCGCCCGACGCGACTCAGAATCGGAAAGTCCGATCGAATCGCGTCGAGCTCGGCGGCGGTGAAGTCCGTAGACACGGTGATCAGAGACCCAGGTACTTGTCGTAGCCGTTCTCTTCGAGCTCGTCGGCCAGCTCGGGGCCGCCCTGAGCGGCGACGTGGCCGTCGACGAAAACGTGAACGTGGCTGGGCTTGATGTAGCGCAGGATACGGGTGTAGTGCGTGATGAGCATGACGCCGCAGCCGGTCTCGTCGTGGACGCGGTTGACGCCCTCGGACACGATGCGCAGAGCGTCAACGTCGAGGCCCGAGTCGGTCTCGTCGAGGACGGCGAAGGAGGGCTTGAGAAGCTCCATCTGCAGGATCTCCAGGCGCTTCTTCTCACCGCCGGAGAAGCCAACGTTGACGTCACGCTCGGCGAAGTCGGAGTCCATGCGCAGGTTCTCCATGGAGCTCTTCATGTCCTTGACCCACGAGCGCAGGGCCGGGGCCTGGCCGTCGATCGCGGTCTTGGCGGTACGCAGGAAGTTGGAGACGGACACGCCAGCGACCTCAACGGGGTACTGCATGGCGAGGAACAGGCCTGCCTTGGCGCGTTCATCGACGCTCATCTCGGTGATGAGCTGGTCGTCGAGCCATGCCTCACCCGAGGTGATCTCGTAGTCGGGGTGACCGGCCAGGGCGTAGGCCATGGTGGACTTGCCGGAGCCGTTGGGGCCCATGATGGCGTGGATTTCACCGGAGTTGATGGTGAGGTTGACGCCCTTGAGGATTTCCTTGGGGCCCTCAGCGGTCTCGACGGAGACGTGCAGATCCTTAATACGCAGAGTCGACATATGTATTCCTTACAGCTCAGTTGTTACGGGACTTGGCCAGCTCGGCCTCGACGGTTGCCATGAGGTGGTCGACCACCTCGGGGACGCCAATCTGGTTGATCAGTTCGGCGAAGAAGCCGCGCACGACAAGGCGGCGTGCCTCGTGCTCAGGAACACCACGGCTCATCAGGTAGAACAGCTGCTCGTCGTCGAAACGACCGGTCGCAGACGCGTGTCCGGCGCCTTCGATCTCGCCGTTCTCGATCTCGAGGTTGGGGACGGAGTCGGCCTTAGCGCCCTCGGTGAGCACCAGGTTGCGGTTGAGTTCGTAGGTGTCCGTGCCGTCAGCGGCCTCGCGAATGAGGCAGTCGCCGATCCACACCGAGTGCGCGTCCTTGCCCTGGAGGGCACCCTTGTAGGTGACGCGCGAGAAGCACTTCGGCTGGGAGTGGTCAACGAACACGCGGTGCTCGAGGTGCTGGCCGCCGTCCACGAAGTAGATGCCGAGCATGTTGAGCTCGGCGCCGGGGCCGCGGAAGTCGGTGTCGGCACACACGCGCACGAGGTCGCCGCCGAAGCTAACGACGATGTGCGTGAGCTTGGAGTCACGGCCGAGCGCCAGACGCTGGTTCGAGGCGTGCAGAACGGTATCGTCCCATTCCTGCAGCGACACGACGGTCAGGTTCGCGCTGTCGCCAGTCTCGACCTCGACGGTCTGGTTGAGCGCAGCCTGCGGGGAACCGGTGTGCGACAGGATAACGGTGGCCTTCGAGAACTTGTCGGCGCGAATCACGATGTGCTGCGCGCGGGTGCCCTCGATATCCGCCACGTTGATGCGAACAGGAGCGTCGAGCTCGGCCTCTGCCGGGATCTGGACGACGGTCGCCTGCTCAAAGCCGTTCCATGCGACAACGGCGGTGCGATCGCCGGGAGCAAGAACGGTTCCGAGGCGCTTGTCGTCGCGGGTCACCGTTTCGACGACAACGGGGGCCGGAGCGTCAACCGTCACGGGCGCATCGCCCGCGTCGTAGTTGGCGGGTTCGAAGAGGCGCTCGATGCGACGCATCGGGGTGAATCGCCAATCCTCCTCGCGTCCGTGCGGAACGGCAATGTCGTCCAGGTTGAACGAGGTCGGACGGTCCGCACGCGACGGGTGAGCCTTCTCGGCGTCAGCCCCGTGCGAGTGGGCCTTGTTCATGGTGTCAACGATAGTGTTGGGGGTCGTCATCAGCCGACGGATCCTTCCATCTGCAGTTCAATGAGGCGGTTGAGCTCGAGGGCGTACTCCATCGGCAGCTCCTTGGCGATCGGCTCGACGAAGCCGCGCACGATCATCGCCATGGCCTCGTTCTCGTCGAGACCGCGGCTCATCAGGTAGAAGAGCTGGTCGGCGCTCACCTTCGTGACAGTTGCCTCGTGGCCCATTTCGACGTCGTCGGTGCGCACGTCAACGTAGGGGTAGGTGTCGGTCCGCGAGATCTTGTCAACGAGCAGGGCGTCGCACAGCACGTTCGACTTGGAGTGACGCGCACGGGCGTTGACCTGGACGAGGCCACGGTAGGATGTGCGGCCACCGCCTCGGGACACGGACTTCGACACGATCGACGAGGACGTGTGGGGGGCCATGTGCACCATCTTGGCGCCGGTGTCCTGCTGCTGGCCGGGGCCGGCGAAACCGATGGACAGCGTCTCGCCACGGGCGTGCTCACCCATCAGGAAGCAGGCCGGGTACTTCATGGTGATCGCGGCACCCATGTTGCCGTCGACCCATTCCATGGTGCCGCCTTCCTCAACCATTGCACGCTGTGTCACCAGGTTGAGGACGTTCGTCGACCAGTTCTGGATGGTCGTGTAGCGGACGCGAGCGTCCTTCTTCACGAAGATCTCGATGACGCCGGAGTGGAGAGAGTTCTCGTCGTAGATGGGAGCGGTGCAGCCCTCAACATAGTGGACGTAAGAGCCCTCGTCGGCGATGATCAGCGTGCGCTCAAACTGGCCCATTGCCGATGTGTTGATGCGGAAGTACGCCTGCAGCGGGATCGTCACGTGAACGCCCTTGGGGACGTAGACGAAGGATCCACCGGACCAGGCGGCCGTGTTCAGTGCGGAGAACTTGTTGTCGCCCGCGGGCACGCACTTACCGAAGTACTCCTCGAAGATCTCCGGGTACTCGCGCAGGCCGGTGTCGGTATCGGTGAAGATGACGCCCTGGCGTTCCAGGTCTTCCTGGATCTGCTGGTAGACGACCTCGGACTCGTACTGAGCGGCGACGCCGGAGACCAGGCGCGACTTCTCGGCCTCGGGAATACCGAGGCGGTCATAGGTGTCGCGGATTTCCTCAGGCAGGTCTTCCCAGTCGTTGACCTGGCGATCCGTCGGACGCACGTAGTACTTGAACGAATCGAAATCCACGTGGGACAGATCGGGACCCCACGCCGGCATCGGCTTACGTTCGAACAGTTCCAGCGCCTTCAGGCGGCGCTCCCGCATCCACTGCGGCTCGTCCTTCACCTCGGAGATGAAGCGAACGATTTCTTCGTTAATTCCGGTGGGGACGTCCTTCGAGTAGTCGTCGGAGTCGTGCCAACCGTATTCGTAACCGCCAATCGACTCAATGATCTCATCATCGGTCATTCGACGGTCATCAGCGCCCGAGGCGGGTGCCTGCGTCATAGTTGTGTCAACCTCTCGTTCTTAACCAAGTGCTACTTGCGTCGCACGTTCCGCGCTCCGGGGCGGATGACGGGCATACCCACGGGAATGTGGGTTGTGCACACGTGTCCCCCGCCAGCAAGCGTGGAAAGTCGTTGTACGTGGACGTCAAGCAGCTTGCCAAAGGCAAGCGTCTCGGCGTCGCACAGCTGCGGGAAATCTCCCGCGACATTTTGAATCGGGCAGTGGCCCTGGCACAGCTGCACCGCGAGCGTTCCGCCGCCGATGTCGCGCACAGTGGCCGCGTAGCCGTCCTGCGTGAGCGCATCGGCAAGCGCCTGGGCACGTACCCGCGGGTCTGAGCCCGCGTCGCGCACGATCGGGGCATAGCGCCGCTCGATCTCGCGCGAGCGCGCTGCAGCAAAAGACTCAACAGCCTCATCCCCACCGAGCTGGCCGAGGTAACCGAGGGCCTTAGAGGCAAGGTCGGAATATCCATCGGCAAGGTGCACGTGCGCCCGTTCGGTCGCAACGTAGTGACGTGCGGGCCTACCACGGCCACGCTTCGACGGAGCACTAGGCTCGTGTTCGGCGATCTCCTTAGAGTCCAAGAGGAGCGTGATGTGACGCCGCACGGCGGCCGTCGTCAGCCCCAGGACCTTCGCGATCGACGAGGCCGTGACCGGCCCCTTTTCGACGATGAGATCGAGCACCTGCTGTCGAGTAGTGGCGTCTGATTCTTCTGCCACGTGTCCTCCGCTCCGACGCTCCATTGCTGCGCCTCTGTGTGCTTTTCTCTGGGAACGAGTGTACGCCAATTTAGATAAATAGGCGTTGCGAAAAGCCGTTTGGAGTGTTGGACGGCCCACACGTCTAGGGACCTAGGACCTACCTGAGAGTACTCAACGAAGCCACGCGGCGTCGGCGGGCCGCAATCCGGCCCACCCGCGCGCGCGAGCGGCGTGCGCGGCGAGGACACCGATGACGGCAGACGGATTATGCAGTCGCCCTTCCAGCACCATGGTCAGCGCATCGTCGAGGCTCACCCACGCGTATTCCATCGTCGCTTCCTCGTCCTCACGTTCGAACGCCTCATCGGCGTCACGAAGCTCGCGAGCGAGGAAAATGCGTAGCGGCTCGGTCGACCCGCCGGGTGAGGTGAAGTAGTCGACGAGGACGTCCCAGCGATCGGCAACCAGGTCCGCCTCTTCAGCAAGCTCGCGCTCTGCTGCGATGCGCGGGTCCTCACCGGGAATATCGAGCAGACCCGCGGGAATCTCCCACAGCTCGGCCTTCACGGGGTGACGGTACTGTCGTTCCAGGAGGATCTCCTCTCCCCCACTCTCACCGCGCAACACGACGACAGCGACGGCACCCGGGTGCCGCGTGTATTCACGAACAACGGGTTCCTGGCCCTCGACGACGATGACGTGGTCCTTGATCATGTCGACGATACGGCCGTTCCACACAGTCTCGCTCTTGGTCACGGTACGGGGCTTGTGCTGGTCTTCGATGGCGACAGCCTCTTGGGGGGACAGGAAACGCATGATCACGCTTTCATCTGGATTCGTCAGTACGCCATTGAGTATAGGCCCGCGCCTTGCACGAGGAGGAACGCGACGAGGCCCCGGAGGTCACTACGAACCACCGGGGCCTCAGCAAAGAGCGTTGTGTGCTACTTGACGGGGGGAATCACCGACTGCGCACCGGTGCCCACACCGAAAGCGCGGGCACTCGTCGCGGGCGTTGACAACGCCAAAGCGGTATCGACAGCAGCCAGAGTCGTTCCGACCGAGTCAACCGTCGTGACAACGGTACCGCTGGCGCGCACCTGAGAAATCATCGCGTCGCGGGTGGAGGCGTCACCCACGAGAACGCCATTGGTCGAGCCGAGGGCCTGGCCGAGGCCAACCCACGCATCAGGGCTCGACGTCACCGCAGCGGGCGTCGCGTTGGAGGCAGCCGTGGCCTGTGCGCGCGGGCCAACGGCGACGATCGCCGTGGCACTTCCGTTCGCATCCTCGTCGACGGCCATGATCGGCGTGGATTCGTCGGTCAGAATCTGACGCAGCAGGTCGGTCTCGGCTCCGGTCGTCGTCAGCACCTGGACAATCGAATAGCCAACGACACCATCGGCACTAGCGGTCTTGGCAGCACCCGACGGGAGGTGCGACGCGAGGGTCGTCGACAAAGTCGTGCGGTACTGGCTCATCGAGGTGGACTGCCAGTTATCGGTGAGCGTCACTCGACCGACGACGCTCGCTCCGGCATCGGTCAGCGTCGAACGAATCGCAGTCACGTCATCGTCAGACGCACCGGGCAGTACAACGAGAGCAACCTTGGCAGAGCTCAGCGAGCCAGTCAGTGTCGAGGAAGCGAGAGCCTTGAGGCCGGCGGCCTCCGCATCAGCTTGAGCACTCAGCAGCGGGTCCGCTGCCGAGGTGGTCGCCGACGAGCTGACGCCAGCCTGGATACGGCTCTGCAGCGGGCCGGCCCCCAGAACGACGCCAACGGCCAAAGCAATGAAGATCCCGATGATCGAGACGACGTGGTAGCGGAAGTTAATCATTGGGCTCCTCCTGCGGAGTGCATCAGCGAGACGAAGAATGAAGTGACGGGGTGCAGCAGGTCGTTGCCCCACGGGGTCGACCACAGGGCGACGCCCATCAGGGCCAGTGCGACTACGGCCAGCAGAACAAGCGTCCAACCGCGCGGACGCGGGCGGAAGGTCGCTGCGACCGCCTGCGCACCGATAATGCGCGAGCCAACCGCGAGGCGCGAGAAGAATGCGGGGGCGACCAGGGCTCGGCCGGCGTCAACAAGTTCTGCCTCCCCGTAGGACACTCCCACGGTGACGACAGCGGGCGCCGTCGAATGCGCGGCGACAACGAGAGCCGCGTCGAGAGCGGTGCCCGCCATGGCAATGCGATCGTAAACGACGCCCATACGGTCGAGACGGTCTGCGCCAGGAGCGAGGCCGTCTCCTCCGACGCGGACGATAAAGGAGCGAGCCTTGCGAATCGCTTTCTCACTCATCAGTTCGGCGTCACCGACGACGAGGTCGAGCGACAGTCGGGCTTTCAGCGCCACGTCGGCTCCGCCGTCGACGGCGATCACAAACGGGCTGACCTCGGAGCGCCATCGCGCGAGCGCGCGCAACTCGGCCTTCGCGTCGGCAGCGCCCGTCACGAGGAGAATCGGCCTCTTTCCAAGGTCGGAGAGCTGGGGCACGTCGACTCCGTGCAGCACCGTCGCGCCATCTTTCGACAGGTAGTCCTCAATCGAGGCGTCGACAGCGGCGAACAGCGCAGACGAGTCTGCGACGTCAACGTCCAAGTCGTCCAAGGACACAATGGATCCGGTCGCGATGACGGAGCCGTCCACGAGGACCTTCGAACCTGTGACCGTCACTTCTTGGCCTTCGCGCAGGGACATGATGTCCTGCCCCAGGTCGTCGACGAGCACAATGCCAGCCTCGAGAATAAGCCGTGGCCCCAGTGCAGCTACGCGTCCCGTCAGAGACGGCTGCGCATTCAGCACTGCGACGGGACCGGCAGCAACGAGCGCCGCGGCGCTCTCGCGGTCCAGGTCCGCAACGTTGATGACGGCGATCTCGCCGCGTTCTAGGCGCGTCGCCAGGTGCTTGGGGCGGTCGTCAATGCGAATCCGCCCGGAGCGCGCGCTCGATTCCTTTGAAAGTGTCTCACTCATCCCTGCGATTGTGACACGGCAGAGGCCAAGACTTGCGAAGCGTGGCGGCGCGCCGCAGCCGAGTGCGGATCCCCACCCATCATGCGGGTCAGTTCAGCTTCGCGGTTCGCACCGCTCACTTCGCGCACCTTCGTGGTCCCGTCGTTCTTCTCGATGACGAGGTGCTGATCGCCAAAAGCTGCGACTTGGGCCAGGTGCGTCACGACAATCACCTGCCGTGATTGTGCAAGCCTCTTCAGACGCGCGCCAACCTCGGTCGCGGTCTGTCCGCCAATACCGGCGTCGATCTCGTCAAAGATGAACGTCGACGACGCCTCGGTGCGCCCCAACATCAGCTCCAGTGCGAGCATGACACGGGACAACTCACCGCCGGAGGCTCCCTGTCCGAGAGGACGGGCCGGAGCATGAGGATGCGGCTGCAAGCGGAAGACGACCGTCTCGCATCCGTTCGACGTTGGCTTCGTCGGCTCACAATCGATGTGCAGCGTCGCGTCGGGCATCGACAGGGCGTGAAGCTCCTCGTTCACGCCCTGGGCGAGCTGTCCCGCAAGACGCACACGCGCCTGCGTGACGCGACGCCCGCACTCAAGCACACGCTCCTGCGCGGCCGCCAGTTCACGTTCAACAGACTCAGGGTCGGACCCGGGCGACGAAAGTTCCTCAACGCGAGAGCGAGCCTCATCAGCCCATGCGAGGAGGCGCTCGATGTCAGCCGCGCGCCCACGCAGCACGTCTTTGATAGCCGCGCGCCTCGCGTGAATCTGCGCAAGCCTCTCCGGATCCGCGTCGAGGCGCGACAGGTACGACGAAACGTCATCAGCAAGTGCTTCCAACTCGAGCACCTGATTGCGCGCACGTCCCACAAACTCAGCCACGGCCTCGTCGAATCGAGCTGCGTCATCGAGCTGTGCGTAGGCGTGACGGGTCGCCTCAACCGCCCCTGTGAAGTCGCCCCGATCGTCACCCTTGAGATAGCCCAGAGCCACTCCCACCAGCGCACGCAGGTCCTCGACATTCGTCAGGCGCGCGGCCTCGCGAACGAGATCTTCCTCTTCGCCGATGGCAGGTTCAAGCTCTTCGATCTGCCGAAGAGCGGCTCGCAGATCCTCCAACTCTTCGGCACGCTCACTCGCATCGCCACGCAGCGAATCCAGGCGATGCTTGACCTCGACCGCGTGACGAAAGGCCGCACGGTACTCCTCAAGCAGAGCCGCGTGCTCCTCACCGCCAAACTGATCGAGCGCGCGGCGCTGTGCCGCCTCACCCGTGAGACGGATCTGGTCGGACTGCCCATGAATCGTCACCATCGACCCGACGATATCCGTCAGGACCGAGGCCGGCACGGGGCGCGATCCGAGGTGCGCGCGCGACCGGCCGGCGGCACGCACCGAACGACCGACAATCAGCTCACCGCCCTCGACGAGGCCACCGGCCTCCTCAACGCGAGCTGCAACCTCCTCGTTCACCGAGAAAATACCATCGACAGACAGATGATCGGCACCCGAGCGTACGAGCGCCGCATCCGCTCGGGCACCGAGCAGCAGCTGGAGACTCGACAGCACCATCGTCTTACCCGCACCGGTCTCACCGGTGACGACGATAAGGCCCTCGCCAAAGTCGACGTGGGCAGACTCGATGACGCCGAGATGCGAAATATCGAGAGATTCGATCACCGAGGACCATCCCTCCACCCGCGCACGGGAAGATTAAACTTGCGGACGAGACGTGCAGAAAATGGCGTATCGTCCACGCGTACAAGCTGAACGGGAGACGAACCGACGCGCGCCCGCACCACTGCGCCAGCAGGGACTGTCATACGACGTAGGCCATCGCACCACATCTCCGGAGGCGTCCACATGTCATCGAGAACAACGATCTCAACGCACGCCGACGGGCCGACAACGAGCGGGCGGGTGAAAAGGCCGTGAGCGGCCAGCGGGGCGACAACGATCGCCTCGGTATCGGGCCACACCACCGGGCCTCCCGCGGAGAATGAGTAGGCGGTCGATCCGGTCGGAGTCGACAAAATCATGCCGTCAGCGCCGTACGTCGACACTTCCTGGCCGTCGACGACGAGCGCAAAATGAACGGGATGCGCGACGTCGGTGTGCATGACGACAGCCTCGTTGAGCGCCCAGTCGTCTGCCCGAGATCCGTCAGGACGTTCCATCGTGACATCGAGTGTCATGCGTCGTTCGACCGAAAAGTCACCATCGGCAATCTTGCGCGCGAGATCGCCCGTGCCCTTATCACCGAGTTCCGTCAGGAATCCCATGTGGCCGGCGTTGATACCGAGAAGGGGGACATCCAGAGCGCGCGCGCTCGACGCAGCGACCAAGAAAGTGCCGTCGCCACCGATCGAGAGCACCATATCGATGTCGCCAACCGAAGCATCGTCGACGACGTCGATGCCGCGTTCCTTGAGTGCCTCTGCGAGGCTTACGGCGCTCGTCACAGCATTGGGCCGGTGACGGTGACGAACCATCAGGACACGAGTCATCGGGAACCTCCAGCGGGACCGGCTTCAACCGCACGCCGTATGTAGTCAGTGAGCTGCATGGGATCGATGGGATCCGGATAGTCGCGCCGCATGTGCACGAAATACTCGACGTTGCCGGACGGACCGGGCAGCGGTGACGCAGCGATCGCAGCGATATCCAAGCCAAGGTCGATGGCACACCGCGCAACCGTTTCCACGGTTTCGACATGGTGCTCGGGATTACGAACGACGCCTCCATGGCCGAGGCGTTCCTTACCGATTTCAAACTGGGGTTTGACCATCAGGAGGAAATCGGCGTCGGGCGCGGCCGCTGCGACGAGCGCAGGAAGTACCAGCGTCAGCGAAATGAACGACATATCGCCGACCACAAGTTCCGGGGCGGGAGCGACGGAAGCCGGATCGAGGGTGCGCACGTTCGTCCGATCGTGCACCTCCACGCGGGGGTCGCTCTGCAGCTTCCACGCAAGCTGGCCATACCCGACGTCGACGGCGACGACGGATGCTGCACCGCGGCGCAACAACACGTCAGTAAAACCCCCCGTCGAGGCACCAGCGTCCAGAGCCCGACGCCCCTCGATCAGCGGTGCCTTGTCGCCGAGCGCGTCAAGTGCACCCGCAAGCTTGTGAGCACCACGCGATACGTATTCCGGATCGTCCGATTCCTCGACGACGATCGCCTGAGCGGGATCCATTTGGCGAGCGGGCTTGAGCACGATCTGACCATCGAGCTTGACGCGCCCGTCCTCGATCATCTGTGCGGCAGCGGCACGGGACTTCGCGAGGCCGCGGCGCACTAGCTCGGAGTCGATTCTGCGTAACTTCATGCGCCACTCCCCTCGTTACCTGAACCCGTTGGTTGCACGCCGGGGCGGACCGTGCCGCTCGGCGCATCGGCAGACAGGGCCCGCCGCAGGTCGGCCTCGATCGCCCGGAGCGTCTCCACTTGAAGGGACGCGCCGAGCTGATCGAAACCGACCAGGCGGGCCTCAGTCTGCTCGCGTAATGCCATCAGGCCTGCTCGTCCAGATCTGCCGTGCGTTCCAGGAGCTCCTCGAGCTCCTCCTCACCGGGTAGGAACGCGGGGGTCGAAGCCCCCGGTTCGGGCAGCTTGTCGGCATCCGCAGCCACATCGTAGAAGTCATCCTCGTCCGCGGCGGCAACAGGGCCGGGCTGGGAGACGATGCCAGCGGGATCGTCGTTGTCGACGACCGTGATCTCGGGGCAGCTGACCGGCGTGCCGGCGCCATCCGCATATTCCCAGGCCGCGGCGGCGAGTGCACGGTAGGAGTCGATGCTAATCGTGACAGGCTCGGTCAGTTCGACGTCGTCGAGCGTGAGCACACCGGAGCGCGTGGCCTTGGCAACCTGGGAGACACCGCAGGTCCAGGTACCATCGCGGTGGTGCTTGGGTGCCGGGTGCGCCTCCAGCAGACCACGCATGTCGATCGCGAGGTAGGTGGGGCGCTGTCCGCGCGGGGCGCGGATGACGTCGCGCGCCTGGTGAACGCCCGTCAGGACATGCAGGGCAGGCACACCGGCGGCGACAGCACCCATGATGTCGGTCTCGAGACGGTCACCGACAGCGAGCGGGTTCTGCGCGCCCACGAGCTCGCCGGCACGGCGGTAGATACCCGGCTCAGGCTTGCCGCCAGCGATCGGACGCTTGCGCGTCGCGTGCTGAATAGCGCGGACCAGCGAGCCGTTGCCCAGTGCCTGGCCACGCTCGATAGGCAGGGTCGCATCAAGGTTCGAGGCGTAGAAGGCGGCCCCGCGCTCGATGGCGAAAGCGCCTTCGGACAGCAGCGCCCAGTCGACCTTCTTGTCGAGGCCCTGAACGACGGCAACAGGCTCCTCATCGGCACTTTCCACCAGGACAAAGCCACGCTCCTCGAGAGCGAGACGCAGACCAGCGCCGCCGATGACGAAGACCTTCGAGCCCTCCTCGAGCTCTTCAGCCATGATCGCTGCGATGTCCATCGCGGAGGTCATGACCATGTCAGGCGTCGCCTGGAAGTCCATGGAGTTAAGCTTGTCGGTCACCTGCTGGGGGGTACGCATCGCATTGTTGGTGACGAAGGCGGAAGCCATGCCGGCCTCGCGTGCCTCGATCACCGACGCGGCCGCGTGCTCGATCGTCTCGTCACCGGACCACGCGGTACCGTCAAGGTCGAGCAGTGCGCAGTCGTATTCTTCAGCCAGAGCCGCGCCAGAGCCACGCAGCGGAGAACGCTTGCCATCCACGTCGGCATCGGCGTACATCGCGATATCGACGATTTCCGCGTCCTCAACCTCGGCGGGCATCGACGCAATGACCTCTGCGGCTTCGTCTTCGCGACCAAGGTCAAGCAGTCGCTGCGCCTTGACCTCCATCAGGCGACGGCGAAGTTCGTCTTCAGCTTCAGCCGGCAGCGCTGCAAGCGCATCGTCAACGATCACGAGGCCAACCTCGGCCTGGCCAAGATCGGCGCGGGCGCCGGAGGAGACGAGCACGAGCTCGACCTGCTCGGCAAGGTCGAGGGTCGAGGGATCGGTGGCGTCGATGATTTCGACGGCCTTTTCCGGATGGCCAAGGCCACGCTCAGCGTCGGCTTCCACGGCACGCAACGAGGAATCGCCACGCATACGGCGCACAGCGCGCACTTCGCGCAGCGCCTCCTCGTAGCGACCCGAGGCGTAAGCGGTGAGCGCAGCTGCCTCGCGCACTACGTCAACGCGGCCGGCGCGCGCAACGGCGGCCTGTGCATGCTGGTAGGCGGCCTCGGGATCAAGATCGATCAGCTGCCCAGCCATCACCAGGTGACGGGCAACGATATCGCGATTGGGGCCAGAAAGGGTGGTAAGAGCGCGCAGAGCATCGCGGTCGAGTTCATCGGCGCTGACACCCGCAGGAATCGTCGGCTCGTTACCGTTGGGCGAGACATACTCATCCGTCGAGGAGTAGCTCTTGTAACCGCCGTCGTTACGAGGCGCACCCCCGCGTCCGCGATCCTGGAAGCCGCCGCGGCGATCGTCGCGGCGCTGGTAGCCACCGCGCTCCCCACGACGATCATCACGCGAACCAAAATCACGACGATCGTTATCGCGGCGGTGGAAGCCACCACGCTCACCATCACCACGGTCGTCACGGAAACCACCGCGACGATCATCGCGACGGAAGCCACCACGCTCACCATCACGACGGAAACCACCGCGCTCGCCGCGGTCGTCAAAATTGCCGCGGCGATCGTCGCGCCGCTGGTAGCCACCGCGCTCCCCACGACGATCATCACGCGAACCAAAGTCACGACGATCATCACGGAAACTGCCGCGGCGGTCATCCCGGCGCTGGAAACCACGCTCACCATCGCGGCGATCGTCACGACGGAAACCACCGCGCTCGCCACGGTCCTCGAAACTCCCACGGCGATCGTCGCGCCGCTGGAAACCACCACGGTCCCCACGACGATCATCACGCGAACCAAAATCACGACGATCATTGTCGCGGCGCTGGAAACCACCACGCTCACCATCACGACGGTCGTCACGGAAACCACCGCGACGATCATCACGACGCTGGAAACCACGATCGCCGTCGCGGCGATCGTCACGACGGAAACCACCGCGCTCGCCACGGTCGGAGCGTTCGCCGTCACGGTCGCGCCACTGCGGCTGGCGCTTCTGGTATCCACCACGGCCGAATTCGCCGCGTCCTCGAGTCTCTTCTGCCATGGTGTCTATCCTCTATTCCTGCGCCAAAGGCGCGCTCTTGTTCATGGTGCGCATCGTGCGCGTTCAACCACCCAATAGTAGACGACGGGCGGCTAGTCGGCGGCATCGGGCCGCAAAAACGAGAGGGACGGCACGCAATTGCGTTCCGTCCCTCTCGTTGAGGTGTGTTGTGGCGGTGTCCTACTCTCCCACAACCTGGCGGTTGCAGTACCATTGGCGCTGCCGGGCTTAGCTTCCAGGTTCGGAATGGAGGCTGGGCGTTTCCCCGGTGCTATGACCACCACAAGTTTGGTGTTCAACACGCTCCCCACTATGGTTCGTGTGGGGGTGTGGGTTGATCGTGGTTTGTATAGTGGTTGCGGCACGACGTTTTGTTCGTGTTTTTTGCTCTTACCCGTTGTGTTGGGTTGTTGTTTAGTGTTGGCCCATTAGTACCAGTCGGCTCACGAGCACATTGCTGTGCTTCCACCTCTGGCCTATCAACCCGCTAGTCTGGCGGGGGCCTCTCACCCCACGGGGGGGCGTGGAAATCTCATCTTGAAGCAGGCTTCCCGCTTAGATGCTTTCAGCGGTTATCCCTTCCGAACGTAGCCAACCAGCCATGCACCTGGCGGTACAACTGGCACACCAGAGGTTCGTCCATCCCGGTCCTCTCGTACTAGGGACGGCCCTTCTCAAATTTCCTGCGCGCACAGAGGATAGGGACCGAACTGTCTCACGACGTTCTGAACCCAGCTCGCGTACCGCTTTAATGGGCGAACAGCCCAACCCTTGGGACCAACTCCAGCCCCAGGATGCGACGAGCCGACATCGAGGTGCCAAACCATGCCGTCGATATGGACTCTTGGGCAAGATCAGCCTGTTATCCCCGGGGTACCTTTTATCCGTTGAGCGACCACGCACCCACGTGCCATGGCCGGATCACTAGTTCCTGCTTTCGCACCTGCTCGACCCGTCGGTCTCACAGTCAAGCTCCCTTGTACACTTGCACTCGCCACCTGATTACCAACCAGGCTGAGGGAACCTTTGAGCGCCTCCGTTACATTTTAGGAGGCAACCGCCCCAGTTAAACTACCCACCAGGCACTGTCCCCAACCCGGATTACGGGCCAAGGTTGAGGTGACCGCTTGAACCAGAATGGTATTTCAACGACGACTCCACCACCGCTGGCGCGGCAGCTTCACAGTCTCCCACCTATCCTACACAAGTCCAAGCGAACACCAATACCAAGCTATAGTAAAGGTCCCGGGGTCTTTCCGTCCTTCTGCGCGAAACGAGCATCTTTACTCGTACTGCAATTTCACCGAGTTCGCGGTTGAGACAGCGGAGAAGTCGTTACGCCATTCGTGCAGGTCGGAACTTACCCGACAAGGAATTTCGCTACCTTAGGATGGTTATAGTTACCACCGCCGTTTACTGGGGCTTAAATTCACCGCTTCACACCCACAAGGGGTGTTGACGGTTCCTCTTAACCTTCCAGCACCGGGCAGGCGTCAGTGCGTATACATCGCCTTACGGCTTCGCACGCACCTGTGTTTTTGATAAACAGTCGCTTCTCCCTATTCTCTGCGACCCCACAACCCAACACCCACGCAATGGCGGGCGCAAGTCACGGGGTCCTCCTTATCCCGAAGTTACGGAGGAATTTTGCCGAGTTCCTTAACCACGATTCACTCGAACGCCTCGGTATACTCTACCTGACCACCTGAGTCGGTTTAGGGTACGGGCGCGTTATGCCCTCACGTCGAGGCTTTTCTCGGCAGCTTAGGATCACCACAAGTCCACACACGCGTGTGTCCCTCATCAGTTCTCACCCTTAGTGCCTCCCGGATTTGCCTGGGAGGCGGGCCACAACCTTAAATACGCACAACCATCGGCGCACTGCAGCTACCTGTCTGCGTCACCCCTGTTAACACGCTTGCCTACAATCACCGGGGCCCCAGGACCCACACACACCACGCGACCCGAAGGTCATGTGGGGGCGTGAGCAAATTGGTTAGCACAATGACTTCAGCATGGGCGGTCATAACGCGGTACCAGAATATCAACTGGTTGTCCATCGACTACGCCTGTCGGCCTCGCCTTAGGACCCGACTAACCCAGGGCGGATAAACCTAGCCCTGGAACCCTTAGTCAATCGGCGCTGCGGATTCTCACCGCAGATTCGTTACTCATGCCTGCATTCTCACTCCCACACAATCCACCAGAAGTTCCCTCCAGGCTTCACCTCGTGCAGGACGCTCCCCTACCCAACAACACACCGACATCCAGTTCCTGGCGCCAGTTACATGTGTTGTTGCCACAGCTTCGGCGGTACGCTTGAGCCCCGCTACATTGTCGGCGCAGAACCACTTGACCAGTGAGCTATTACGCACTCTTTCAAGGATGGCTGCTTCTAAGCCAACCTCCTGGTTGTCACCGCGACTCCACATCCTTTCCCACTTAGCGTACGCTTAGGGGCCTTAGCTGATGATCTGGGCTGTTTCCCTCTCGACTACGAAGCTTATCCCCCGCAGTCTCACTGCCGCGCTACACCTAATGGCATTCGGAGTTTGGCTGACGTCAGTAACCCATAGGGCCCATCGGCCATCCAGTAGCTCTACCTCCACCAGGGACCACGCGACGCTGCACCTAAATGCATTTCGGGGAGAACCAGCTATCACGGAGTTTGATTGGCCTTTCACCCCTACCCACAGTTCATCCCCCAGGTTTTCAACCCTGGTGGGTTCGGTCCTCCACACAGTCTTACCTCTGCTTCAACCTGACCATGGGTAGATCACCCCGCTTCGGGTCTAGAACACGCGACAAACGCCATATTTCAGACTCGCTTTCGCTACGCATACCCCACACGGGTTAAGCACGCCACGTATCACTAACTCGCAGGCTCATTCTTCAAAAGGCACGCCATCACCCCTCAAGGCTCTGACGGCTTACAGGCACACGGTTTCAGGTACTATTTCACTCCCCTCCCGGGGTACTTTTCACCATTCCCTCACGGTACTATGCACTATCGGTCATCAAGTAGTATTTAGGCTTACCAAGTGGTCTTGGCAGATTCACACGAGATTTCACGAGTCCCGCGCTACTCGGGTACCACACCCACACCACACGCCACCGGTCCGTTTACACGACTATCACGCTCTACGGTCAGACTTCCCAGACTGTTCAACTCCCAACAACAAGTGGTGCGATCCCCCGGCAGAAGGATCCAATATGGCCCCACAACACCAAACACGCAACGGCCGCCGCCTCTCACACGCATCTGGTTTAGCCTCCTCCGCTTTCGCTCGCCACTACTCACGGAATATCTTTTCCTGCGGGTACTGAGATGTTTCACTTCCCCGCGTTCCCCCCATCACCCTATACACGTTCAGATGATGGTAACCCAGCACAACCCAGGTTAGGTTCCCCCATTCGGACACCCTCGGATAATAACGCTCGCTCGCCAGCTCCCCGAGGCATATCGCAGGCCGCAACGTCCTTCATCAGCTCTTGATGCCAAGGCATCCACCGAATGCCCAATAAAACTAAACAAAACACAAAAAACAGTACAGAACAAATATGCTCGCAACCACTATACAAATCACAAACAACCCACCACACACAACCCACACCAACAACTGCTGGCTGGCTGCGCAGGCAACCACCACCACAACGGATGGCGGACGCTCACACGGTGTTGAACGTGAACCCGACAGTGTGTTCATCTGCTAGAACTTTTTATGCCCAACCCAAAAACACGCACCCACACCCACCACCCACCATGAGTGGCGAACACATGCAGGCACAAGAAAACAACCAGGCACAACCCAACAAGCCATGCCGAACTGTTCCCCAAAAATGGGCTCCCTAGAAAGGAGGTGATCCAGCCGCACCTTCCGGTACGGCTACCTTGTTACGACTTCGTCCCAATCGCCAATCCCACCTTCGACCACTCCCCCCGATAAACGGTTAGGCCATGGGCTTCGGGTGTTACCAACTTTCGTGACGTGACGGGCGGTGTGTACAAGGCCCGAGAACGTATTCACCGCAGCGTTGCTGATCTGCGATTACTAGCGACTCCACCTTCATGGGGTCGAGTTGCAGACCCCAATCCGAACTGAGACTGGCTTTAAGGGATTCGCTCCACCTCACGATTTCGCAACCCTCTGTACCAACCATTGTAGCATGCGTGAAGCCCAAGACATAAGGGGCATGATGATTTGACGTCATCCCCACCTTCCTCCGAGTTAACCCCGGCAGTCCCCCACGAGTCCCCACCATAACGTGCTGGCAACATAGGGCAAGGGTTGCGCTCGTTGCGGGACTTAACCCAACATCTCACGACACGAGCTGACGACAACCATGCACCACCTGCACACGACCAACTAAATGCCACCACATCTCTGCAGTGTCGCCGTGCATGTCAAGCCTTGGTAAGGTTCTTCGCGTTGCATCGAATTAATCCGCATGCTCCGCCGCTTGTGCGGGCCCCCGTCAATTCCTTTGAGTTTTAGCCTTGCGGCCGTACTCCCCAGGCGGGGCACTTAAAGCGTTAGCTACGGCGCAGAAACCACGGGTGGCCCCCACACCTAGTGCCCAACGTTTACAGCGTGGACTACCAGGGTATCTAATCCTGTTCGCTCCCCACGCTTTCGCTCCTCAGCGTCAGTAACGGCCCAGAGACCCGCCTTCGCCACCGGTGTTCTTCCTGATATCTGCGCATTCCACCGCTACACCAGGAGTTCCAGTCTCCCCTACCGCACTCAAGTCAGCCCGTACCCACCGCACGCCCCCAGTTAAGCCAGAGGATTTCACGGCAGACGCGACCAACCGCCTACAAGCCCTTTACGCCCAATAATTCCGGACAACGCTCGCGCCCTACGTATTACCGCGGCTGCTGGCACGTAGTTAGCCGGCGCTTCTTTACCCACTACCCTCACCACAACCATTGTTGCGGCTTGACCATGAGCGAAAGAGGTTTACAACCCGAAGGCCGTCATCCCTCACGCGGCGTCGCTGCATCAGGCTTTCGCCCATTGTGCAATATTCCCCACTGCTGCCTCCCGTAGGAGTCTGGGCCGTATCTCAGTCCCAATGTGACCGGTCACCCTCTCAGGCCGGCTACCCGTCAAAGCCTTGGTAGGCCATCACCCCACCAACAAGCTGATAGGCCGCGAGCCCATCCCCCACCAGAAAAAACCTTTCCACCAACCCCCATGCGAAGGCCAGTGAATATCCAGTATTAGCACCCGTTTCCGGGCGTTATCCCAAAGAAGGGGGCAGGTTACTCACGTGTTACTCACCCGTTCGCCACTCATCCACCCAGCAAGCTGGGCTTCAGCGTTCGACTTGCATGTGTTAAGCACGCCGCCAGCGTTCGTCCTGAGCCAGGATCAAACTCTCCGAACAAAAACAAAAACGTTAAAGCCCAGAAAAACCAACCAGAAAACCCGGCCGGCAATCCCAACCAAAAACACTCAAAAACAAAAAACAGGCATAAAAAAACAAACAAACACACTATCGAGTTCACAAACAACACCCACACACCCCAGACAACCAAGCCAAAAACCCAGCCACCAGAGCGGTGAACCACCACCACAAACCCACTCACAAGCTCGCGGCGACAGGTGAATAATCTACTCACCCCCACACCCAAAGTCAAACCAAAACACCGTGACCCCCACCACACACCCCACAAACCCACCAAACACAACGAAAAGAGGGTGCCCGATTGTTATCGGACACCCTCTCTCCCAGAAAGGTCAGCTGAGCTCCAGCACCGCGAGGTTCTTACGGCCCTTACGAATGAGAGCCAGTCCACCGGCGAGAACGTCTTCTTCGCGCAGTACAGCCTCGGGATCCTCAACCTTGACGTTGTTGATAGAGGCGCCGCCGGACGAGATCGTACGGCGTGCCGCGGTCTTGCCCTTCTCAAAGCCGAGAGCAACGAGCGCATCGACCACAGTCGACTCACCGACGGTGAGGGAAGCGCGCGGCAGATCGGCGGTTGCTGCGGCCAGGGTAGCCTCATCAAGATCACGGATGTCGCCACCGCCCCACAGGGCGTCCGTCGCGGCAAGAACACGCTGGAGCTGATCGGCGCCGTGCACGAGCTCAGTAACCGATGCAGCGAGTGCCTTCTGCGCGGCGCGCTGGTGCGGACGCTCGGCGACCTCGACGGCCAACGCCTCGATCTCTTCACGAGACTTGAACGTGAAGATCTTCAGGAAGCGCACGACGTCGTCGTCCGCGACCTGGAGCCAGAACTGGTAGAAGGCGTAGGGGGTCATCATCTCGGGGTCGAGCCAGATGGCACCGCCCTCAGACTTGCCGAACTTGGTTCCGTCGGCCTTGGTAATAATCGGCGTGGTCATCACATGGGTGTCGACGCCCTCGACCTTACGGATCAGGTCGACGCCACCCACCATGTTGCCCCACTGGTCGTTACCGCCGGTTTCAAGCGTGCAGCCGTTGCGGCGGTAGAGCTCGAGGAAGTCATTGGCCTGGAGCACCTGGTAAGAGAACTCCGTGTAGGAGATGCCCTCGTCGGAGGCAATACGGCGGGCAACGATGTCCTTATTGAGCATGGTGCCCACGCGGAAGTACTTGCCGATAGTGCGCAGCAGGTCGATCGCGCTCATCTCCTGCGTCCAGTCCAGGTTGTTCACCATCGTGGCCGCAGCGGGTCCCTCGAAGTCGAGGAACTTCGAGATCTGCGAATGCAGGCGATCCGCCCATCCCTTCACGACCTCGGTCGACTGAAGCTGACGCTCACCACTCTGACGGGGGTCGCCAATCTGCCCGGTGGCGCCGCCAACGAGAGCGAGCGGACGGTGACCGGCGAGCTGAAGGTGACGCATCACGATCAGCTGAACCAGGTGTCCGTGGTGCAGAGACGGCGCGGTCGGATCATAGCCGCAATAGAAGGTGACAGGTCCGGCGTTCAGGTGCTCGCGGAGCGCCTCGAGGTCGGTGTGCTGAGCGAGCAGCCCACGCCACTGCAGTTCGTCCAGAATGTCTGTCACGACAGTTGTCCTTCCTTGCGGATTCGACGGATAAGTACCGTCATAGTGTATCGGCTTGCGAGTACTGGCGTTAGCGCAGCGCCGTAGCCGCCCACTCGCGCGCATCGGCGAGGCCAGTCTCGGCCTCGGCGATCTGCTCACGGACGCGCTCAGGGGCAGTGCCACCACGCCCACGGCGGGCACCGACTGAGCCTTCGACGGTCAGCACCGAACGGACCTCGGGGGTCAGAGCCGCCGAGGCCTGGGCGAGTTCCTCGTCGGTCAGGTCAGCGAGCTCCACTCCCCTGGCCTCGGCCAGGCGCACGCACGCACCCGAGATCTCGTGCGCATCACGGAACGGAACGCCCTGCTTGACGAGCCATTCGGCGATGTCGGTGGCGAGCGAGAATCCCTGGGGAGCCAGCTCATCGAGACGGTCGAGATGAATCGTCATCGTGTCGATCATGCCGGCGACGGCCGGACACAGGACATCAAGGGTGTCGATCTGGTCGAACACCGGCTCCTTGTCCTCCTGAAGATCGCGGTCGTAGGCGAGCGGAATGCCCTTGAGCACCGCGAGCAAACCGGTCAGGTCACCGATCAGTCGGCCAGCCTTACCGCGGGCCAGCTCCGCGACGTCGGGGTTCTTCTTCTGCGGCATGATCGACGAACCCGTGGAGTACGAGTCGTCCAGAGTCACGTAGCCGAACTCCTTCGTATTCCAGATGACAATCTCTTCGGACAGGCGCGAAATGTCGATGCCGATCTGTGCACACACGAAGGCGAACTCAGCAACCACGTCACGAGCAGCCGTGCCGTCGATCGAGTTTTCGACGGAGTCGGTGAAGCCGAGCGCAGCCGCAATGCGACGCGGATCCATACCGAGCGTATTACCGGCGAGCGCGCCCGAACCATACGGGGAGATGGCCGCGCGCTTGTCCCAGTCGCGCAGACGTGCGACGTCGCGCAGCAGCGGCCACACGTGTGCCAACAGGTGGTGCGCAACGAGGACAGGCTGCGCGTGCTGCATGTGCGTACGCCCCGGCATCACCGCGTCACCGGCGCGCACGGCCTGCCCAACGAGAGCCTGGGCGATATCGAGAACACGCCCGGCCAGATGACGAGCCTCCTCACGCAGGTACACACGGATGAGCGTGGCAATCTGATCGTTGCGAGAACGTCCTGCGCGGAGCTTGCCACCCAGCGTCGCTCCGGCTCGCTCGATGAGGCCACGCTCAAGCGCAGTGTGGACGTCTTCATCGTCGGGCGCAGGCACAAAAGCACCCGAAGCAACATCGGCGTCGAGGCGTGCCAAAGCATCGTGCATTTCGGCGCACTCCTGGTCGCTCAACAGCCCAACGCGATGCAGCTCATCAGCGTGCGCGTGCGAGCCAGCGATATCCACGTGCGCCAGGCGGAAGTCGAAGTGCGTCGACACGCTCAGTGCAGCCAGTGCCTGCGAAGGCCCACCAGAAAAACGGCCACCCCACAGCGAGACGTGCTTTTCGGACTGCGACATGAGTTTCCTCCTGGGTCGGTGACAACGATGACGTTCGTATGTCTTAAGAATATTCGAGATGTTGGCGGGCCGCCGACGGCCAGACCACGGGAACCTCGCCCCGGACCTTCACCCACGTCGCTATCACGACGAAGAGCATCCAGTTGCCCTCGAAGAGCAGGCGCGACTCAGTAAACGACTGAATAAACATCGCGATGATGATGACCGCCGGAATAACATCCCACAGGTTGTCGTCGATGTGGGCCACGGCGACTTTCACGACGCGGTAGAGCGTCCAAACGATGGCGACGGTGATCATGGCTGCGCCCACAAAGCCGGTCGTGAGCGCCGCCTCGACGTACACGTTGTGCGCTTGATTAGTCGGCGTCCCATCGGGCCGGATGACGAGAGATGCGAAAGGTTCCATCTCCGTGGGCCAACCAATAAACCAGCCCCACCCGCCGATCGGACGCTGCCTGACGAGCGGCGCCACCGCATGCCAGATGACGGAACGCCCGCTCATGTCAGGGCTACGACCGAAAGCGTCGGCGATCATGTGGCGGCAGAAGAACGCTGCAATCGCGGTAAGAACACCGATGCCTGCGAACATGCCGACGACACGTAGACGCAGGTGCACCGGAACTCGGCGCTGCACGACGAGGCCCGCGATGACGAGGAAGCAGCCGACAGTCGAGAGAGCGACCGTCGCAGACTGCGTCAATAGCAACACTGCACCGCACAAGCCGAGCCACACGAACGTCGATAGCCGGGAGGCCCTCGTCTGCATGTATCGAAGAACTAAACACACCGCCAGAAGCAGTGCGATGAAAGCAAGAGGATTCCTGTTCCCGGGGAACCCCTGGATCGGCCCGCCCTCCAGGAGCAATCCGTCCACCCAGTAGTACGACGCAGGCAAGAGCCCCCTCCCCCACATGATGGGAGGAGCGAGAGGGCCTCGGCCAAAGAAGGCGACCAGAGCCTCGAGAATGAACGAAGAGCCAATAATCCACTGGAAGGCGAGGATCAACGCGCCCACGAGCTCGGTGAGCGGCAGCGCAACGGCCACGGCGATGGAGACGAGCGTCAGAGCCGAGGATAAGACCGCGTATTGCAGGCTTTGTAGAGGGGCCACGGACCACGCGCACGACAGGGCACACCAGGCAACAAAGAGACACGTGGTAGTCGGAAAGCGACGCAGCGACAGCGAGCGCCCGGAGGTACGGAAGAGCACCACAAACGACACAAGCAGGATCAGCATCGGAACAAGCGAGCCAATATCCCCGAAGATGCCACGAACACCTTTGCCGGCAAAGCCGACAAAGAACATCGCAGCAACTGTGTAGCGCATCATGCGCGTGCGCAGGGCGTCGTCTCGATCGCTCCCCACGGCATCGCTCACGGCGCTCGCCTCATACGTCATACACGAAACAGTAAGCGAGGCGGGAGCGGCCTTCTCGCCGCTCCCGCCTCTTGAAACCCAACTGAGACATTCTCTGTGAGAACGCCCTCAACCTATCGTTCAGTAACCCATGTTCACGCCGAAACGCACGTCACGGGCCGCTGCGAGCTTCGACTGCAGGCCGTAGATGTCGATAAAGCCGCGCGACGAGGACTGATCGAAGGTATCGCCGGTCTCGTAAGTCGCAAGGTTGAAGTCGTACAGCGAGGATTCGGAGCGGCGACCGTTCACGGTCGCGCGTCCGCCGTGCAGCACCATGCGAATATCGCCGGAGACATACTCCTGCGTGTGCTCAATGAAGGCATCCATCGACTTCTTGAGCGGCGAGTACCACTGCGCCTCGTACACAAGTTCTCCCCAGGTCTGCTCCAGCTGGCGCTTGTAGCGGCGCTGCATGCGTTCCAGCGTCACCGACTCGAGAGCCTGGTGCGCCTCGATGAGCGCGACGGCACCGGGCGCCTCGTAAATTTCACGGGACTTGATGCCGACGAGGCGGTCCTCGACCATGTCGATTCGGCCGATACCCTGAGCACCCGCACGACGGTTCATTTCCTGAATGGCCTCGAGCGGCGTCACAGGACGACCGTCGATGGCGACGGGGATGCCCTTATCGAAGGTGATGACGACCTCATCAGGCAGCGGCGGGTAGGTCGGGTCGTCGGTGTAGTTGTAGACATCCTTGGTCGGAGCATTCCAGAGGTCTTCGAGGAAGCCGGTCTCAATAGCGCGGCCCCACACGTTCTGGTCGATCGAGAAGGGATTGTGCTTGGTCGTTTCGATCGGCAGGTTGTGCTTCTCGGCGTAGTCGATCGCAACGTCACGCGTCAGCGCCAGGTCACGGACAGGGGAAATGCAGTCCATGTCGGGCGCCATCGAGGTAATCGAAACTTCGAAACGGACCTGGTCGTTGCCCTTGCCCGTGCAGCCGTGGGCGACTGTCGACGCACCAAACTCGCGAGCCGCCTTCACCAGGTGCTTGGTGATGACGGGACGCGACAGTGCCGACACGAGGGGGTACTTGCCTTCGTACAGAGCGTTAGCCTTGAGCGCAGGCATGCAGTACTCTTCCGCGAACTCGTCGCGAGCGTCGGCCACGTACGCTTCCACGGCGCCACAGTCGAGGGCGCGCTGGCGAATGACCTCAAGGTCTTCTCCGCCCTGGCCGACGTCAACGGCGACGGCGACGACCTCGCGGCCGGTCTGCTCGCCGATCCATCCGATGGCGACAGAGGTGTCCAGGCCGCCTGAATACGCCAGGACGACGCGATCTTTGCTCGACATGTGGGTTCCTTCCAATTGTTGGGTTCGTGGTGCCCGGGCAGTGTTCGTATGAACGAGGCCGGAGTTAGTTTTCGGGGAGCGCGCCAGGTTCGGCGAGGGCCAGCAACGAGCGTTCGACGTCAGCCGCGCCTTCTTCGCTACGGCAGATCACGAGGATTGTGTCGTCGCCGGCGATTGTTCCAGCGATCTCATCGCGCCTCACTGCGTCGATCGACGACGCAAGGAGGTTGGCTGCACCCACCTGGGTACGCAGGACGAGCTGGTTTCCCACCTTCACGGAGGTGACAAGGAGCAGCTGGCACCAGCGCGCCAGACGGACGTTGGCAGCTTCAGCGTCGTGGGTCAGACCGCCATCGTGGTCCGGCACTGTATAGATGAGAGCCCCGGACGCGTCACGGATTTTCGTCGCACGCAGGTCCATCAGATCGCGAGAGAGGGTCGTCTGGGTGACGTCAATCCCCCGCTCGGCCAGGCGAGCGCGCAGTCCTTCCTGGCTACCGATCGACTCGGACGCCAGAAGATCGCGGATCATCTCATGCCGCGCACTCTTGGTGCTCGGAAATGCGGGTGTTGCACTCATATGCATGATTATACACATGAATGCATATAAATAAGCAAGCGGGCGAGGGATGTCCCTCACCCGCTTGCTCTCACGACTCTCAGGCCTTCAACGCAGCCGCGATATCGTCGGCCCACGCCTCGATCGCGTCCCAGTCGCGGAAGTCGCCCTCAACGACACCGGCGAGGCGTGCAACCGAGCGCTCGCGCAGCGACAGAAGCGCCGGCTTGTAGCGACCCGGGAAGGTACGCAGCTCACGGCAGTTGACGTGGGTGAGGAGCGGACCGACACGGTTGCCATCCTGCTCCGAGTGCTTCGGCACGCCATTCATGCCGACGGAGAAAGCCCACACCGGCTTGTCACGCAGATCATCCTTGAAGCGCTCCATGAAGTCGTGAGCCTCAGGCATCCACTGGAGAATGTAGACAGCAGAGCCGACAACCACGGCGTCGTAGGGTTCAACCGTGGTCACGTCAGCAGGCGCGACACGATCGACGGTGAAACCCGCCGCTTCGAGGCGCTTCGCGATGGCGTCGGCGACCTCATCCGTCGCCCCGTGCTTTGATGATGCAGTAACAAGGATGTGCATGTATCCATCGTAAAGCGAAGACCGGTCGAATCGATGGGCGCAACGCCCCAAATGAGTGGGGTGCCACACCGCCGATTCGACCGGCCTGTCGCTACGTGGACCTTATGCGCGCAACGACGCCCCAAGGACCTTGGCTGCCTTCGCGACGACCTGCTCGCGTACCTGGGAGGATTCCTTCGCAGTCAGCGTGTGGTCGGCCGCGCGCAGGCGCAGCGCAAAGGCGAGAGAGCGGTGGCCCTCGGGCACCTGATCGCCCTCATAGATGTCGAAAAGCGTCACGGACTCGGCAAGCTGGCCAGCTCCCTGGCGCACGATCTGCTCGACGCGCGACGCGGGAATATCGGAGGGCACGACGAGAGCGATGTCTTCCTTGGCCAGCGGGAACGTCGAGACACCCTTGACCTGGATGGGCGCCTCGCTCATCTGAGAGATCAGCGCATCCATGTCGATCTCGAACGCGCACGAACGGGCCGGCAGGCCGAAGGCGCGGCACGCAGCGGGCGACAGCTCGCCAGCAAGAGCAACATCGACGAGGTCACGGCCAGCGCGCACGAAGACGCGCGCGACGCGGCCGGGGTGGAACGGTGCAACCGCAGCGGGATCCGTCGCCGGAGCAGGTATCGGGGCACCCTTGTGCGCGGGCACCTCATCCATCCAGGCACGGGTCACTTCAACGCGAACGCCGAGACCCGACGCCACGCGACGCACGTACTCGAGGGCGTCGGCCCAGTCGTAAGCGCGGGCGTTCGCCAGGACACCGGCCGGAACAGCCTGGCCGGTCAGAACACCGCCAATGTGCCACGGCTGCGCAGGAATACCAGCTTCAAGCGCCGCGATCACCTCGTCGGAGGGACGTTCCTCGGCGCTGGGCAGGTCCGCCGGGACAGTGCCCGCGGGACGGGCAACCTTGGCGACCTCGAAGATTGCGACATCTGCGTTGGAGCGCGACACGTTACGGCCGGCGACGTCGAGAAGGGTATCGAGCACCGTGGTGCGCAGCCAGGGGGCGTCATCCGCCATCGGGTTGCGCAGGCGCAGGGCCTCGCGACGCGGATCGTCGGCGGGAATGCCCTGACGATCCCAGGTGTCGGACACGAACGGGTAGGACTCGACCTCAACCAATCCGCCATCGGCCAGCGTAGCGGCGGCCAGACGGCGCGCCTTCTGAGCGACAGTCAGACCGTGGCCCGCCGGTGCGGTAGGCATGACCACGGGAATGTTGTCGTAGCCGTCGAGACGCGCGACTTCCTCGACCAGGTCTGCCGGGAGCGTGAGATCGGGACGCCACGAGGGAGCCGTCACCGTGAACGCGCCATTGTTGGGGCCTTCGACGACGCAGCCGACCGTGCGCAGTAGCTCGGCGATGCGCTCGGGAGCGTGGGCAACGCCGGTCAGGCGCTCAACCTCGCCGACGGGCAACGAAATGACGACGGCCTCGCCGCGCTGATCCACGTCGGTGACGCCGGCATCGACGGTGCCTCCGCCGTATTCCAGGAGAAGCTCGACCGCACGCTGGGCAGCCACCGCAGGAAGCTGCGGGTCCGTGCCACGCTCGAAGCGCTTCGCGGCCTCCGAGTGCAGCTTATGCCGGCGCGAGCTGCGGGCGACGGACACCGAATCGAAGTGTGCTGCCTCGAACAGCACGTCGGTCGTACCCTCGCCCACCTCGGAGTACGCACCGCCCATGACACCGGCGATGCCGATGATGCGCGAGCCCTCTCCCTCGGGCGAGTCAGTGATGAGCAGATCCTGGGGGTCGAGCTCGCGCTTTTCCTCGTCCAGGGTCACAAGCGTCTCGCCCGCGCGGGCACGGCGCACGACGATCGGGGCGGCCAGGTCGCCCAGGTCGTAGGCGTGCATCGGCTGACCGAGGTCAAGCATGACGTAATTCGTGATGTCGACGGCCAAAGACAGCGAGCGCATGCCCGCGGCCTCAAGACGCTCGACCATCCAGCGCGGAGTCGGAGCGTTGGGGTTCGTGCCGCGCACGATGCGCGCAACGAAACGGTCCACGCCGACGCGGCTACGGATCGGCGCGTCATCGGAGAAGACGACCGGGAAACCATCGGAGTTTGCCGTCGGCGGCTCAGCCGCGATCACGCCGGGCAGGCCGGGGTCGCGGAAGGAAGCACCCGTCGAGTGCGAGTACTCGCGAGCAATGCCGCGCATCGAGAAGCAGTAGCCGCGGTCCGGGGTCACGTTGATCTCGAGGACCTCTTCACCCAGCCCCAGCCAGGAGACAATGTCCGTACCGACGGCAGGAATCTCGCGGTCCGGGAAGTACTTCGGCAGCACGATGATGCCGTCATGGTCCTCCCCCAGTCCGAGTTCGCGCGCGGAACAGATCATGCCGTCAGAGACGTGACCGTAGGTCTTACGCGCGGCGATCTGGAAGTCTCCGGGCAGAATCGCTCCGGGCAGAGACACGACGACCAGGTCATCAACGTCGAAGTTGTGCGCACCGCAGATGATGCCACGGCTCGGCAGATCCGAGGGCTCCTTGCCGGTGCCCGGGGCGTCGTTGTGCTCGCCGACATCCACGCGGCAGTAGTTCACGATCTTGCCGTTCGATGCGGTCTCTTCCACGCGGGTCAGGACACGACCCACGACGAGCGGGCCGGTCACACGCGCGGGGTGAATCTCTTCTTCTTCCAGGCCAACCTTCACGAGGGCGGCGGCAAGCGCCTGTGCATCCGTCCCCTCGGGGACGTCAACGTGGTCGGACAGCCAGCTCAGCGGAACCATAGGCATGTCAGTTACCCCTTCCATTCACTCCGAACTGCTGGGAGAAACGAACGTCTCCCTCAACGATGTCATGCATGTCGGCGATGCCGTGACGCAGCATCAGCGTGCGCTCGATACCCATGCCGAACGCGAAGCCCGAGTAGACCTCGGGGTCGACACCGTTGGCGCGCAGCACGTTCGGGTTGACCATGCCGCAGCCGCCCCACTCGATCCAGCCGGGCCCGCCCTTCTTCTGGGGGAACCACAGGTCCATCTCGGCGCTGGGCTCCGTGAACGGGAAGTACGAGGGACGCAGACGGGTCTTCGCCTCGGGACCGAACATGGCCTTGGCAAAGTGGTCGAGAACGCCCTTCAGGTGAGCCATCGTCAGGCCCTTATCGACGGCGAGGCCCTCCACCTGGTGGAACACCGGCGTGTGGGTCGCGTCGAGCGCATCGGAGCGGAAGACCTTGCCGGGGCAGGCAACGTAGAGCGGCACGCCGCGCGACAGCATCGCGTGCGACTGAACCGGAGAGGTGTGAGTGCGCATCACCAGGTGCGCGCCGTCCTCGGTCTCGGCGCCGACACTACGGCCATCGATGTAGAGCGTGTCCTGCATCTGGCGCGCGGGGTGATCGATGTCGAAGTTTAGGGAGTCGAAGTTGAACCACTCGTGCTCGATCTCCGGCCCTTCGGCAATATCCCAGCCCATCGCCACGAAGAAGTCGGCAACCTCTTCCATCAGGGTCTCGAGGGGATGACGTGCACCCGCCGGGCGACGCGTGGTCGGCAGCGTCACGTCGACGGACTCCTCGACCAGCATGCGAGCCTCATGCTCAGCGGCGAGAACGGCCTTGCGCTCCTCGAGCGCCTCGGTCAGAGCCTTGCGCGCCTGTCCGAGGTTCTTACCGGCGAGACCGCGCTGCGCGGGTTCCAGCGAGCCGATCGTACGATTCGCGGTCACGAGCGGAGCCTGATCGCCAAGGATGGCGGCTCGGACGGCCTTCAGGGCGTCAAGCGAATCCGCAGCTTCGATATCGGCGAGGCCGGCCTCGCGAACGGCGTTAACGGCTGCCTCGTCAAGAGGATCAAGGTCAGGGGCATTGCCAGCCATGTCCTGCTTCCTTCTTCTTTCCATCTGGGGTCATTACTGCGCGCATCACGCGCACCGCCCACCATCCTACCCGTTCGCCTCTCCTCACAGCTCACCGGATCCACGGGCGCGCTACCCTGTAAGACGTGAATGCGCTCTCGCGCTCCAACAGCTCACCGAAGGATTTCCGTGTCCCACATTTCGCAACCGGAGGGCGGGGCCCCAGCCTCGTCGCAGACGCCAGCCCTGTTTTCCGCTCAGCGCGTGCGCATCCAGCATATCGCGGGTGCTAAGGCCGAAGGCATTCCCCTCACGATGCTCACCGCCTACGACGCTCTCACCGCCCCCATTCTCGAGGCTGCGGGCGTGGACATGCTGCTCGTCGGCGATTCGCTCGGCAACGTGATTCTCGGCCACAGCTCGACGCTGCCCGTCACCCTGGAGGACATGGAGCGCGCCACCGCCGCCGTTGCTCGTTCGACCTCGCGCGCCATGATCGTGGCGGATCTGCCTTTTGGCACGTACGAGGACACGCTTGAGCATGCTTTTGCTTCCGCAACGCGCCTCATGAAGGCCGGGGCACACGCAGTGAAGCTAGAGGGCGGGCAGAGCCGCGCCCATATCATTGCGGGCCTCGTCTCGGCTGGTATCCCCGTGTGCGCACACCTGGGCTACACGCCCCAGTCCGAAAACACCCTGGGTGGCCCCCGCATGCAGGGCCGTGGAGCCGGCGCCGATGCGCTTCGCCGAGACGCCGAGGCCATCGAGAAGGCCGGCGCCTTCGCCGTCGTCTTCGAGATGGTACCAGCATCGATTGCCACCGAATTGACCGAGAGCCTGAGTATCCCGACCATCGGTATCGGCGCAGGTCCGAACACGGACGGCCAGGTGCTCGTCTGGTCCGATATGGCTGGCTACTCCGAGTGGACGCCGTCATTCGTTCGCAAGTTCGGCCAGCTCGGAGCAGCCCTGCGCGAGGCTGCATCAGAGTACGTGGAGGCCGTGCGCGAGCGCTCCTTCCCCGGACCCGACAACTACAAGAACGACTGACGCTACCCGATCGCAGGAGGAACACCCCATGGAAGCATCCGCACTCGCTCGCCGCGCCCCTTTGGGCACTTTGAAGCCGGGACGCGTCTCACCGATGCGTGCGGTCCCCGAGCACATCGAGCGCCCCGAGTACATGTTCCACGACGGACCCGAGCGCGTCACCGCCTCGGAGATCAAGAGCCCCGAGACCATCGCGAAGATTCGCGAGGCCGGACGTATCGCGGCGGGCGCTATCGAAGCCGTCGGCGCCGCAATTGCCCCCGGTATCACCACCGAGGAACTCGACCGCATCGGCCACGAATTCCTCATCGCGCACGACGCCTACCCTTCATGCCTGGGCTACATGGGCTTCCCCAAGTCCATCTGCACCTCCATCAATGAGGTCATCTGCCACGGCATTCCGGACGACCGTCCACTCGAAGACGGCGACATCATCAACATCGACATCACGGCCTACAAGGACGGCGTCCACGGCGACACGTGCGCAATGTTCGAGGTTGGCACCGTCGACGAGGAGTCGCACCTGCTCATCGAGCGCACGAAAAACGCGATGATGCGCGGCATCAAGGCCGTCCGTCCGGGCCGCGAGATCAACGTCATCGGTCGCGTCATCGAGGCCTACGCGAAGCGCTTCGACTACGGCGTGGTGCGCGACTACACCGGACACGGAGTCGGCGAGGCCTTCCACTCCGGACTGATCATCCCTCACTATGACGCAGCCCCGGCGTACGACACGGTCATGGAACCCGGCATGGTCTTCACGATCGAGCCGATGCTGACACTCGGCACGGTCGAGTGGGAGCAGTGGGACGACGACTGGACGATCGTGACCGCCGATCGTTCCCGCACGGCCCAGTTCGAGCACACGATCGTCGTCACAGAGGATGGGGCTGAGATTCTCACCCTTCCGTGACCCTCATTCTCCGAGGCCCGCCTTTGACTCTCACAGTCTGAGGCGGGTTTCGCTATTGGTCGTGACATCCCATACAATTCGGGTACGACGGGCTTCAGGGGCTCGCGGACAACAGGATTTCATTACCCGAGGAGGGGTCATGGTTCAGGTCGCATGCGGCATCGATATCGGTGGATCGGGCGTTAAGGGCGCGCTCGTTGATCTGGAAACCGGAGAGTACATCGGCGATCAGGTTCGAATCCCCACCCCGGATCCCGCGACGCCCGACGCCGTCGCCGCGGTGTGCCGCGAGGTCATCGACCAGCTCGACGTCAAAGTCGGCGTTCCGATCGGCGTGACCTTCCCCGCTCCCGTCTTTGACGGCGTCATTCCCTACATGGCGAACCTTGACCAGTCGTGGGTCAACGTCGATGTGGACGAGCTGATGGAGCGCTACCTGGGACGCGCTGTCGTCGCGCTCAACGACGCAGACGCGGCGGGCATCGCCGAGGTCGCCTATGGCGCAGCCAAGGGCCGCGACGGCGTCATCGTGTTTACGACCCAGGGCACGGGCATCGGTTCGGCGATCATCGTCAACGGCACGCTCCTGACCAACACCGAGCTCGGCCACCTCGAGATCGACGGCACCGACGCGGAGAAGAACGCCTCCTCGGGTCAGAAGACCCTCCAGGGCCTGAATTGGGAGCAGTGGGCGCAGCGCCTCCAGCGCTACTACGGTCACGTCGAGTTCCTGCTCAACCCCGACCTCTTCGTGGTCGGTGGCGGCGTATCTGAGAACCACGAGAAGTTCATGCCGCTCCTGGATCTGAAGACCCCGATGATCCCCGCGAAGCTTCTCAACACCGCCGGCATCGTCGGCGCCGCCTACTACGCGGCACAGCACAGCGCCTGATCGCGGACGCACCGAGCACACAGAAGGACCCCGACGCGAGTCGGGGTCCTTCTGGCATCTGTCGGCCTATACGCCGGGTTCTGTCACGCACGCCGTTACCGGCCGTGCGGTGGCGACCATCTATCTAGGACCGTCGTTACCGACGGCCTCCAGCAACCTACCCGCAGGCATCGGACGGGCCGCCCTGCCTGCTGCTCGGTCTTGCTCCGGGTGGGGTTTACCTAGCCGACGCAGTCACCTGCGCCGCTGGTGAGCTCTTACCTCACCTTTTCACCCTTACCGCCGCATACGCGCCGGTGGTTTGTTTTCTGTGGCACTATCCCGCGGGTTACCCCGGGTGGCTGTTAGCCATCACCCTGCCCTGTGGAGCCCGGACGTTCCTCGAGCGTTTCCGCGCGCGGCCGCCCGGCCGGCAGATCCGCATCGATCATAGCGCGCATGGCCGCGCCCCCGCGATAGGGTGGTCACCATGCTGATCTGGTTGCCCCCGTCAGAGGGAAAGAACGCGCCTGCGCACGGCCCGTCTCTCGATGTCAACACTCTGTCCCGCCCCATCCTCGCATCGAGCCGCCGCGCCGTGTGCGAGACTCTCCAGGCCCTCGGGGACGGTCCCGAAGCGGCTGCCGTCCTGAAGGTCGGCGCAAGAATCGACCTGTCCGTCAACACCGCGCTCGATTCCGCTCCCTGTGCCCCGGCCTCGTCGCTGTTTACCGGAGTCCTCTACGAGGCGATCGAGGAGTGCGCGCCGAACGCGTGGTCGGGCACAGGTGCGGCGCACGTGTCGATCTTCTCAGGGCTCTTTGGCGTCCTCTCCCCCAGCGACGTCATTCCGGACCACCGCCTTGCGATGGGAGTATCCCTGCCCGACCTCGGTGTCCTGTCGACCTGGTGGGCGCCGCGACTCGATGAGGCCCTGTCCCCCGAGGCATCGGAGCGGATCATCGTCGACGGCCGATCCGGCCCCTATCGCGCCGCGTGCAAAGCACCGTGGGCGCGCGTCTGGGAGCTGCGCGTCGAGCGCGAGGCGGACGGCAAGCGCTCGGTCATCTCCCACGATGCGAAGCGTTGGCGCGGCGCCATCACCGGCCTGCTGCTGGCCTCTGACGGCTATCGGGCCGAAGAAACCTTGGCAGCGGAGAAGGCCCTGGAGGAGGCCGCGTACTCGCTGTCACTGGCTGACGCGAAGGGACACGAACACCGCGTCACTGACGTGGAATATGGCCCCGAAAAACAGACAAAAAAGGGCGGATCGACACGCACAGTAACGTTGGTCACGCACTGATAGGTAGGCTATCCTTTTTCCGGAACCTGCAGGGTGCAGGACCGGCCGAGGCATCGGCCATCAAGCGGAAACCATAGGCATGATCAACGAGGACTACCTGGCCAATATTCGGCCCACCCACCGTCAGCTTCAGTGGCAGAAGATGGAGATGTACGCGTTCATCCACTTCGGCATGAACACGATGACGGACCGCGAGTGGGGCGAGGGCCACGAGGATCCGGCGCTCTTCAATCCGGGCAACGTCGATGTCGATCAGTGGATGCGCGCCCTCGTCAGCGCCGGCATGACCGGCGTGATCCTCACATGCAAGCACCACGACGGGTTCTGCCTGTGGCCGTCGGCCTACACGAAGCACTCGGTGGAGTCTTCGCCGTGGAAGGGCGGGCGCGGCGACCTCGTGCGCGAGGTGTCCGATGCGGCCGCGCGTCACGGCCTCAAGTTCGGCGTGTACCTCTCCCCCTGGGACATGACCGAGCCGACCTACGGCCAGGGCGAGGCCTACAACGACTTCTACATCAACCAGCTTATCGAGCTGCTCACCCACTACGGCCCGGTCTTCTCCGTGTGGCTGGACGGCGCGTGCGGCGAGGGCCCCAACGGCAAAGTGCAGGTCTACGACTGGCAGCGCATCTACGACACGGTTCGCGCGCTGGCACCCGAGGCCGTCATCTCCGTGTGCGGCCCCGACGTGCGCTGGTGTGGCAACGAGGCCGGCTCTGTGCGAGCCAACGAATGGTCGGTCGTTCCGGCTTCTCTGCGCGAGGCCGAGCGCACCGCGGAGAAGTCTCAGAAGGCCGACGACGGCGAGTTCTCTCGTCAGGTGGCTTCCGGCGACGAAGATCTGGGCTCGCGCGAGGCGTTGGCCGACTATTCTGGCCCTCTTGCCTGGTACCCCGCCGAGGTCAACACCTCCACGCGTAAGGGCTGGTTCCACCACGACGTCGAAGACTCCCAGGTGCGCAGCGTCGACGAGCTGTTCTCGATCTGGAAGGGCTCGGTCGGCGGCAACGCGACGTTCCTCCTAAACGTGCCCCCGAACCGCGACGGTCTCCTCGCGAACGCCGACGTTGAGGTCCTGGCACGCCTGGGCGAAAAGATCGCGGACTTCCGCTCGCGTCGCATCGAGGCATCGCGCGAGGACGACGGCGACGTCGTGACCCTGCGCTTTGATGAGCCGCGCACTGTTGGCGCGATCGTCCTTGAGGAGGACATCGCCCAGGGTCAGCGCATCGACGAGGCCGTGGTGACCGCGTGTGTCGACGACGACTATGAGCAGCAGATTGCTCGTGTCCAGTGCGTCGGATACCGCCGCATCATCACCCTGGAAAAGCCCGTGACCGCCACCCAGGTCCGGGTGACGGTCACGAAGAGCAGGCAGGGCTTCTACCTGGCGGACGCCTACGCTATCGAGGCCTGAGCCTCAGCGCGGCGTGTTCGCCGCCGTACGCACGACGATCTGTGCCGTGTCCTCGGTCAGGTAGAGCTCGTCAGCGGGCGTCAGGCGAATACGCTCAAGTTCCATCGGGCTCAGGTCGGCGGCGACGCCGATGCCGTAGCCATCACGGACCTCGATGACGGCGAGAGCGCCGTTGCGGCGGCGCGCATCCTCGTACTCCTCGAGAAGGTCCGCGGGCAGACGATCGGCGAGTTCACGACGTGCTGCGATGACGCGACGCAGTTCCTCATCGGAATCGGCGACGTCGGCCTCGAACTGGGCCTTGAGCGCCTCGATGTCGGCGGCGATGGCCTGAGCTTCGGCCTTCATCCGTTCCTGAGCCGCGCGGGCTGCCTCGACGCGTTCCTCGGCCTCCACCTGATCGTCCTCGAGCTTGGCGAGGCGGCGGTCCATCTGGGCGATCTCGTGTTCCATGGCCGAGATATCGCGCAGGGGGACCTGGTTGTTGTCGATACGGCTCTGCTGACGCTTCCGACGCTCAGTGACCTTCGCGATCTCATCCTCAATGCGAGTCACCTCGCGCATCGTGTCCGCGATAACGGCGCTCTGGCTGATCGCGGCGCGCTGAAGGTCAGCGACGCGGCCCGCAAACTCACGCACCGTCTCATGCGCGGGGTGAGAATCGCGCTTGTGGCGCAGCGCCGACTCCTTCTGGTCGAGCTTCTGGAGCTCGAGAAGCTCGAGCTGGTCGGTGTGCGATGCTTTCACGCTAGTTCTCCCTGGGTGACTCGGTGGCTGGTCCATGGCTCGGTGACAATCGTAGAGACTTCGACGCGAAGTTCCACATCGGCGGCGCGGGCGGCCTCGCGAATCTTGCGCGCGAGGACGGGGAGCCACGGGGACTCCGTCGCCCAGTGGGATCCGCACAGCAACGCGGGAGCGCCGCCCTCGAGGTGCTCGGAGGCGGGGTGATGGCGCAGGTCTGCCGTGAGGTACACGTCAACTCCAGCGGCGCGCGCCGCCTCGAGCGCGCTATCCCCCGCACCGCCCAGAACGGCTACACGCCGGACCGTGGCGTTCTCGTCGCCGCCAACAAACAGACCCGTGGGTCCCGCAGGCAAGACGGATGCCACATGGTCTGCGAAGGCACCGAGCGTGGTCTCGGTGACGGTGCCGACGCGCCCCAGGCCGATCTCGTGTCCCTCGGCATCGGTGCCACACGGCTCCAGCGGCACGGTATCGCGCAGGCCGATCAGATCGGCGAGCGCCGTCGCGACGCCGTCGCAGGCCACGTCAGCGTTGGTGTGAGCGTTGAACAGTGCGATACCGGAGCGGATCAGGGTCGTGACGACGCCGCCCTTCGGGTCCGTCACGGGCAGGAAGGACGCGCCGCGCAGGAGCAGCGGATGGTGGGTGATCACCATGTCGAAAGACTGCTCATCACCGGAGGGACCGGCGACGGCCTGGTCCGCGATGGCCGCCGTAGGATCAAGCGCGAGAAGGATCGAACGCACGGGCGCGGCAGGGTCGCCGACAATGAGACCAACCCGATCCCAGGACTGCGCCGTAGCCGCCGGATACCAGGACTCCATGAGTGCCATGACGTCACCGACAGTCCAATTCGAAGTGGACGTATCGACCGCGGTCGTCGGGCCGTTGAGGTGAGACGAAGACTGCATGCGTCAAGCATACCGGACCCCCATCTAGCAAGGGACCCTGCCCGCGACTATGATCACAACGTGCAGATTTTGAGCCTACTCGACCAGGGGTTGGTCGATTACACGCAGGTTGACGCGCTTCAGCGCTCCCTGCATGAGGAGGTCCTCGCCGGTGGCGAGGACACTCTCATCGTTTCTCAATTTACGCCTACGTGGACGGCGGGCCGCCACACAAAGCCTGAGGACATTCCTTCCACGACTGTTCCCGTGATTCGCACCGACCGCGCTGGTTCCGCGACGTGGCACGGCCCCGGACAAGTCGTCGTCTACCCCGTCGTTCGCCTGCGCGAGCCCGTCGACCTCGTGCAGTGGATCCGCGCTGTCGAGGCCTCAGTGATCGACACCGTACGGGAGGTCTGGGATCTGCCCGTCCACCGCGTCGAGGGCCGCGCGGGCGTGTGGCTCACCGAAGAGGGGTGCCGCGATCGCAAGATCTGCGCGATCGGCCTGAAGGTCGCGCGCGGAGCGACCCTGCACGGCATCGCCCTGAACGTCGATATCGACCCGGCCCACGCTTTCGAGGGCATCATCCCCTGCGGCCTCACAGACGCCGACGTGACCTCCCTGTCGTGGGAAGGCATCCACACAACCGTCTCCGACGCCGCATCCGAACTTCTCCCGCGCATGGTGGAGCACATCTCCCCGTGCCTGGCGACCACTCCCACTTCCGTTTCCTACACGACGAGGTCAACGCTATGAGCACCCTGCCCGATCCCGAAGGACGCAAGCTCCTGCGCATCGAGGTGCGTAACTCGCAAACTCCGATCGAGAAGAAGCCCGAGTGGATTCGCACGACCGCCAAGGCTGGCGAGAACTATCAGGACATGCGCTCACTCTCGCACGCGAAGGGCCTGCACACGGTGTGTGCCGAGGCCGGGTGCCCCAACATCTACGAGTGCTGGCAGGACCGCGAGGCGACCTTCCTGCTCGGCGGTGCACTGTGCACGCGCCGCTGCGACTTCTGCGATATCGCGACGGGCCGTCCCACTGAGTACGACAAGGACGAGCCGCGTCGTATCGCTGAGTCCGTGCGAGACCTTGACCTGCGCTACGTGACGATCACGGGCGTGACCCGAGACGATCTGCCCGACGGCGCAGCGTGGCTCTACGCCGAAACCTGCCGCCTCATCCACGAGCTCAATCCGGGCACTGGCGTGGAGCTCCTCGTGGACGACTTCCGCGGTCAGGCCGAGTCGATCGACATGGTCATCGAGGCAGGCCCGCAGGTCTTCGCGCACAACCTCGAGACGGTGCCACGCATCTTCAAGAAGATCCGCCCCGCCTTCAACTACGATCGCTCCCTCGCGATGATCAAGCGCGCCCACGACGGCGGCATGGTCACCAAGTCGAACCTCATCCTGGGCATGGGCGAGACGCGCGAGGAGATCAGCGCCGCCATGCGCGACTTGCACGCGTCGGGCTGCGACCTGCTGACCCTCACGCAGTACCTGCGTCCCTCTCCCCTGCACCACCCGATCGACCGCTGGGTCCACCCCGAGGAGTTCGTCGAGCTCGCAGCCGAGGCCGAGGAGCTGGGCTTCGCCGGCGTCATGGCAGGCCCTCTCGTGCGTTCTTCGTACCGCGCGGGTCTGCTGTGGGCTAAGGGCATGCGCGCCCGCGGCTTTGAGATCCCCGAGCAGCTGCGCCACATCGAAAACTCCGGGTCGACGCTGCAGGAGGCCGGCTCCGTCCTGGCGCGCTTGAAGGAGCGCTCGGAGCGTCACGCGGCGATGGCCGCGAAGGCCGCCTCGGCCTCGTGATCCCCGATTATTCGCCCGCGCGAGCGCTCCTCGCGGCGGCGCGCCGCCTTCCGAACCGGCTGTCCCTGGTGGACGCGGCGACCGGCGAGGAGTGGAGCGTGCGCGAGGCGGCAGACACCGTCGCTCGCCTCGCCGCTGCTTTCGACGCTGCTGGTATCGGAGAGGGAACGCGCATCGCGGTCATCGGGGCGAACTCTCCGTGGCACTACGTCGTCCACGTGGCGGCCTCGTGGCTACGCGCGGTGACGGTTCCACTGTCCCCGCGTATGCCCTCGGCTGCGCTCGCCTCGATGTGCGAGCAGGTGGGCGTCTCGTGGGTGTTTCTCGACGAGGCCTGCGCGCCCCATTCTCCCGCACTGACCGACGCGGGCGCACAGGTCGCGTCGTTCACGGATCTGGCGGCGTGGGTGGATCGCACGGCTCCCATCGAAACGGCTCCCGCGCGCTGCGGAACCGAGCTCGCCGCCATCTTGTTTACCTCTGGGTCCACAGGAAATCCTCGCCCCGTCGAACTCACGCACGAGGTCATGTGGTGGGGATCGACGAATTTCCGCGAGGGCTTCGATTACGCGCCGACGTCGTCCGTCGTGGGTGTGTGCGCGCCCGCGAGCCACATAGGAGGCTTCAACGGCACTTCGATGGACGTGTGGACTCACGGCGGAACCCTCGTGACGCTCGGTTTTCCGGGCTCCTTCGACGCGCGCGGCGTCATCGACGCGATCGAGCGCTACGGGATCACGATGATGTTCGCCGTACCCGCGATCGTCCGTGCAATCCTCGACGAGCATGAGCGCGCCGGCGGCGACCTGTCGTCGTGGATCCGTCCCCTCATCGGCGGCGACGCGATGACGGCGGACCTCGCGGATGCAATGCGAGCGGTCGGCCTGTCCCCCATTCACGTGTGGGGCATGACCGAGACCTCCGGTGCGGGCACGGTCGCGACTCCTGATTCCTTGGCGCCAGCCGGATCGCTGGGGGTTCCTTTCCCCTACGTGGACCTGCGCGTCATGGCCACCGACGAGCGCGAAGCAGCCGTCGATGAGATGGGCGAGATCTGGGTGCGCGGTCCGGGTGTCGTGAGCGGCGAGGAGTGGCTGCGCACCGGCGACCTGGCGACGCGAGACACGGACGGCTGGCTGCACATGGTGGGACGCGCCCACCGCATGATCAACACGGCCGGAGAGCTCGTCGCTCCCCCGACGGTCGAACGCGCCCTGCGCTCCCTCGACGAGGTGTCGGATGCGCTCGTCGTGGGACTGCCGGATGGGCGCTGGGGGCAGATCGTCGCGGCGCTTATCGTGCCTTCTGTGCAGGGCCGGGCCCAGGCCTCGTCCATAAGTGCTGATTCACTGTCCAATGCCCTGCGAGATTCCCTCGCTCCGTGGGAGAAGGTGCGTCGAGCCCTGGTCGTCGACGCGCTGCCGACCACGACGACGGGCAAGCCGGATCCGGTCGCGGCAGCACGCCTCTTCGACGCGTGAGGACATTGGGCCCTAGTGCGCCAGACCTCACAAAGTGCAAGCACCATATTTAGGTAAGATTAGCCTTGCTTAATTGAAGGAGAGTCTTATGTCCCGCCACCGCATTGTCATCATCGGTTCCGGCTTCGCAGGCCTGACAGCAGCTCGTCGACTGAAGAACGCCGACGCCGACATCACCATCCTGGCCCGTACTTCGCATCATCTCTTCCAGCCTCTGCTGTACCAGGTGGCCACGGGCATTCTCTCCGAGGGCGACATCGCCCCGACCACGCGCGAGATCCTGCGCGGCCAGAAGAACGTGACCGTCCTGCAGGCCCTCGTCGAGGAAATCGACGTCAAGACTCGCACTGTCAAGTGGCGCAACCACAACAAGCACGAGCGCACCGAATACGACACGCTGATCGTCGCGGCGGGTGCGGGCCAGTCCTACTTCGGCAACGACCACTTCGCGGTGTTCGCCCCCGGCATGAAGACCATCGACGACGCCCTCGAGCTGCGCGCGCGTATTTTCGGCGCCTTCGAGCTGGCCGAGATCGAGACCGACCCGACTGCGGTCGACAAGCTCCTGACCTTCGTCGTCGTGGGCGCCGGACCGACCGGCGTGGAGATGGCCGGACAGATCCGCGAGCTCGCCTCGCACACGCTCAAGGGCGAGTTCCGCAACATCGACCCGACCAAGGCGCGCGTCATCCTGGTGGACGGCGCAGAGCACCCCCTCCCCCCGTTCGGCGAGGAGCTCGGCCTCAAGACCGAAGAGGCCCTGGCCAAGCTTGGCGTCGAGATGAAGATGAACGCCTTCGTCACCGGCGTGGACTCCGAGGGAGTCACCCTCAAGTACAAGTCGGGCGAGGAAGAGCGGATCGAGTCCGTGTGCAAGGTGTGGGCCGCTGGCGTCGCGGCGAGCCCGCTGGGCCGCGCGCTGGGTGAGGCGACGGGTGCCGAGGTGGACCGTGCGGGGCGCGTCACCGTCAACAAGGACCTCACACTGCCGGGCCACCCCGAGATCTTCGTGCTCGGCGACATGATGGCCTTCCCGGGCGTCCCCGGCGTCGCACAGGGCGCGATCCAGTCCGCGCGCTTCGCCGCCGACACGATCGCCGCTCGCCTAGCGGGCCGCGCCCCCAAGACCACCGAGTTCGTCTACAACGACAAGGGCTCGATGGCGACCATCTCTCGTTTCCAGGCCGTCGTGAAGATGGGCAACAAGAAGCTGACCGGCTTCGTCGCCTGGGTGGCCTGGTGCTTCCTGCACCTGCTCTACATCGTCGGCTTCAAGTCCCAGGTGGGCACACTGGTCAGCTGGTTCTTCAGCTTCCTGTCCGGCGCACGCCCCCAGCGCACGACCACGAACCAGCAGCTGGTGGGCCGCCTGGCCCTGGAGCAGCTCGGCGCTGGCGCATCCGGCAAGCTTGTCGTCGGTGAAGACGTCGCCGAGGAGCGCGCTCAGGAGGACTGACGCGCGTCGCACGCACTGCTCCAAACAAACGCTGAGGGGCCGGAAGCTTTTGCTTCCGGCCCCTACCGTTTGTGGGCCCTACCGGGCTCGAACCGATGACCTTCTGGGTGTAAACCAGACGCTCTAGCCAACTGAGCTAAAGGCCCCACGCACGCGCCAATCTACCAGAACTGGCACGCACGGTCACATCCGAGGCTGAGCGTCACAGCACAGAACAGCGCTGGCCCGCCCAGGCCTCGTGAATGAAACTAGCGGCGCGACCGGGGACGCGCGGTCAGGCGCACGCCCGCCCAGTTATCCCCCAGCGCAGTCGACGTCGTCGCGTGCAGGCCCGCGATCTCCGCAGCCTCCTCCACGTCGCCCACGCGCACGGAGTTGGGGCGGCCCGGCTTGGGAATCAGCACCCAAATAAGCCCACCATCGTCCAGGTTCGACATCGCGTCCACGAGCACGTCCGCGAGGTCCTCTTCCTCGGCGTCGTCCGCGCGCCACCAGACGATCGCGCCGTCCACGACGTCCGCGTAATCGACGTCAACGAGCGGATGCCCCGTCTCCCCTTCAATCGCATCGCGCACGCGCTGATCGACGTCATCATCGACGTAGAACTCCTGCACGATCGCATCGGACGCAAAACCCAGGCTCACTGCCATCACGCAGCACCGCCCATCAACGAGCTGGCGCTCAGTGTCATATCAACGTTCACGCCTTCATCCTAGGGCATTGGAGCTACTCGAATGCAAGGGATGGACCACGATAAAAGACCCCTACGAGCACTGCCCCGTCTGAACTGGGGAATTACCCGAGGCTAGCCGCCCGCAGTCCGGTGATACGCACCTCATAGTCGATACGCAAGGCAAACACTCGCAAAGACACCCCAATAGTGGGACAATGGTCCCGATATGTGCGGTGTCGCCAGAGGACACCGCTCACGCACGCTGCGCAAGCAGCACCGAGTCAAGCGAGAAGGTACACCGTGAGCCAACTCCACGAGTCCCACCCCGTCGTCAACGGCCTGATTCCCCAGGTTCCCGACAACGACCCCCAGGAGACCGCCGAATGGGTTGAGTCCCTGTCCGGGCTCATCAACGAAAAGGGCGGCCCCCGCGCACGCTACATCCTGCTGCACATGCTGGACGAAGCGCGCCGCAACGGCGTTCAGCTCCCCCAGGAATACACGACCCCCTACGTCAACACCATCCCCGTTGACCAGGAGCCGTACTTCCCCGGCGACGAAGCCATGGAGCGCGAATACCGCCGCTGGATCCGCTGGAACGCCGCAGTCCAGGTGACGCGCGCCCAGCGCCCCGGCGTCAAGGTGGGCGGACACATCTCGTCCTACGCATCGGTTGCCACCCTCTACGAGGTCGGCCTCAACCACTTCTTCCGCGGCAAGGACCACCCGGGCGGCGGCGACCACGTGTTCTTCCAGGGACACGCCTCCCCCGGCCCCTACGCCCGCGCGTTCCTCGAGGGGCGTCTGTCCGAAGAGGAGATGGACGGCTTCCGTCAGCAGGTCTCCACGGAGCACGGCCTGCCCTCGTACCCGCACCCGCGCCAGCTCGATCACTTCTGGGAGTTCCCGACGGTCTCGCTCGGCCTGGGTCCCGCCGAGGCCATCTACCAGGCCTGGTTCGACCGCTACCTGCACATGAACGGCATCAAGGACACGTCGCAGCAGCACACGTGGGCCTTCATCGGCGACGGTGAGATGGACGAGCCCGAGTCCCGCGGCATGCTCCAGCTCGCCGCCCAGCAGCGCCTGGACAACCTGACCTTCGTCATCAACTGCAACCTGCAGCGTCTCGACGGCCCAGTGCGTGGTAACGGCAAGATCATCCAGGAGCTCGAGGCGTTCTTCAAGGGCGCCGGCTGGAACGTCATCAAGGTTATCTGGGGCCGCGGCTGGGACCAGCTGCTCGCCGCCGACAAGGACGACGCCCTCGTCCACGTCATGAACGAGACCCTGGACGGCGACTACCAGACCTTCCGCGCGAACGACGGCGCCTACGTGCGTGAGCACTTCTTCGGCCGCGACCCGCGCACCAAGGAAATGGTCAAGAACTGGACCGACGAGCAGCTCTGGGAGCTCAAGCGCGGCGGCCACGACTACCGCAAGGTCTACGCTGCCTACAAGGCCGCCATGGACCACACCGGCCAGCCGACCGTCGTTCTCGCGCACACCATTAAGGGCTACGCGCTGGGCACGCACTTCGCCGGCCGTAACTCGACGCACCAGATGAAGAAGCTGACGCTCGAGGACGCCAAGCAGCTGCGCGATCGCCTCCAGATCCCGATCACGGACGAGGAACTCGAGCGCGATCCCTACATGCCCCCGTACTACATGCCGCCGGCCGATCACCCGGCCCTGCAGTACATGAAGGAGCGCCGCGAGATCCTCGGCGGTTGGGTGCCCGAGCGCCGCGCCGACCGTCAGCCCAAGCTCCCCGAGCTGCCCACCCGCCCCTTCGAGGCGCTCTCGAAGGGCTCCGGCAAGCTCGAGGTCGCCACGACCATGGCCCTCGTGCGCCTCATCAAGGACCTGCTCAAGGACAAGGAGGTCGGCAAGTACTTCGTGCCGATCATCCCCGACGAGGCCCGCACCTTCGGTCTGGACGCGATCTTCCCCTCGGCGAAGATCTTCAACACGACCGGCCAGTCCTACACGCCCGTCGACGCGGACATGATGCTGTCCTACCGTGAGTCCGAGCAGGGCCGCATCCTGCACACGGGCATCACCGAGGCCGGCTCGGCCGCCGCGTTCCAGGTCGTCGGCACGGCGTACGCCACGCACGATCTGCCGATGGTGCCGATCTACATCTTCTACTCGATGTTCGGCTTCCAGCGCACCGGCGACCAGTTCTGGGCAGCAGGTGACCAGCTGACCAAGGGCTTTGTCATCGGCGCCACCGCGGGCCGCACCACGCTTGCAGGCGAGGGTCTGCAGCACATGGATGGCCACTCGCAGGTCCTGGCTGCCACCAACCACGCGTTCGTGTCCTACGACCCGGCCTACGCGTACGAAATCCGCCACATCATGGCGGACGGCCTGGAGCGCATGTACGGCGACGCGGACGGCCGCGATCCGAACGTCATGTACTACATCACCGTCTACAACGAGCCGATTCATCAGCCTGCGGAGCCGGAGAACGTCGACGTCGAGGGCATCATCAAGGGCATCTACAACATCGATGAGCACCAGAACTTCGGTGGCCCCAAGGCTCAGCTGCTTGCCTCCGGCGTCGGCGTGCCGTGGGCGCGCGAGGCCCGCGAGCTGCTGGCCCGCGACTGGGGCGTGGATGCCGCCGTATGGTCCGTGACCTCGTGGAACGAGCTGCGCCGCGACGGCCTGGATGCCGAGGAGCACAACTTCCTGCACCCGTCCGAGCCCCGCCGCACGCCCTACGTGTCGACGAAGCTCGCGGGTCGCGAGGGCCCGTTCGTGGCCTCCTCCGACTTCGACCGCATGCTGCCTGACCAGATCCGTCAGTGGATCCCCGGCGACTACCACGTGCTCGGCGCGGATGGCTTCGGCTTCTCCGACACCCGTCGCGCCGCCCGCCGCTGGTACCACATCGACGCCGAGTCGATGGTCGTGCGCACGCTGGCTGCCCTCGCCGACAAGGGCCAGGTTGACCCGTCGGTCGTCCAGCAGGCGATCGACAAGTACGAGCTCTTCAACTACGCGATCCAGGGCAACGACCACGCTGGCGAGGAGTGATCGTCGCTAGGCCCGCGCTCCTCCATCGCGGCGCCCAGCGGTCATGAGAACGAGGCCGGGGAGCCCCACGCGGGGTCCCCGGCCTCGTCGTTTGCGCCAAGCAATGGGATCGGCACTGCCTGCCCGCCCTATCCGGCAGACAATAGACCCATGCACGTTCCCTACGAAACCGAGAAGTTCTACTACGGCTTCCCCGTCTACATCCTGGCCTACCCGGACGAGTCCGTCGGCGTCGGCATCACCACGGGTTCCTCGTCATACTCGCTGGGGCAGATGGTCATGATCGGCTGCGACTCCACCACGCATGCTGCCCGTTCGATCAAGCGCTCGGGAGTTTGCTCGCTCAACCTTTTCGGGCCCGAGGCCATGGGCCTCTTCGAGTATGCGGGCACCGTCTCTGGTGGGAATAAACTTGGCGATGCCCACGTGGCATCAAGCAACTATGACGGCGTCCCCATCCTCGACGACTCCCAGATGAGCCTCGTTTGCCGCGTCCTGGAGGCAACGGAGGACGGCACCTACACGCACTTCCGCTGCGAGATCACCCAGCGCCTGGTCAACCCGTCACTCATCGACGAGCAGGGCCGTTTCCGCTACGAGGATCTGCAGACCGTCGAATACGTCGGAGACGCGCGCAGGCGCATCTACCGCTACTTCTCGGACCGTGTGGAGCGTTTTGGCACTTTCGTGCGTTCCTTCAAGGAGTCTCTCCTCCCCTAGCGATGCCACGTACCAACAACAAAGGCCGGGGACCCACGCAGGATCCCCGGCCTCGTCTGTACGTAGAGGCTACTCAGCTCTCGTCGGTGCCCGCGTACTTCGGGTGCGCGAGGTTCTCCGGCGACAGGATGCGCTCGACCTCCTCCTCCGAGAGGAGCTCCATCTCGTGGATGACCTCGCGGACGGTCTTGCCTTCAGCGGCGGCGCGCTTACCGACGACGTCGCCCAGGTGGTGACCGATCACGTCATTAAAGTAGGTGACGATACCGATGGAGTTCTCGACGTAGTGACGGCACACGTCGGGGTTCGCGGTGATTCCGGTGATGCAGCGGTCCCGCAGCGTATCGCATGCGTTGACGAGCAGGTTGATGGACTCGATGAGCGCCTGTGCGATGACGGGCTCCATGACGTTGAGCTGGAGCTGACCGGCCTCGGCGGCCATGGTGACGGTCTGGTCGTTGCCGATGACCTTGAAGCAGACCTGGTTCACGACCTCGGGGATGACGGGGTTGACCTTGGCGGGCATGATCGATGAGCCTGCAGCCATCTTCGGCAGGTTGATCTCGTTGAGGCCGGCGCGCGGCCCGGAAGCCAGCAGGCGCAGGTCGTTGCAGATCTTGGACAGCTTGACGGCGCTGCGCTTGATCGTGGCGTGCATGGACACGTAGGCGCCCGTATCCGACGTTGCTTCGAGGAGGTTCGGGGAGCCGACGACGCGCGCCCCCGTGATACGGCGCAGGTGGCGCACGACGACCTGCTGGTAGCCGTCCGGGGTGTTCAGGCCGGTGCCGATGGCGGTTGCGCCAAGGTTCGTCTCCAAGAGCAGTTCGGCGTTGTTGACGAGGCGTTCATCCTCCTCGCGCAGAGTGTGCGCGAAGGCGGAAAACTCGCTGCCGAGAGACATCGGGACGGCGTCCTGCAGCTGCGTGCGACCCATCGTGAGAATGTGGCGGAACTCAGCACCCTTCTCATCGAAGGAGTCGGCGAGCTCGTCGATCGCCTTGCGCAGGCGGTTCACCTTGCGCCACAGGGCGATACGGAAGGCCGTCGGGTACGCGTCGTTCGTCGACTGGGAGCGGTTGACGTGATCGTTGGGGTTGATGATGTCGTAGCGGCCCTTCTCCTCCCCCAGGATCTCGAGTGCCAGGTTCGCGATGACCTCGTTCGCATTCATGTTGACGGAGGTACCGGCACCGCCCTGGAACTGGTCGACGGGGAACTGGTCCATGCAGCGGCCGTTTTCGATGATCTCGTCGCACGCAGCGATGATCGCCTCAGCCTTGGCCGGCTTCATCGCCTTCAGCTGCATGTTCGCCATGGCGCACGCCTTCTTCACCTGCGCAAACGCGCGGATGAGTTCGGGGGCTTCATTGATGGTGCGACCCGAGATCTGATAGTTCTCGATAGCTCGCAGCGTATGAATGCCCCAGTACGCGTCCTCGGGTACTTCGCGGGTGCCGAGCAGATCTTCTTCGGTGCGGGTCAACGTTGTTCCTTCCGTCAGTTCACCTGCCGGGTCTTTCCGGCGGCTGCGCCTCCATGGTAGGCCCTGTAGGCCCGAAATTCCGGCACTTTACGAACATTGGAAGCGTCGTTGAAGCTCCGCTGGCGCGGCCTTTCGCTAGTGATTGGACGCGGCGTCAGAAACGGCGTCAAGAAGGTCAGCGAGCGTCACCCACTGCTCAATCTGAGAGTCATTCAGCGTCACCTTCGCCTCGCGCTCCACGCGCGCGACGACGGCGTAGAGGGACACGTCGTCCATGTCGAGATCGCCGCGCAGCGTGAGCTCTCCGCGCGCGCCGGCGGGGTCGAGGTCCGCCTCGTCGAGAACTGCCTCCATCGCGGCCTGGCGGGCGCGGTCCTGGGCAGTCTCAACGGCGCTCTCGGACGAGGCAGGGGCCGCGTCGGGCGCCTCGTCGGACGCATCGGGGTCGACCAGCTGCGCTAAGCCTGCACGCAGCTGGTCACCGAGCAGGTCGGCGATGGAGCCCATCAGCCGACCCGGTTATTGAGCCAGCGCACGGGTGCACCTGCACCCGCGTGGCGGAAGGATTCCAGTTCATCGTCCCAGGCCTGGCCAAGAGCCAGGTCGAGACCCTCGCGCAGCTCCTCGTACGTCGTGGCGGACTCCAGGGCCGCACGGATGCGATCCTCGGGAACGACGACGTTGCCGATGGTGTCCATCTGGGAGTGGAAGATACCGAGGGAGGGCGTGTGGCACCAGCGGCCACCGTCGCTCGAGGCCGTGGCCTCCTCCGTGACCTCGTAACGCAGGTGCTCCCAACCGCGCAGAGCGGACGCCAAACGGGCGCCCGAGCCGATCGGTCCGACCCACGAGAACTCGCAGCGAACCATGCCCGGCGCCGCTTCCTGGTCCGACCACTGGAGGTGAACCTCCTGGCCGAGCGCGGTGCCCAGCGCCCACTCGATGTGCGGGCACAGAGCAGGCGGTGTTGAGTGCACGAAAAGTACACCGCGGGTGTATGACCCTCTCATTGTTCCTCCTGTTGGCTTTGTCAGGATCGTCTTCCCCTACGCCCTAAACTGCCGTGAGTCGCAATGATCTGCGCCGAGACGGCGCACACGATGTGGTTACAGAATAGTCGAACGCGCCGGGGAATGCACTCCATTCCCCGGCGCGTCCATGCCTCTGCGAGGCCAGATGCTCAGAAGCCAGCGTTGCGGATGTCGCGCAGCGCCTTCTTGCGGGTCGCCCGATCGAGACGGTCGATGTAGATGTGGCCATCCAGGTGGTCGCACTCGTGCTGGATGCAGCGCGCCATGAGCTCCTCACCCTCGACGACGACCTTCTTGCCATCCAGGTCGGTGCCCTCGCAGCGCGCATACCAGGCGCGCTCAGTCGGGTACCACAGCTCGGGAACAGACAGACAGCCCTCGTCGCCGTCCTGGTACTCATCCTCGCTCAGAGCGACGATGCGAGGGTTCAGCACGTAGCCGATCTCGCCGTCGATGTTCCAGGAGAAGGCGCGCAGGCTGACGCCGATCTGGTTCGCGGCCAGGCCGGCGCGGCCCTCCATGTCGACGCCCTCGAGCAGGTCCTCGACGAGCGCCTTCACGTTCGGCGTGATCTCCGTGATCGGATCGCAGACGGTACGCAGGACCGGGTCGCCGATGATGCGGATGGGACGAATAGCCATGTCACTCCCCCTTCAGGGCAGCTGCGTGAAGCTCGCGCAGGCGCGCGACAGCTTCCTCGACGGGCACGACGATGGTCTCGCCGGTGGCACGCACGCGGATCTCCACCTCGCCGTCGGCCAGAGAACGACCGACGACCAGGCCGAAGGGCACGCCCACGAGCTCGTAGTCCTTGAACTTGACACCGGCGCTCACCTTGCGGCGATCGTCGACGAGAACATCCAGGCCGGCCGCATCGAGCTGCTCGCCCAGAGACTGCGCGGTCTCGAAGACATCGTCGCCCTTGCCGGTAGCCAGGACATGCACGTCGAAGGGAGCAATCTGCGCGGGCCAGCTCAGGCCCTTGTCGTCGCAGTTGGCCTCGGCCAGGGCTGCCATGACGCGGGTAACGCCAATGCCGTAGGAGCCCATGGTGACGACCTGGGTCTTGCCATTCTCGTCGAGGACGGTCAGGCCCAGGGCCTTGGCGTACTTGCGGCCCAGCTGGAAGATGTGGCCGATCTCGATGCCGCGCTCCAGGTGGAGGGGGCCCGAGCCGTCGGGAGCCAGGTCGCCCTCGCGCACCTCGGCGGCCTCGATCGTGCCGTCGGCGGTGAAGTCGCGACCCATGACGAGGTTCAGGACGTGACGCTGCTCGGCGTTTGCACCCGTCACCCAGGCGGTGCCCTCGACGACGCGCGGGTCCACCAGGTAGCGCACGGAACCGGAGGCGTTGCCTTCCTCGTCCACGACGCGCTTCGGGGAGTTCGGTCCGAGAACCGTGGGGCCGATGTAGCCGCGCACCAGCTCGGGGTGCGGCTCGAAGTCGGAATCCGAGGCCATCTCGACCTCGGCGGGGGCCACGGCGGCCTCCAGGCGCTTCATGTCGACATCGCGGTCACCGGGCACGCCCACGACGAGGAGCTCGCGCTCACCATCCGGGTGCGTCAGCGTCACGACGACGTTCTTCAGCGTGTCGGCGGCGGTCCAGGGGCGATCCTCGCGCGGGTACTGATCGTTGAGCAGATCAACAAGCGACTCGATGGTCGGAGCGTCGGGGGTCGGAACCTCAAGAGGCGCGGGCACACCGGACGCGTCCTGGGCCTCGGGCACGGGGGTCGTCACGGCCTCGGCGTTGGCGGCGTAGCCACCCGGGGACGCCACGAAGGTGTCCTCACCGATCGGCGAGGGATGCAGGAACTCCTCGGAGCGGGAGCCACCCATCGCGCCGCTCATCGCGGACACAATGACGTAGCGCAGGCCCAGGCGCTGGAAGATGCGCTCGTAGGTGTCACGCTCAGCCTGGTAGGAGGCGTTCAGACCCTCGTCGTCGATGTCGAAGGAGTAGGCGTCCTTCATGACGAACTCGCGGCCGCGGATCAGACCGGCGCGCGGGCGGGCCTCGTCACGGTACTTCGTCTGAATCTGGTACAGCGTGGCGGGCAGGTCCTTGTACGAGGAGTACATATCCTTCACCAGCAGGGTGAACATTTCCTCGTGCGTGGGGGCCAGCAGGTAGTCGCCGCCCTTACGGTCATTGAGCTTGAACAGCGTCGGACCGTACTCTTCCCAACGGTTGGTAGCCTTGTAGGGCTCGGCGGGGATCAGGCCCGGGAAGTGAACTTCCTGAGCGCCCATCGCATCCATCTCCTCGCGGACGATGTCCTCGATCTTGCGCAGCGTGCGCAGGCCGAGAGGCAGCCACGTGTAGATGCCGGGGGCGGAGCGGCGGATGTAGCCGGCACGCACCAGAAGCTTGTGCGAATTGACCTCGGCGTCGGCCGGGTCTTCACGGAGGGTTCGCAGGAAGAAAGTCGAGAGATTTCGAAGCATGCTCCAAGAGTACGGCACGCGAAGGCCCTGGGGCCACTGGCACAGCCGTGGAGCCTCTCATCGAGGCGTTGGCGAACCCCTCAGATGACCGCGCGGGCACCGAGCTCGCGCTCACGGGCACCCGGGTGCGAGGCGTAGTAGCGGCGAGCCATCCAACCCGGGTACGCCCACGCGGGAAGGCCCCCCAGGTACAGGGCGCGCACGGCGACGCCGACCATCGCAGCAAGGACGAGCGCGATAAGCATGCAGGTGCCTGCCGTAGCGAAGCCGGAGGCTTCACGGGCCACAAGATCGCCCGTCAGGAACCACAGGAGGGAGAGGAAAGGCATGAGGGGCCACACGAGCGCCGACATCTCACCAGCCGCGCTGCCACCGCCGATCTCCAGACGCACCGACATACGTCGGGCGCTCGCGCCGAAACCGAGCCACGCCCACGCCCACACGGATGCGATGACGAGACCGACCAGTGCGATGACGGCGGTGGAGTTGGACACAGCGTCCCCCTTCGGACAATGCAACATCCCCGTTGGCGTTGCGTACAGGCCGATACTACAACACCAACGGGGAGTAATGTCCAACCGAAACGGCGGGAACGAGACTAATCAGGCATCAATGAGCCCGCCGACGCATGCATCGCGCAGATCGCGCAGCATCGACAGCGAGGACAGCGACTCGGCCGCGACACCGGCCCACGCGAGCACGCGGTCGCGTCCCTGCGCCTCGTGACGTTCACGGATGTGCAGGAGCGTGCGCGAGGGAGACAGCGGCAGCAGAGCGATGACACAGGTTCCCGAGGCATCGGCGCCTTCCGGGGCAGCCGGCGGCGCAACGCGCATAAGGATATGGTCCTCGTCCTCAATATCAATGATCGTCGACTCATCCTCCGGCTCGAACACGTGGCCGAGGACATCCCACACGACGGACGCGGGCGCGTCGATCGCGATACCGCGATCTACCACGACGTTCGCGCCGGGCAGGATGAGATCTCCCGGCAGCGACACGTCCGCCTGCGAGGCCGTCAGGCCGATGCGACGAGGAAAGCCGGTAGCCGCAACGGCGCATGCGCCGGCGACGAGGGACAGAGCGGCAAGAGTGCGAATACGCATGCGATAGTCCTTATCAACAACTCAGAAGTCGATGCCCGGGAGCTTGACATCCGGGGCGGTGATCGGGGCAACCTCGACGCTGCCGGAACCGGGCTCCAGGCCCAGCTCCTCGGCGAGGGCGTTCGCGCGCCGGATCAGGGTCTCGACGATCTGGTCCTCGGGAACGGTCTCGACGACCTCGCCGCGAATGAAGATCTGGCCCTTGCCGTTGCCGGAGGCGACACCCAGGTCGGCCTCGCGAGCCTCGCCCGGGCCGTTGACGACGCAGCCCATCACGGCCACGCGCAGCGGGACCGTCAGGTCCTTCAGGCCCTCGGTGACGTCCTCGGCGAGCGTCCATACGTCCACCTGGGCGCGGCCGCACGACGGGCACGAGACGATCTCGAGAGTCTTCTCGCGCAGACCCATGAATTCCAGCATCTTCGTGCCCACCTTGATCTCCTCAACGGGAGGAGCGGACAGGGAGACACGGATCGTGTCACCAATGCCCTCGGCAAGAAGCACCGAGAAAGCGGACACGGATTTAATCGTGCCCTGGAAGGCGGGGCCCGCCTCGGTGACGCCCAGGTGCAGGGGCCAGTCCCCCGCCTCGGACAGCATGCGGTAGGCCTGGATCATGGTGAGCACGTCGTGGTGCTTGACCGAGATCTTGAAGTCGTGGAAGTCGTTCTCCTCGAACAGGGAGGCTTCCCAGATCGCGGACTCGACGAGGGCCTCGGGCGTGGCACGGCCATACTTCTTGAGGAGTCGAGGATCGAGCGATCCTGCGTTCACGCCGATACGCAGCGACACGCCGTGATCGGACGCGGCCTTGCAGATGTCCTTCACCTGGTCATCGAACTTGCGGATATTGCCCGGGTTCACGCGCACGGCACCACAGCCGGCCTCGATCGCCTGGAACACGTACTTCGGCTTGAAGTGAATGTCAGCGATCACCGGGATACGCGACTGCTTCGCGATGATCGGCAGCGCGTCCGCGTCCTTATCCGTCGGGCAGGCGACACGAACGATGTCGCAGCCCGCGGCCGTCAGCTCGGCGATCTGCTGGAGGGTCGCACCGATGTCGTGCGTCTTCGTCGTCGTCATGGACTGGACGGAGACCCGCGCGCCACCGCCCACGGGAACGTCGCCCACCATGATGCGACGCGTCTGCTTGCGCGGGAACGGCGACGCCGCGGCTTCGGGCATACCAAGATTGATTTCACTCACCGTGTCATTATCGCGCACAGTGGCCTTCCTTCCCACACGGACCACGAACGCGTGGTCAGAGTCGCTTTTCGGGCAGATGTGTGTGTCGTGCCGGATCTCAGCCGAGCGACACAGGCTTCACGATGTCTGCAACGATCAAAATGACGCTCATCGCGACGAGCAGGCCGCCAACAACCCAGGTAACGGGAACGAGGCGAGCCGTGTCCGCCGGGCCGGGATCCTCCGCCCCACGCACGCGGGCCACCGTTCGGCGCATGCCCTCGTAGATCGCCCCGAGAATGTGCCCACCGTCCAGCGGCGGCAACGGGATCAGGTTAAAGACGAAAAGGGCCATGTTGAGCGACGCCAAGAGGCTCAGCAGCACGGCGACAACCTGACGAGTGTCGCGCAGACCCAGCGCCTGCGAATCACCCGTCACCTCACCGGCCAGGCGCCCCACGCCCACGACGGACACGACACCCGAGGAGTCGCGCTTTTCGTCAGTGAACACGGAGCGGCCGACCTGCCACACGGCCTGGGGCAGCCGGGTGACGACCGCCGTCGTCCCGGTAAACATCTGCCAGTTCGCCGCCGCCACATCGGCGGGCGACGCCGACACGTACTCGTATCCAGCCGTCACGCCCACCAAGCGCGCCCCCTGAGCGCCCGTCACTGGAGAGACCGTGAGGTCAACCGTGGTGCCGTCGCGCTCCACCGTCAGCACGGCAGACTCACCCTCCTGGGTGGCCCCAACCGCGCGCTGCAGCTCCGCGAAGGTGGCAACCGGCTGCCCGTTCCACGCGACGACCGTGTCCCCGGGGCGGACCCCTGCCTCGTACGCGGGAGAAGCGACTTCACCGGAAGCGCTCATGATCGTGGCCGGGACGTCCGCAATCGTGCGCGAGGCCGTGGGAGCGCCGATGCCGATCATCGTCACTGCCGACAGGACGATGCAAATCAGCAGATTCATGAGCGGACCGCCGAGCATGACCGCGATCTTCTTCGGGGCGCTCAGACGGTAGAAGGCACGGTGTTCCTGGCCCTCGGGGATCTCCTCGGCCGAGGCCTCACGGGCCTCCTGCGCGAGCGTCGGCTTACCGCCGCGACCCACGAGCCGAGTGCCCGGACGCGCCGGCGCGTACATGCCGACGATCTTGACGTAGCCACCCAACAAAATCGCGCGCAGCGCGTACGTCGTGTCGCCGATCTTCTTCTTCCACAGCGCCGGACCAAAACCCACCGCGTAATCGGGGACGAGCACCCCGAACTTCTTCGCGGGGAGCATATGCCCCACCTCATGCAGGGCGACCGACGCCAAGATTCCGATAACGACAACGACGATACCGACGATTGAGCCCACGCTCACATATCCTTCCACTGGCCGGCGCGAACGAGTTCGCGCGCACGCTGGTCAGCCCAGCGCTGTGCGGCCACAATGTCTTCCAACGAGGGGTCAGCGACGCCCTCGTGCTCATGCACGACGCTCGACACCGTGTCCACGATCGCAAGCCACGGCACCTCCCCCGCGATAAACGCGTCAACCAGCACCTCGTTCGCGGCGTTGAGCACCGCGGGATGCGTCGCAGAGGCCGCGACCGCGAAGCGAGCGAGGTTGATCGCGGGGAACGTCTCGTTATCCACCGGCTCAAACGTCCATTCAGACGCGGACGCCCATGTCAGGGGCTTCTCGACATCCGCAAGTCGCTCGGGCCAGGTAAGCCCAAGCGCAATCGGCAGACGCATATCCGGAGGCGAGGCCTGGAGCGTCGTCGCGCCATCACACCACGTCACCATCGAATGCACGATGGACTGCGGGTGAACGGTCGCGATGATGTGCTCGGGCGCGACGTCGAACAGCAGGTGAGCCTCAATGAGCTCCAGGCCCTTGTTGATCAAGGTCGACGAGTTGATCGTGACGACGGGCCCCATCTGCCACGTCGGATGCGCCAACGCCTGCTCGGCGCGCACGCCGCGCAGCTGATCGCGCCTGCGCCCGCGGAACGGACCACCCGAAGCGGTGAGAACCAGGTCCGCGACCTCGGAGCGGCCGGAAACCACCGGAGAGGTCAGGCCACGTTCATGCACGCCCGAAGCCAACGCCTGGGCGATCGCAGAGTGCTCGGAGTCAACCGGGACGATCTGCCCCGGGAAACGCATCGCGTTCTTCACGAGCGCACCGCCGACGACCAGCGACTCCTTGTTCGCCAGCGCAAGGCGCGCACCGCACTTGAGAGCCGCAAGCGTCGACGACAGGCCCACGCCACCCGTAATGCCGTTGAGTACCACCGGCGTCGCTCGCGGGTACAGCTGCACCGCACGTTCAACGGACGCGCACACAACCTCCACGGACGCGTTCTCGCCGACGAAAAGCTCCGGGCACGTGCCACCCATCGACTCCACAGCAGCCGACAGTTCCTCGCGAACGTCGCGAGCCACGCCCACGTACGCGGGACTCAACGCGACGATCTGCTCGGCAAGCTCGGTGATCGACGCACCGCCGGCGCTGAGGCCAAGGACGTCGAAACGCCCGCGGTTCGCCTCAATGACCTCACGCGCCTGGGTACCGATCGATCCCGTCGAGCCAAGCAGGACGACGGGGATAGTGGACGTGTGTTCTTCCACCGACACGGGCATCAGTCAACCGCAAGCAGAATTTCAACGGCGCGCCCGAGGTAGGCGTCCACGGGGCCCTCCATGTAGGCCTTCTTGCCGCGCTTGGGGCGGAAGGTCGACAGACGAATCTCGTCAGCGGTCAGCTCCCCGGCCTCGTCGAAGTACGCTGCAATACGATCCAGCAGATCGTCGACTTCCTCGCAGGAGTAGCCACGTCCCGAGGTCGGGTGTGCGAAGCGCTCGCCGCGAGGGCGCTGCAGACGCGGGTAGAGAGTCGTCGCACGGTCAGCAACCCTGTCGTACCACGCTGCCTCACCCTCGGCTGCGACGGAATCCGCGCGATCACGGTTCACGAAAGCCGCCTCCAGGCGGTTCATCGCGCCGTCCACGGCATCGATGTTGTAGCCGCGATTCTTCAGCTCGAAAGTGGCCAGGCGCACCTGCTCGGAGCTGAACTGCTCCGGGGGAACACCGCCCTCGTAGGCGCGGCGAGCGTCTTCAAAGAACGCATCGACCTGTGCGCAGTCGTAGCCCTTCGAGAAGAGACCAACCCTAGGAAACTCAGTCATGACTGCTCCTTTTCCTGTGTCATGGAACGAAGAATCTTTTCGACGGCCTCAGGCGTGCCGAAATCAGCATACTCAGAGGAAACGGTAGTCGACTCCGCAGCTGGCGGCGTCGCAGCGTGAACGTCACTGCCCACACTGTTCTCACGGCGCGTCACTCGCCTGCGCTCGGCGTGACGCAGCATCTCAATGAGACGGTCGATCTCTGCGTCGACCTCCTCGTCATTGAAGCCGCGCAATTTCGTAGAAAACTCCACATCCAGAGCCTTCTGAGCCGTGACGACTCGCTCAGGATCCGTCTCCTCGCCAGTCAGTGTGCGTTCGACGTCCGCGAGAAAAGTTAGGACCTCGCTCACGTCGTAGCCCATGCGCAGGAAACTACGGGAAAAATCTGTCCGGATCACGCGCGCACCTCCCCGACCGGGCGCTTACCGTCAGCAACCGCCGTCGCCAGCTGCCCACACGCACCGTCAATGTCCGAGCCGCGCGTATCGCGGATCGACGTCGCGATGCCGTTGTCCTGCAGACGCTTGACGAACGCCTCCTGAGCAGAGCGCGTCGATGCCGTCCAGATAGACCCGGGCGTCGGATTCAGGGGAATGGGGTTCACATGCACCCAGCCGTGGCCGCGCTTATTGAGCTCATCGGCCAGCAGCTGCGCGCGCCATTCCTGATCGTTCATGTCCTTGATGAGCGCGTACTCGATCGACACGCGCCGACCCGTCGCGAGGAAGTACCCGCGCGCCGCATCGAGCAGCTCGCCGACCTTCCACCGCGAGTTGATCGGAATCAGCTCGTCACGAAGATCGTCGTCGGGCGCATGGAGCGAAACCGCGAGCGTCACCGGCATTCCTTCCCCCGCCAGTTTCTTGATCGCGGGAACGAGGCCTACCGTGGACACGGTGATGTTGCGGGCACTCATACCGAAGCCTTCCGGCGCCGGATCGATCAAACGGTGGAGCGCGGCGACAACCGTCTTGTAGTTCGCGAGAGGCTCGCCCATGCCCATGAAGACAACGTTCGAGAGCTTCGTCGGCCCACCCGCGAGCTTTCCGTCACGGCACGACGCATGGGCCTCGCGAACCTGATCGACAATCTCCGCCGTCGAAAGATTGCGCGTCAGGCCCATCTGACCCGTCGCACAGAACGGACAGGCCATGCCGCAGCCCGCCTGCGACGAGACGCACAGCGTCGTTCGCTGGGTGTAGCGCATGAGAACAGACTCGACCTGCGCGCCGTCGTACAGGCGCCACAAATCCTTGATGGTGCGCCCGCCGTCAGCTTCCAGTGACACAACCTTCGTCACGAGCTTGGGCAACAGGGCGTCCGAGACCGCGTCGCGCATCCCGGCCGGGATATCGCTCATGTTCGCAGGATCGGCCTCAAAATGCGTGAAGTAATGGCGCGACAGCTGATCGGCGCGAAAAGCGGGCAATCCCAGGTCTTTGAGCACCTGCTTACGGGACGCTGCATCCAGATCAGCGAGATGCGACGGGGCCTTTCCGCGCCGCTTCGCGGTGAACGACAGGACGGGCTTAGCGTCCTTATGCGTCGCCCCTTCCGGCGGTTGATCGGTCGGACGAACCTCACGACGCGGGCTGCGACGCTGAAGATCCGACACCCCCAGGGTGTTCGGCGTACGTGCCTGCGCCCCGCGGGGCCCCTTCGTCGATTGACTCAATGGCTAGACTCCCAAGAAATACCCGGCAGCGCCCACGCGAAAATGAAGTAGGCGACCGGCGCGCTCATGAGCAGCGCGTCCACTCGGTCGAGAACACCACCGTGTCCCGGCAGGATCTGCGACATGTCTTTCAGACCGGCCTCACGCTTAATGAGAGACTCGGTCAGGTCGCCCATCGTACCCACAAAGGCGATGGAGATCCCCGCAACGACACCCCACCACCAGGAAGCTCCCAGCAGCCACAACCCGACCACGCCGACGGCGATGGCCGTCAGGGCAGAACCTGCGAAGCCTTCCCAGGATTTCTTGGGAGACAGTGCGGGAGCCATCGGGTGCTTGCCGAACATGACGCCAGCAGCCCAGCCGCCGGTGTCGTTGGCGATGACCATCAGCTCAAAGACGACAAACACCCAGGCGTTGTGCCACGCCGCCATCATGAGCACCACGAACGAAGCCAGGAACGGCACGTAGACGGCAGCAAACGTTGACGACACGACGTCGCTCATTCGCGACTCTTGACGACGGTCCAGGAGTCTCCACGCCGCACAGACGAACACGGTGATGTACAGGGCGAAGAGCATGCCCTCTGTGCCCAACCACCACGCGCAGGTCACCATCCCGATAGCGCCGACATACAGGGGCGTCACCGTCAGCGTGATACCCATGCGAGCGAAAGCACCCGCGAGTTCCCAGATTCCAACCAGGCACACGAAGGCGATGACGCCGACAAACGCAGGCAGCGAGGTGAAAAGAGGAATGGCGACCGCAGCAATCAGGACAACAGCGGTTGTGATCGCCTGCGGAAGATTACGCCCAGCCTTCCCCGTTGCCCCACCCACGGGATGATTGTCGCGAGTGGGGCCCGGGGAGAAGACTCGGGCAAGAAGTGAAGGATCCGTCGATGCCATCAGATCGTCAGCAGTTCGCTTTCCTTCGTCGCGAGCATCTTGTCGATCTGCTCGGTGTGGGCCTTCGTGAGGCCATCAAGCTGCTTTTCAGCGCGCTCGACGTCGTCCTCGGAGGCCTCGCCGTCCTTCTTCAGGCGGTCGAGCTGATCCTTCGCCTTACGACGCACGCCGCGCACGGACACACGACCGTCCTCGGCCTTGCTCTTGGCCTGCTTCACGTACTCCTTACGGCGTTCCTCCGTCAGGGCGGGCAGAACGACGCGCACAACGTTGCCATCGTCGGTCGGGTTCACGCCAAGGTCCGACTCACGCAGAGTACGGATGATCTCCTGGGTCGCGGTGCGATCGAAGGGAGAGATCAGGACCGTGCGGGCCTCAGGAATCTGAAAGCTAGCAAGCTGCTGCATCGGCGTCGGAGCGCCGTAGTAGTCCACCAGAAGCTGCTCGAACATCGAAGACGTCGCACGCCCGGTACGAATGTTCGAAAACTCGTGGCTGGCCGCTTCCACGGCCTTGTCCATCTTTTCCTCGGCCTCGAGGAGAATATCGTCGATCACTATGAGCTCCTTTAAGTCAGTGGTCTGTGAAGGTTATATCACGCCGTCACTAGGGTACCGATTTCATCGCCCATCAGCGCGCGGGTCACGGCACCGTCGCCACCCATGCCAAAGATGCGCGTCGTCAGTCCGTTGTCACGGCACAGGGCCAGCGCCGAACCGTCAATCACCTTGAGATCGCGACGCAGCGCCTCAGAATAGGTCAGCGTGTCGAAGCGGTGGGCGTCGGGATTCTTGTTCGGATCATCGTCGTACACGCCGTCCACGCCGTTCTTGGCGACGAGGAGTTCGTCGCAGTGAATCTCCAGGGCACGCTGAGCGGACACGGTGTCCGTCGAGAAGTACGGCAGGCCCGCGCCAGCGCCGAAGACAACGACGCGCCCCTTCTCCAGGTGACGAATCGCTCGAAGCGGCAGGTAGGGCTCGGCAACCTGAGCCATCGTGATGGCCGTCTGCACACGGGCGGGGACACCGGACTGATCAATAAAGTCCTGGAGTGCGAGCGCGTTCATGACGGTGCCAAGCATGCCCATGTAGTCCGCGCGCGAACGCTCAAGACCCTCGCGAGCAAGCTGTGCACCACGGAAGAAGTTGCCACCACCGACGACGATCGCCACCTGGACACCTTCACGCACAGCCGTCGCGACCTGCTCCGCAATATTGCGGACAACCTTGGGGTCCAAACCGATCGATCCACCCCCGAATGCTTCTCCGGACAGCTTGAGCAAAACGCGGCGGTTCGTCGACATGACGCTTCTCCTTTGTAACGGCCCGGGAAGGGCGGAACGGTTAAGAACCATACTACCTGGTAAAAGGGAAGCGGCCCCGCCGTTCGGCGGGACCGCTCCCATTTGTCAGCAAGCTGACGACGTGGCCAGATCAGGCACCCACGTGCACGCGCACGAAGTTGGTGACCGTGGCGCCAGCCTCCTTGAGGACCTGACCAACGGACTTCGAGGGGTCACGCGCGAAGGCCTGGTCGACGAGGCAGTTGTCCTTGTAGAACGCGTTCAGGCGGCCCTCAACGATCTTAGGAACGATGTTGGCGGGCTTGCCTTCCTCAAGCGTGATCTTCTCGAGGGTAGCGCGCTCCTTGTCGAGCACGTCGGCCGGAACCGAATCGCGATCGAGGTAGGCGGGCATGTAAGCAGCAACGTGCATCGCAATGTCGTGGGCAACGGACTTGCCGGCGGCATCGGTCACGACGAAGACGCCAACCTGCGGGGGCAGGTCGGGGTTGGTCTGGTGCAGGTAGAGGTCGACGTTCTCGCCCTCGACGCGCACGATGCGGCCAACCTGCAGCTTCTCGCCGATGATGGCGGCGAAGGCATCCAGGCGGTCCTTGACGGTGCCCTCACCCATGGGGGCGGCGAGCAGCGCGTCCAGGTCGGCAGCCTTGGAGGCAACGGCGGCGGCCAGAACCTCGTTGGAGAAGTCGATGAACTTCTGGTTCTTGGCGACGAAGTCGGTCTCGGAGTTGACCTCGACCAGCACGCCGACGGTGCCGTCGGTCTGCGCGGCCAGCAGGCCGGCGGAGGCCTGGCGGCCCTCGCGCTTGGACAGGGACTTCAGGCCCTTCAGGCGGATGATCTCGAGAGCCTTCTCGGCGTCGCCGTCGGCCTCGGTCAGAGCCTTCTTGACATCCATCATGCCGGCGCCGGTCTGCTCACGCAGCGCCTTCACATCTGCAGCGGTGAAATTCGCCATCGGATGATTCCTCTCAGTTAAAAGTTCAGTCCTGCTTGGGGGCTTCGGCGGCCTCAGCTGCGGCGGCAGCCTCGTCGGCCTTAACCTCGCCCTCGAGGAGCTCGCGCTCCCACTCAGCCAGCGGCTCAGCGGCGGCTTCTTCGCCCTTGCCCTTGCGGACATCGGAGCGAGCGATCAGGCCCTCGGCGACGGCGTCGGCGATCACGCGGGTCAGCAGCGCGACGGCGCGGATGGCGTCATCGTTGCCGGGGATGCGGTAGTCGACCTCGTCCGGATCAGCGTTGGTGTCGAGGATGGCGACGATCGGGATGCGCAGCTTGCGAGCCTCGGAGACCGCAAGGTGCTCCTTCTTGGGGTCGACGATCCACACGGCCGAGGGAACCTTGGTCATGTCGCGGATGCCGCCCAGGGTGCGCGAGAGCTTGTCCTTCTCGCGGCGCATCATGAGGAGTTCCTTCTTGGTGTGACCGGAGGAGGCCACGTCGTCGAAGTCGATCTGCTCGAGTTCCTTCAGGCGCTGCAGACGGGTGGCAACGGTCGAGAAGTTGGTGAGCATGCCGCCGAGCCAACGGTGGTTCACGTAGGGCATGCCGACGCGCTGGGCCTGCTCGGCCACGGCTTCCTGGGCCTGCTTCTTGGTGCCGACGAAGAGCAGGGTGCCACCGTGGGCGACGGTCTGCTTCACGAAGTCGAAGGCGATGTCGATGTCAGCAATGGTCTGCTGCAGGTCGATGATGTAGATGCCGTTGCGCTCGGTGAGGATGAAGCGCTTCATCTTCGGGTTCCAACGGCGAGTCTGGTGGCCGAAGTGGACACCGGACTCGAGGAGCTGACGCATGGTAACGACTGCCATGGTTCGTCCTTTCCCCGCAAGTCGCGAGTGATCAGTGGGGTTTCCCCCGGGGTTATCGGTTTGCTGTGCGCGTTGCGCACCCTGGTGCCATGACCGGCGACCATCCCCGAAAGGACCGAAGCCGCCGCGCCTCGCTCCCCTGGCGGTTTCCCGTGGGTCGCGATAATGGCACGCGAAGTCACCTGCACAGGGCAAGTGCCCGGCTATCTTACCTCACAAGTGCACAAATGTCCGAAACCAAGCGGATGAGACGTTGCCTACTGGATTCTTCTTCGACGAGGCCGGGGCAGCTCGGCACAGACACGCCGTCTTCGCTGGTTATCCACAGGGTCCTTTCGCGTCGCGCCAGTATCCACAACCGACACCGGGCGACTAGACCTGTGCGCCGTGTCCCCTCACGCTGATGTCATGACCTCTGTAATCCCGAACCGTGGCCGCTTCAGCACGCTATCACTAATCGCCGCCTTCGTCGGCACGCTACTCCTTGTCGCGGTACCGCCGGGCGTAGCAACCCCGCACCGCGAGCGGTGGCAGTGGCCAACAGGTGGGCCCGTGGCCGTCGTCGAAGGATTCGCCCCACCCGCCCACGACTGGCTTCCCGGGCGGCGTGGGGTGACGTTGCAGTATCCGGCTCCCTCCCCGGTGTACGCATGCGCATCGGGCACTGTGACTGTTGCCGGTCCCATCGCGGGCCGGGGCGTCATTTCGATTCGGCACGAGGTCGGCGGCCGCGTTGTCTGGTCGACGTATCTTCCCGTGACGCCATCCGTTGCTGTTGGCGATCACGTCCAGAAAGGAAGCATCATCGGCCTCGTCGAAGGAGACTCACCCACGCTGCACTGGGGCGCAAAGACCGGCAGGCGTACGTACATCGATCCAATACGTATGACGCTTGGGCGCCCGCGCCTTCTCCCCTGGGACGACACGTTGGCTCGATAGCCTCATGCGAATTGCCGAACGCGATCGGCGATCACCGACGAGACAGCACATCCCATCCCACGGGTCCTAGGCCCGGGGATGCGCCCGCTGATAGATCGCGCTCAGACGAGCGGTATCCACGTGGGTGTAGCGCTGAGTGGTCGACAGCGACGAATGGCCGAGCATCTCCTGGACCGCACGCAGGTCGGCTCCGCCCTGCAGCAGATGCGTCGCCGTGGAATGGCGCAGCCCATGTGGCGCGATGTCGTGCACGCCTGCATGAGCCGCCATCTTGTGTACCATCGACCGCACGATGCGCGGATCGATGCGCCCACCCTTATCGCCAAGGAAGAGGGCGTTCCCGCTGCGCTCCCCGGCCAACTGGGGACGGCCTCGTACCAGCCAATGGTCGAGGGCGTCGGCAGCAGGAGGACCGTAGGGAACCACCCGCTCTTTGTTGCCTTTACCGACGACGCGCACGGTGAGGGCCTCACGGTTCAGGGACGAGATGTCGAGGGCACAGACTTCGGAGACGCGAAGGCCACATGCGTACGTCAGCTCGAGGATCGCCCAATTGCGGATCTGGGAGGCCCCTCCCGCCGCCGCTTCATCGCGAGCAGTATTGAGGAGAACCCTCGCGTCGGATTCGTCGAGTGGAGACGGCAGACGCTGGTCGGCACGCGGAGATGACAGAAGCGCCGCGGGGTCGCTCGCCAATATTCCTTCACGCATTGCCCAGGCGGTGAAGTTGCGAATCGCCGCGGTGTGGCGCGCGATCGTCGAGCGCGCTCCCCCATCCGCGAGGGTGCGAGCAAGCCAGGAACGCACTGCGCGCTGTGTGAGCGCCTCTTGGAGCTGCTCAGGGCTCGTATCAACGTCGAGCGAAAGGAACTCCATCAGCGAGTGAAGATCCCCGAGGTACGCGGAAACGGTGTGGGGGCTCATCCGCCGCCCAAGGCGCAGGTACTCTTCCCAGCGCTCCCCCACGTTGCCAGCCATATCGATATCCTACGGTCTACCTCCGCCCGTTCGCGTCCAGCCACGCGTCGATCCGGACACTAGCCCCGCAACCGAGAGCTCCATGAGCGCATAGTTCACTTCTTCGCGCGACAGCGCCGCGGCAACGCAGATCGCTTCGACCGACGCGGGAGCACTCCTGGGAAGCGCCTCCCACACCCGACGCTGAGTCATCTCTAGGGCATCAACCCCATGATCGTCGTCGACGGGCATACCGAACAGAGGCTGGGCGGCGTCAACGCTCACCGGGCGCACGAGTTCGAGAGCGTCGCGCCCATCGCGGATGATCATCGCTCCGTTGCGTGCAAGCTCCAGGCACCCCACCGACATCGGTGCGTCGACCGCGCCGGGGACTGCGCCTAGCTCACGCCCGTATTCCATGGCGCGACGCGCCGTCGCAAGGGCGCCGGAGCGCGCTCCCGCCTCGACGACCACGGTAGCCCCACTCCATGCGGCAATGAGTCGGTTTCGCGTGAGGAAGCGCCACTTCGCCGGCCTCGCGGTGGGAGCAACCTCGGAGATCAGGGCACCACCGCCATCAATGACGGCACGAAAGTCGCCACCGTGGCACGCGGGGTAGGGATTGCACACGCCCCCTGCGAGGATGCCGATCGTGCGCCCACGCGCAGACAGGGCACCGCGGTGAGCCTCAATGTCAATGCCAATCGCTCCCCCGGACACCACCGTCACGCCTGCCGCAGCGACGAATGCCGCCATGTTGCGTGCACACCTGTTTCCCGCGCCGGTGGAAGCGCGAGCTCCCACGATAGACAGATGACGATCCGCCCGCGGAGCCTCGGGCAGGTCGCCGAGGAACCACAACCCCATCGGCTCCTCCTCCCCCAGGCACGCAAGGTGCTCTGGCCAGCGTGGATCGCCAGGTGTCATGAATCCGCCGCCCGCACGAGCGACTCGGTTGAGCTCACTGTCGATGTCGACCGAGAGGGCGCGCTGCCTCCACCGATTCCACTGCGTGTGCCAGTCAACCCTCGAGTGACGGGCAAGCACCAACGGCGGTGCCGACCAGCTTCCGATCAGCCATGCGCGCGCATCTCGATCCCCTAAGGCCCGACGAAGGATGCGTGCGCACGGATCAGCCGGCTCAGCGACGGCAGACCACCAGGCAGCCTCCCACAGTTCTGTGTCATTCATAGTGATCCGCTCCGTTCCGCAGCTGCTGCGCTGCAACAATGTGGTCAAAGGTCGGCCGAGGCGCAGCCTCGAGATCGGCGAGCGTCCATGCCAGGCGTAGCATCCGGTCGATTCCGCGCATTGACGAGTGACCGGAATCGACGAGCCGATCAAGTTGATGAATGAGAGAAGCATCGATGCCTGAGTGGTGGCGCAGCCACGCTCCTGGAAGCTGCGCGTTCATGGTCCACGGCGTGCCCTTCAGGCGCGTGCGTGCCCTCGAGCGCGCCTCGATAACACGCCCACGTATCGACGCGGAATCGCGTGTCTGTGTCGACGCCAGGTCCGCCCGACTGGGGGTATGCACGTCGATGCGGATGTCCATCCGATCCAGCAATGGCCCGGACAAACGCGCGAGATACCTGCGTCGATTCATCGAGGAACATGTGCACCGCCGCCCTCCGTATCCGCCACCGCACGGGCAGGGATTGGACGCCATTACCAGTTGGAATTGGGCGGGATAACGCGCCTGAACGCCGGATCGGTGCACATGGATGACACCCGATTCAAGGGGTTCACGCAGCGAGTCAAGGACCGAGGGCGCAAACTCTGCGGCCTCGTCGAGAAAGAGGATCCCTCCATGCGCCAGCGACGCTGCCCCGGGGACGAGCGTGCGCGTGCCGCCGCCGATCAGCGCTGGCATGGTCACCGAGTGGTGTGGGGCTTGGAATGGAGGACGCGTCATCAGCGATATCGAGGAAGGCAACAGGCCCGCCACCGAATGCAACGAGGTGGTGACGAGAGCGGTGTCGGCGTCGAGGTCGGGAAGTATCGTCGGCAGTCGGGAGGCGAGCATCGTCTTGCCGGATCCGGGCTCTCCGAGAAGAAACACGTGGTGCCCACCGGCAGCTGCAACTTCCATCGCCGCAATTGCTTCGGGCTGACCACGCACGTCGGCCATGTCTGCGAGGGTCGGATCACCGTCACGTTCCCCCTCGCAGCGCACGCCCATTCTCCCGTGGAACGGAGCCTTCACAGCCTCTCCCCCGGCCCACGCGATGAGGTCAGCCAGATGCGCGAAGTCCAGGACCTCAATGCCGCTGACCAGACGCGCCTCCTGGGCGCATGCCGACGGCACGATCACGCGGCGCACGCCCCGCGAACGTGCGGCCAGCACAGCCGGCAGCACCCCGCGCACCGGCTGGATACTGCCGTCCAACGCAAGCTCGCCGACGAGGACCGCGTCCTCAAAAGCCACCGGCGAGACGAGGCCCGTGGCCAGAGCAATGGACGCCGCGATCGAGAGGTCGAAAGCCGACCCCGACTTCGGAATGCCCGCAGGGGACAGATTTACGGTGATGCGTTGGTCCAAGACGTCCAGGCCGCACGACTCGAACGCAGCGCGCACGCGATCACGCGCCTCGCGCACGGAGGTGTCGAGCAGGCCGACGAGCGTGAACGCCACGAGGCCCGACCCCGCGTAGGTCTCCACGTCGACAAGGTGCCCCTCGATGCCGACGATACTCATGGAATACGTGCGCGCAAGTCCCGGCCCTCTCATTGCACACCCCGTAACCACACGAGCTGTGCCCCCAGAGCGCGAAGATCCACGACCTCGTCCATGGACCCCGGCCAGGATTCCAGCGTCCGCGCGTCCACGGTGATGGCGACGACGTCGATACGCACACGCGAAGCGAGGTGACCGTGGGCCCTGCACCACGCACCCGTCAGGGCTCGAAGCCGCGCCACCTTGCGATGGTCGACCGAAGCGAGCGCACTCCCCTTCCTGCGCCCGACCCTGGTGCGCACCTCCACGATCACGGTCCACGAACGCGATGGATCGGTCTCGTCACGCGCGATGATATCGAGCTCGCCCCGACGACCATCTCGCCAGTTGGTGTCAAGAAGGCGCAGGCCTTCCTCTTCGAGCGCCAGTCGGGCGGTATATTCTCCCGCAGCGCCAATGGCCCGACGGTCGGGCCGTATTAAGCATCCCATCACGGATCACCTCCGCACCCACAGTGCGCCCGAGACAGTCAGTGACACAATGCGAAAACCGCCCCCTGTGGATAGGGAGCGGTTCGCAAAAAGGCCTGTGGATAACCGCGGTGCGGCTCATCCGCGATTACGGGATGTCGAGCTCCGGCTTGGAGAGCTCCTCGACGTTGACGTCCTTGTAGGTGATGACGCGCACCGAGCGCACGAAGCGCGACGAGCGGTAGATGTCCCACACCCACGCGTCGCTGAGCGTCAGCTCGAAAAAGACGTCGCCGCCGACCGGGCGTGCCTGCACATCAACGTGGTTGCACAGATAGAAACGCCTCTCGGTTTCCACGACGTACTTGAACAACCCGATGACGTCGCGGTACTCCTTGAAGAGTTCCAGCTCCAGATTGTTTTCGTAACCTTCGATTTCTTCGCTCACGCACCCATCATGCCGGGCCGCGCGCCCAGCCGAGCCACGCCACCCCGGCGCGCCCTACTTTGTGGCCTGCGTCGGCATCTTCCAGGAGCGACGATGCTGATCCGACACGCCGAGCTCGACGATCGCGCGAGTGTGGGCGGCCGACCCGTAGCCCTTGTTCGATGCCCATCCGTAGCCCGGATCCTCAAGCTCCTGCATGAGGTGGTCGCGTTCAACCTTCGCGAGGACGGAGGCTGCGGCAACGACCGCGCAGGACGCGTCGGCCTTCACCTGCATCTGGACAGGCAGTTCGATGCCAAAAGGATCCTCAGGCCCGTCGATGGCACCGAACAGATCGTCGGGTGCAGACAGCCAATCATGGGAGCCATCCAGCAGAACACCGCCGGGAACGAGGCCATGGCTGGCTACCTCGGCCAGAGCGCGCCGGCCCGCCAGGCGAAGCGCGGCGATGATGCCCCAGTCATCGATCTCCTGCGGGGAGGCGTAGCCGACTGCACAAGCCAAGGCCCATTCACGCACGGGATCGACAAGGGCCTCGCGCCGACGAGCGGTCAGTGCTTTGGAGTCGGTGAGGCCTTCGGGAACCGGTGGGGCATCGACACCGATGAGCGCCACACCCACGGCAACCGGACCGGCCAGCGCTCCGCGCCCTACCTCGTCCATCCCCGCAACGATCCCCCACCGACGCGCGAGGGAGACCTCGAGGTCACGCGAGGCGGTCGTCATGAGGCGTCAGGAACAGACGCGAACACCTCGTGGTGCGCGATGTCCGTCGTCCAACGCGACGTGGGCCAGATGACCGCCTGAACGGTACCAACGACCGAGGAAAGCGGCACGTAGGGCGACTGTCCCGACCCCATGTGGTAGCGAGAATCAGCCGAGTTCGAACGGTTGTCACCCATCACCCACAGGTGTCCCTCGGGAACGACAACATCAAAAGTGCGCTCGCCACACGGAACCTGCCCATCGGGCACGTACGTCTCGTCAAGCTCAACTCCGTTGACGCTCACCTTGCCGTTCGCACTGGTGCATGACACACGATCGCCACCGACGCCGATGACGCGCTTCACGAGCGTCTGCTCACTGCCTCCCGGGACGAAACCGGTGAACTCCCCCAGACGGCGCAGCACTGAGGGAGACGTCGCCTGCGACGAACCCAGCCAGCCGAGCGTGTCATCGAAGACGACGACATCCCCGCGGTGCACGTTCGAACGAAGCGCGTCGATACGCGAGACGGCGATGCGGTCATCCTCCACCAGAGTGTTGTGCATCGACGGTGAGGGAATCCAGAAGACCTGGACGATGAAGGCACGCAGCAGCGACGAGATCACGAGGGCGACCACGATGATCATGAGGATCTCGCGCAGCCACACGAGCGGGTTGCGACGAGCGCGAGCCTCCGCGCGATCACGATCCCGAAGAGAAGGCGAATGCAGTGGTCCGAGCGACGGTCCTGCTGTCGGGGTCATGCAATCTCCTTGTCGTTGCGTCAACCATCCCAGGATACGGCGAGGCCCGACACCGGCGCGCGGTGTCGGGCCTTTCCGTGAAAAATGCCAAGGCGTATGCCTGGCAAGCCTCAGGCGGACTTGCCGGAACGGTGTTCCTTGATCTTCGCGGCCTTGCCGTGACGCTCACGCAGGTAGTAGAGCTTAGCGCGACGCACGTCGCCCTTGGTGACGACCTCGATGTGGTCGATCGTGGGGGCGTGAACCGGGAAGGTACGCTCGACGCCCACACCGAAGGAAACCTTGCGGATGGTGAACGTGGAGGACACACCGTGACCGCGACGAGCGATCACGACACCCTGGAAGACCTGGATACGAGAGCGGTTACCTTCGATGACCTTGACGTGCACCTTGAGGGTGTCGCCAGCTCGGAACGAGGGGATGTCATCGCGCAGCGAAGCCGCATCAACGGCGTCCAGCTTCTGCATTTCTTCTCCTTGACGCAACTGCCGCAGGTCGGAAGCGCCTGGTTGGGCGGGTCGAACCCGCTCACTTGACGTGTGATCGTGCGCCTCGGTGTCCCCCTGCGGCAGGATGAACCGCGCACAATCCTGGTTATTATCCCACAGTAGGACGCACCAGAGCTAGTGCGCGGACGTGTTATGCGGTGAGATCACGCACCATGACGACGTCGTAGTTGCGTACGCCGCCCACATCGAAGGTTCGGCTCGAACGCTTACGGAATCCGTGGTGCTTGTAAAAGGCTTGCGCCTCCTTATTCCCTCGATTGGTGCCGAGCACAACAGCGGCATGCCCCAAGTCTCGCGCATCGGCAATGGCGCGCTCGATGAGCGCGTCCGCGACACCGCTGCCTCGCCACGCCTCGTCAACATAGCACTTGGACAGGTAGGCACTACCTTCCTCCACGCGTCCGGGACGCACCATGTCGCTCGGCAACGCATCGGGTCCGACGTGGGTGAGCACGTAACCGACGAGGCCACCCCAGACCTCGGCGACGAACAGGCGGTGACGCTCAGGATCGGAAATAAGAGCGTCAAACACGTCGGCGGTGAGCTGCGTGGCAATGTGCTCCGCAATCGCTTCCTCGGGCAGGTTCTCCGGGCAAGCATCCGGGAACGTGCGTGCCGCGAGCTCGCTGACTGCAACGACGTCCTCAAGCCCAGCCTGTCGCACGTTGAGCCGTTCCGCCGCTCCACCTCGCGGGTACGCAACACCGCATCGGGCCAGCATCGCACGGTCCTCGCGCGTCAGCGACGAAGCATCCAGTGACAGCGCGAGATCAGGGCGCACGCGAGCGGTCTTCTCAATCGCTCGATCTCGGCGCCACCGCTCGATCGCCGCGTGATTACCGCCGAGAAGCACCTCGGGGATCGCGAGGGAGCGGAACTCCCTGGGTTTGGTGAACACGGGGTATTCGAGGAGGCCCGCACCCGAGTGAGACTCTTCAACGAGCGAGTCCGGGTTTCCCATAAAACCGTCAAGAAGGCGCGCGACCGCCTCGGTGAGAACCATCGCTGCGACCTCGCCACCATTGAGGACATAGTCGCCAATAGAAAACTCGACGACCTCGACGCCAGCGCCGCGGTAGTGCTCAGCGACGCGCGCGTCGATGCCCTCGTAACGCCCGCAGGCGACGATGATCTGGTCGGCGCGCGCGAGATCCTCAACCCGCGCCTGGGTCAGCGGCGTTCCCGACGGCGTCGGGATCGCGAGGACGCGACGCGGCGAGGCCTGGGACCCATCGCCGTCGCGCTCCGCGAGCGGCATGGCAAGGACCTCGTCGAGGGCGCGAGCCCACACATCCGCACGCATGACCATGCCCGCGCCACCGCCGTAGGGGGTGTCATCGACGCTGCGATGCTTGCCGGTCGCCCACTCGCGCAGGTCGTGCGCCTGGAGATGCACGAGGCCGGCGTCCTCAGCCTTCCCCATCAGCGAGAGGCGAAGAGGCGCAAAATAGTCAGGAAAAATCGAAATGAGATCGAAGCGCACGGTCTCAGTCGCCCTCGCGCTCCGACACGGCATCGTCGTCAAACAGGCCGGGGGGCGCATCGATGACGACACATCGACCCTCGACGTCGACGGTCGGAACGAGGGCCGTCACGAAGGGAACCATGACAGTGCCGCGATCCGTGGCAACGAGAAGCAAATCCTGAGCCGCGCCCGGGGTCAGCCCGCTAACGGTACCGAGAACATCGCCGGACGGAGTACGCGCCTGGAGACCCTTGAGTTCGTGCGGATACCAGGCATCCTCCTCGGGATGAGCATCGACGAGCAGTCGGGCACCGCGCAGAGCCTCAGCATCCTCGCGAGTCACGCATTCCTCGAACGATGCGAGCACGCGATCCTTATGCACGCGAACGGTGCGCACAGTGAGGCTGCGCTGATCTCCCGCAATGTCCAAGCGCGAACCGGGTGCCATGACCTCGGGATCGTCGCTGCGCACGTCCACGATAACCTCGCCTCGCAAGCCGTGGGCGGGGCCGACGATAGCGGCTGTGAGCTGCATGTGTTCTCCTGACGATAAACGGGGACTCCCCCGAAGGATACAACGAAGGGGCCCGGCAGTGCCGGACCCCTTCGTGACGTGTGCGAGTCTTACTCGCGATCCGTGTCGACGACGTCAACACGGACGGTGCCACGCGTGGACAACGCACCCATGACGGTGCGCAGCGCGCGAGCCGTCCGACCGCCGCGTCCGATGACGCGACCCAGATCCTCGGGGTTCACTCGAACCTCAAGAAGCTGGCCACGTCGCATGGAACGAGGCGTCACCTCGACATCTTCGGGGTGGTCAACGATGCCGCTGACCAGGTGCTCCAACGCGTCGGCGAGCATGCTCAGGCATCCTCTCCGGCGGCCTCTTCGGAAGCCTGCTCGCCGGCCTCAGCCTCAGCAGCGGCTGCAGCAGCGGCGGCCTCTTCCTCGGCCTTCTTGGCGGAAGCAGCGGCCTTGGACTTCTCGGCAGCAGCCTCGGCGTCCTTGATGGCCTGCTCGGCCTGGGCGGCCTTGTCGGCCTCGGAGACGATGACGCGGGAAACAGCGTCGGCCTTGCCGTTGAACTTGGCGATGTCACCGGTCAGGACCAGCAGCTTGCGGACCTGGTCGGAAGGCTGAGCGCCAACACCGAGCCAGTACTGGGCACGCTCAGAGTCGATGCGGATGATCGACGGGTTGGGCTGAGGATCGTAGTAACCGACCTCTTCGATGACGCGGCCGTCACGCTTCTTGCGCGAATCGACAACGACAACACGGTACTGGGCAGCGTGGATCTTACCCACGCGCTTCAGGCGAATTCGAACTGCCACTTGAGTGGTCTCTCCATTTCAGATTGGTGTGGACCTTTGCGTCCCAAGGTGGGAAACACAGGGGTCGCATTGGACCGGGACACGACGGCACGCAGTGAGAGGGTCTACGAACCGCCGGGTACAGCTAGCGATTATGCCATATTTCGCCCCTGAATCCCAAGCCAGGAGCGAGTGCCGTGTCGCGCGAATCGGTTAAATCGATCACTACAGCGAGCTCAGGCGGGCAGACGCTCCCACACGGGCGTTCCACCCAGCGTCACGCGCGCGGGGTTCGCGAGGATCGCCGGGTTGGCCCTCGGGTCCTCGTCCAGGATGAGGAAATCAGCGGGAGCCCCCTCGACGAGGCCGGGGTAACTGAGGTAGCGCTGGCTCACCCACGTCGCAGCGTCGATCGTGAACTCAGCGGGCGCGCCCCATTGGAGCCACAGGTCAAGCTCGCCGGCGATCGTGCCGTGATCCTGGTAGCCCCCCGAGTCGGTTCCCATCAGGAGAAGGACCCCGGAGTCGACGAGCATCTCGAAGTGGGAGCGTCGCTCGTCGTACATTGCCTGCATCGTCGCCGCATAGACGGGGTACTTCGCACCCGCCTGGGCCGCAAAATCCTTGAAGAGCTCGACCTGGCGCAGCGTCGGCGTCACCGCGATGCCGCGTGCGGCAATCTCGCGAGCCTGATCCGCATCGATACCGCTGCCGTGTTCAATGTCGTCAACGCCGGCCTCAATGAGCGAGTCGATGACGCGGTGGGAGAAGGCGTGCACGGCGATCCTCGCCCCGGCCTCGTGCACGGCGGCAACAGCGTCAATCAACACGGCGGGGTCCCACAGGGGCATGAGGTCCGAGTCTGCCCCGGCGCTGCGGTCGATCCAGTCTCCGACGATCTTCACCCACCCGTCGGAGGAGTGTGCCATCGACGCGAGGACCGCGGGAAGCTCGCTCTGATCGTCGACGTCCAGCGGCAGGTCACGCATGTAGCGCTTCGGACGCGCAACATGGCGGCCACAGCGGATCAGGTGCAGACCGGTTGCGCGAGCGGCAGGCGAGTTATCGACCGGCACGCCGCAATCGCGCACGACGGTCACGCCGCTCGCGAGCGTCGCGCGCGCCTGCTCGACCATCTCAGCCTCGGACACCGAACCGGTATCCGAGTACCCAATGTGGCAGTGCGTATCCACCATGCCAGGGACGATGCATCCCGCCGACGGCGCCTCTTCCCTATCGGAGACGCGGCGGATCACTCCCCCGTCGACGCGCCACGTGCCGCGCACCCACGACGGGCGCTCGGTCTCGTTATCCGCCCACAGGGCGAGCCCACTGAACTCCATGCCTCAGAGCTGGCCGAGCATGCGCTTGACGTCGTCCGGCAGATCGTCGATCGTCGGACGCGAAGCGGGGGCCTCCTGGGCTACACCGAAGGAGGAACCCTGGGGTGCGCTGCGCTCAGACGGAGGCAGCATGGCCTCCAGCTCCTGCTGGCGACGCTTGGCGGGGTTACCGGAGCGTGCGCTCTTCTTCATGCGGGCACGCTGGGCCTGAGCCTTGCGGGCGTTGGCCTTCTGCTTCGCCTTGCCGCCGCGGCCGGGGAGTGCGCCCATACCGGGAACACCGCCACCCATCTGGCCCATCTGCGCCATCATCTCGCGCGCTGCCTCGAAGCGCTGCACGAGCTGGTTCACCTCGGTGACAGTCGTGCCGGAACCGCGGGCGATACGCGCTCGACGAGAGCCGTTAAGGATCGATACGTCCTCGCGCTCGGCCGGGGTCATCGAACGGACGATGGCCTCCACGCGGTCGACCTCGCGCTCGTCGAAGTTCTCGATCTGCTCGCGCATCTGGGCAGCGCCCGGGATCATGCCGAGCATCTTCTTCATCGAGCCGAGCTTCTTGATCTGCTGCAGCTGGCTCAGGAAGTCGCCGAGGGTGAGCTGGCCGGCCATTGCCTTGGCCGCGACCTTCTCCGCCTCCTCGGCATCCATCTTCTTTTCGGCCTGCTCGATGAGGGTAAGGATGTCACCCATGTCGAGGATGCGGCCGGCCATACGGTCGGCGTGGAAGCGCTCAAAGTCATCGAGGCCCTCGCCCGTCGAGGCAAACAGAATCGGAGCACCGGTCACGCCGCGAACGGACAGTGCGGCACCACCGCGCGCGTCGCCGTCCAGCTTGGACAGGACGACGCCCGTAAAGCCGACGCCGTCACGGAAGGCTGTGGAGGTGGAGACCGCGTCCTGACCGACCATGGCGTCAAGGACAAACATGATCTCGTGGGGGTTGACGGCGTCGCGGATGGCGATCGCCTGGTCCATCATCTCCTGGTCGACGCCGAGGCGGCCTGCCGTATCGACGATGACCACGTTGATGCCGCTCTGGCGGGCGAACTCGACGCCGCTACGCGCGACCTCGACGGGGTCGCCCACGCCGTTTCCGGGCTCGGGTGCCCACACCTTGACGCCGGCTCGCTCGCCGACAACCTGGAGCTGCTGGACGGCGTTGGGGCGCTGGAGGTCGGAGGCGACGAGCAGGACGGTCTTGCCCTCCTCGCGCAGCCACTTACCCAGCTTTCCGGCGAGCGTGGTCTTACCGGCACCCTGGAGGCCGGCGAGCATGAAGACGGTCGGGCCGGACTCTGCGAAGGTCAGCTCACGCGTGGCGCCACCGAGGATCTCGACGAGTTCCTCGTGCACGATGGAGACGACCTGCTGGCCCGGGTTGAGCGCCTTGGAACGGGCTGCGCCGTAGGCCTTTTCGCGAACCTGCGTGGTGAACTGGCGAACGACGGGGAGCGCAACGTCCGCGTCGATGAGGGCGCGACGAATGTCGGAAATCGCGTGATCGACGTCCGACTCGGTCAGGACGCCGCGGCTACGCAGGCTACGGAACGACTGGCTCAGACGATCTGACAGGTTTCCAAACACGTGTTTACTCCCAAGATGGCGGCTGTACTAGGCACAGGTTAGCGCACCTCGGCCCCGGGAGTCGTCTCACCGGGGCCGAGGTACGCGTCATGGTGGCGGGGTTCAGCCCTGCGCGGAACCCACGATCGCGTCAACGAAGCCCTGCGGATCGAAGGGAGCCAGATCGTCGGCCCCCTCGCCGAGGCCGACGAACTTGACGGGAACGCCCAGCGCACGCTGGACGGAGACGACGATACCACCCTTGGCGGAACCGTCGAGCTTCGTCAGAACGATGCCGGTCACGCCGGTAGCTTCCGCGAAGACCTCGGCCTGCTTCATGCCGTTCTGGCCGGTGGTTGCGTCGAGCACCAGAAGGACCTCGGAGACCGGGGCCTGCTTGGTCATGACGCGCTTGATCTTGCCGAGCTCGTCCATCAGCGTGGACTTGTTCTGCAGGCGTCCCGCGGTGTCGACGAGAACAACGTCGACGTCACGCTCGACGCCTTCGCGCACGGCTTCGAAAGCAACAGAGGCCGGGTCTGCGCCCTCGCGGTCGCTGCGCACGACATCGACACCGACTCGCTCGCCCCACGTCGCCAGCTGATCGGCGGCGGCCGCACGGAAGGTGTCGGCGGCACCCAGGATCACGGACTTGTCTTCCGCGACGAGGATGCGCGCGAGCTTGCCAACGGTCGTGGTCTTTCCGGTGCCGTTCACACCGACCATCAGGACAACCGCGGGTTTGACGGAGCCGTCGACCTCGGGGCGCTCGAGGTTGAGAGAGCGATCCATGGAGGGATCGACGAGGGCCAGGAGCTCCTCGCGAAGGATCTCACGGATGCGCGCTTCGTCAGTCACGGACTCGACCGCGACGCGACGCTTGAGGGCTTCCATCAGCGTGTCAGTGGCCTCCAGGCCAAGGTCAGCGATGAGGAGAGACTCCTCGATCTCCTCCCAGTCGGCGGCACCGAGCTGGCCGCGGCTGAGAACGCCGAGGATCGCACGTCCGAGCGAGCCGGAAGACGCGAGGCGTTCGCGCAGGCGCTCCATGCGGCCGCGCACGGGTTCGGGGCGCTCGATGGACGAGGCCGGGGTTGCGGGAGCCTCAGGGCTGCGCTCGGGGGTGGCCTCAAGCTCATCTGCCGGACCCGCTCGAGGCTGGTCCGCGGTATCAAGCGATGCCTCGGTAGGCGAATCGGGACGAGCCTCGACGGGAGCCTGAGCCTGCGGCTGAGGGGTCACGTCCTGCGAGGAACGGCGACGCGAACTCACGACGAGACGAATAACGACGCCGATAAGCACGGCGACCGCCAGGGCGATAACGACTGCCCACGGCGATTGGAGGGTGGAAATAAAAGCGTCCATAGGGTCATTATCCCCTATGGACGCTCCAGGCAGAAAACCTGAGTGCGGCATCACTGCCTTATGACTGCGTTGACTCCTGCACGGACTCGCCGCCTTCGTCAGCGCTCCGACGGCCACGGTCAAAGCGCACGCTCACGCGGTCGGTCACCGTTTCGAGGCGGTCGATGCCGGGTAGGCGGTCAGCGTCGAAGTAGGCGCTCTTCGAGTCGCCGCTTTGCAGGAGCGACTGCAGGGACGCCGTACGCGGAACCACGGGTCCGTCGGGTGAGGAGGAGGCACGCTTGGGTAGCGAGTGATGGGTCTTCACCTCGTCGGCGATTTCTTCGCTCTCTCGCTTGATGACACCCTTCCACTCGTCCGCGCTACGGCGCGACAGCGCCAGGACAGCGACGACGCCGCCAGCGACGACGAGTACCAGGACGACGGTCAAAACGAGAATCAATGCACCCTCAAGCATGTGATCATCCTGCCTTACGAAAACCTCAATGCGCGACGATGCCACCCGCACATGCACGCATTGTGACGATGTTGTCACGAGGGCCGGGAACGTTTGTTCCCGGCCCTCGAACGTGTCGATAGCGCGTCAGTCGAGGTAGTCGCGCAGCACCTGCGAACGCGAGGGGTGGCGCAGCTTCGACATGGTCTTGGACTCAATCTGACGGATACGCTCGCGCGTCACGCCGTAGACCTTGCCGATCTCATCGAGAGTCTTCGGCTGACCGTCGCCCAGGCCGAAGCGCATCGACACAACGCCGGCTTCACGCTCGGACAGCGTGTCCAGGACGTGGTGGAGCTGTTCCTGCAGCAGGGTGAAGGACACGGCGTCCGCGGGCACGATGGCCTCAGAGTCCTCGATGAGGTCACCGAACTCGGAGTCGCCGTCCTCGCCGAGAGGCGTATGCAGCGAAATCGGCTCGCGACCGTACTTCTGAACTTCGACGACCTTCTCGGCGGTCATGTCGAGTTCCTTCGCCAGTTCCTCGGGAGTGGGTTCGCGACCCAGGTCCTGGAGCATCTGGCGCTGGACGCGCGCAAGCTTGTTGATGACCTCGACCATGTGCACGGGGATGCGAATCGTGCGAGCCTGGTCCGCCATCGCGCGGGTAATTGCCTGACGAATCCACCAGGTGGCGTAGGTGGAGAACTTGTAGCCCTTCGTGTAATCGAACTTTTCAACAGCGCGGATAAGGCCCAGGTTGCCTTCCTGAATCAGGTCCAGGAACTGCATACCGCGGCCGGTATAGCGCTTGGCCAGCGACACGACGAGGCGGAGGTTCGCCTCGAGCAGGTGGTTCTTCGCCTGTTGACCATCCTGTGCAAGGAAGTGCAGCTCACGACGCTCGCGGCTGGTCATCTCATCGGCCTGGTTCTTGAGCTTGTACTCGGCGTAGAGGCCGGCTTCGATACGGCGGGCGAGGTCCACTTCCTGCTCGGCGTTCAGCAGCGAGACCTTACCGATCTGCTTGAGGTAGTCCTTCACCGGGTCGGCGGTTGCACCGGCGACCGTCACCTGCTGGACGGGTTCGTCGGTCTCGTCGGAATCGGAGACGACGAAGCCTCCCTTGACGTGGATACCGTCGTTCGTGCGTTCACGGAGTGCGGCGCCCTCAGCGAGCTTCGGATCCTCGTCCTCCGCTTCGTCCTCTGCGTCGACCTCGTCTTCGTCGACGGTCTCAGTATCGAGTTCGGGGTCCTCGAGATCCTCGCCAGTCGGCTCAAAGTCCTCGTCGACGGTGTCAACGAGCTCTTCGACGGCCTCCTCGACGATCTCTTCTTCCTTCTTCTTGCGACCGCGCGTCTTCTTCGCAGCAGGCTTCTTCGTCGTCTTCTCTTCGGAAGCGACGGTGGCCTTCTTCGCCGTCTTCTTAGCAGCCGTCTTCTTCGTGGGGGCCTTCTCGGCGGCCTCTGCAGCGTCAGCGGCCTTCTTCGCCGTCTTCTTGGCAGTCGCCTTCTTCGCAGGAGCCTTCGGCTCGGCCTCTGCGGCGTCGGCGGCCTTCTTCGTGGTCTTCTTGGCAGTTGCCTTCTTTGCCGAAGCCTTCGGCTCGGCATCTGCAGCGTCAGTAGCCTTCTTCGCGGGAGCCTTCTTCGCCGGGGCCTTCTTCGCGGCAGACTTCTTCTCCTCGGCGGGGGCGCTCGCCGCGTCGACCGTGGCGGCAGCCTTCTTGGCGCGCGTGGTCTTCTTCGCGGGGGTCTTCACCTCCGTGGTTTCCTCAGTCGTCGCGGAGTCCTTTGCCGAAGCGCGAGATGCACTCACACGGGTCCCTTTCATTGATGGGCATGCACAACGGAGCCGATTGCAAATCGGCATACCAGCGCCAAGTCTAGTGCCTTGCCGTTTAGTTTTCCTGACGGTAGGTGTGAGGATCCCCCGCCTTGGGCTCACGCACGAACTCGAACCTCGGTTAGAGTGGGCGTATGACTCTGAGCGACAGTTTCGCAACGCTGCGTCCATCAATCGACCAGGCGACGGCCACCAGCCTCGCACATCTCCTCGCCCGCACAGGAGCTTCCGGCCGATCCGAGGAGTTCTCTCGTGCGGTCCTCGCCTCCGTATCCGGAGGGAAGCGTTTCCGCGCCCTCATGGCTCACGTGGGCTACGCGCTCAGTTCCGGAACTTCCATCGAGGAAGTCTCACTCCCCCATCTCAGCGCGGCACTGGAGCTCTATCAGGCCAGCGCCCTCGTCCACGACGACATCATCGACAAGGCCGACGAACGACGCGGTATGCCCACCCCTCACCGCACGCTCGCGGATTACCACGCCACGCAGTCGTGGATCGGATCGTCGACGGACTTCGGTCGACATGGCGCTATTTTGGTCGGCGACTTCCTCTTTTCGGCGGCAACGGCTGCCGCAGGCGAACAGGCTCTGACACTGCGTGAGGACTGCGCACGTGCTTTTTCGCACCGGTTTGCCGATATGCACGCGGAGGTTGCGCTGGGCCAGTACCTCGACATTACCGCCGAACAAACACCGCTCGATCCTGAGCGCACCGATGCACTCAGCACAAGCGACTCGCTCGAGGTGGCATTGCACAAGTCGGCCCACTACTCGGTCGTCCACCCGGCGCTCCTCGGCGCGATTTGCGGAGCTTCATCGTTCGATCACGTCGCCGACCTGCTCGATGTTCTCGAGACGATTCTGACCCCGTGGGGCCTGGCTTTCCAGCTGCGCGACGATGATCTCGGAGTCTTCGGAGACCCGGCAGTCACGGGCAAGCCGGCCGGCGACGACTTGCGCGAAGGAAAGCGCACTGCGCTCCTGGCGCTGACGTGGGAGGCCTCCTCCCCCGCCGAGCGGCGCGCTCTCACCGACGTCCTCGGGGTGGCCGAGGCCTCGGCAGAGCAGATTGCGACTGCTACCGAGATCGTGGAGCGCAACGGGCGCGCCGCGCACGAGGCCGAGATTGCACGGCTAGTCGCCGACGGAGATGCCGCTCTTGAGGCCAGCACCTTCGACGAGGATGCTCGCGCCATGCTGCGCGAACTGTGCTCGATCCTGACCGCCAGGCGGGCCTGAAAAGAAGGGCTAGCCTCAGAAGGCCAGCGTCGAGGCGATTCGATTCACTCGGTGATGACGGCCCAACGTGAGCGCATCGATCGGGCGCTCGCCCAGCTCCTCCTGCACGGTGTACAGCCACGCCGCTGCTTCCTCCGCCGTGAAGCCGTCATCAGCAAGCAGGGTCAGTGTGCCCTGCAGGAACGGCAGTGGCTCCCAGCCATTGTCGCCCTTGACGATCACCTCCTGCGGGACGCCGCGCGCCCCGCTGGCGTCGCGCGCTTCGATGAGCACACGATCGCGGATCAGCTGCTTGAGGCGGCGTTCCTCGATGCCGAGGAGACGGCAGACCTCGTCGGTGGAGAGCACGGTGATATCAACACTGGTCATGAGCGCAAGACTACCCCATTCATGCGCCGCACCGACGTGGGCACTTCCAATGATTTTGCGAAAACTCCCATAGAATCGAGCAAGTGAGCGATGAACAGACATTCGACCAGACGGACCCGTTGATCGGCCTCCTCGTCGACGAACGGTACCGGGTGACGCGCAGGCTGGCGCGTGGCGGCATGGCCACCGTCTACATCGCGCAGGATGAACGCCTTGATCGCCCCGTCGCGCTCAAGGTCATGCACCCGCACCTGGCGGACTCCGAGGATTTCGTCGCACGTTTCCGTCGCGAGGCGCGCTCCGCCGCGCGCATCGTTCATCCCGGCGTCGTCTCCGTGTTTGACCAGGGCGTGGTGACGGGCCAGGGGTTCCTCGTCATGGAACTCATCGACGGCACGAACCTACGCCAGCTTCTGCGCGCGCAGGGTGCCTTCACGATCCCGCAGGCTCTGCGCTACACGACTGACATTCTTGAGGCGCTGCGCGCAGCCCACCGCGTCGGCGTTATTCACCGCGACGTCAAGCCCGAGAACATTCTCGTTCCGACCGACGGTCCTGCGAAGGTGACCGACTTTGGGCTGGCACGAGCTGCCTCCGAAGTCTCCATGTCTTCGACGGGCAACATGCTCGGCACGGTTGCGTACATCGCCCCTGAGATTGCAACGACCGGGCAGGCCGACGCGCGCTCGGACATTTATTCGGTCGGCATCATGCTCTACGAAATGCTGACGGGCTCCGTTCCGTGGGCGGGTGAGTCACCTTTGCAGATCGCGACGCATCACGTCTCCGACGACGTACCCAGCCCGTCGGAGGCCCAGCCGTGGATTCCACGAGAGATTGACGATCTCGTCGCCGCCCTGACCGCCCGCGACCCCGCCTCGCGCCCCGCCGACGCATCGGACGCGATCGACCTCGTCACTCGCGCTGCTGCCGCCATTCCGTCGGAGCTGGCCAACCACCGCGCGGACATCGCGCCGGCTGACCGGGCGGGCGCCTCGGAAACGAGCGCGCTCAACACCGAGCTGATCTCGGCTCAGTTCACGAGGCCTCTGCCCCTCCCGGCGCCATCGACGGTCGCCACTGTCCACACGTCGGCCCCGCTTCCCAATGCTTCGGAGAACGGCGGCACCAAAACGTACAAGCGCGCCGCCCTGTGGGCTACCCTCGTCGTTCTGCTCCTCGCCGCCGCAGTCGTTGGTGGACGCTGGTGGTGGACCGAATACGGCCCAGGCTCCTACCTGACCATGCCCGCGACGGATGGTCGCCCCCTCGCGGATGTTCAGGCTGAGCTGAACGCGATGGGACTTGCTTCTTCCGTTGAGGAGGAGTTCTCTGACGACGTCGCCGCCGGTTCGATCACTCGCTCCGATCCGGAAGGCGGCGAGCCCGTCCACAAACGCGCCGAGGTCCAACTCCACGTCTCCAAGGGCGTGGACATGAAGACGGTCCCTGACGTCGTTGGTAAGAATCAGGAGGACGCACGCAAGGCATTCACGGAGGCCGGCCTCGCACTGGGGGCCATCACCGACGCATACTCCGAGGACGTCCCGCAGGGCCAGGTCATCTCGCAGTCCCAGGCATCTGGTTCACAGCTGGCGCACGACAGCGCCGTCGACGTGGTGCTGTCGAAGGGCCGCGAGCCCCTCACCGTGCCGTCGCTGAACGGGATGAGCGCTGATGCTGCGAAGAGCGCCATCGAGGGACTTGGCCTCGTCGCGGTGCCAACGGAGGCCTTCTCCGACACCGTCGCCGAAGGCCAGGTCATCTCGCAGCAGACCAATGAGGGCACGATCCTGCACCGTGGCGACACCGTCGCTTACACGGTATCGAAGGGACCCGAGAAGGTCGCGGTGCCCGACGTCGTCGGCCGACAGCGCCAGGATGCTCGCGCCGCCCTCGAGGCAGCCGGCTTCACCGTGCAGGAGGAGGCAATCCTCGGCGGCTTCTTCGGAACCGTCCGACAGACCGATCCCGCCGCCGGAACACTGCTGAAAAAGGGCAGCGTCGTCACGATCACGATCGTCTGAGCACGGCCGAGACACTCGCCCGTCATAAGTATCCCCGGCCTCGTCCATGACAGACGAGGCCGGGGATACTTATGTGCGGTGAACTCACTCCTCGTGGGAGGACCCCTTCGCCAGGTACTGGGCGACCTGGAAAGCCATCTCCAGACTCTGCTGGTGGTTCAGGCGTGGATCCACAAGCGTCTCGTAACGGTCGCGCAACGACTCGTCATCGATGTGCTCACTACCGCCGATCACCTCGGTGACATCGTCACCGGTCAGCTCGACGTGCAAGCCACCCGGGACAGTTCCCGCGGCCTCGTGTGCTTCGAAGAAGCCACGCACCTCGTCCATGACCGTCTCAAAGCGACGCGTCTTGTAGCCGGTCGACGACGTGATCGTGTTGCCGTGCATCGGATCCGTCATCCACGTGAGCGGACGACCGTCCTCACGCGCGGCTTCCAGCAGCGGCGGAAGCGCCTCGCGGATGCGACCGGCGCCCATGCGAGTAATGAACGACAGGCGCCCCTCCTCACCATCCGGGTTGAGGCGATCGATGAGCGAGAGCATCTGATCCGGCGTGGTCGACGGGCCGAGCTTCACCCCAATCGGGTTGCGAACACGCGACAGCAGCTCGATGTGAGCGCCCTCCTCCTCGCGCGTTCTCTCCCCCGCCCACAGGAAGTGGGCAGACGTGTTGTAGGGCTCGCCCGTCCGCGAATCAATGCGCGTCATCGCCGACTCGTACTCGAGCAGCAGCGCCTCGTGCGACGAGAACAGGTCCACGTCGCGCAGCGTCTCGAAGTCGACGCCCGCGGCACCCATGAACTTGATCGCCCGGTGGATGTCTTCTGCCAGCGACTCGTAGCGCGCGTAGGCAGGGTTCGACATGAAACCCTGATTCCAGCGGTGCACCTGGCGCAGGTCGGCGTAGCCGCCCTTCGTGAAGGCGCGAATCAGGTTCAGGGTCGAAGCCGCGTGGTTGTACAGCGACAGCAGGCGCTGCGGGTCGGGCTCGCGCGCCTCGGGAGTGAACTCGAAGGAGTTCACGGCATCGCCGCGATAGCTGGGCAGCGTGACGCCGTCGCGCGTTTCCATATCCGACGAACGCGGCTTAGCGTACTGGCCGGCGATACGGCCGACCTTGATGACCGGCAGCGACGCGCCGTAGGTCAGGACGACCGCCATCTGCAGCAGCGTCTGAATCTTCAGGCGCACATGGTCCGCCGTCGCCTCGGCGAAGGTCTCGGCACAGTCCCCGCCCATCAGGACGAAGGCCTCGCCGCGTGCAGCCGCACCCATCCACGTGCGCAGGTCGTCAACCTCCCCGGCGAACACGAGCGGCGGCTGACGGCGCAGCTGCGCCGTCACGTCACTGAGGTGTTCCGCGTCCGCGTAGGAAGGCTGTTGGGCAGCGTCCAGGCCGCGCCACGTGTCCCAGGGAGCAAGCTCCCCGGACTCGGGCGACCAGAGACGCTCGGGGACGCGGCGGGAGCGAGGCTTACGCACAGGCTCTCCGCCGCGTCCGGGAGTGATCGAAGGAATCACGCGAAGCGACTCACTCGCCAGCAGGCTCGACGGTCTGGCCGATCTCGGCCATCATTTCGAGGAACCAGGGCTGGGAGATGTCGAAGGGCTTACCGCCCGCGATGCGCGGGAACGGGATGGCCTTCAGGCGATCGCCGTCCTCCTCGTCGTGGCCGATAACGCCGGACTCGCCCTTGAAGGCGCACTCGACGGCGAGGTCGGTCATCGACTTGATGAGGCGCAGGTCGTCAGCGTTGGCGCGCGAGGAACGCGAGAAGTAGCCCGACTTCTGGACCATGACCTTCTCGGCGTCGATCTTCTCGGCGAACTGCTTGGCGAACCACTGGCCGGGGTTGATCGTGTCGAGCTTGACGTGGCCGAAGGGGTCGCGCTGGACCTCGCCACCGGCAGCCTCGATCTCCGCGATGATCTCGGGGACGCCAGCGCCCTCGGACAGGAAGATGTTGACGTTGCCCTGCTCGTCCATGATCGCCTTGAGGCGCGCGGCCTCGGCGTCCAGGTCGATCTTCATCTCGGGCAGGAAGATAGCGTGAATGTCCCAACGCTCCTGCGACAGCCCGATCGAGGGCACCCATTCCTGGGTCTTCAGCCAGTCGTGGTAGCACTTCGAACCGGCGGCGGTCAGCCAACCGCAGTGGCGACCCATGATCTCGTGGATGATGAGCATGCGCGGGTTGGAGCGGTGCTCGCCGATGACGTTCTGGGAGTACTCGGAGACCTCTTCAGCGGCGGTCCATGCACCCAGGGACTGGCGGATCGGCACAACGTCGTTATCGATCGTCTTGGGCAGGCCCACGACGGTCAGGTGGTAGTCGTGCTCCTCCAGGTAGGCGGCCAGGTCGGCGGCCGTCGTGTTGGTGTCGTCGCCACCGATGGTGTGCAGGACGTCAACGCCGTCGGCGCGCAGCTGCTCGGCGGCCTTCTGCAGCGGATCCTCATCCTCGGACACGAGGCCGCGCTCGACGAGGTTCTTCTTGTTCGTCAGCTTGACGCGGGAGTTACCGATCGGGGAACCACCGAAGCGGTGAAGGACGGCAGCGTGCTTGCGCGCTTCCTCGTCGACCAGCACGTAGTTGCCGGTGAGCAGGCCGTGGTAGCCGTTCTGGTAAGCGATGATCTCAACCGTGGGATCAATTTCGTTGTAGCGCTCGATGAGTCCACCGACGGCGGAGGACAGGCACGGGGCGAAGCCACCTGCGGTCAGCAGGGCAACACGACGGACCGACATGAATGTCACCTTTCTCAGGTTGGTTAGGTACGGGCCCGCGCGCGTGCGCAGGGCACAGTTCATTCTACCCGGCTCACATCACGTTTCGCCAAGGACGCCCGTCCCACGAAACGCGATTGCAAGCACCAACCATCGGTGACGGCTCGGCCCTGTTACTCCTTGTCTGAGGCCTTCTCGTCCTCGCTGCCCTCTTCCTCGGGAGCGGTCGGAACGGGCACCTCGGGGGCGGTGCGCCCACCGGGCGCGGGACGACCATTGGAGGGCACGGGCCCCTCGAAGGCACCCTCGGCTGCCAGCTGGGCCTTCACGTCGGCGGCGTACAGGTCCACGTATTCCTGGCCGGACAGGAGCATCAGGTTGTACATGATCTCGTCGGTGATCGCGCGCAGGACGTAGCGGTCCTTGTCGAGGCCGCGGTAGCGCGAGAAGTCCAGGGGCTCGCCAATCACCATGCCGATGTTCGTGCGCGAGGGGATCTTCTGGCCAATGGGCTGTGCCGCATGGGTGCCGATCATGGCGACGGGGATGACGGGGGCGCCGGACAGGAGTGCGAGGCGCGCGACGCCGGTCTTGCCGCGGTAGAGGCGCCCGTCGGGGCTGCGCGTGCCCTCGGGATAGATGCCGAAGAGCTCGCCCTCGCGCAGTCGCTTCAGTCCCGCTTTCAGTGCTGCCTCGGATGCGCGACCGCCGGTGCGGTCAACGGGGATGGTGCCAACTGCGCGCATGAATTCCTTTGTCATCCACCCCTTGAGACCGGTGCCCGTAAAGTAGTCGGCCTTGCCCATGAAAACGACCTCACGGTCGAGCATCATCGGCAGGAAGACGGAGTCCCACACAGCGTTGTGGTTGGACGCGAGGATAGCGGGCCCCTCGGCGGGAATGTTCTCCTTGCCGCGGATCCACGGGTGATAGGCGGCCTTCAGAATGGGGCTGCCGGTCGCCTTGAGAGCCTGATAGAACGCCACTGTCACTCCTGAAGTCTCGAGGGGCGCGCGAGCGCGCGAACGAATTAGTATCAACTGTATGACGAAACGAACTCCCGTGCGCGATTGTGGGGAAACCATAGCGCCCGGCGAATCGGCTCGTCCTTTCGCTCGATCAGTGGTATCTGCGGCCCTTTCGAGGGCCTCGTCGGTGGAGCTTCAACCCAGCCTCGACGCCGTCGGGACGCCGGCCTCAGGCGGGCACTGGATCGTCGTCGACCTCGAGACGACGGGCCTGGGTGCGGGCGCGGAAATTACTGAGATCGGCGCTGTGCGCATCCGCGACGGAGCGGTCGTGGACGAGTTTTCTTCCCTCGTGAAACCCTCGCGTCCTATCCCGCCCTTCATCACGTCGCTGACGGGCATCACACCAGCGATGGTGGCGGAGGCGGACCCGATCGCATCCATTCTGGAACGCTTCATGGAGTGGTCAGGCCTTGGAGCTTCGGATTCCCCCGTCCTCGTCGCACATAACGCGTCTTTTGACGTGGGTTTCCTACGCCGTGCGGCCCGCGCGTGTGCTCGCCCGTGGCCTCGTGTGCGCGTCGTCGATACGCTCGCACTCGCGCGGCTCGCCCTGCCACGCCCGCTCGTGCGTAACCACAAGCTCGGCACAGTCGCCTCCTACTTCGGTACCGCCACCGTTCCCGAGCACCGAGCACTTGGAGACGCGCGAGCGACGGCAGAGATCCTCCTGGGGTTCATCGACCTGCTCGCCGCTGCCGGCGCGACTGACGTCGAGGACCTGATCGTGCTGACGGATCAGGCTCCGGCGCGGCGCCCATCAACGCCCGACTTCGTCGCGGACCTGCCGACCTCTCCCGGGGTCTATCACTTCATCGACACCGCGGGAGACACTCTCTACGTGGGGTCGGCCTCGTCGCTGCGCTCGCGCGTGGGCAGTTACTACACGAAGGGCGAGAAGCGCCCGAAGGTGCAGCGCATGGTGTCCCTGGCCGCGGGCGTGCGCCCCTATCCGACCGCCTCGATTCTCGAGGCGAGGATCCGAGAACTGCGCGACATCAAGGCCCTCGCCCCGCCCTACAACTCCGCGTCGAGACGGCAGGGATCCCAGCACTGGGTCATCGCCGAGGCCGGCCGCGCCCGCGTCGTTTCGTCCGTGACGCTGGGCGACCTGCCCCGCGCCCTCGGTCCGTTCGGGACGCGCGCGCACGCTCAGCGGGCTGCAGGAGCGATCGAGCGGGTCCTCGCCCAGGCCGATCACGACTCCTCGGGCGCCATCCTCGACGAGGCCGTGGAAGCCTCGTCATTAGCGGTCCCGAACGCGCTCACTTCCCTGATGGAACGCCTGTCCGCGCAGGGGCTGTTCGAGGCCGCGGCTGGAGCGCGCGACGAGCTGAGCGCCTACATCGCTGGCGTTGAGCGCGCAACCATGCGCCCCATCCTGGCGGCCCCGCGTATCGTCTGGGGCGCGCGTCGCGACGGTGGAGAACCCGGCTGGATTCTGCATGTTGCCTCCTACGGACGCCACCTCAGTTCGGTCGTCGTGCCCCCGCGCTCCGCCCCGTCGCCGTGGATCGATCTTCTCACCTCCACGGAGCCGATCGAGACCGGCGGGATGGCCGCATCCGTCGCCTCGTGGGCTGAGACGTCACTCCTGTGCGCCGAGCTGTGCCGCGAAGGGACGCGCCTCGTCGAATGGAACGGTCCCCTCCCCTGGGCGCAGCACGTTGACAGCCCGCTACGCGACGGGCGGTTGCGCGAGCTATTAGCCCACGCAACCGCCCAGCAGCGTCTGTCCCCGCGCACCTGACGCAGGCTTTTTGCTTACGCGTTCGAGGCAGCCACCCAACGCTCAACGAGTCGGGCGCCCGAACCGTCGGCCAACGCAGCCAGGGCGCGCTCGACGGCGCCGCGCATGCGAGGCTCGAAGTCGGAGCACGTCACAGGGTTCTCCAGCCCCTCCCAGGCCAGGATGCCAGCTCCAACGTTGAGGGCAACAGCGTCGCGAACAGCGTCCGCCCCACCGCCCGACAAAACGTCGCGAGCGACCGCAGCGTTCTCAGCCGCCTCGCCACCCGCGAGGTCCTCGATCGAGGAGGAGGCCATACCCAGGGATTCACGCGCATCGAACGTGGTTTCCACAACCGCTCCACCCGACACGAGCCAGACCTGATTCGCATCGGTCGTCGTCAGCTCGTCGAGGCCGGTGTTTGCTCCACGGAAGACGAGCGCGCTGAGCCCGCGCGAGGCGTACACGCCCGCCATGAGACGCGCGTTCTCCTCGCGAGACGCACCAATCGCGCACGCCTGCACGCGTGCCGGGTTGGTCAGCGGCCCCAGGACGTTGAATGCCGTCGGGAAGCCGAGAGCGCGCCGCACCGGGGCTGCGAAGCGCATCGACGGATGCATCTTGTTCGCGAAAAGGAAGGCGATGCCAACCTCGTCAAAGACGCGGCGCAGCGCGTCGGCATCGAGGTCAAGGTTGACGCCGAGTGCCTCGATGACATCCGCGGAGCCAGACTTCGACGTCGATGCACGGTTACCGTGCTTGACGAGCGGAATCCCCATCGCGGCAAGCACGATGGCGGACATCGTCGAAATGTTAACGGTCTTGTATCCGTCTCCGCCCGTACCCACGATGTCGAGAGCGCGACTGGGCAGCTCAACGTGTGCCGCGTGATCCTGCATGCCATCAGCCAGGCCGTGGATCTCATCGACCGTGGCGCCCTTGATGGCCATCGCGGTCAGGAAGGATGCGAGACGCGCCTCGCCGAGCTCGCCGCTCATGACCTGGTCCATCAGCCAGTAGGACTGGCCGTAGTCGAGGCTCTCGCCGGCGGTGAGGGCAGCAATGATCGGCGCCCACTCCTGCGTGGCCATCACTTGGCTCCACGCAGCACGTCGGCGACGGTCTCCTGAAGAATGATCGGGTCGATCGGATCGGCCACGACGGCTGCTGCTCCGGCCCACGTAGCCAGCCACTCATCCTGGGCTCGGGCGGTCAGGAAAACGATCGGGGGAACACCGTCACGGGTCTCGCGCAGGTCCTGAGCGATGGACATGCCGCCTTCCTTCTTCGCCTCAGCGTCGAGGATCAGCATCGCAAAATCCTGCTGATCGAACGCATCGCGAACGCCGAAACCGGTTGCGGCCTCGACCCACTCGATGCGGGGCGTGTCCTTGGAGGCACGCAGGCCAATGCCGTTAACGACGGCGTGACGGCGATCCTTGTCGTCACTGAAAACCAGGATAGTGACGGTTTCTTCACTCATGGAAGCTCTCCTTGCATATGTCGGCCAAATCGACGCGATAACCCCATTCTAACGGGTAGCGGGCGGCTCCCCCACTGGGAGCCGCCCGCTACCGTCAACCGAGGTCGTGACGCGGTCACTGCATCGAAGAAGTACCCACGATGTCGACGACGAATACCGTCGCCTGCGCGGGGGGCGCCTCCTGCCCAGACTGCGCTTCCTGATGCGGGATCGGAGCCACGATGAGGATGCGCGATCCAACGGTCACTCCCGCGAGATCAGCCTGCGCGACGGGAGCCTGAAGAGGATCCTGGCTCCACGAGGACTGAGTCTGGCCCTTAGCGCCAAAACCACCAACAACCTGCTTGTACAGGACAGTCTGATCAGAGGTCAGCGCCTCTCCCGTGCCCTTGTAAATCGTGTACATCTTCTGCTCGGTCGGGGCAGCAACGCTCTCGTCGATCGTCAGGGTTGGCTCGACGCCGGGGTCACCGGAAACGGTGATCCCCGCGGGAAGCTCCTCGCCGGTCGCGACTCCGCCGCTGAGAACGGAGTCATCCGCGACGTCCTGCGTCGCGACGCCCACGATGTCCACGACAAACACGAGGGTCGAGTTGGCGGGAATGTTGCCGCGAGCCTGGCCGCCGTAGCCGAGAGACGCCGGAATCACGAGCTCGACGCGATCGCCGACATGGGTGTGCGCGAGGCCGTAGGTCCAGCCCTTGACGACCTGGTTAAGGGAGAACTCGCTGGCATCGCCACGCTGGTAGGACGAATCAAAAACGGTGCCGTCCCACAGGGCGCCCACGTAGTTCGCCTTGATCGTCGCACCCGGGCACACGACCGCTCCGTCACCCTGCTTGAGGGTCTTGACAAGGACCTTCGAGGTGGGCTGGGATCCACTGCCCGCCGCAATCACGGGAGTGTCCTCACCGGAAACGGACGGGAAGTTACCCGTGCCGCTACGGTCAACGTTCGTGTTCTGTTCGGCGGAGTCGTCTGTCGCACAGGCGGAGTAGTCGATATCCGCAGCAGCGGGAGCCGAGGACGAAGACGACGAGGTCGCGTCGGTGCATGCGGCGAGTCCGAGGACAAGCGCGGCTGCGCCGGCGAGGGCGCCGAGGCGGCGCAGAGAGGACATCATGAGATGGTGTTCTTTCGGCTCAGTGGAAGGACTCGCCGCAGGCGCAGGTGTTCTGGGCGTTGGGGTTATCGATCGTGAAGCCCTGACGCTCAATCGTGTCAGCGAAGTCGATCGTGGCACCGCTCAGGTAGGGCACGCTCATGCGGTCGACGACGACCTCGACGCCGTCGAAGGAACGAATCGCGTCGCCGTCAAGAGTGCGGTCATCGAAGTACAGCTGGTAGATCAGGCCGGAGCAGCCGCCCGGCTGAACGGCGATACGCAGGCGCAGGTCGTCACGACCCTCCTGCTCGAGGAGGCTCTTGACCTTCGCGGCAGCGACGTCGGTGAGGATGACCTCGTGGGTGGGAGCCTGAGTTGCGGACTCGGACATGATGCTCCTTATTGTTGCGGATAGACGTATTCCCTTGACACACTACTCCCCCGCAGGCGCCCCGCGCCACGGGTGGAATGCGCGCTCAGCGTAACCAGGTGCGGGCAACGCGGCGTCCAGCGTCTTCGAGCGTGACGGATCCCTCCGTCTCGAAGACGCCATGGAGCCCCCATTCGGCCTTCTCGAAGTGCGACAGGCTGGACCTGTGGGTGATAGCGACGACCGGCAGCGCGTGCGTCGCAGCCACGCGAGTTACGCAGTCGAGGGTCGACTCGGCGAGCACTGGAGAGGCCAGTTCAGGCTCGGCGACGATCACGAGGTCGGCACCATCAAGCATCTCTTCCAGACCCATAAGCGAAGACAGCAGATCACCCGTTGCAACGATGCGTCCACCGATGGCCGCGATGACTGCTCCGACGCCGCCACCTGCACCGGAACCGCGCTGGCGAGCCGGGTGCACGTCAGCTCCGTCGAGCAGCTGGTGGCGCCCGAGCGGACGGTGGGCGAACGCCTGCGTGAGAGCGGCGGTGAGAGCGGTGTCCTGTGCTTCAATCGGCTCCAGGTCAGGAGCAACAGCGAGGACCGAGTCGAGGCCCAGAAGCGGGCGCGCGGTCGAGGCAGCGCACACGAGATCCACACCCGCTTCGGCCACGAGGCTCTGCGCGCGCGTCAGGCCATCGGCGAATGCCTCAGGGTGCCACGGATCGATGCCGGGGACGTCCAGGAGGCCTTCAAGAAACCCGGCGCCGCAATCGGGAGAGGAATTATGTCCACCTTCGACAATCACGGTGCCGCCGTTGCGGAGTGAATCCGCCACGCGCTCACCCGCCTCGCGCGACGACGAGGCCCGGGTGGGTACGCGCACGAACGAGGCCTGAGAACCCAGCGCAGCCACGGCCTCGTCGAAGGTGGGTCCGGTTCCGAACGGAACCGTGACGACTGTGGGCTCTGAAGCGCCAGCTACGACACCCCGGCGGATGGCGTCGAGTGCCTCGCCGGTCGGCGAGGCGGGAACTCCCCCATCCCACCGACCGGCGACAACGACACGTTTCACAGGGAGGCCACGCGCGTCAGCAGAAGCGCCTCGGCGAGGATCGCCGCCTTCAGGTCGGAGATCGACTGCGACTCGTCCTCGGAGTGAGCGTTCGTCAGCGGATCCTCGACGCCGGTGACGACGACCTGGGCGTTGGGGAAGATGCGCTGGAAGTCCGAGATGAACGGGATCGAGCCGCCCACACCGATGTTGACCGAGGGAACGCCCCAGGCTTCGGTGAGGGACTCGTGCAGAGCCTTCGTCACGGGGGAATCCATGTCGGCCTGGTAGCCCGCACCCGCATCCTCGGCAGTGACCTCGACGCGCGCACCGAAGGGGGCATGGGAGAGGAGGTAGTCGACGAGCTTGGCCTGGGCCTCGGTGGGATCCACGCCCGGCACCGTGCGCATCGACAGGCGGAAGCGCGTGTGCGGGGCGATCGTGTTCGAGGCATTGGAGACCGGGCGAGCGTCGAAACCGATGACCGAGATCGACGGCTTGGTCCACATACGGGCGGCGATGTCACCCGAGCCTGCCAGCTGCAGGCCCTCAACCATGCCTGCCGCGGCACGCAGCTCTTCCTCCGGCCAATCCACGTCCGCATGATCCGAGCCGCCCAGGCCCGGAACCGCCACGTCACCCTTCTCGTCGAAGAGCGAGGCGATGAGCATTGAGGAGATCGCGACGGAATCAAGGAGCGGGCCACCGAACGCGCCCGAGTGCACCGCGTGATCGGCGACGGTCACGTCGACGGTCACGATCGCGTTGCCGCGCAGGGTCGACGTGACGGCGGGCTCGCCCACCTTCCAGTTCGACGAGTCCGTCACGACGATGACGTCCGCGGCGAGCTCGTCCTTGTGGGCATCGAGGAATGCTGTGAACGAGGGGGAACCGATCTCTTCCTCGCCCTCGATGAACACGACGACGTTGACCGGCAGGTCCTCGCCGAGGATCGACAGGGAGCCGAGGTGGACAGTGATGCCGGCGCCGTCGTCGGAGGAACCACGGCCGTAGATACGATCGCCGCGAACCTCGGCCTTGTAGGGATCCATGCTCCAGCGGCTCAGCTCGCCAACCGGCTGCACGTCGTGGTGTGCGTACAGCAGGACGGTCGGCGCGCCCTCGATGTGGGGCGTGTGCGCGACGAGGGCAGGCTTGCCCTCGGTGCCATCAGCGGCGGTCTCGCGCAGAACCTTGGCCTCCAGGCCCAGGGCGGCGAAACGCTCGCGGATATGCTCAGCGCTGCGCTCCACGTCGGCTGCATGCGCGGGATCCGACGACACCGACGGAATCGCGACGAGCTGCGTGAGCTCCTCCAGCAGGGACGGGAAAGCAGCCTCCAGGCGCTCCTTCAAAACGGACGTGGACAGTGCATGTGAAGTATCAGCCATACGACCAGGGTAGACCATGGGAGTGCGAGGCGGGTGGGCTATCCGCTAGCCTTGAATCGTGTTTGGACGAAGCAAGAACAACAACGACGAGACCTCGATGAATGTCGAGCCCGTCTCCACGACGCCCGACGGCAAGAAGGGTCGCCCCACGCCGAAGCGCAAGGCAGCCGAGGCCGCCCGCATCCGCCCCCTGGTCCCCAAGGACCGCAAGGAGGCCAAGCGTGCCGCCCGCGCCGCCCGCAACGCGCGTTTCGACGCCGAGCAGCGCGCGATGATCACCGGCGAGGAAAAGTACCTGCCGGCCCGCGACAAGGGACGTGCACGACGGTTCGTGCGCGACTACGTCGACGCGCGCCACTCCTTCTCCGAGTGGATCCTCGCCGTCATGATGGTGTCCATCATCCTCATCATGGTGCTGTCGATGCTGGGCAACAAGATCCCGCTGCAGTACCAGGCGTACATGCTCTATGGCTCGTCCATCCTCATGTACGGCTCCTTCATCATCACCGCCATCGAGGCGTTCTTCGTGTGGCGCACGATCAAGCGTGTCTTCACCGAGGCACACCCGCGCGAGGACATTCCCTCCGGTACCGCCTACTACGCCTTCTCCCGCATGATCATGCCGCGGCGCTGGCGTTCGCCTCGCCCGCAGGTCGACCGCGGACAGTTCCCGAAGTAGTCGTTCTTTCGTCGGCCCCGCCCCATCCACATGGGTGCGGGGCCGATGTGCTTTATCCACAGGGCACCTGGCGGCTCTCCCGTTATCCACAGCGGGTGCCGTGACGCTGGCCGCCACGTCCTCGTGTGCATGATCCTGTCCGTGTCGGAGCATCGGCGCTCCGTCGCGAACGACAAGGAAGCATCATGCACACAACGATCACACTGCCCGCCACCTGCGACGTCATGCTCGACGAGGAGGAGCCCTGCCCCGACGGCATGTACGGCCCACCTCGATGGCTCGAGGATCGAGGCATCTCCGCTTTGTTAGCTCCCTACCTGTGCGATGGGTGGGACCTGGGGGACTACGCACGCTTCGCGGACCTATCCGGGACCGACGCTCGTCGTCTCGCATCCTTACTGCCGAAGGATGCACGCAACGATCGGCAGAACAACGCTCCTCGGATCATCGATCTGTTACGCGCCGCCTCCCGCATCGACGGACTCTCCCTCGAAGGCTACGTCATTCGCGCGCCACGACGAGACGAACGCGTCAGCATCGACACCGTGCTCGTCCCCGAATCCGCGATCATTGCTCACGCCGGATCTCCCATCGACGAGGAGCGCTATCCGAGCTACCAGCACTGGCTCACCCTCGCTTCGGTCCTGGGCCTCGGCGAGGAGGCGATTCCGCCGGACGAAATGCGCGTGCTCATTCGAGACGGATCAGCCACGCGGTGGTGGTGGGCATGGTGGGACTGATCAACTATCCTAGGAAACATGATCCGACGCGCGTACAACTGGGCTTTCACACACTTCATCTCGCGTTCCAACCCGGAGGATGCACACCACTGGGGTCTGGGAGCAATTTCCTTGGCTGGACGATTCGCGCCGACGCGTGGACTCATGCGTGCCACGCTGGGCTACCTCGATCCGACGCACTCCCCCACGCGAATGGTTGGCGGCGTCGAGGTCCCCCTGACCCTGGGTGAACGTCGCCTCCCGTCCCGCCTCGGTCTGGCAGCCGGCATGGACAAGGATGCCGAGGCAGTGCTCGGCATGTGCGCCCTCGGCTACGCCTTCGTCGAGATCGGTACCGTGACTCCTCGTCCCCAGCCCGGCAACGACGCGCCGCGCCTGTGGCGCCTCATGGAGGAACGCGGCCTGCGTAACCGCATGGGCTTCAACAATGCCGGAGCAGATGCCGCCGCCGAGAAGCTGCGCGAGCTGCGCTCGACCCCTGCGGGCCGCGCTGCAATCGTCGGTGCCAACATCGGCAAGAACAAAGTGACATCTGAGGCGGACGCCCCCGCCGACTACGAGTACTGCGCCAAGACACTCGCCCACTGGGTGGACTTTGTCGTCGTGAACGTCTCCTCCCCCAACACGCCCGGCCTGCGCGATCTGCAGTCCGTCGATCACCTGCGCCCGATCCTGCAGGCCGCTCGCCGCGGCTGCGAGGCAGGTGCCCCCGATCGCACCATGCCGCTCTTCGTCAAGATCGCTCCCGATTTGGCCGACGAGGACATCGTCGCCGTCGTCGAGCTGACGAAGGAGCTCGGCCTGGCGGGTGTCGTCGCCACGAACACGACGATCAACCACGACCTGGGCGAGGGCGGCGTCTCCGGCGCTCCGCTTCTGCCCCGTGCGCTGGAGGTCGTCTCCCTGGTGGCACGTCATCTCGACGACGACCAGATACTCATCGGCACGGGTGGCATCTCCTCGCCCGAGGATGCGCTGCGCATGATCAGCGCGGGCGCCGACCTGGTCGAGGCGTTCTCTGCCTTCATCTTCGAGGGCCCGTCCTGGCCGGGCGAGGTATCGCGCGCCCTCCAGCGCGCGTAAGGGACCGCCGTGATTATCGAGCTCACCAGCGCGGACCTGGCAGCAGATTCGCGCCTGGACGACTACACGCGCCTGAAAGACGTCAAACTTCGTTCCAAAATCGAACCGGAACGCGGCCTGTACATGGCCGAGTCCGCGAACGTCATCGAACGCGCAATCCGCGCCGGCCACAGCCCGCGCTCGTTCCTCATGTCGAAGCGCTGGCTACCGACCCTCACCGACCTCATCGAGGTGGCAACAGGTGGCCCCGACGGCGCGGACATTCCGATCTTCGTCGCCGACGAGGACGTGTTGGAGCAGATGACCGGCTTCCACCTGCATCGCGGTGCCTTGGCCGCCATGCAGCGCCCCGTCCTGCCGACCCTCGCAGACCTGCTCGCAACTGCTCGGGGCGGCGCCCCGGCGCGTCGCGTCGTCGTCCTGGAGAACCTCGTCGACCACACGAATGTGGGCGCTGCATTCCGTAGCGCCGCCGCGCTCGGCGTCGACGCTGTCCTCGTGACCCCACAGTGCGCTGATCCCCTCTACCGACGATCCGTGCGCGTCTCCATGGGGACCGTCTTCCAGGTGCCGTGGACCCGCCTCGAGTCCTGGCCAGGCGACATCGTCACCCTCCAGGAGGCTGGCTTCACCGTCGCATCGCTGGCTCTGTCGGACGATTCGGTGTCCCTCGACGACTTCGCCGCACTGCCCGCCCTCCAGGGGCCGGACGCCCGCCTCGCAATGGTGATGGGCACCGAAGGCGACGGCCTGGGACGGCGCACCATCGCTGCCTCCGACTACACCGTCAAAATCCCCATGGACCACGGGGTCGACTCGCTCAACGTCGCAGCCGCATCCGCCGTCGTATTTTGGGCCACCAGGGGCGTCGGCGCGCAGTAACGCGTCACCGCATTGCGCCGCAGCCGCACACAACGAGGCCGGAGCTGGATACCCAGCCCCGGCCTCGTCAGCGTTTGCTGCGACGTGTCAGCTCATGGATGCCACGATCTCGTCGATGACGTCCACGCATTCTTCCCATCCGGACACGGCACGCGTCGCGTAGCCGGCGGCCTTGACGGGGTAGTCATTGCCTTCCGGATCCAGGCGGTCGCCAACGAAGAGCATCTCGGAAGCGGGGATGCCCGTCTCCTCGACGAGCTTGCCCATGCCGAACGCCTTGTCGATGCCACGGGTGGTGATGTCGACCGAGGTCGAGCCACCGCCACGAACATCGAGCTCGGGCACGTCGGGCTGCACGGCATCGCGCAGAGCGGCCTTCTTGGTGCCGTCCGGGTCCCAGGCGCGCTTAGCGTCGAGCGGAGCCTCCTGGCCCAGAGCGGAGAAGGTAATCTGCGAGCCACGGTCCTCGATGATGTTGCCCCACGGGTTGGACTCCCACAGGCCGAGCTCACGGGCGTGACGCTCGAGCGAGGCGATCGCGCGTGCGGCAACCTCGGGATCCAGGTCGTGCGCGTAACGCTCGACCCAGGCCCCATCCTCATAGCGGTAGTAGCGCGTGCCGCAGGTGGGCATCAGGTGTAGGCGAGAGAGTTCCTCGTCCGTGGCGTGCAGGTTGTCCAGCACCTGGGTGCGGAACTGGCCCATCTGGCCGCCGGAGATGATGCACACCTCCACGTGGTCCAGCAGGGACCGCAGAGCGACGTCCATGCGGGCCGGCAGCGGCGACTTCGAGGGCGCCAGGGTGTCATCGAGATCGAAGGCAACGAGCTTCACGATGCCACCCTACTGCTTTGCAGCTTCCGCGGCTTCGATAGCGCGCTGCGCGGCCTCGGTCTCTTCATCGGTGGGCACCGAGAGGACCTGCAGCAGCACGACGGACGCGACGAGGCCACCCCACACGAGCAGGATCGTCAAAACCATGAGAGCGATAGCGGGAGCGGTCACTTGGCGCCTCCTTCGATCGAAGCGGTGTCTTCGGCGTCGTCAGCGAGGATCTGGGCGACCGCCGCGTGGGTGTCCAGCGGACGGTGTTTCCACGGGATGAACGTGAAAATCAGGGACGCAACAACAGCAATCGCCACGGAGCCCCAGCCGAAGATCAGCACGTAGCTGCTGGGGTAGCCCTCGTAGCCCTTCTGCAGGACCTGCACGATCGACATCGCCATCATAACGAAGAGGACGACCGGGATGACGATGCCAACGAGGGGCTCCCAGAGCTTGGGGACCTTCACGCTGGACACCGAATTGATGTGTGCACGGAGCACCCCGAGGCGGGGGCCAGCGACTGCGCACAGCACAGCGAACAGGATCGCCGAGGACACGACGCCAACCGAGTTGATGAAGTTGTCGACGATGTCGAGGTTGTTCAGGCCCGATCGGGTGCCGAAGAGCACCAGGGAAATGACGGTCGCGGGCACACCGAGGACCAGCGCCGAGCGGGCGGGCGACCAGCCGAACTTGTCCTGCAGGCCACCGGAGACGACCTGAAGCAGGGAGAGCAGCGAGGTGACACCGGCCAGAACGAGGGACGAGAAGAAGAGCACGCCGAAGAGAGGCCCACCGGGCATCATCGAAATGATCTTCGGGAAGGTCACGAAGGAGAGGATCGGGCCAGTCAGGCCCTCAACCTTGGAGACGCTCACGCCGTCCTGGTGCGCCATGAAGCCGATGGCGCTGAAGACGCCAATGCCCGCGAGGATCTCGAAGGACGAGTTCGCAAAGCCGGCGACCAGAGCCGTGCCCGTCAGGTTCGACTTGGGCTTCAGGTAGGAGGCGTAGGTCAGCATGATGCCGAAGCCCACGGACAGCGAGTAGAAGATCTGCGCGAAGGCAGCCAGCCACACGTTGGGGTCGGCCAGAGCGCTCCAGTTCGGGGTGAAGAAGGCGTTGAGGCCTTCGACGGCGCCCGGCAGGAAGAGTGCTCGGACGACGAGCGCGAGGAAGAGGATGACGAGGAGCGGCAGGAAGACCTTGTTCGCAGCCTCGACGCCCTTGGACAGGCCGCGACCGATGACGAAGAGCACGAGAACCCACACGAGAGCAAGCGGGATCATGACGGCCCATGCAGGGGCCCACGAGAAGGTGTCGCCAGGAACCTTCTCAAGGAAGGACTCCAGGAAGAACGTCGTCGGGTCGGCGCCCCAGGCCTCGTTCACGGAGTAGATCGTATACTGCACGCCCCACGCGAGGACGGCGCCGTAGTAGACCATGATGACGAAGCAGACGAAGGTCTGGAACCAGCCGATGAACTCGCCGCCTCCGAGGATCTTGCGCAGCGCCCACGGCGGTGAACCGCGGAACTTGTGGCCGACCGCATAGTCGAGCCACAGCATGGGGATGCCGACGAAGATCAGGGCAACCAGGTACGGGACCAGGAAGGCGCCGCCGCCGTTGGAGTAGGAGACGCCGGGGAAACGCCAGATGTTGCCCAGGCCGATGGCCGAGCCGATGGCTGCCAGGAGGAAGCCTGTCTGGCCGCTCCACGAGTCACGCGCGCGGGGCGCGGATTTGGATGCGGAGGATGACATGAAGTGAGTTCCTTGCAATCGTGTCTATACGGGATAATTCCCAGCCAGACTAGGGCCGATACACCGGGAAGTCTCCCAGAGTCCACGATACAGAACGTGTTTTTGGCCTCTTTTTGACGAAACTTTTGCCGGACGGGCTTCGCTCGGGCACTCGAAAAACAGGGCCTATGCCGACAAACCCCAGTTAGGAAACGACCCCACACGCATGAAAAATCGCCGCAATTCCAACGACGACGGGCAGCGATGCGAAGGTCGTCACGAGGACCGTTCCCTGTGCGATGCGCTCCCCCGCCTTGGCACGCGTGGCCGCGATGTACGCGTTTTGCGCCGAGGGCAGCGCCGCCATGATGGTCACCGACATGAGAGCTGGACCGCTCAACCCGAGGAGCATCCCGACGCCGCACGCGATTGCGGGCTGAAGGGCGAGCTTGCCAACGACGGCGAAGACGGTCGCCGCAATACCCGAATTCCCAGACGCCGACCGGCGGTCCACGAGCGAGGCACCGAAGGACAGAAGAATCATCGGGGGCGCGGCAGCTCCCAGCATGGACGTCGACACGTCGAGGAGTGTCGGCATCGGCCACCCCACAGCGGAAAACAGAAATCCACACCCAGCCGCAATGACCATGGGGTTGCGCGCGATGACCGTCGCGATGCCGCTCACAGACGGGCGCTGGCCGGAGCCGGCCAGATCCGCCAACACGAAGAACATCGGCGTGAAAAAACCGAGCTGAAACACCAGGATGGGCACGACCGCAGAAGCATCCCCCAGCACGTAGACGGCGATCGGGATGCCGATATACGCGCCATTATTGAGGGACGAGGCCATGGCCCCCAAGGCGATCTCCCCGCGTGTCAAGCGCAGGAAAAAGCGTGCAACCAGGGCGAAAATGAGTGCGGTTCCCACGCCCGATGCTGCGGCCACGGCGAGCGGAGCCCCGAATACGCCAGACGTCCCCGTTGAGACGATCGCATGGAAGAGCATTGCCGGGGACGCCACCCAGTACGTCACCGACGCAAGGGAACCCGCCGCCTCGGGACCGAGCGCACCCGCGCGACGAGCAACCCAACCGACGCCGATGATGAGGGCGATCGAGAGGACCGACCAAAGAATCGACGCCATGTGAAGAGGAAACCCGTCAGCGCCAGGAGGCCACGGCCTCGTCGACCTTGGTGAGGGCCGATGCGATTGCCATGTGCATGTCCAGGTACTGGTATGAGCCCAGTCGACCGCCGAAGAGCACGTTCTTCTCCCCCGCCGCCATGTCGCGGTAGGCAGCGAGTGTCGATCGGTCCGACGGCGAAGCGATCGGGTAGTAGGGCTCGTCGCCGGGGCGAGCGAAGCGCGAGTATTCGCGCTGGATGATCGTGTTGGTCGCGCCGGCGCGATCACGTTCGGGGTGCAGGTGCGCGAACTCGTGGATGCGCGTGAAAGGCACGTCGCGGTCCGAGTAGTTCATGACGGAGCAGCCCTGGTAGTCGGGCACATCCACGACCTCGGTCTCGAAGTCGAGGGTGCGCCAGCCGAGCTCGCCGGCCTCGTAGTCGAAGTAGCGGTCGATGGCGCCCGTGTAGACGACGGGGACCTGGCCGACGGTCGCGGCCTTCGAGAACGGCGAGGAGGCATCGAAGAAGTCCACGCCCGTGTGCACGGTGATACGCGGGTGATCAACCATGTTCGCGATCCACGCGCCGTAGCCGTTCAGGGGAAGGCCCTCGTAGCGGTCCTGGAAGTAGCGGTTCTCGTAGGTGAAACGCACGGGCAGTCGCGTGATGATGGAGGCGGCAAGCTCGCGCGGATCCGTCTGCCATTGCTTGGCCGTGTACCCCGCGATGAAGGCGTCGTAGAGGGGGCGGCCGATCAGGCTAATCGCCTTCTCCTCGAGGTTGCCGGGTTCGCCCGTGATCTCGGCGGCCTGCTGCTCGATCAGCGCACGGGCCTCGGCCGGCGAGTAGGCGGCTCCGAAGAACTGGTTGATGGTGCCCAGGTTGATGGGCAGCGGGTAGACGATGCCCCGGTAGTTGGCGTAGACCCGGTGGCGGTAGTCGTTGAAGGCCGTGAATCGGTTGACGTAGGACCACACGCGCTCGTTTGATGTGTGGAAGAGATGGGTGCCGTAGCGGTGCACTTCGACGCCGGTAGCCTCGTCGATCGACGAGTAGGCGTTGCCTCCAATGTGGTCGCGACGCTCGATGACGGTCACGTTCATACCGAATCGCTCCGCGGCCTCGCGGGCAAACGTCAAGCCAAAAAAGCCCGACCCAACAACGAGCAGATCCACGCCACTCCCCTTTCACGGTAGTCAGGACAATGGTAGCGGCCCCCACCTGCAGGTGCGCTGACATGTGATCGACGAGGCCGGGGTGTGGACTTGCGCGGAGGGCGGGGCTGCGCTCGCATATCCTTGTTGGCATCTGTCGGTAGGTCAGGGAGGGCCGGATCATGGTGCGCATCGCCGTCGTCGAGGACGAGGCCGTCTCACGCCAGCTCCTCGCCGACTACCTCGCGCGCTACAGCGAGGAAAACGATGTCTCCTTCGACGTCACCTATTTCGAGGACGGCGGAGCCATCATCGGTGACTACAAGCCGGTGTACGACATCATCCTCATGGACATCCAGATGACCCACGTGGACGGCATGACCGCGGCGCGCGCGATCCGCGAGGTCGATCAGGAGGTCGTCCTCGTGTTCATCACGTCAGCCGCGCAGTTCGCGATCCACGGCTATCAGGTGGGGGCACTCTCCTACTTGATGAAGCCGCTGCCCTGGTTCGCGTTCTCGCAGGAACTGTCGCGGTGCCTCGAGGCCGTCGCCAAGCGGCGCGGCGCCTCGGTCCTCCTGCAGTCGGGCACGTCGACCCACCGCATCGACGTCGCGGACATCGTCTACGTGGAGTCGATTAAGCACCGCCTGGATGTGCACACGGTTTCCGACACCTACTCGATCACTTCCTCACTGAAGGCCATGGAGGAACAGCTCGCCGGTCACGACTTTTTCCGTTCAAATTCGTGCTACCTCGTTAATCTCGCCCACGTGCGCGGTGTCGCCGACCAGGAGTGCCTCATGACGGGAGGGGACAGCTTACGCATTTCCCGGCCTCGTAAGAAGGCGTTCATGACGGCTCTGGCGAGCTTCGCGGGCGGGATCCACTGACGTGTTCGAGTCCCTGCCGGACATCCCGCGCCTGTTCACCGCCCTCGCGGAGTGGGGCGCCGCTCTCGTGTACGTCTTTGTCGTCGCGCGCTCGGCGTCGTCCAATGCCCTGAACCCGAACGCTGCTGTCCCCCGCTGGCGGCTCGCCGCTGCGGCCGTCGGCGGCCTCGTGGTGCTCGTCGGCGCCCAGGAACTGCTCGGCCGCGCTCCCCTGTCCCTGTGGGTGCCCGGCATGATGACGGCGTACGCGCTCGTGTGGTGTGTCATCCGCGTGGGAACCGCGCTGGACTGGCGATGGGTGACGCATATGAGCGCACGCGCCTTCATCGTGGCTGAGCTCGCAGCATCCCTCGCCTGGCAGGTCGTGGTCTACTCCCACGCCGACAAACCCTACTGGCATCCCCTGTCGTTCGGCGGTTTTGCCGCGATTGCGGCGACGTGCTTGGCCGTCGTCTACTTCTTCGAACGACGCGTCTACCGACAGGGGGCGCTGCCCGTTCTCCGTTACGCAGACCTTGCCTCCGGCGTATTTATCGGCATGTCAATCTTTGCTCTGTCCAACCTGAGTTTTATCTCGACGGCCACCCCGTTCTCTGGGAGGTCCGGCTGGGAGGTCTTCTACATCCGCACCCTCGTGGACCTGGCCGGCTACGCGATCCTCTTCGCGCAATTCGAGCGCATCCAGCAGAGCGCGACCGAGCGCGAACTCGCATCCATCCAGGCATCGCTGGATGCACAGCACCACCAGTACTTGGCCGCCAAGCAGGACATGGAGCAGGTGGCGCGCGCTCATCACGATCTCAAGCACCAGGTGGAGGCGATCCGCGCGGAGCTGGACCCCGGACGCGCCGCCGCATCGTTCGCCGAGCTCGAATCTTCGATCGAGCAGATCGGACAGCAGTACCACAGCGGCAATCCGGTCCTCGACGTCATCCTCACGACGAAAGGCCGTGCGTGCGCGGCAGCCGGCATCAACTTCACGGCGGTCGCTGACGGTGCCCTACTGGGTTCCATGTCGTCAATGGACATCGCTACCCTCTTCGGTAACGCCCTCGATAACGCGATCGAGGCCTCACGGCGCGTCGACGACCCCGCCAAGCGCCTCATCAAACTGGCACTGTTCCGCCAGGGGCAGATGGTGGTCATCCGAGTCGACAACTGGTTCGACGGCCGCCTCAACACGGACGCCGGTGGGCGCCTCACAACGATCAAGCCCGACACCGTTCGACACGGCTGGGGGGTTAAATCCATCCAGTGGACGGCCCGCAAGTACGGCGGCCAGGCGGTCACGGACGTGGCAGACCACTGGTTCACGCTGACGGTGCTTCTCCCGTCCACAAACACCCAGGAGGACAAATGACGATCATCGACACCCCGCGCCTGCGCTTGCGTCCCTGGAGCGATGCGGACGCACCCGCTCTCTTTGAACTCGCCCGTGATCCCCGCATCGGAATGTTGTGCGGCTGGAAGCCCTACGAGCACATCGACGATGCCCACGAGGCACTGTCGACCTTTCTCGCGGTGCGCGATAGCTACGCGGTGACGCTCACGTCGACCGGTGAGCTGGTTGGCTCAATTGCGCTGCGCGTCGACAACGCCAGCGCCGAGACGACAATCGCCGACATCGGCTACTGGATTGGCGCCCCCTACTGGGGCAACGGATACGCGACGGAGGCTGGGAACGCCATTATCGACCGCGCGCGTGAGCTAGGCGTGGAAACGATCATCTTGAAATACTTCGACGGAAACAACGCCTCGCGGCGGGTCTCAGAAAAGCTCGGCTTCGTGTGGAAGGGCCGCGAAGACGATGTCGAATACCCGCTCATCGGCAAGCGCCTCACCGTCCACCGGACGGAGCTGACGCTCGCCGGGCGCTGACGGCGTCTCTTAGTTGAAGCCGAGGATCGCCGCCGCGACCTTGTAGCCGCCGCGAACGACCTTGGGCGACGCGTGGCGCACGAGGCCGGCGAGCAGATCCTGGCGCAGTCGATCCGTGGCCTCGGGATTGATCTGGTCCATGTTCTCCCAGATCTGCTCCTTGAGCGCCAGGTGCTCGGGCGTGCCCGAGAGCTGAGCCATGACGGAGCAAACGACGGCGTTGATACGCAGGTAGTGGACCATGTAGCGCCAGAGCTTGTCCTCGACCTCGGCGCGCGGAGGCAGCGCACGGGTCATCGCCTCGTTCACCCGCGCGAGCTGATCCAGGCGCGTGATCATGACCTTCTCGTTGACGGACTGGTCGTCACGGCCGATGAAGTAGTGGTACAGGTCCACGTCCAGGTAGCGGATCGTCGAAATGTAGGGCAGCGGCACGAACGAGTACAGGTAGTCCACGTAGAACGTGTGCTCGGGCATGACCAGCCCGGAGGCCCGCACGACCTCGGTGCGCATCGTGAGGGCGTGCATCATGAGGTACTGGTCGTAGCGGCATCGGCGCAGGTCCGCCCAGCCGAAGGTGCGTCCGCGAGGCAGAACGTTGCGGTAGCGGATGACCGCCTTGACCGACTTTCCCTGCTTGTCGTAGACGTAGTTGGTGACGAGCAGATCCAGGTCACGCCCGGCCTCGCGTTCCTCGCGCAGGACGTCGAGAACGGCGTTTGTGGCGCGTCGGTCCAGCCAGTCATCGGAGTCGACGACGCGCACGTGCGTGCCGGTGGCGGCGGCGAGGCCGGCGTTGACGGCACCACCGTGGCCCTTGTTCTCCTGGTGGATGACCTTCACGGAGGGGTAGCGAGCAGCCCACTCGTCGGCGATCTCCGCAGTGCGGTCCTTCGATCCGTCGTTGACGACAATCGCCTCGAGTTCGTCGCCGTATCCGACGAGCGTGGTCAGCGCCCGGTCGAGGTAATCCTCGGAGTTGTAGGCGGGCACGATCACCGTCAGCAGCGGCACGCTCATGGAGTCTCCTCTCGTGAAGTCTGCCAGTAGTCTACTGTGCTGCGCTGACCTGCGCGTCCTCCTGCGTGGGTTCCTGCTTGAAGATCACTTTAAAGATGGGGAAGAACACCCAGAAGGAGATGGCGGCGTTGATAATCATCGTGATGACGTCTGCGAAGGTTTCGCCACCCGCGCCCATCGTTGAAATCGCCCACGCGTAGATCGGGTCCTTGTAGAGGACCTGGAGGGCGGCCGCCGCGATCGTGATGACGACGTAGGCGACCGCGTACCAGAAGGCCGCCTTGCCCACCGACGAGTTGGACTTGAAGGTGACGTTGCGCTGAGCGAAGAAGTTGATGACCTGGGCGATCAGCAGGGTGATCTCGACGGCGAGGAAGTACGCGAGGCCGCCGCCCCCACCCACCGACATCGAACCGGCCGGGTAGTCGAAGAGGAAGACCGTGTGCCCGTGCGAGATGCCGACCGGCAGGAACTGGAAGGCCGTATCGACGAGGCTCGTGTGCGCGAAAGCCGCCTTGAACGCCGGCATGAGAACCAGCTGCAGCACCGTAATGCCGTTGGAGAGGATGAAGAAGATGATGAACTGCGCGACCGTCGGGTGCTTGGATTCGAAGTTCTTCCACCACCGGGTAAGAGCCTGCATGAGTGTTCCTTTACGTCAGTTGAGAGTGGCGAGGCTGGGGCCGCGTCATCGGGTCTGGTCGAGTTCGCGCTGGGTGGCCTTGTTGGCGCGCGCGTTGGCGATGAAGCCGAGGGCGGCGCGAGTGAGTCCTCGCAGGGGGTGTCCGTTGACGGCCAGAAGGATCGCGTCCACCATGTCGGGGCTTGCCGCGCCGTTACTCATCTTCGCGATGGCTCGGAAAGGCATGTTGAGGACGAAGAGGATGTTGAGGTCCGGGGTTCCTTTCGCGTCAGCCTTCGCTTTGAGGCCGTGGAGCTTGCGTCCGGCGACGCGGGCGAGCCAGGTCTTGGCGCGCGTCATCTCGGACAGTGGGTCGGAGGCGACGAGGTCATCCGCGGGGTGAGCCGTCGGGATCGTCCGTCCCAGGAGGACCGCGAACTCGCCGTTGGTGATGCCGGCAACGTCGGCGTTCAGGTAGTGGCCGAGGGCCGGGTCGATCGGCGAGGGCCTGGTTCCTTCGACCTCGACGGTGGCGCTGAGCCGCGTGTCGGAGACGTTGCGTCCCACGTGGATCGTCCAGGTTCCTGCCTCGGTTTCCCACGCTGCGCGCGACGTCTCCCAGTGCCGGAACGTGTAGCGGTCGAAGGGAATCGTGACGCTCACCGATGCTCCGGCACCAACCTCGACCTTTGAGAAACCCTTGAGCTCGCGCGCGGGACCGAACACACCACCGGGTGCACTCACGTAGAGCTGGACGACCTCGGCACCGTCGCGCGCAGAGGTGTTGGTGACCGTGAGGGTCACCCCCTCCTCGTTCACAGCAAGGTCGGAGTATTCGAAGCTCGAGTAGGACAGGCCATAGCCGAAGGGGAAAGCAACGTCGATGCCCGCGGTCGTGAAGTAGCGGTAGCCGACGAACGGGCCTTCGCGGTAGCACGAGAGCGGTCCTGTCGCCGGGTACCATGCGGCGGTCGGGTGGTCCTCGTAGGAGAGCGCGTACGTTTCGGCCAGGCGTCCCGACGGATTGACGGCGCCGGTCAGGACGTCGAGCATCGCGGAGGCGCCTCCCTGCCCGGTTAGGTAACCGTTGACGAGCGCGGGCACGGACGAGGCCCACGGCATCTCAACGCTGGCCCCGCCGGTCAGGACGACGACGGTGCGCGGATTGGCTGCCACGACAGCCTCGATGAGGCGATCCTGGCCCTCGGGCAGGCGCATGTGGGGCCGGTCCAGGCCTTCGGATTCGGCCAGCTCGTCGAGACCGACGTACACAAGCGCCACGTCGGCGCGCTCGGCGAGGGCCACAGCCTCGGCGATGAGAGCATCACTCGTACCGCCGTGGCGCTCATACCCGCTCGCATATCCCTCGAGAACGAGGCCTCGTGCGCCCTCTCCCCCGGCTTCAAGCAGTTCACGCGGAGCCTCCACGCGAGTGGGATTGACCTGGGAGGAACCCGACCCCTGGAAGCGCGGCGTGTCGGCGAGGTCGCCGATGAGGGCGACGTTCGTGCCGACGCTCAGGGGCAGGAGATCCTCCTCGTTACGCAGGAGCGTGATCGCCTCGGCGGCGATGCGCGTAGCCAGCTCGTGGTGCTGGCCGATGTCATAGGGCCTGGGCGCAGGCAAGCCGGCACTCGCGCTCGCGACGTTGAGGACTTCCTGGGCACGCGCGTAGACGTCGGCCGCATCCAACTGTCCGGCCTCGACGGCCGCGACGATCTGGCGGGCACCCGCCAGGCCGGGGGCGGGCATCTCGAGGCTGCCACCAGCGCGCACGGCCTCAACAGCGCTGTTCGAACCGCCCCAGTCCGAAATGACCATGCCATCGAAACCCCACTCGGTGCGCAGGATGTCGGTCAGCAGGTGCTTGTTTTCGTGCGCGTAGGTGCCGTTGACAAGGTTGTAGGAGCTCATGATCGCCCGCGGCTTGGCCACTCGGCAGACGATCTCAAAGCCGGTTAGGTAGATCTCACGCATCGTGCGCTCGTCCACGATGGAATCCGAGGCCATGCGGCGGAGTTCCTGAGAGTTGACGGCGAAGTGCTTGGGGCAGGCTGCCGTACCCGTGGATTGGATTCCGTCGACGAGGCCAGCGGCCATGCGTCCGGCAAGAATCGGGTCCTCGGAAAAGTACTCGAAGTTACGCCCACACAGGGGCGAACGCTTGATGTTGAGGCCGGGACCGAGCAGGACGTCGACGCCGAGGCCTCGTGCTTCCAGCCCCAGCGCCTCACCCATGTCGCGCGCCAGCTCCGGGTTCCACGTAGCCGCGACGGCTGAGGCCGTCGGGAAGCAGGTCGCTTTCTCAGACTCCGCGATGCCCAGGTGATCAGCATCCCCGAGCTGGCGGCGAACGCCGTGGGGACCGTCGCTCATCACGAAGGAGGGAACGCCCGCCGCGGGGATCGGGCGAGAGTCCCAGGCACTCGATCCCGAGAGAAGCGCCGCGGCTTGCAGGAGGGTGAGATCGTTGGCGTCCGTCAGTGCTGCGTGTTCCATCGTCGTGAACTGCCTTTCGTGCTCCATCGCGGGTATCGTCGATGGTTCCAGTGTGTACCACAGGATCCCCTTCCAATCGACCGCACGCATGATTTGTTGTTTGCGGGGCGTATTCTGCACGCGCAAGGCCGGTTTCGCCCTGGGATAAGATGGATCCTATGACTGACACTGAGGTCCCCGCTCGCGTCGAGAACGAGTCCCCATCTCCCCACGCTGTCTTTGTCGACATCGACGGGACGCTGTGCGATTCTCGCCAGCGAATCCCAGAATCCGCGCTTGAGGCCCTGGCGCAGGTCAGGGAGGGCGGACACCGGCTCTTCGCGTGCACGGGCCGCTCTGCACCCGAGGTCTACCCGCGCTTTTGGGACGTCGGCTTCGAGGGTCTCGTCGGTGGCGCTGGAGGGTACGCATCCGTCGGAAAAGCGGTTCTCGTGGACGAGCGCATGCCTCGCGAACACGTCGATGTGTTGACCGCCCTATGGGAGGAACTCGACGCCTTCTACATCTGGCAGGGTCCCGACCAGATGGGACCCAGCGAGGGATACCTCGACTTCTTCGTTCCCCGGGCCGGCAAACACCCTGAGGACTGGATCGAATACGCCCAGTCGATCACTCCCTTTATCGTGGACATCAACAGCGGCGCATTCACCAAGGTCACAGCATACGTCCCGCCCGAAAAAGCCTCGATGGAACGCGTGACAGCAGCCCTACCGGACGGCTATCGCGCGATCATCGGCTCCGTGGGCGCTGCAGGCTACGTTCCCTTCGAGGTCGTTCCGGCCCATCTGTCGAAAGCAGTCGGCATCCGCGCCATCTGCGAACACGTCGGCATTCCGCTCTCTCATACGGTCGCGCTCGGCGACTCCAACAACGACGTCGAGGCCGTGGCAACGGCAGCGGTCGGCATCAGCATCGGGAACGGATGCCAGGCCCTCGTCGAGGTTGCGGACATCGTCGCCCCCTCCGTCTCCGAAGACGGCCTGGCATGGGCTCTGCGCACCGCCGGCCTGACGGCAGTCGAGCGCACGGGGGGCCAAGGCCTCCGCGATGCACGGTGAACGGGTCACTGCAGCGCTGGCTGCACCATCCCCTCACCCGTAACTCCGCCTTCATGCACCTGTGGGCGGGGCAAACCGCCGCACAGGTGGGCTTCCAGGTCGGTACGCTGGCCACCTCGGCCATCGCGATCACCGTGCTGCACGCGACCGAGACGCAGATCGGTCTCCTCTCGGGACTGCAAACCCTTGCTTTCCTCCTCGTCGGTCTACCGGCGGGCGCGTGGGTCGACGGATGGCGCAAGCGCCGCGTCATGATCACTGCGAATCTCGCGCGCATCGCGGCCCTCGTGTCCATCCCGATCGCCTACGTATTCTCCTCACTGGCGCTCACCCACCTCATGGTCGTCGCGGCGCTCCTGGGTCTATCCACCGTCTTCTTCGACGTCGCCTATCAGTCCTACGTTCCCATGATCGCCTCGAAGCGCTACATCGGGGCAGCCAACGGGAGACTCGAGGCGTCCTATCAGGTGGGACGCGCGGGTGGCCCGGGACTTGGCGGATGGCTCCTCGGAGTGATCGCCCCTCCCCTGGCTTACCTGCTGACAGCGTCCACCTACGTCTGCTCCACATGGGCCATCTGGCGCATACGCACCCCCGAGCCTCGTCCAGCCCACTCCGACGCGCCCCTTCGCTCTCAGATCGTCGAGGGGCTCTCTTTCGTACGCGGGCAGCGCCTCCTCTTCCCGCTCTTCTCCTGCATCGCGTGCGCCGCATTCGCCGGAGCGGGCGTTCAGGTCCTCCTGCCCATCCTCGTGTTACGCACCCTCGGCATGAGCGCGACACAGCTCGGCCTCCTCCTCAGCTCGGGCGCGATTGGTGGGATCCTCGGTGCGCTCACGCGACCTCTGTGGATCTCACGCCTGGGCATCGGGCGCTGCATCGTTTCGACCAATATCGCCGGCGTCGTCATTCTCGCGGTCCAGCCAGCCTCCGTGCACGTTCCCTCTGCAGCCGCGTGGATCATTGCTGCCGCCGGCGTCATCTCCTCCTACTTCTTGACGATCTACAACGTCACCCAGATGAGCCTGCGCCAGGAAATCTGTCCGCCCGACATGCTCGGTCGTATGAACGCGATCTTTCGCTTCGCGGTCTGGGGCGTCATGCCCCTCGGTTCATTCGTTGCCGGCATTGTTGCCGCCCACACCGGGATCGAGACTGCGATGTATCTGTTCACGGCACTCGCCGTCGCCGCGGGCATCGCGATGGCGTTCACTCCGGCTGCCCACATTCGAGGTTCCAGCGCTTCCCCGACGATCTCATAATGTGACGTGCTCGGTCGCTGCAAGTGTGCCCATTCGTGCGCGGTCGCGATACCATAAGTGTGAGGCAAACCGCAACGGTTTCGGTGACTGAGCCAAGGAGGACACCATGGACACCGCAACGACCCTCGTCGAGGCCCTGGGCGGCTGGGACAACATCTCCAATCTCGAGGCGTGCATTACGCGCATCCGCCTGGACGCAGCCAACACGGACCTCATCGACGAGGCCAAGCTGCGCGAAGCCGGAGCCTTCGACGTCGTCATCGTTGGCGACGCCGTGCAGGTCGTCATGGGCCCCGACTCCGAGGACCTCGTCGAGCAGATGAACGCGAGCCGGTGAGCTTTCTCGTCCGCGCACCCTTCGCTGCGCACGTGCTACCCCTGTCCGAGGTACCGGATCCCGTCTTCGCCAGTGGCGTCGTCGGGGATGGTCGCGCGCTCCTGCCGGACAATGACGTCACGTGCGTGACCGTTCACTCCCCCATTAACGGAGTGATCACCAAGCTCAAATCGCATGCCGCGATTATCACCTCGACGCGCGGGCCCTCGATCCTCATTCATCTGGGCATCGATACCGTCGGCTTGCGCGGCCGAGGCTTTGCTCCCCTCGTCGAGGAGGGCGACATCGTCGACGAGGGTACTCCCCTCATTCACTGGGATCTCGGCCCCGTCCGCGGGGCGGGGCTGTCCCCCTGCGTGCCAGTCATCGTCGTCAGCCCTCCCGGAGAGCCGGTCTCTCCCGAGTTCGATGAAGCACTGCCCACGGTGGGGGTTCTCGATCCGCTGTTTTCTCTTTCCGATGGTGACTGAGCCCCGACCGTATGCATGAACCCCGCGGCCCTTTTTCGGGTCGCGGGGTTCACTTGTTCAGCGTATTGGAGTCCCGTCAGCGGACGGTCCCGCGCAACAGCGCGAACAGAGAGGTTAGGCGCTCGTCCGTGGGCAGGTCCTCGATCGCAACTTCTTCCCCATCGGAATCGCACAGCGGCACGCACCAGTTCGGGTACTGGTCAGCACCCGTGCCCGGCATATTCTGCGGGCGCACATCCCCGACCGCATCCACGAGGGAGGCGACGACCAGCTTCGACGGGGTCTTCGCAACGTAGCGGTACAGGCCCTCAACGGTCTCGCGCTCGCTGGGCTCTGCGCCGTCGATGCAGCCGTACTCATGCAGTCGCGCGCCCACCTGTTCGAGTTCAAGGCGATCGCCCGCGCGCACTGTCTCGATGTCGTCCGTCAGCAGACCAAGCTCAGAACGCAGCGTCGTCTGGATGCCACGGATGTAGCCGAGCGTCGGCGGCAAGTCATGGATGTTGACTGCGGCCAGAGCGCGATCACGGTAGTGCTCGGGACGCAGCGGCCAGCCGCCCCCCTCCTTTTCGAACCACACAACGGAGGTGCCGAGGACGCCACGCTCGCGCAGGTAATCGCGCACCCACGGCTCCACGACTCCGAGATCCTCGCCGATGACGACGGCACCCGCACGCTGGGCCTCCAGCAGGATGACGCCCATCATGGCCTCGTGATCGTAGTACACGTAGGTACCTTCGGTGGCAGCGCAACCTTCCGGGATCCACCAGAGGCGGAACATACCCAGGATGTGGTCGATGCGCACCGCACCGGCGTTCGCCAGCGCAGCGCGGACCATGTCGCGCAGCGGCAGGTAACCCGACTCCGCGAGGCTACGCGGCGACCACGGCGGCTGCGACCAGTTCTGGCCCTGCTGGGAGTAGACGTCCGGCGGGGCGCCGACGCTCATGCCGGAGGCGAAGAGCTCCGGTCGGCTCCACTTTTCGGAACCGTAGCCGTGCACGCCGACTGCCAGATCAGCCATGATGCCGATCTCCATGCCGACCTCACGCGCCACGTGATGGGCATGCGCGAGCTGTTCGGCGGCAACCCACTGGCACCACTGGTAGAAGTCAACACGATCGGCCAGTTCGAGACGTTCCATCTCGACGCGAGGCGCAGACGAACGGGCAAGGTCCTCGGGCAGCTCGATCGTGCCCTCGCGCTCAACGAGAGCGCACCACAGCGCGTAGTTGGACAGCTCCGAACCGCCGCGCTCGATGAAGCGATCCAGCTGGCTCTGGCGATGGTAGGAACGCGGAGCGGCGAAGATGACCTCGAGTGCCTTGCGCTTGGCCTCCCACGAGCGATCGCGGTCGATCAGGTCCTCGCGGATGGCGAACTGGCGGGTCGAGTCGCGCAGCTGCTCGATGGCCGCGCGCGAAGCCTGGGGCAGGGAGGCGTACTCCTCGATACTCTCGGGACGAATGTAGATCGGGTTGAGCCAACGGCGCGACACCGGCAGGTAGGGAGAGTTCTCCAGCGGAGACACCGGCTGTGATGCGTGGACAGGGTTGATAAGCAGGAAATCTGCACCCTTGTCCGCACACACGGCAGCCAGGTCAGCCAGATCGGTGGCGTCACCGATGCCCCACGAGGAGGCCGAGCGCGTCGAGTACAGCTGAGCGTTGACACCCCACACGCGGCGCGAGGACTCCAGGAGCGGCAGGGACAGCGTGTTCGGCACGATGATGAGGGTCGCGGACTCCACGTGTCCGCCCTCGACAGTCGCCACGAGGCGGTGCCATCCGAGCGGCAGCCAGTGCGGCACGTCGAAGGTGGCGCGGCCGACGAGCTCGCCGTCGATCATGCGCGGAGGAACGTAGCGATCCACCTGATCGCACGAGCCCTTACGACCGTCCTCCAGCACCCACTGGACGTTCACCCACGAGCCGTCCGGCACGTGCACCGGGAACATGTAGCCGCCACCCTGGCGGGCGACGATCGTCGGAGGCAGGGTACGGCGCCATTCGCGCTCTTCGGTCAGGCGCAGAGCCTCGTGCACATCCCCCACCGTGGACGATTCGTCGAGGGGAAGTCCAAGAGCGCCCAGGACCTTCAGGAGGGTAGACGCACTCACGCCCACCCAATTCCCGTACCAATCCCAGAATCCGGTGGCTACGCCATTAGCATCGGCGATACGGCGCAGCTCATCGATGTTGTCAGATGCGGGTGCGTGAATATCCACAAAAAAGCCTTCTACGTTGCGGGCTGATGACACCTTTAATACTAGGCGTGGACGCGCTGCGACAAAGACTCCGCAGGCGTGTCATGGGCCACGCGTTCAAGGATTGAGATCATCGCAGCTGCCACATCGTCGGACTGAGCACCGCACACGATCTGAACAACGTCGCCGGAGCGCACGACGGCTAATACGCCATCCACGCGCAGCGCCGCCTCATCGACGTCTCGCTGAGATTTCACCTGAATACGGATTCGCATCGTGCAGGGTTCTACCTCGACGATATTGAGGTGTCCACCCAGCGCGTCGATGAGCGCTTGTTCAATCGCCATCGGAGCCCCTTTCGCGCCGTCGGAAGTTTGCGATTCGTATCACATAGTAGATGTGACCTGCGCAAAAGGCAAGTGGGATCCATAACACGAGCAATTCGCGGACAAACCACCGCTGACAGGAGTGCATCCCACGAAGCAGGGCTACAATCCAACGCTCTGTCAAACTATTGACTCAGACCGGCACACACGACGCGGTACCGCACACCGAATCCACCAATAGACACGATGAGGGGGAGGACCGCCAGGCCCTCCCCCTCATACGCTGCGAATCAGTCGCGCGTGAGCTTGCGGTGCGTCACACGGTGCGGGTTCGCGGCAGCCTCGCCCAGGCGGGCCACCTTGTTCTTCTCGTACGCCTCGAAGTTGCCCTCGAACCAGTACCAGTTGTCAGGCGCTTCCTCAGTACCCTCCCATGCGAGGATATGGGTGGCAACGCGGTCGAGGAACCAACGGTCGTGGGTGACGACGACGGCGCAGCCGGGGAACGCCAGGAGGGCGTTTTCCAGTGAACCAAGGGTCTCGACATCGAGGTCGTTGGTCGGCTCATCCAGCAGGAGGAGGTTGCCGCCCTGCTTGAGGGTGAGAGCCAGGTTCAGACGGTTGCGCTCGCCACCGGACAGGACGCCAGCCGGCTTCTGCTGATCCGGCCCCTTGAAGCCAAACGCGGAGACGTAGGCGCGCGAAGGCATTTCCACGTTGCCGACCTGAATGAAGTCCAGGCCGTCCGAGACGACCTCCCACAGGGTCTTGTCCGGGTCAATACCGGCGCGCGACTGGTCGACGTAGCTGATCTTGACGGTCTCGCCGATCGTCAGCTCGCCGCCGTCGAGAGGCTCGAGGCCGACGATCGTCTTGAACAGCGTGGTCTTACCAACGCCGTTCGGGCCGATGACGCCGACGATGCCGTTTCGCGGCAGCGAGAAGGACAGACCGTTGATGAGCGAGCGATCACCAAAGCCCTTTTGCAGGTCCTTCGCCTCGATGACGACGCTACCCAGGCGCGGGCCCGGCGGAATCTGGATTTCCTCGAAGTCGAGCTTGCGCGTGCGCTCGGCCTCGGCAGCCATCTCCTCGTAGCGGGCCAGACGGGCCTTCGACTTGGCCTGGCGGCCCTTCGCGTTAGAGCGAACCCACTCGAGTTCTTCCTTCAAACGCTTGGCCAGCTTGGCATCCTTCTGCCCCTGAACCTCGAGGCGCTTCTCCTTCGTCTCCAGGTAGGTGGAGTAGTTGCCCTCGTAGGGGTAGAGGTGGCCACGATCAACTTCGGCGATCCAGCCGGCGACATGGTCGAGGAAGTAACGGTCGTGGGTGACGGCAATGACCGCGCCCGGGTAGGACGCAAGGTGCTTCTCGAGCCAGAGCACGCTCTCGGCGTCGAGGTGGTTCGTGGGCTCGTCGAGCAGCAGCAGGTCGGGGGCCTCGATGAGGAGCTTGCACAGCGCCACGCGGCGGCGCTCACCGCCAGAGAGGACAGACACCGGCTGGTCCGGCGGCGGGCAGCGCAGCGCGTCCATCGCCTGATCGAGCTGAGAGTCGATGTCCCACGCGTTGGCGGCGTCGATCTCGGTCTGGAGCTTACCCATCTCCTCCATCAGGGCATCGAAGTCGGCGTCAGGATTCGCCATCTCTTCGGAGATCTCATTGAAGCGAGCGAGCTTGCCGAAGATATCAGCGGCACCGAGACGGACGTTCTCAATGACGGTCTTCGTCTCATCAAGAACGGGTTCCTGCATGAGGATGCCAACCGTGTAGCCGGGGGTCAGGCGAGCCTCGCCGTTGCTGGGCTCATCCAGGCCAGCCATGATCTTCAGGATCGAGGACTTACCGGCACCGTTCGGGCCGACCATACCGATCTTGGCGCCCGGGAAGAAGCTCATGGTGACATCGTCGAGGATGACCTTGTCACCGATGGCCTTGCGGGCCTTGATCATCTGATAAATAAACTCCGCCACGTTACTCCGTTCGGGTGGTTTGGGGCGCGCCCTCGCGCGCGTGTTCCTTCCTATGGTACCGACCCCGCACGGGCCAGTGAGCCACCCAGCGGGACGCAAGGCTCGGTGATCCTCATCTCAGCGCCTAGTGTCGGGATTTCTCGGCTCCCGCTCCTCACAAGGGTTCCGCGTTGGTTACGGATCCGTAGTGATTTGCCAGAAACTGTTCCAATTTTTTAAGAAACGCATGCGTAGGTTTGAGTTTTGAGACAAACTTTGAAGTACCTGGGGAGCACTATCTCCCCTGTCAAACACGCGAAAGGCCGGACAGGAGGTGGCATGGAGCGCGCAACACGCATCGTCATTGAGGGCGTTCACTCCCCCGTTTATCACGTGAGCGACACGTCCTCCACCCTCGATCTCGCAGCGTCCCTCCTCACCGACACGACGACCGCCACTCCCCACCTGACAACGATCATCGCCGATCGTCAAAGCGCAGGCCGTGGCCGCCTCGGGCGCACGTGGACAGCCCCGGATGGTCAGGCCCTCCTCGCCTCCACCATCGTCTCCCTCCCCACCTCATTCCCCACGGAGATGCTCGGCTGGCTCGTACACGCGTGCGCACTCTCCGTTCGCGACGCTCTGTCCCCCCGCCTGACGTCCATCGGACACACAGTCTCTCTCAAGTGGCCCAACGACGTACTCGTCGACGGAGCGCGCAAAATCTGCGGCATCCTCGCCCAACTCGCCCCGGCCTCGTCCCCTTTTACGACGAGCGCAATTCTCGGCTACGGCATCAACATCGGGCAGGACTCCGATCACCTCGCTACCCCGCAGGCCACCTCCCTGTACACCGAGGGCGACGCCGAGGCCGGAGCCGATCCCACCTCCGTCTCCCACACCCTGCTTGCCCAGATCCTCGCCGGACTCGACTCTCGCATCCGAGGCCTCGTCGCCCATGGAAACGCGCACGATTGCGGGCTGGCTGACGAGGCCGCGAACGCCCTGCCGCTTCTGGGGACGCGCATCGCGCTGGCGAAGCCGACGGATCCGAATGGTCACCCGGCGATGGAAGGCGTTGCTCTGGGGCTGAGCCCAACCGGCTCCCTCCTCGTGGCCACCGACGATGGCCGCACTCACGACATTAACGCCGGAGATGTCTTGGCAACCGGAATACCTCTGACAACCGTTCACGACACCAAGGAGAAGCGTGCGAACAATTAATCGAATCCTCGTCGCCAACCGTGGCGAAATCGCTCTGCGCGTGTGCCGCACGGCCACCGACATGGGCATTGCGACGATCGCGGTTTACGCCGATCAGGACATGGCGGCACCTCATACGCGCGAGGCCGACGAGGCCCTGTCCCTCGGTGGCGACGATGCGGCATCGACGTATCTGAACGGTGAGAAGATCCTGGCAATCGCTCTGGAGACGGGTGCGGATGCGATCCATCCCGGCTACGGATTCCTCTCGGAGAACTCCGAGTTCGCACGCGCTGTCGAGGATGCCGGTATCGCGTGGCTCGGCCCCGCGTCTTCCGTCATCGACGCGCTGGGCGACAAGATCAAGGCCCGTCGCGTCGCCGAGGCATGCGGCGTAGCTCCCGTCCCCGGTGTATCCGAGCCCGTGACCTCGCGCGAAGAGGTCGAGGCCTTCATCGCCTCCGCTGGTTACCCCGTGGTGCTCAAGCGCGCCGATGGCGGCGGCGGCCGAGGCATCAGCATCATCCGTTCTCAGGCCGACCTCGACCTGTTCTTCGCGCGTCACACGGACGCCGCCGACCTGGGCGCTCACTTCGTCGAGCGTTTTGTCGAGGTCGCCCGTCACGTCGAGACGCAGTCGGCCCGCGACTCGCACGGCAACTTCCACGTCATCTCGACCCGCGACTGCTCGGTGCAGCGTCGCAACCAGAAGCTGGTCGAGGAGGCTCCCGCCCCGTTCCTGCCCGAGGGCGCGCACGAGACGCTCGTGAACGCGTCACGCGCGCTGTTCGAGCACGTCGACTACGTGGGCGTGGGCACGGTGGAGTTCCTGCTCGAGCCCGACGGCAACATCTGGTTCCTCGAGGTCAACCCGCGTCTGCAGGTCGAGCACCCCGTGTCCGAAGAAGTCACGGGCATCGACCTGGTGCGCGAGCAGATTCGTATCGCGCAGGGCCTGCCGCTCACCACTCCCCCGGAGCCTCGCGGCCACTCCTTCGAGTTCCGCGTGACCTCCGAGGACCCGTCGAAGGACCTGACCCCCACGGCAGGCCGCCTCGATGAGGTGCACTGGCCCCTGGGTCCCGGCATCCGTCTAGAGCTGGGCATCGATCAGGGCGACTCCGTGCAGACCGCCTTCGATTCCATGATCGCCAAGATCATCGTCACCGGCGCGGATCGCGAGCAGGCGCTGGCGCGTTCGCGCCGCGCGCTGGCCGAGTTCTCGGTGCAGGGCGTGGCCACTCCGGTTCCCGTCTACCAGGACATCATCAACGATCCCGATTTCTGCGGTGTCGGCGGCTTCAACGTCTCCACGCGCTGGTTTGAGACGACGTTCATGCCCCAGCACGACTACTCGGACCTGGCTGTGCCCGCCGAGGCCTCGTCGACGGCCGACCTGCCGCGTCAGACGTACATCATCGAGCTGGATGGCCGCCGCGTATCTCTGACCCTGCCGGCCGGCATGTTCAACGCTCCGGCCGCCGCGGCACCTCGTCCGCCCCAGCCGCTGCGCTCGGCTCCGCGTCGCGCGGGTTCCTCCGCCGTTCAGGCTGGCCCTCACCAGGGCGCTCCCGGCGACATCGTCGCTCCCATGCAGGCCATCGTCGTTGCCCTGGCAGTGTCCGAGGGCGACCAGGTCGAGGAAGGCCAGCTCGTGGCCGTCCTTGAGGCCATGAAGATGGAAAAGCCGCTGCTGGCCCCGCGCGCGGGCACCGTCACGTCCCTGTCGATCAAGCAGGGCGACACCGTGACCGCCGGGACTCGCATCGCCCACATCGCCACTGAAGAGGAGGCACAATGAGCACCCCCAGCCCGCTCACGCGTGACGGGTTCATTCAGGCCCAGGACGCGATCGCTCAGGCCGCCGAGGAGAAGGCCGCCCAGCGCCAGCACGCGAAAAAGAAGCTGACGGCGCGCGAGCGTCTGTCTCTCTTCTTTGACGACGGCGTGTGGCACGAGGTCGGTCAGTTCATCGGTGGTTCTGTGCGCGAAGGTCGTATCGGTTCTGCTGTGGCCGCCGGCTTCGGTCGCGTGCAGGGCCGGATGGTCGCCGCCTACGCGCAGGACTTCTCGGTGCTCGGTGGCACCCTGGGCAAGGTCGAGGGCGACAAGATCGTCGACCTGATTGACCGCGGCATCCGCATGCGTATTCCGATCGTCGGTATCCAGGATTCGGGCGGCGCCCGCATCCAGGAGGGCGTCGTCGCACTCGCCCAGTATGGCCGCATCTTCAAGAAGACGTGCGAGGCCTCGGGCCTGGTTCCCCAGATTTCAATCATCCTGGGGCCCTGCGCCGGTGGCGCCGTGTACCAGCCGGCCCTCACCGACTTCATCGTCATGACGCGCGAGAACTCGCACATGTTCGTGACGGGCCCGGACGTCGTCGCGGCGACGACCGGTGAGAAGGTCACGCTCGACGAGCTCGGTGGCGCAGCGATTCACAACTTCCAGTCCGGCGTCGCCCACCACATGGCCGACACGGAGGAAGAGGCGATCGACTACGTGCGGTCCCTGCTGGACTACCTGCCCTCCTCGTGCGAGGTCGCTCCCCCCAAGTACGAATACATTCCCAATCCCGAGGACGAGGCCGCGGCCCGCGCGGTTGCCGACCTGGTGCCGACGTCGGTGCGTCAGCCCTACGACGTGCGTGACGTGGTGCGTTCGCTCGTCGACCACGGCGAGTACGTGGAGATTCAGGACCTGTTCGCCCCCAACGTGACGATCGGTTTCGCGTGCGTCGATGGCCAGTCGGTGGGCATCGTGGCAAACCAGCCAATGAACGATGCTGGCACGCTCGACGTGGATGCCTCGGAGAAGGCGGCCCGCTTCGTGCGTTTCTGCGACGCCTTCGGCCTGCCGATCGTCACCTTCGTGGACGTTCCCGGCTACCGTCCGGGCACCGAGCAGGAGCAGGCGGGCATCATCCGCCGCGGCGCGAAGGTGATCGTCGCCTACGCGAACGCGACCGTGCCGATGGTGACCGTCATCCTGCGTAAGGCCTACGGCGGCGCCTACATCGTGATGGGTTCGAAGTCGATCGGCGCGGACCTGGCGTTCGCGTGGCCCGACGCTCAGATCGCCGTCATGGGCGCTGAGGGCGCGGCGTCGATCATGTACCGCCGCGAGCTTGCTGCCGCCCGCGAGAACGGGACCTTCGAGGAGACGAAGGCCGAGCTTGTGGCCCGCTACGAGGAGGAGACCGTCAACCCCGAGGTCTCCGTGTCCTCGGGCCAGCTCGACGGCATCATCGCTCCCGCCGATACCCGCCAGACCATCATCGATTCCCTGCACCTGCTGGCCACGAAGGACCAGCGTGCACCCCACGTCAAGCGTCACGATAACGGCCCTCTGTGACCGGCGTCGTTTGAGAAGAATTGTCCCCGAAGGAAAGTAAGAACATGTCGTTTGTGTCCTCTCTGAATGAGACCCCCTACGCGCTGACCTTTGCCGGTCAGGCCACCCCGTGGCGCGCCGCCCTTGACGAGATTGCTCGCGATCCCGAGATTGCCGAGATCGTCGCCGGCGTTATCAAGGCCTCGGACCAGGTGCTCTCCCCCGTGCGCCGCTCGCTGGCCACCCAGTCGGTTGCTTCCCTGCCCTTCGAGCTGCCCGCCGCTCCCGAGTCTGCGGCCGTGACCCGCGACGTCGCTGGCCCGGACGAGGCCGCCCTGTCGGTTCCCGGTATCGTCGCCGCCCAGCTCGGTGCGCTCATCGATCTGACGCGCGCCGGCCTGAACATCGTCGCCAACCAGCCCACCGCGTTTGAGGGTCACTCCCAGGGCGTGCTCGGCGTGGAGATCGCCCGCGCGTGGATCGCCGGGGACGAGGCCCGGGCTGCCTCCGTGTTCGCGCTCGCTCGTCTGATCGGCGCGGCTGCCGCTCGCATCACGCGCCGCGCTCGCGCCCCGCACGCCGGCGACGCGACCTACATGGTGTCCGTGCGCGGCGTGTCCGACGCTCTCCTCGGACACATCATCGACTCCCTGCCGTCGACCTCGCATCCCCTCTCGATCGCTCTGCGCAACGACACTGACACGCACGTTGTGTCGGGCGCCCCGAACGACCTGGCGTCCCTCGTTGCGGCCATTGAGCGCGCCGCCGCCAAGGACAAGGCCGCGCACGACGCCCACGAGCGCGGCGGCCGCCCGCTGACCCCCGTGTGCGAATACCTGCCGGTGTACGTGCCGTTCCACTCCCCCATGCTCGCCGACGCCCTCGCCCTCGTTGACGAGTGGGCCGCCCAGTGCGGTATCGACGCCGAGCTGGCCCACTCCCTGGGCGCCGCCGTGCTCACCACCCCCGTGGACTGGCCCTCCCAGATCCGCGCGGCCACCGAGTCCGGCGCAACCTGGATCATCGACATGGGCCCGGGTGCCACGACGGTTCGCATGACCCGTGCCCTCGTCGAGGGCACCGGCGTTGGCGTCGTCGCCGCAGGCACCGCCTACGACCGCGACAAGGCCGCGACCCCCGGCTGGACCCCCGAGCCCGGCACCGACTGGTCGCACCTGCGCCCCAGCCTCGTGACCCTGCCCGACGGCAAGACCGTCGTTGACACCGCCTTCTCGCGCCTGACCGGCCGCTCCCCCGTCCTCCTGGCCGGCATGACGCCGACGACCGTCGATCCCGAGATCGTCGCTGCTGCCGCAAACGCCGGCTTCTGGGCCGAAATGGCCGGCGGTGGCCAGGTCACCGAAGAGGTGTACAACGAGAACCTTGCGGGCCTGCGCGCCCAGCTGCGCCCCGGCCACACCGCCGAGTTCAACTCCATGTTCCTGGACCGCTACCTGTGGAACCTCCAGTTCGGCCAGGCTCGCATCGTGTCGCGTTCGCGCGCGTCCGGCGCCCCCATCGACGGCGTCGTCATCTCCGCGGGTATCCCCGAACAGGACGAGGCCCTGGCGCTCATCGAGCAGCTGCGCGCCGACGGCTTCCCCTACGTGGCCTTCAAGCCCGGCACGGTTGACCAGATCCGTAAGGTCATCGCTATCGCTCGCGAGGCCGACCCGATCAAGGTCATCGTCCAGGTCGAGGACGGCCACTCCGGCGGCCACCACTCCTGGGAGGACCTGTCCGACCTGCTGCTGGCCACCTACGCCCAGCTGCGCGCCCAGTCCAACATCGTCCTCACCGTGGGCGGCGGCATCGGCACGCCGGAGCGCGCCGCTGACTTCCTCACCGGCGACTGGTCCGCTCGCTACGGCCGCCCGCCGATGCCCGTCGACGGCGTCCTCGTGGGCACCGCCGCGATGACCACGAAGGAAGCGCACACCACCAAGGCGGTCAAGGAACTCCTCGTCGCCACGCCCGGTGTGCCCGACAACGACGAGCTGGGCGGCTGGGTCGGCGAGGGCGTGACCCGCGGCGGCATGACCTCCGGTCTGTCGCACCTGCGCGCCGACATGCACGAGGTCTCCAACGCTGCGGCTGCAGCCGCTCGCATCATCGCCGAGATCGGCTCCGACGGCGCCCAGGTGCGCGCCCGCAAGGACGAGATCGTCGAGATCCTCTCCCACACGGCCAAGCCCTACTTCGGTGACCTCGAAGAGATGACCTACGAGGCCTGGGTGCGCCGCTTCGCCGACCTGTCCTACCCGTGGGTCGATCCCACGTGGCAGATCCGCTACCACGACCTCCTCCAGCGCGTCGAGGCGCGTCTGGCGCCCGTGGATCACGGTGAGGTCGAAACCCTGTTCCCGACCGTCGAGGACGTGGCCGACGCGCACGCCGCCGCCGACCGCCTGATGGCCGCCTACCCGAACGCCGCGACGACGCACGTCACCCCCATCGATGCTGCCTGGTTCCCGGCCCTGTGCCGCTCCTACCCCAAGCCGATGCCCTTCGTCCCGATCCTGGACGACGACCTCATCCGCTGGTGGGGCCAGGACTGCCTGTGGCAGGCACAGGACGAGCGCTACACCGCCGACCAGGTCCGCATCATCCCCGGCCCCGTCTCCGTGGCCGGCATCGACCGCGTCGACGAGCCCGTCGCTTCCCTCCTGGGCCGCTTCGAGGCCGCAGCAGCCGATCGCCTTGCTGCCTCCGGTGCCGTCGCGACGCCCGTCGCCTCGCGCCTGGGTAACGGCAAGCCCGCCGCTACCCGCGAGGAATGGCTGCGCAAGGTCCCCTTCATCTCGTGGACCGGCCACCTCATGACCAACCCCGCCTCCATCCTCGACGAGGATCGCGTGTCCCTGAACCCGACCGACACCGGCGTGGACATGGTCATCCACCTCGACACTGCGTGGGACAACGACCCGCGCGGCGCTGAGAAGCACGCGGTGCGCGAGCTGGTCTTCCCGCTGGTCCTGTCCGGCGAAGACGGCGCGGTCCCGGTCATCGACGAGGCCAAGCTGCCCCAGCACATGTACGCGATGCTCGCGGCGACCGCCGGCGTGACCTCCGTGTCCGTCGCCGGTGACACCGTGGACGCCCTGCCCGTCATGGTTCCCTCCACCAAGTCCGTCTTCGGCGAGGCACACTACTCCTTCACGCTGGCCCCCACCCTGGGCTTCGACCACGCCGAGGCTACGGGCGCTGCCCTGCCCGCCGACTACGAGCTGGCTGCCTGGGCACCCGACGCGCTGCTCGGTCCCGCCTGGCCGGCGATCTACGCGGCGCTGGGTTCGGCCATCCACAACGACTACCCGGTCATCGAGGGTCTGCTCAACGCGGTTCACCTCGATCACTCGATCACGCTGGAGTACACGCCCGAGCAGATGCTCGAGCGCGGCATCACGACGATCGATGTGACGAGCCACGTGGCCGCCGTCGACGAGTCCTCCTCCGGCCGTATCGTCACGGTCGCCCTCGAACTGACCTCGAACGGCGAGTACGTAGGCTCCACGCAGGAGCGCTTCGCGATCCGCGGCCGAGCCACCGGCAACCGCGCCCCCTCCGAGGCCGCGCCCTTCGGCGGCGCGAAGATCGAGGTCGTGGACACGCCCCGCTCGGTCCTGCGCCGCGTGACCGTCAAGGCTCCCGACGACATGACGCCCTTTGCGATCGTGTCGGGCGACTACAACCCGATCCACACCTCCTACGCGGCCGCCAAGGTCGCTGGCATGGACGCGCCTCTCGTGCACGGCATGTGGCTGTCGGCCACCGCTCAGCACGCGGCTGAGGCCGTTGTCGCCGGTCAGGGCGGCGCTCAGATCGCCGGCTGGACTTACTACATGTACGGCACCGTCGACCTGAACGACGAGGTTGAGATCACCGTCGAGCGCGTGGGTCGCGTCGTCGGTGGCGGTCTGTCCCTCGAGGTCACCTGCCGCATCAACAAGCAGGTCGTCTCGCGCGCGTCTGCCTACACCTTCGCCCCGAAGGTCGCCTACGTCTACCCCGGCCAGGGCATCCAGAGCGCGGGCATGGGTCTGGACGAGCGCACCAAGTCCAAGGCCGTGGACGAGGTCTGGCGCCGCGCCGATGCACACACCCGCTCGGCGATGGGCTTCTCCATCCTGGCGATCGTGCGCGACAACCCGACCGAGATCGTGGCGCGCGGCGTGACCTACCGTCACCCCGAGGGCGTCCTGAACCTCACCCAGTTCACGCAGGTTGCGCTCGCGACGCTGGCGATCGGCCAGACGGCCCGCATGCGTGAAGAGGGCGTGCTGGTTCCGGGTGCTGCCTTCGCCGGTCACTCGCTGGGCGAGTACGACGCTCTGGCCGCATACGCCGAGGTCTTCCCGCTCGAGACCGTCCTCGACCTGGTCTTCCAGCGCGGTTCCACGATGCACTCGCTCGTGCCCCGCGACGAGAACGGCCGTTCGAACTACCGCATGGGTGCCCTGCGCCCGAACCAGTTCGGCATCGACGACGCTCACGTCGTGGAGTACGTCGAATCGATCGCTCAGGCATCGGGTGAGTTCCTCCAGATCGTCAACTTCAACCTGGCCGGCCAGCAGTACGCAGTCGCCGGTACGGTCGCGGGCCTGAAGGCCCTCGAGGAGGACTCCACCAAGCGCGCCGCCGAGCACGGTGGCAAGCGTCCCTTCATGTACGTTCCCGGCATCGACGTGCCCTTCCACTCCACTGTCCTGCGCAGCGGCGTGGCGGACTTCCGTACGAAGCTCGACGAGCGTATCCCCGCGCAGATCGATCCCGCGAAGCTCGTGGGCCGCTACATCCCCAACCTGGTGGCGCGTCCCTTCGAGCTCACCCGCGAGTTCGCTCAGTCCATCCTCGACGTGGTTCCCTCCGAGACGGTGCGCGAGCTGCTCGAGGCGGAAGGCGCGTGGGACGCCGCCCTGGCCAACCCGGGTGTCCTGACCCGCACGCTGCTCATCGAGCTGCTGTGCTGGCAGTTCGCCTCCCCGGTGCGCTGGATCGAGACGCAGCGCGTACTGCTGTCGACCGAAGAGGCTGACCCCGGCGTTGCCGGCCTGGGCGTCGATCAGGTCATCGAAGTCGGCCTCGGCGCCGCCCCGACCCTGGCCAACCTGGCCTCCCGCACCCTGCTCGCCCCCGAGTTCGCGCTCTCTCGCGTCGACGTGTTCAACGTCCAGCGCGACGAACCCCGCGTCTACGCGACCGATGTCGCCGTGATCGAGGACGAAGAGGACGAGGAGATCACCCCGGCCGCTCCCGCTGCCGAGGCTGCTCCCGAGCCCGCCCCGGCTGCCCCCGCCGCCGAGGCCGCTCCGGCCCCCGCCCCCGCTGCCCCGACCGGCGGCCCCTCGGGTGCCGACGTCGCGGACCTGCCCTTCACGGCGTCCTCCGCCATCGTCGCCCTGCTGGCGCTGTCCGCGAAGATCCGCATCGACGAGGTCGGCGCCACCGACACGACCGAGTCGCTGACCAACGGCGTGTCCTCGCGCCGTAACCAGCTGCTCATGGACATGTCCTCCGAGCTGGGCCTGAACTCGATCGACGGCGCCGGCGAGGCCGACGTGGCCACGCTGTCGGCAACGGTCGACAAGGCTGCCAAGGGCTACAAGCCCTTCGGCCCGGTCCTCGCTGAGGCCGTCAAGGAGCGCACGCGCAAGCTGTTCGGCGCCGCCGGCGTCAAGGCCGGCCACATCGCCGACCGCGTGACCGGCACGTGGCAGCTGGGACCCGGCTGGGCCCACCACGTCACCGCCGAGATCGTCCTGGGCACCCGTGAGGGCGCCTCGACCCGTGACGGCGACCTGGCGACCCTGCCGCTGGATGCCCCGACGAACGCCGCTGGCGTCGATTCCCTCATCGATGCTGCCGTGGCAGCCGTCGCGGCCCGCGAAGGTATTGCCGTGTCCCTGCCGAGCGCCGGTGGCGCGTCCGGTGGCGGCGTCGTTGACTCCGCCGCACTGGACGCCTACGCCGCGTCCGTGACGGGTGAGGACGGCGTCCTGGCCAAGACCGCTCGTACGATCCTGTCCGAGCTGGGTCTCAACGCCCCCGCCCCCACCGGCGAGGACTCCTCCGACGACGCGCGCGTCATCGACGCCGTCGCCGCCGAGCTGGGTTCGGGCTGGGTCGACCTGGTCGAGCCTCGCTTCGACGCCGCACGCGCCGTCCTGCTGGACGACCGCTGGGCATCCGCCCGTGAGGACGTTGCCCGCTACGTCGCCGAAGGTACGCTCGCCGAGGGCGCGTCCTTCGTGGGCACCGGCCGCGCGGTGGCCGAGCAGGCCTCGTACTGGGCGAACCGCCTGCGCGCTGAGGGCGATCACGAACGCGCGGCTCGCCTCGAGCAGATCGCAGCCGACGCGCTGTCTTCCACCGAGGACCTGCCCTACGCGAACGACGTCGCCGTGGTCACCGGCATGACCCCCGCCTCCATCGGTGGCGCGGTCGTGGGTGGCCTGCTCGCCGGTGGCGCGACGGTCATCGCAACCTCCTCGTCGATCTCCGCCTCGCGCCTGGCTTTCGCCAAGGAGCTGTACCGCACGCACGCCGCGGGCGGCGCGAAGCTGTGGCTGGTTCCCGCGAACCTGGCCTCCTACCGCGACGTGGATGCGCTCGTGGAGTGGATCGGCACCGAGCAGACGAAGTCCGTGGGCGCCGACGTGAAGGTGACCAAGGAAGCCCTGGTCCCGACGCTGTTCTACCCGTTCGCTGCTCCGCGCGTTTCCGGCACGCTGGCTGACGCGGGCCCAGCCTCTGAGAACCAGATGCGCCTGCTGCTGTGGAGCATCGAGCGTTCCATCGCCGGCCTGTGCGCGATCGGTTCCGACACGCACGCCGACCACCGCCTGCACGTCGTGCTGCCCGGTTCCCCGAACCGCGGCATCTTCGGTGGCGACGGCGCGTACGCCGAGGCGAAGGCCTCCTTCGACGCCATCGCAACCCGCTGGGCGGCCGAACCGATCTGGGGCTCGCGCGTTTCGATTGCTCACCCCCGTATCGGTTGGGTGCGTGGCACCGGCCTCATGGGAGGTAACGACCCGATGGTCGCCGCCGTCGAGTCCGCGGGTGTTCGCACCTGGTCGACCGAGGAAATGGCGGAGCAGCTGCTCAACCTGTCGAGCGCCGAGGTGCGTGCGCAGGCTGCCACCTCCCCGGTGGACGCCGACCTGACCGGCGGCCTGGACTCCTCCATCGACCTGCGCGCCCTGCGCGCTCAGGCCGAGGCCGCCATCCCCGCTCCCCCTGCTGAGCAGCCGGTCGCGACCGTCTCTGCGCTGCCCTCGCCCTCGCAGGTCACCGTGCCGCACGTCGACCCCTCGCAGTGGGGTGACACCACCGCGTCGCTGGCCGACACGGTCGTCATCGTCGGTCACGGCGAGGTCGGCCCGTGGGGCAGTGCCCGTACCCGCGTCCAGGCCGAGCTCGGTATCCACACCGACGGCTCCGTCGAGCTCACCCCCGCGGGCGTGCTCGAGCTGGCGTGGATGACCGGCCTGCTGACCTGGTCGGACACCCCGGTGGGCGGCTGGTACGACAAGGACGACCAGCTGGTGCCCGAGTCGGAGATCTTCGATCGCTACCGTGACGAGGTCGTGGCCCGCTCCGGCGTGCGCTTCTTCCACGACGATGGCCCGCTGCACGACGGCTACACGCCCGAGTCCGCGATGGTCTTCCTGGACCGCGACATCACCTTCACGGTCGAGGACGAGGCCGAGGCTCGCTCCTACGCCGAGGCTGACCCACAGTTCACCGTCATCGAGCAGACCGCGTTCGGTGAGTGGCAGGTGACCCGCAAGGCCGGTGCCCAGGTGCGCGTGCCGCGTCGCGCGACGCTGAACCGCCGCATCGGCGGCCTGTTCCCGACGGACTTCGATCCGGCTCGCTGGGGCATCCCGGCCTCAATGCTGGATTCGATCGACCCGATCGCCGTGTGGAACCTGGTCTCCGCCGTGGACGCGTTCGTGTCTGCCGGCTTCAGCCCCGCCGAGCTGCTGCGCGTCGTCCACCCGGCGACCGTGGCCTCCACGCAGGGCACCGGCTTCGGTGGCATGCGCTCGATGCACAAGCTCTTCGTCGACCGCTTCCTGGGCGAGGATTACCCGCAGGACATCCTGCAGGAGACCCTGCCGAACGTCGTGGCTGCACACACCATGCAGTCCTACGTGGGCGGCTACGGCTCGATGATCAACCCGGTCGGCGCCTGCGCGACCGCCGCGGTGTCCATCGAGGAGGGCCTCGACAAGATCAAGGCCGGCAAGGCTGACTTCGTCGTGGCCGGCGCGATCGACGACATCCAGGTCGAGTCGATCGTGGGCTTCGGCGCGATGAACGCGACGGCGAACTCGAACGAGCTGCTTGCTCGCGGTATCTCCTCGCGCTTCGTCTCGCGCGCTAACGACCGCCGCCGCGGCGGCTTCGTCGAGGCGCAGGGTGGCGGCACCGTGCTGCTGACCCGCGCGTCGGTGGCGCTCGACATGAACCTGCCGGTCCTGGCTGTCGTGGCACACGCGCAGACCTTCAGCGACGGCGCGCACACCTCGATTCCGGCCCCCGGCCTGGGTGCACTCGCGGTGGCGCGCGGCGGACGTAACTCGGTCATCGCCCGCAACCTCGCCGAACTCGGCGTGGGCATCGACGACGTGGCCTTCGTGTCCAAGCACGACACGTCCACGAACGCCAACGACCCGAACGAGTCGGATCTGCACACTCGCGTCGGCATGGCGCTGGGCCGCACCCCCGGTAACCCGCTGCTGGTGATCTCGCAGAAGACCCTCACGGGTCACGCGAAGGGTGGCGCCTGCGTGTTCCAGGTGGGCGGCATCATCGACGTGTTCCGCACGGGTCTGATCCCCGCGAACGTCGCGCTGGACTGCGTCGACGACGCGATGGAGAAGTACAGCCCGCTCGTGTGGCTGCGTTCCCCGCTCAACCTGTCCTCTCGTGGACCGGTGCGCGCGGCGTTCGCGACCTCGCTCGGCTTCGGCCACGTCTCCGGCTTCCTGGCGCTGGTCAACCCGGCCGCCTTCGAGGCCATCGTGGAGCGCGAGGCCGGACGCGAGCGCCTCGAGGCGTGGCGTGCCGCGTCGGATCGTCGCCTGCGCAACGGCCAGCGTCACATCGAGATGGGCATGCTGGGCCACGCCCCGCTGTTCACCTCGGTGGAGGGTCGTCGCCTGCCCGACGACCCGGCTGCGGGCGTTGCCGGTGACGCGCACGAGGTCGAGGCCGCGATCCTGCTGGATCCGAACGCCCGCCTCGGCGAGGACGGCTTCTACCACCTGCCGGAAGGCAAGTGAGCGATGCGCGGACTCGGCGTTGACCTGGTCTCCCTCCCTGAGTTTGCCGCTCAGGTGAGGGAGCCGGGTTCGGCCTTCCTGAATGGCGTCCTGACGCCCAGGGAGGCCCGCCGGGTCCGCGCCCGCGCCGTCGCTACCTCTGGCGCGCAGCCCGGTTCCGCCCGCTATGACGAGGCCGTGGCCCGTCACGCGGGCGGCCTGTGGGCCGCGAAGGAGGCCTTTATCAAGGCCTGGTCGTGCGCCCTTTTCGGGTCCCCTCCTCTCATCGGTACCGATGACGTCGACTGGCACGAGATCGAGGTCATCCACGACGAGTGGAACCGTCCCGCTCTCACGTTGCACGGCCGAGTCGCAGCTGCCTGCGAGGCGTCACTCGGAGCGCCTTCCACGTGGAGAGCGCTCGTGTCCATCAGCCACGACGGGGAGTGCGCCATCGCGCAGGTCGCGATCGTGGACGCGTCCGACTAGGCGGCATCGGGCGGCTCGTCCGCGTCGCCGTCAAGAGGCTCGAACGCATCGTTTTTCGTCGCATCGGCGTGTCCGCCTTCCAGCGTCGAATAGTCGAAGCATGACGACGAGTTCCTACCCGGGTCCGAGGATTGTTCCTCGGACCCTTCGTGTTCTCCGAGCGCGGGAAGCACAGAGAGTTCTCCTCCCCCTGTGTCAGTCGGAGCGTGGGACGTCGGCTCACTCAGAGAGTGGGCCACCTCATCGGGCAGGTTGTCCGTACCCTCATCCGGCGCAGCTACGTGAGCGTGTACGTCGGTGCTCAGGTCGCCCTGGTGTTCCCCAGCCTGAGCGATGACCGCCGATCCCAGCCCCTGCCTCGTCGAATAGGGATCCCCCTGCGTCCCACCCGCCGGCTCATCGGTCGCGTGCGTGCCATTCTTCGTGAACTGGGAAGTTCCCCGTGCCAAATCGTGGCCGACCGAGGAGGCCCGGTAGACGATCGATGACCGAATCTGCCCATTACCGTCGATCCAACCGTTTGGAACGGGTCGGGCGACTACGACGACGGGATCGCCCTTGCGGCAGCTACGGAACACGTTGGAGGCCAGCGTGTCCCAGGTTTCCACCGTGTACCAGTAGGCGCCGTCCTCCACGTAGGAGGCGTTGCCCGTGCGCGCGTCGCTCGTGAAGCGCCACTTCGTAATTGCGAGCCGGAAGGTCGTCACGCAGACGTCACCCTTGACGTGCTTCATCATCGGTTCTGATCCGATACGGCCCCTCAGGGTCGTCGATATGTCCTGCATCGTTGCATCCTTTGTCCGTTCTGGCCGGCGTTGGCCGGATGCATCCAGGAAAGCCCCACATGCCACACCACTTCAAGCGCCACAGCGCGCCCTGTGGATGACGCGCGTTCACCTCGGACCCCTGTGGATAACGAGCGTTGCGTACACGCCCCTGTGGACGCCACGCTGCGCACAGCCAGCACTCCCGACGCAGCGAAGCGGCGACACCCCTCGGGGATGCCGCCGCTTGGCGTCACGAGTGACAATCAGGCCTCGGCGGCCTCGCCCATAGCGGGGATGCCCAGGGCGACGACCTCGCGAGCAACCTCGCGCGCGCGCTCAGTGGTCACCGGCTCGGACGGGAAGAGCACACGGCGGTAGTACTCGAGCTCCTGGATGGACTCCAGGATGTCCGCCAGCGCACGGTGGCCGCCGTGCTTGTCGGGCGACTCGGCGAAGGCGGCGCGGTACCAGCGCTTGGCCAGTTCCTTGATGGAAGAGACGTCCACCAGGCGGTAGTGCAGGTGGTCGATGACGGAGGGCATGTTCGCCTCGAGGAACATCTTGTCGGTGCCTACCGAGTTGCCCGCCAGGAGCGCCTTGCCCTGCTGGGGCACGAAGCGCTTGATGTAGGACAGGACCTGCTCGGTTGCCTCTTCCATGGACACAGCTGACGTCTGCAGGTCATCGAGCAGCCCGGAGGAGGTGTGCATGTTGCGCACGAAGTCGTTCATGTTGTCGAGGGCTTCGGCAGGCGGCGTGATCAGCACGTCCATGCCCGGGTCGACAATCGTGAGGTCGCCGTCGGTCACGACCACCGCCACCTCGATGAGGGCGTCGCTTGAGACGTCCAGGCCGGTCATTTCGCAGTCAATCCAGACCAGGGGGTCTTTCAAAGTTTTCACGCCTTCTATGTTAGTGCGCTCTGGGTCATACGGTTGGGTGGGACTTGGGGGCGGTGGCCACTACTACACTAGAAGGGTATTGGAAGGAGTTCCCATGACCGCTAGTTCTCACGTGACCACGCCGAAGGATATCCGTCAGGCCGCCACCGCCCTGGAGGGGGTCGCCGTTCGCACGAATCTGGATCGTTCCGAGCGTCTGTCCACCGAGGCCGGCGTCGACATTCTGCTCAAGCGTGAGGACCAGCAGAAGTGCCGTTCCTTCAAGGTGCGCGGCGCCTACGCGCGCATGTCGCTCCTGTCCCCCGCAGAGCGCGAACGCGGCGTCGTGTGCGCGTCGGCTGGCAACCACGCGCAGGGCCTGGCCTACGCCTGTGCCCACCTGGGCGTGCGGGGCACGATCTACCTTCCCTCGAACACGCCTCGTCAGAAGCGTCGCCGTATCGCGACGATTGGTGGGCAGTGGGTCGAGCAGGTCATTGTGGATGGCACGTTCGACCGCGCGAACGCGCTGGCCCAGGAGGCCGCGCGCGCCACGGGCCGCACCTACGTTCATCCCTACGACGATCCGTTCACGATCGCCGGCCAGGGCACGATCGGCGTCGAGCTCGAGGAGCAGATGCCCGAGGACACGGCGGCCATCCTGGTCCCCGTGGGCGGCGGCGGTCTCATCGCCGGCATTGCGACGTGGCTGCGTGCGAATCGTCCAGAGGTGAAGATCATCGGCGTGGAGCCCGCGGGCGCGGCGTCGATGCACGCGGCCCTCGAGGCGGGGCAGCCGATGTCCCTGGCGAAGGTCGATCCTTTCGTGGACGGCACGGCCGTGGGCCGCGCAGGTTCGCTCCCCTTCCACATCGCGTCGCAGTTCGTTGATTCCGTGCTGGTTGTCCCCGAGGGCGCGGTGTGCACGGAGATGCTGGAGCTCTACCAGTCCGACGGTGTCATCGCCGAGCCTGCCGGCGCTCTCGCGTCCACGGCCGCGCACGTGTACCTGACCGATCCGGCGGATCGCAAGGCGCTGCTGGGCCGCTCCGACGGCGCGATCGTGTGCGTGGTGTCGGGTGGTAACAACGACCTGACGCGCTACGCCGAGGTCATGGAGCGTTCGCTGCGCCACGAGGGCCTGCGTCATTACTTCCTCGTGACCTTCCCGCAGCAGCCGGGCATGCTGCGCGTCTTCCTGTCGGATGTGCTGGGTCCCGCGGACGATATCGTGCATTTCGAGTACACGAAGAAGAACAACCGCGAGCTCGGCCCCGCGCTGGTGGGAATCGATCTGTCTAACCCGGATGACATCGACGGGCTTCGACACCGCATGGAAGCCTCCCCCCTGCATGTGGAGGAGCTGCCGTTGGATTCGGAGATCACGCGACTCGTGATCTAAAGGAGTCGATACAAACGCCTGAGAGGGGCGCGGTTTCGGGGACGAGGCCGTGGCCCCTCTCCCCTTTTATCCGCCCCGTGCGGGTGCCTGGGCTGGGAGCCGCCCGGGGTGGCCGCTGGGCCGATGCGCGCGGTGGCGCGGCTGGGTGTGGCGGCGGGGTCCGCCGCGAAGGCGCTCAGGCGGCGAGGGCGACGGGGCGGGTGACGCGAACGCGCACGGAGGGGGTGGAGTTGAAGCGGTAGCCTTCGCCGCGGACCGTGGAGATGAGGTCGGGCAGGATGGAGAGCTTCTTGCGCAGGCGGCGGATGTGGGCGTCCACGGTGCGGGAGTCGGAGCCGAGCTCGGAGTCGGCCCACACGGAGGCGAAGAGCTCGTCACGGGTGACGGAGCGGTCGGCGTTGGCGGCGAGGTGGGCCAGGAGGTCGTGTTCCTTGGCAGACAGGCCGGCGTCGCGTCCGTCGAGGGTGACCTGACCGCGGTCGATGTCAATGTCGATGCGGGAGGAGCTCAGTCGCAGGCCGGCGAGAACGTCAAGGAATTCCTCGTAGGAGGTGGGGGTGTCGTTGGCGGCGCGGACGGAGGCGGCAGGGGTGTTGACGAGGGTCATGGGTGTATCCGATTCTTCGGGGCCGCACTCCCACTATCGGCGTGGGTATATCACTGCGGCGGTGATTGACAGGGGTATCTGGGGCGTCAATCACATACACATTCGCGACATCATGCCACCGCAGGGGCAGCACATGGGGTTCGCGAAGGTCGTCATGGCATTAAGTCTGTCGGACGGATTCCGTCCGAGCAACACGGCGTCCACACAATGAGACTGCGTAACAGCGTGTGATCATGGGTCGGACAGCCTATATTCGCAGACGACCACCCTGACTGCAGCCATTAATCGTTGCAATAACGCTGATAAGGCAACAGCCCGGACAGCGCATCCCATCTCCTCGATGCACCATCACATTCTGGCGCTGTTACATTCGCGGGCACAGATGCCCACTCTCTCCCCCCGGATCACCACCGCACGCGTCCGCGCGCCCGCATAGACGCAAACGGTGAGGGGCGGGACCCATAGGGCCCGCCCCTCACCTATCGCCTAGGAGAACGCTCAGCTCTCCAGGCCGCGCTGGGCACGCACTTGCCGAGTAGCAGAGACAAGGTTGTCCAGCGACGCCTTCGTTTCCTCGTAGCCACGGGTCTTGAGGCCACAGTCGGGGTTGACCCACAGGCGCGAGACCGGCACGGCGTCAGCGGCCAGGCCGATGAGCTCGGCGAGCTCTTCGGTGCCGGGAACGCGGGGCGCGTGGATGTCCCACACGCCGGGGCCGATGCCGTGGTCGAAGCCGGCCTCGGCGAGCTCGGGGACGACCTCCATCTTGGAGCGCGCCGCCTCGATGGACGTCACGTCGGCATCCAGGCCCTTGATGGCGTCGATGATCTGGCCGAACTCGGAGTAGCACAGGTGCGTGTGGATCTGGGTGTCGGGACGCACCGAGGAGGTGGCCAGGCGGAAGGATCCCACGGACCAATTCAGGTAGTCGGCGTGGCGGTCGGCATCCAGGGGCAGGAGTTCACGCAGGGCGGGCTCGTCGACCTGGATCGCGGCGATGCCGGCGGCCTCAAGATCGGACACCTCGTCGCGCAGGGCCAGGCCGATCTGGTCGGCGATTTCACCAAGCGGCAGGTCGTTACGCGGGAAGGACCACGCGATGATCGTGACGGGGCCGGTGAGCATGCCCTTGACGGGCTTGTCGGTGAGCGACTGGGCGTAGCTGGTCCAGCCCACGGTCATGGGCGCGGGGCGAGAGACGTCGCCCCACAGGATCGACGGGCGCGTGCAGCGCGAGCCGTAGGACTGCACCCAGCCGTTGCGTGTGGCCGCGAAGCCGTCGAGCAGCTCAGCGAAGTACTGGACCATGTCGTTACGCTCGGCCTCGCCGTGGACGAGCATGTCGAGTCCCAGCTCCTCCTGGAGCGTGATGACCGAGGCGATCTCCTCGCGCATGCGGGCCTCGTAGTCCGCGTCGGACAGTTCGCCGCGCGCGTTAGCAGCGCGGGCCTTGCGGATCTCGGTGGTCTGCGGGAACGAGCCGATGGTCGTGGTGGGCAGCGGGGGCAGGTGCAGGCGCTCGGTCTGAGCGGCCTCGCGCTCCAGGTAGGGCTCGCGGGCGCGGTCGGCGTCGGTGAGGGCGGCGGTGCGGCTGCGGACCTCGGGGCGCACGACGCCGGGGGCGGCGGCGCGCTGCTCGAGGACGCGGGTGGCCTCGGCGACCTCGGCGTCGATGGCTTCCCAGCCCTCATCCACGCCGCGGGCGAGGGTGACGACCTCGAGAACCTTCTGGTCGGCGAAGGCGAGCCAGGCGTGCAGGTTCTCGTTAAGGGTCGCGTCGTCCCAGGTCTCCAGCGCGGTGTCGTGGGGCACGTGCTGGAGGGAGTTGGAGGTGGCGACGGTGACGCGGGCGGCACCCAGGGCCTGGGCGGCCTTCAGGGTCTCGCGCAGCTGGGCCAGGTCGGCGCGCCAAATGTAGCGACCGTCGACCGCGCCGACGACGAGGGTGACGCCGGACAGGTCGGCGCCCGTGGGCAGCGAGCCGCGCAGCGTGTCGACGTGGAGGGCCTCGACGCCCGTCTTGGCAAGAGCAGCCACCGCGTGGGAGGCGTCGCCGTAGGGGGTGGTGAGCAGGATCTGGGGACGGTTCTGAGAGGCGGCCAGACGCTCGTAGACGCGGGCGGCCAGCTCGCCCAGCTCGACGCGGGTACGCGACAGGTTGTCCGAGGTCAGGGCCGGCTCGTCGAGCTGGACCCACGGGGCGCCGGCGGCGTGCAGGGAGGCCAGTGCCTCCTCGTACGCGGCCACGGCCTCGTCGATGCGGGTGAGCGGATCAAAGTCCGGGGTGGCCGGGTCTGCCTTGGCCAGGGCCAGGTAGGTGACAGGGCCAACCAGGACCGGGCGGGTCACGTAGCCCCACTCGCGGGCGTCAGTGAAGCGGCGGGTAATCGTGTCGTCGGCGAAGCGCAGGGGCGTGTCGGGGCCGATCTCGGGGACGAGGTAGTGGTAGTTCGTGTCGAACCACTTCGTCATCTCTTCGGGGCCGACCTTGTCGTCACCGCGGGCGAGCGCGAAGTAGAGGTCGAGGCCCTCGCGGCCGGCGAAGCGCGGCGGGATGGCACCCAAGAGGATCGTGGCGTCCAGGACGTGGTCATACAGGGAGGGCGCGTCGGCCAGGGACGCGTCGGAGGCGTTCAGGCCAAGCTCGACGAGGCGCGCCAGGTTCTCCTTGCGCAGATCGTTGGCGGCCTGGATCAGCTCGGCCTCGGTGATGCGGCCGGCCCAGCGGGCCTCGAGGGCGCGCTTGAGCTCACGGCCACGGCCGATACGCGGATAGGCCAGGATCGTGGCGGTGGGGAACTGCGTGGTCGCAGCGGACATGGTTTTCTCCTTGGGTGTGCTACTCGTTCGGCGTGCGCGGGAAACCCCGCACCCTGCCGCAGGGTGGATGGTGGTGCGCTCAGGCGCGGGTGTCGGGGGCCGAGGCCTGGGACCGCAGTGGGTCAGGCTTGACTCCCAAGAGGGTGAGGATGTCCAAGACGGGCTTGGAGCGGTTGAAGGTGTAGAGGTGGACGCCTGGCGCGCCCGCCTCCAGGACAGAGTGGAAGAGACGCGAGCCGAAGACGGCACCGAACTCGTCGCGCGCCTCCTGGTGGGGGTAGTCGGCGAGCGTCGTCAGCAGGTATTCGGGGACCTCAATACCGGTGAGGTCTTGGACGCGGCGCAGACGGGCCGGGTCGGTGGCCGGCAGCAGGCCGGGCACGATCGGGATGGTGACGCCGGCGCGGCGGGCGCGTTCGACGAAGGAGGCGTAGACCTCGGCGTCCCAGAAGAGCTGCGTAATTGCGAAGGAGGCGCCTGCGGCCTGCTTGACGAGGAGGCGCTCGACTTCCTGAGCGGGCGTGGTTCCGGCTGCCGGGTTGCCCGCGGGGAACGCAGCGACGGCGATCGTCAGGGGCTTGAAGGCGGAGCGCAGCGCCTCGCCAGGATGGGCGTCGCAGCGGCGCTTTTCGACGGTACGGATCAGGTGGATGAGCTCAGTGGCGCTGCCGACGCCGCCCGGGCCGGGCTCCCAACCTTCCTGTCCCACCGGCGGGTCTCCGCGCAGGGCCAGGAAGGTGCGCACGCCAGAGTCGAGGTAGTCGTAGACGGTGGAGACGACCTCTTCGGTCGAGTTACCCACGCAGGTCAGGTGCGCGATCGGCTGGATCGGGGTGTCACGCACGAGGCGGCGGACCGTCGCGCGGGCGTTGGAGCGATCCTTACCGCCCGCGCCGTAGGTGACGGACATGAAGTCGGGACGCACGCGCAGCAGCTGATCGACAGTGTTCCAGAAGGGTTCTTCCAGTGAGGGCTTGCGCGGGGGCATGACCTCGAAGGACAGGAGCGTGGGCTCGTGGTCGTGGGTGCAGGGACAGGCGTAGGCGTCGTCTGAGAAGGGCACGGTGTAACTCTCGGGTGGCGGCTGGCTTCCACGTGGGTGCGCGTTGGCGCGGAAGGTGTGGTGGTGGAGCGCGAGCCTAGGAAATGGCGGACGTCGGCGTCAGCTGCACATTCGGGCACGAATAGACCCGCACATGCGACGGGTGGTGTTCGTTCGTGCGTTCATGACCCCAGTATGTCCGCCTTCGTGCAGGTGGCGCAGGAGGGGTCCACGTAACGGGAGTTTGTGACAGCGCTGTCTCACATCCGTGCCAGAGATAACTGTACACAGTGCGACGATAGTGCTGCCTCCACGGCACCGCCCCGGGACACCTGTATTCCTGCCGGGGAGCGGTTCCGTTGAGAGGAGGTGACTGGGCAATGGCCAAAGACCACCGCCAGCCCCAACGGCGGCGAGGTTGTGACGGGAAGCAGAAAGCCCAGATCGCTGTAGCAGTGATCACGACACTGCCGCAGCTGATCTGGGCGATTGCATTCCTGCTTAGCGCCCTGATGGGGAGCTAAGACCATCCCGGAAACCGGGGAGTCGAACAGCGGCAACTGTTCGGCTCCCCCCCATTATGCCACGCTACCCCGGTTCGGGCAGCCACATAACGACCGACAACGATGCTTCGTGGGAGCACCCGCATCACAAGCTGGCGCCTCCGACAGGACTCGAACCTGCAACCTCGGGATTAGAAGGCCCTTGCTCTATCCATTGAGCTACGGAGGCGTGGCGCGGTGCGCCGCCTGTAAGACTAGCGGAGGTTAGCGCGCCTTTCCACCAGCGCGGCCCAGCAGGAAGGCGACCAACGGGAAGAGCAGCACGGACATCGCGCCAGCAACAACCAGCAGGGAGGCAAGCCACGAGGGCAGAACACCCGTCGTGACCCCCAGCTCGGTGACGGCGACGATGATGGGCAGGCCGGTAGCACCGTACAGGCCGATGCGCGTCGCGTCCGTCCAGCCGACTCGCTCGATCGATCCGTGGAAACGTTCGAGAAGGACGATGGGCACGCCGCGCACCACGAGAATCGCTCCGACGAAGGCGATGAGCAGGAACGGGTAGCCCGCGACGGCGCGCAGCGAGATGTTCATGCCCGAGGTGACGAAGAACAGCGGGATCAGGAAGGAGAATCCGAGGGTGCGCAGCTCCCCCTCGACCATCGTGAAGTTGCCGGGCGCCAGCGCGCGCACGATGATGCCGGCCGCGAACGCGCCGAGCACCATGTCCAGTTCCATGACCGCGGACAGCGCCATGAGGCCGGTGAGGACAACCATGACGACGCGCATGAGCGTCTTTTGCGAGGTCTGCGCCCCGTGCAGGATGGTCCGCCCGAACGCGGGGTGCTTGAGGATGAAACGCGTCGGAAGGGCGACGGCAACGACCGACGCGAGAGCGAACACGAGAAGAATAATCGCTGACGCCCAGGGGCTACGGGCGGAGAGCAGCAGCGACATGGCGATGATGGGTGCGAGTTCGCCGACGGCGCCGTGGACGAGGACAGCCTTGCCGATCGTCGTCCCCATGACGCCGGCCTCCATGAGGATGGGCAGCAGGGTGCCGAGCGCGGTCGAGGTCAGCGCGATCGCGAGCGCGATGTAGGTGGCGGCGGCGACACCCGTCGTCCCCGACGCGGCGACCGCCACCCAGGAGACGGCCAGGCCGATACCGAAGCACGCCAGCCACGTGAGCAGCGAGCGTCTCCCCGCCCGCCCATGCACCTCTTCGACGTCGATTTCGGTGCCCGCGATGAGGAAGAGCATGCCCATGCCGACCTCGCGGAACACGGAGATCGGCTCGGTGAGGGATGCGAGCCCGAGAACGTTCGGCCCGATGATGACGCCGAGGATGAGCAGCCAGACGACGTCGGGCACGCGCTTGCGCGTGAGCGAGGACAGCAGGGGCGCGATGGCCGCAGCGGCGGCAATCAGGAAGAGGGAGACGATGGCTCCCTCGGTGCCACTCGTGCTCGACGCGGCGACGAGGCCGTGGCCCACTCCCCCGCTCGCGGCGGGCAGAGACAATGGCAGGCTCATGTGCGTTCCTTTTCGGTACTGGGATTAAGCGCGCGCCGACGACCGGAAGGGTTTTCGTCGAACGCGCAGGAATTGCGGGCATGACAAAGGCCCGGGACGATAAGTCCCGGGCCCGTGCGTGGATGCGAGGTCAGCCCTCGACGTCCAGGAGGCCGTTCTTGTAGGCCTTGGCCAGGCGGCGGGGCACGCGGATCTCACGGCCGGCAACCTTGACGGTGTTCAGCTCGGTAAGATCAGCCTTCCAGGTAGACCGGCGGGTGCGGGTGTTCGCACGGGACATCTTGCGCTTGGGAACTGCCATGTCTTACCGCTCCTCTTCTTTCTCGACGACTATTCTGATCGGTGCGCCACGCGGGCGCACGGCGACAACCCGACAAGACTACCACGGACCAGCCTCTGAAGCACATCGCGAGAGCCTACGGGCCTGCGATCCTGGTTACAGACTGAGGGCATGTTCTCTCCCTTAGACTGGGCTCATGTCCGTTCTTCGCACGCTCGCCTCCGGCACGCTCCTCACCCACGAGATTGAAATCAAGCGTTCCCGATTCATTACGACGCTCGCTAGGACGGACACCCCCGAGGAGGCTCGCGAGCTCATCGACGCGGTCAAAGCCGAGCATCCGCAGGCCCGCCATAACTGCTCCGCATACCTGATCGACCCGCCGGATGCCGCACCTTTGCAGCATTCATCGGACGATGGCGAGCCCTCGGGCACGGCCGGGACCCCGATGCTGGAGGCCCTCCGTGCCTCCGACACGTGGAACGCGACGGCGGTCGTCACCCGATACTTCGGCGGAATCCTCCTGGGCGGGGGTGGCCTCGTGCGGGCCTACTCCACCTCAGTCTCCGAGGCCGTCGCCCGCGCCCCCATCGCCTACCTCGTCGGGCGTGACGTCCTCGAAACCCAGCTGAGCCCCGGGGACGCGGGTCGCATTGAAGCCGAGCTTCGCGCGCGAGGAGCCGCGATCATCGACACGATCTGGGGCGCGGACGTCACGCTGCGTATCGCCATTGATCCGAGCGACCGAGACGCGATTGACGCGTGCCTGGCCCAGGCCTCATCCGGTGTTGCAAAGTTTCGCTACGTGGAAACACGGCGGATTGAACTAGACGAGGCTCCGAGCGCGGGATGACAATTCAGGGGTACACCTGCTTAGGAAGGACTCCTCATGGCTCGTATCGCCTCCACCGTCGCCGATCTGATCGGCGGCACCCCCCTCGTCCGAATTAACCACGTTGCCGGTGACGGCGTCGACGTGGTCGCGAAGGTCGAGGCCTTCAACCCCGCCTCCTCCGTGAAGGATCGCATCGCCCGTTCGATCATCGACGCGGCCGAGGCCTCGGGCGCCCTGGCCCCCGGCGGCACGATCGTCGAGGCCACCTCCGGTAACACGGGTATCGCCCTGTCGATGGTGGGCGCGGCACGCGGCTACAAGGTCGTCATCGTCATGCCCGCCTCGATGTCCGTCGAGCGCCGAGCGATCGTGCGCGCATTCGGCGCCGAGCTGGTCCTCACCGACCCGAAGGGCGGCGTCTCCGCGGCCGTTGCCGAGGCCGAGCGCATCGCTTCCGAGCGTCCCGGCGCCATCATCGCCTCCCAGTTCACCAACCCCGCCAACCCGGCCGCCCACGTGGCGCACACCGGCGAGGAGATCTGGGCCGACACCGACGGCCAGGTTGACGTCTTCGTCGCCGGCGTTGGCACGGGTGGCACCATCTCGGGCGTCGCGAAGGTCCTCAAGGAGAAGAACCCGAACGTGCGCATCATCGCCGTTCAGCCCGCCGAGTCTCCCCTGCTGACCGGCGGTACCCCCGGCCCGCACGGCATCCAGGGCCTCATGCCCAACTTCGTGCCCGACACCTTCGACGCGGACATCGTGGACGAGGTCATCTCTGTCGAGACCGCACAGGCCCTCGAGTTCGCTCGCCGCGCTGCCGCCGAAGAGGGTCTGCTCGTGGGCATCTCCTCGGGCGCTGCCCTGGCGGGCACAGCCGCCGTCGCCGCTCGTCCCGAGCTGGCCGGCAAGAAGATCGTCACGCTCCTGCCCGACACGGGTGAGCGTTACCTCTCGACTGCCCTGTTCGCGGGCCTCGAGGACTGATCTTTCCAGCTTGACGCGCTAAGGTGGCCCCGGATGGAATGTCCGGGGCCACCTGTCCGTTTCCGTCTCAGTCGACCATCCAGGAGGAACTCGTGAAGCTCACAGTACGCGCCCTGTCGAAGACCCTCTCGCGCGCCCTGCCCACCCGGGCGCTCGGGCTCTTCCGAGAGGACCTCGTGACGGCGCAGCGCCGCGACCCCGCGGCCACCTCCGCCCTGGAGATCGCACTGACCTACCCGGGCGTGCACGCCCTGTGGACTCACCGCGTCTCCCACGCTCTGTGGGCTCACGGTGCCCGCACCCCCGCGCGCGTCCTGTCCTCCATGGCCCGAGCCGTCACCGGCGTGGACATTCATCCCGAGGCCACCATCGGGCGCCGCGTCTTCATCGATCATGCGACGGGCGTCGTCATCGGCCAGACCGCCGAGGTCGGCAACGATGTCGTCATCTTCCACGGCGTCACCCTCGGCGGCGTCGCCATGACGCCGGGCAAGCGCCACCCCACCGTCGGTGACCACGTCATGATCGGGGCGGGCGCAAAGGTACTGGGACCCATCACCGTGGGCACGGGTGTCAAGATCGGCGCGAACGCCGTCGTCGTCAAGGACGTGCCCTGTGGCAACGTCGCAATCGGCGTGCCCGCGCGTCTGCTGCCCAAGCCGGAAAAGGATACGCGCGACCGCGATCTCATCGTCGATCCCAACTACTTCTTCGAGGAGCCGGCCCTCTACATCTGAGGGGCATTCGCCCTCGTCAGATGCGGTCTGTGAGAATCCGTTCAAGACCCATGACAAAGTGAGCATCCTCACCTATAGTTGGTTTATGGAAGCTCGAACTCTACATGCCCCCCTGGACGCGTTGTCAGCGGCGAATCGGCCTCAGGGTATTGAGATCGCCACGCTCACAACATTCGACATCCCCGCGCTCGCGGTGCTCACCCTCGAGGCGTACGACGACGACGTCACGCCCGAGGCGCTCTTGGAAACCTCCGAAGAACTACGCCTGACGTTTGAGGGCGCTTTCGGGGCGACCACGGAAGACTCGTTCATCGGCGCCTGGGACGGGGGAACGCTCGTCGGAGCGATCCTCGTCGTCCGCGAATCCCCCTGGGATGATGCGCCGGACGGCCCCTTCGTGGTGGACCTGATCGTCGCCCCCGACTACCGCAGGCGCGGCATCGCGACCGCCCTCGTCTCCGAGGTCGCGACGCGCTGCTCGCAGTGGGGATTCGACACCCTCGCCCTGCGCCTGGATACGCGCCACGGCGGGGCCCGCGAACTCTACTCGGTTCTCGGATTCGAAGAGATCGCCTGACAACGGGCGAGGAGTGCGAGCCTTGCGGCCCGCACTCCCCTGACGGTTCTTCGCGCGCTCAGCGCTGGCAGGACGGACACCAGAACAGGCGTCGGTTCTGCATGAGCGCCTCGCGGATCGGCGTCCCACAGCGCAGGCACGGGCGGTCCGTGCGGTGGTACACGTACCAGCGCGAGGCCTCCTCGTCACCCTCAATCGGCGGATTGGGGGCCTCCTCCGGATCCATCGTGTCCAGGCGACCTGCGGCCAGGCCGCGGTTCATGAGGTCGCAGATCAGGACCCACAGCTCGCGCAGGCGCTTGATGGAGATATTGGCGCCCTTACGGTGGGGCGAGATGCCCGCGAGGAACAGGGCGTCGGCACGGTAGATGTTGCCCACGCCCGCGATAATCGACTGATCCATGACGATCTCGCCAATCGCGCGCTTCTTAGAGTGGGCGACCTGGGCAAAACGCTCCATGGCCTCGACATCGGAGCGGGCCCCCGCGTCTAGGGGATCCGGCCCCAGCTTCGACTCGGCCTTGATGCGCTCCTCGTCCGTGATGAGGTCACAGCGGTTGGGGCCCACAAGGTCGGCGACGGCATGGTCGTTGAACAGACGCAGGCGCACGGCACCGACCGGCTCCGGCGGCTCCCACTCCCCCGCCTTGGCCTCGCCAAAGCCCTCGCCCCAGCGGGTCTCGGAGTGGCCGTTCCACTCTCCCTTCGGGACGTTGGGGATGCGGTGAGCGACGCCGTGCCCCTCGTCGACGACGGTCTCGTCGCCGTTGAAGCGCCACCAGCCGTACAGACCCAGGTGGATATGCACCCACCGGTCCGGCCAGGGAGCATCCTCGGGCAGGATCGGCTCCCCACTGCCGGCCGCGGCACCCTCCAGGAGGGCCACCCCGGCCTCGTACGTCTCACCTTCGATGGGCGGGACAAAGCCAATGAACATGTGTTTGCCGTGCACGCGCACCCGCTGCATGACCCACCCGTCCAGGAGGGCTGCGGAGGACGCGAAGCGCCCCTGCGGGGACGACGCCGAGACGATACCCCCGACGAAAAGCTCGTCGAGGGTACCGGCTAGGCGACGGACTGCATCGCCTTCAGGCATGCGACCTCACTTCTTGACGACGACGTTGACCAGCTTCGGCGCACGGGCGATCACCTTGAGGGGATCTGCCCCGCCGAGGGCCTTGACGATCGGTGCCTCGGCCAGGGCAGCCGCGACAAGGTCTTCCTCAGAGATGGAGGGAGCGACCTCGATGCGGGCCTTGACCTTGCCGTTGACCTGGACAACGGCCGTGACCGTGTCTTCCTCCAGCAGCGAGGAATCCTCGACGACCGGGAAGGGCTCGCGGGCCAGGGAGGCCTCGTGGCCCAGGCGGCTCCACAGCTCCTCACACAGGTGCGGGGCGACCGGAGCGAGCATGAGGATCAGCGGTTCGATGGCGTCGCGCGGGACGGCGTCCAGGCTGGTCAGGTGGTTGTTGAGGACAATGAGCTTGGAGATCGCGGTGTTGATGCGCAGGTTCTCGTACTCTTCGGTGACCTCGGCGATCGTGCGGGCCACGAGGCGACGCGTCTTGTCGTCCGCGGGCTCGTCGGTGACCGTGAGCTCGCCGGTCTCCTCGTCGACCGCGTTACGCCACAGGCGCTGCAGGAAGCGCTGGGAGCCGACGACGGCGCGGGTCTCCCACGGGCGCGACAGGTCGAGGGGGCCCATGCTCATCTCGTACACGCGGAAGACGTCGGCGCCGTAGGCGTCGTACATCTCGTCGGGCGTGACGATGTTCTTCAGGGACTTGCCCATCTTGCCGTACTCGCGGTTAACGGGCTCGCCCTTGTAGGTGAAGCCGGTCGTCTCGTCGCCCTCGACCTCGTCGGCGGGCACGTACTGGCCGCGTGCGTCGGTGTAGGCATAGGCCTGGACGTAGCCCTGGTTGAAAAGCGTGTGGAAGGGCTCGGAGCCCGGCACGTGCCCCAGGTCGAAGAGGACCTTCTGCCAGAAGCGGGCGTAGAGCAGGTGCAGGACCGCGTGCTCGACGCCGCCGACGTACATGTCGGTGCCGCCGCTAACCTTGCCCTCGCGCGGACCCATCCAGTAGGCCAGGTTCTCCTCTCCGGAGAAACGCTTCGAGTTCGTCGGGTCGGTGTAGCGCATCTCGTACCAGCACGAACCCGCCCACTGGGGCATCGTGTTGGTCTCACGGCGGTAGGTCTTGGGGCCATCGCCCAGGTCGAGGGTGACGTTCACCCAGTCCTCGGCGCGGCCCAGCGGGGCCTCGGGCGAGGATTCGGCATCGTCCGCGTCGAAGGTTCGCGGGCTGTAGTCGCTGACCTCGGGCAGCTCGACGGGGAGCATGTCCTCGGGCAGGGCGTGCGCGACGCCGTCCTCGTCCCACACGATCGGGAAGGGCTCGCCCCAGTAGCGCTGGCGGCTGAACAGCCAGTCGCGCAGGCGGTAGGTGACGGTGCCGTGGCCCAGGCCCTTGGCGACCAGCCACTCGATCATGGCGGCCTTGGCCTCGTCCTTGGCCAGGCCGTTGAGGTCGATCTCGTCGTTCGCGGAGTCAACGGCCACGCCGTCGCCCGTGTACGCGCCGGCCTCGAGGTCGGGGCCGTAGGGGTCGTCGGCCGGGCCGATCGTGCGCACGATGTCGAGGTCGTAGACGCGGGCGAACGCCCAGTCGCGGTCGTCGTGGGCAGGCACGGCCATAATGGCGCCGGTGCCGTAGCCCCACAGGACGTAGTCGGCAACGAAGATCGGAACGGGGCGGCCGTTGACCGGATCGATGCCGAACAGGCCGGTGAACACGCCGGTCTTGCTGCGTTCCTCGTCGGCGCGCTCGGCCTCGGACTTCGCGGCGGCCTGGGCGCGGTAGGCGCTCACGGCCTCCTTCGGGGAGGCGGCGCCTCCCGTCCACGCGTCCTTCGTGCCCTCGGGCCAGGAGGCGGGCAGCGTGAGGGCGGCCTCGTCGCCGGCGTCGCCACCGACGGTTCCACCGAGAATCGGGTGCTCGGGAGCCACGACCATGAAGGTCGCGCCGAACAGCGTGTCGGGGCGCGTCGTGTAGACGTCCAGGGAGTCGAGGGAAGCGCCAGCCTCGCGCGCGCCGGGCACGTCGAAGCGGACGGTCGCGCCCTCGGAGCGGCCGATCCAGTTGCGCTGCATGGTGCGCACCTTTTCGGGCCAGTTGATTGTGTCGAGGTCGTCGGACAGGCGCTTACCGTATGCGGTGATACGCATCATCCACTGGCGCAGGTTGCGCTTGAAGACCGGGTAGTTGCCGCGCTCGGAGCGGCCGTCGGCGGTGACCTCTTCGTTGGCCAGGACCGTTCCCAGGCCAGGGCACCAGTTGACGGGGGCCTCGGAGACGTAGGCGAGGCGGTAGGAGTCGACGACCTTCGCCTGGGCGACGCGGTCCAGGGAGTTGTAATCGGAGCCGTCCTCGGGGCGAATCTCGCCGGACTCGAGCTTTGCGATCAGCTCGGTGATCGGACGGGCCGCGCCCTGGGAGCCATCGGGAGCCGTGGCCTCGGGATCGAACCAGGAGTTGAAGACCTGCAGGAAGATCCACTGCGTCCAGTGCACGTACTCGATATCGGTGGTCGCGAAGGAACGGCGCGAGTCGTGAGACAGGCCCATGCGGCGCAGCTGGCGGCGCATGTTCGCGATGTTCTGGTTCGTGGTGATGGCCGGGTGCTGGCCGGTCTGAACGGCGTACTGCTCGGCGGGCAGACCGAAGGCATCGTAGCCCATCGTGTACAGGACGTTGTCGCCCTTCATGCGGCGGTAGCGCGCCAGCGTGTCGGTCGCGATGTAGCCCAGCGGATGACCCACGTGCAGGCCCTTACCCGAGGGGTAGGGGAACATGTCGAGGATGAAGAAGGGGTTGTGGGAGGCCAGCGGGCCAGCCAGGTCGCCCGTGGGGTTGTCCGCGTAGAACGTGCCCAGCTCCTCCCAGCGGTCCTGCCACTTCGTCTCGATCTGACCTGCGAGCTCAGCGGTGTAGCGCTGGGCCGGGGCACTCTGCGGATTTTCGCTCATCTGTGCGTTCCTCGCTTAACGATGGGTCGCGTAACAATACTCCCCACCAGGGTAGTTCACGCCCGCCCGCCCCGCCGGACGCGCCCACCTACCGAAGTGAGCGCGAATAGGTGACAATAGTCGCATGAGCACTATCTTCGACAACATCATCACGGGTGTCTGGCCCGGCCGCTTCGTGTGGGCCGACGACCTGTGCGTCGCCTTCGCAACGATCGAGCCGACCTCGCCGGGCCACGTCCTCGTGGTTCCGCGCACCGCATACGAGGCGTGGACGGACGCCCCCTCGGACGTCGCCGCCCACCTCATGACTGTGGCACGCACGATCGGACTGGCGCAGAAGGCCGCGTTCGGCGTGCCGCGCGCCGGCCTGGCGATCGCGGGATTCGAGGTGCCCCACACCCACCTGCACGTCATCCCCCTGCGCGACGAGACCGACATCCTCCTGTCCAAGGCAGCCCCCGCCAGCGACGAGGAACTCGATAGCGCAATCACCGCCCTGCGCGAGGCGCTCCTGTCCGCCGGACACGGCCGCCACGTGCCCCCGTCAATGGGATCCGCTTCCCTCGCCTGAGGACTTCGCTCCCCCTCCTGTGCGCCCACCAACGGGCGCTCCCAGCCCGCCCGGCCGACTCGGTCAGGTGGGCTGGATCGTTTCCGGGCCTCGTCAATGGGAAGTGGGGTCGCGCCGGTGTGGCTCAGTCCCGAACGACGATGCCCGAGGCCTGGGCGGGGTCAAGGAGGAGCATCTGCCCATCCTCGAGCAGGACGGTCACTCCCCCGGCGTCGGACGCGACGACGGTGATATGAGCGCCGGGCACGAGGCCGGCCTCCTCCCACGCGCGCAACGCTTCGGGGTCGCGGTCGGGCAGCCGGACGACGATTCCCCCGCCGGTGACGTCGAGCGCGTCGACGGGACAGCCGGAGACGTCATCGCTGGAGCCGTCGGCTCGTGGGATCGGATCACCGTGCGGGTCACGGCTCGGGTAGCCGAGGACTCGGTCGAGGCGGTCGAGAAGCCGATCAGAGACCGCATGTTCGAGAATCTCGGCCTCTTCGTGCACCTCATCCCATGAGAAACCGAGGGCCTCGTGCAGGTAGGTTTCGAGCAGACGGTGGCGGCGCACCATTCCCAGGGCGATCGCGCGCCCCTGCGGGGTCAGTCGCACGCGGCCGTAGCGCTCGTGCGTGACGAGGCCCTGGCGGGCCAGGCGCTGAATGTTCTCCGTTGCCGTCGAAGGGACGACACCCATGTGTTCGGAGACGTCCTTGGGCTTGACGCCGTCACGGCCGGCTTCCTCGGCGCTCCACACGAGCTTGAGGATGTCCTCCACGACCGAGGAGTAGTTGCTCGACGCGTCCGACATGGCGTTCCCCTTTCATCTGAGGCCCCATTGTAGGTGCCCGGGTGGCTCACGCCCGGCGAGCGTGCGACATAGGCCACGACGCCCCTCATTGACTTGCGCCGGGCGGGACGCGCCTGTATATTTATCTCTCGGTTGCAAAACCCCCGCGTCATTAGCTCAATTGGCAGAGCAGCTGACTCTTAATCAGCGGGTTGAGGGTTCAAGTCCCCCATGACGCACAGCTTTCCCGGCTCCGGCTGGTGAAAGTCCCCCGCGTCATTAGCTCAATTGGCAGAGCAGCTGACTCTTAATCAGCGGGTTGAGGGTTCAAGTCCCCCATGACGCACAGACAACCGGCGGCCTTCGGGTCGCCGGTTTTTTCGCATCCGTGCCCCCGTTTGCTTTCCAGTATTGGCCGTAACCCGCCAGATTTCCGGCCTCTGCAGCGCCCCGCCAGATCTCCGGCCACCGCGAGGCCTGCCCGCCCGCTCGCCGTCCGTGCCACGAGCTTCGCTCGGCGCGTCGTCTCGAAGCCCGGCCAGGCCCCGCAGGCCTCGCGGTGGCCTCCAATCGGGCGGGGACTGCACACATGCCATACCGTCATCTCCTCACTCATCGCGCACTCGCGACAAAATTCGCCCAGCACCGGGAAAACACTCCCAAAATGAGCATTTTCTTGCTTGCTGGGCGAACTCTTTCGCGCCATGACATGCCACGCTGCTCCTCACGAAAGCCCAATACCTATGTGCGGGCCTTTGGGAGCGTACGTGGACCCGACGATACGCACGTTAGCCCGATGATCTACCCGCGGGCCTCATAACCTGCGTGTGGGCAACGCCGCCCACGTGCCCATCTAGGGGTTTACGTGCGTATCAAGGGGTTCGCACGCACATTCAGGGCTTGCGCCCGATGTGCCCACGCCTGATAGAGCAGTGAAACCAAAGCTGAGCTCGCAAGAGGCGATCTACTGTCCACAACAATGTGTATACTCAAAAATCATGAATCATTCCGTTTAATTCGCTCACCTACGACTGGGGAACATCATGAGGAAAAGCCAGAGAGTACTAGCTACGGGTGCTGGTTTGGCTCTCGTCGCTACAGGCACGCTAACAATGTTTGCGCCTCGCAGCGCACAAGCCGATGCTCAGCCCTTCCCACTCTCACAATACGTTTCATCAACAAGCACGACTGTGTGCAATGCCAACCCTGTGATCACGACCTATCACGGTACCGTCGTGCTGGACATTCCGGTCACTACGCTTCTGGCAGGCCACGAGGCCGAAATCCGCGCTGCGGCTGCACAGGGACTCTCTCCTCATGACTCCGGCGCCAACTTCGACTCCGATATCGCACTGACCCTGAGTGTCCCTCAGACAGTCACGCTGGGGACGTCTCGCGCGAAATCTACCTCGTCAATGATCGCCTACACCTCGTTCTCCCCGGGCGATGACCGCACACAGGTCACTGCGAACATCCAGCTCAAAGATCTGAACTGGCAGCAGCTGCTCGACATCTACGATGCAGAGAAAGACAACCCCGGCCAGCACACGATCAAGGTCCAGGTCCCCTACGCCGTTGGCACGACCGACCCCACGGAAGCGACACGACTGGCCAGCGAACAGGTTACCGTTACAGGGAAGTTCAACTTCTTCGCATCAGCGACCGCTCCCGCTCAGGTCTTTCACTTCGATACGAAGACCCTGGCACTGGCACAGTCGCCTACCGATTGCTTCGCGTCCGCACCAACCCGGACGACGCGCTGGGTTGATGAAGAAGACGGCCACGACTTGCAGCCCCCGAAGACCGGACCCAACTTCTTCCAAGCCGCTGGAATTCCCGACTACGAATTCTCCACGTGGGAGTTGTCTTCGGATCGCTTGACCGGGATTTACAAGTACAAGAAGGTTTTCGGCACCCTTCCGGTCAACGGTGATGACCCGACAATCGACAACGATTTTAAGGTCGGCCTGGATGGGAACACTCCAACTCAGACGGAAAAGATCTACGCCGAGAGCAAAGATTCTCTTCTGACCATCGAGAACGTCGTTCACTTGAAGGACCTTCGAGGTGGACGCATTGCTGATCTCCTCCAGAAGTACGACGAGACGCCCAACGCTTTCGACGATATTGCACTGAAGAATGCTCACTTGGGCTTCACAACGCAGATCACTCTTCCTGCGCAGCTGAAGTTTTCTGATCCCTCGGCCATTTCGGTGACGGGGCTTCCCCAGGGCTTCTCGGCGACAACAGTGGCAGTTAATGGACAGACCGCAACGGTTAGCGTTGACTTCGATACCCCCGAACAGATCACCACTATCGAAGCCCTCAAGGACGCGATGGCTGCGCTTCACGGCGAAGCGGTGATCACCATTTCGAAGATTGCCTTCACTGAATCCGCTACTGCCGATACGGATTACCAGATCGATCACCTCACGCAGGGCACTATCTCGGTTGATGTTGAAAAACAACTCGGCGTCACGGTCAGGCCTGGGACGCCTTCACCCGCATGCCCTCCGACTATGGGCGACTACGACGCTGTCGAACCGGCCGAGCCTCGGTCCGTCCTTGGAACAGTATTTGATCCTCCATCGCCCGCATGTCCCCCTACAGGCATCCCTTTTTCTGCCGGATGGAGGGCGCCCATGACCGGCCCTTCAGCCGGATGGAATGAAGCTCCGCTCATGGTGCATCCTCTGAAGTACACGACCAGCGAGTCGCATCCCTACGTGACACGACTATCCTTCAAGCCTGGTCCGACGCCTACACCGACGACGGTGACGCCCTCGGTTCCTCCTACGCCTGCAACGCAGCTCGCCAAGACCGGTGCTCTCACCGGCAATGTGCTTGCGCTCGCAGCCGTGACGGGCACTATCGGCGCCGCGGCAATGCGGAGGAAGCGCTCTTAATCCGTGTGTCATAGTCATAGGCGGGGTGTCGGCGAATCGCCGGCACCCCGCCTTATTTGGGTGAAAGGACAAAACACCACTACCCCTCCGGCACAGTGCGCCACAGCATCCGACAACGAGGCCGGGGCACCCAGTGGGCAACCCCGGCCTCGTACATCCACACAAGCAGAGATCAGTGTCCCGGCCAACTGCGGATCGACGTCAGTGCGGCGACAGCGTAGCGGTCCCACACGCGCCCGCCAATCCGAACGGCTGCCTCAAGGACGAGAACCGACCACGCGAGGGCCACGACGTAGGCGACCCAGTTGGGAACGAAGCCGAAGGACGCCAGCACGAGCAGCACGTAGGACGGGATCTGCAGGACGGCGGTACCCGCGAAGCCCACGAGCTGCAGCAGCATCGTCATCAGGAAGGAACCGGTTCCCTTCGTCGCCAGCGGGGACGTGCCCGGGGGCTGCACCGGGTACACCCACCGCGCATTCACGACGAGGGTCGTCGCAGCGGCACCGGCGAAAAGAACAACGCCCATCACCTGGTGGAACACAAAATCGGAGGCGCTCGCGCCGGTCGCGGCATCGTGAATGAGATAACCGATGACCTGAGGTACTAACACAATGAGCGAACCAACGAGGCGTCCGCGACGTTCCTCGCGACCACTCATCCCCGACGACACCACGATCCAGGCGCCCGTCGAGTCATATTGCATGAGCGCACCGGTCGTCAGGCCCGTTGTGATGGGCACCAGGTAGAGGAAGATACCCGCCGAGAACGCGAACGACTGCCCCTCAGCAGCCAGCCGCCCCATGAAGATCGCGACAACCGGGAACAGCAGCGCGAGTGCCATGTTCATGTTCAGGCGCGTATCGACGATCCAGTAGCGCAGCGTGCGCGCGGCCAGGGAGGCGCTGCGCACTCCGAGGCCGAGGCGCGTGAACAGGTCGACGCTGCGCAGGCCGGCGGCTCGCGACTGCTCGGAGCGGCGACTACGCGCTTCTTCTTCGAGGGATTCGTCGATGAGGTGGCGTCCCTCGTCGATGGCGCGCTGCGCGTCGGCGCTGATCTCACCGGCGTAGCCGCTCATGACGGGGCGCAGGACGGCGAGCCAGGCCCGCCAACCGACGACGGCGGTCACGACCGTGACGAGAGCACGGATCGCCGCGGCCACCCACGCGCCCTCGAGCAGCGAAGCAACCACACCGAAGGGAGCGCCGAAGGGAGTCCACAGTGCGACGTTCAAACCCGCCTTGAAGGCCTCAACGGAAAAGTTCCGGGTCAGCAAAGACATCCAGTAACCCAAGGGAGTCAGCACCATCATGAAGACGACGGCACCCAGGGCCGTGACGGCATCCTTCTTGCCCGAGCTGTCCAGGCGTACCGCGAACCAGGTCCCGACCGCGCGCGCCCAGAGCACCGCGAGAGGCAGCGTCACGACACCAGCGATGAACCAGCCGAGCGCCTCAAGCCACTGGGCGCGCCACAGCGCGAACCAGACGGGTAGGAAGAGGATCATCGCGGACAGGAGCCCGCCGGGACCGACCGCAGTCGAGGCAGCCAACCCCGCTCCGAGGCGCTTGCTGGGTCCCACGTAGGGCGACAGGCGCACTGGATCGAGAGAGTTGTCCATCGAAGCGAAGATGATCGGAAGGACCAACCACAGCAAGAAGATGAAGGGCCCGACAATCGGCATCACGGGCGCGGCCAGCGAAGCCTCGTCGGAGCGAGCAAGGAAGGCGGTGCCCACGAGCGCGGAAGCATAGATTGCGCCGAAGTAGAGGACACCGAGGACGGCCAGAACGAGGACGACCGTCTGCTTGCGGACAGTGTTCCAGATGATGCGAAGCTTGAGGCGAATCAGTTGCCCAACCACGACAGACCTTCCTCGGAGTGGACGCCGCCGACCAGAGCGGTGAAGCGCTCCCCCAGGTCTCCGCCCTGGGCAACCTCGTCGGTGGTTCCTGCGACGAGCACGCGCCCCTTGTCGATGATGGCCACGTGCGTGCACAGCTGCTGGACGGTGGCCATCACGTGCGAGGACAGGATGACGGTGCCACCGCGACGCGTGTAGTCGGTGAGGATCTGGCGGATGTTGGTCGCGGAAACGGGATCCACGGCCTCGAAAGGCTCGTCGAGGACCAGGACTCGCGGGGAGTGAATGAGGGCGGCGGCCAGGGCGATCTTCTTCGTCATGCCGGCCGAGTAGTCGCTGATCAGCTTCTTGCCGGCCTCGGCCAGGTCGAGGGCCGCGAGGAGCTCGTGGGCGCGCTCGCGGGCGACGGACGCGTCGAGGCCGTGAAGCATGCCCACGTGGACGAGGAAGTCGGGGCCGGAGAGGCGGTCGAGCAGCCGCATACCGTCGGGCATGACGCCGAGGAGGGCACGCGCCTCCTGGGTTCGCGCCCACACGTCGACGCCGTGCACGTACGCAGTGCCACGGTCGGGGGTGAGCAGGCCTGTGGCCATGGTCAGCGTCGTTGTCTTACCGGCACCGTTAGGACCGACAATCCCGTAGAAGGATCCGGTGGGGATATCGAGGGATAGGTCGGCGACGGCGACGAGGTTGCCATAAATCTTGACGAGGCCTCGGATCGCCAGTGCGATATCTTCCCCCACGGGGGCGGCGGGCACGGCGGGCTGCGAATCGGACACGAGATACTCCTTCACGCATTGAAATACCCGCTCATTTTACGAGCGATACAAGGCAATGCGGTAGGACAAATCTCAGATGATGACACTCCCCCGGGCCGATCACGCCGTCAGCGGGAGCTGACGATGACGGTCAAGCCCTGATCCGGTTCGTACGTCCAGGTCGCCTTATAGGCGCCCCACTGCTCCGACTGAGTGCCATCGATCGCGCGGGTCGCGTACATGCGCTCGCGCACCGCCGCTGGGGTACCGAGCTTGCCGAGCACGCACTGGAAGATCGGTGTCGTCAGACTATCCCCACTATCGGAGAAGGCCTCGAGGGTCAGCGAGGTCTCATCACTGGCCAAGCGAGCATGCAAACCACGTGCGTGACAGGAGTCGACGGCGTTCGTAAAGCCGGAAGAACCCGTCGAGCGCGCAACATACAGTCCACCGACAACGGCCGCAACAATCAGGAGCGCTGAGATGAAGCCGAGGAGGAACATCAGAAGGCCAGGAAGGCGCTGCCCGCGGCGGGCAGGACGCTCACGGCGATCCATGCGCGAGGCAGCGACACCCGAGCGTCGTGTCGCGCGCTGGGCACGCGACGCACCGCCGACTCCAGAGGCCTCTTCGACCTGTGTTGGCACAGGCAATGCCGGCGCGGACACGCCCCGTTTCTGAGCTACCTGCTCCCCTGCCGAGTTCACGACGCGCATCGTCGTGCGGTGCCAGTCATGATGGACGGGAACGCCAGGACGCTGATCGCCCTCAAAGGCCACCCCGGCCTCGTCCAAATGCGCGTACTCGCGCGCGGGAGATTCCACAACGGGTGCGGCCTGCGCGGGGGCGGCCTCGCGCACAGTTACCTGGCGCTGCGTCACCGCGGCAGCGTTCTTCGAGGGACGAGAATCATTCGAGGAGCGCGGCGCACCGGAAGCCTTGCGTCGAACCACCGCGACCTCGGCGGTGACGGCCTGTTCGGCGGGAGACGACTCGGGCGCACGGGACATCGTGGGCAGGCTGGGCTGCTTGCGCGCACGCGCGGGCACAGCATCGGCCGGATACTCCTGCGTCACCTGCCCCGCACCGATTCGATACGCGTCAGGCGTCCTGGCCCCCATAACTCCTCCATTAGTAACTAGCTGTCAGTTTCTTGACAATCATATGTGCTAGTTACTCAAAAAGCAACGGGATTAGTCGATACCGAGCGCCTTACGCAGACGCGCCACGTGACCCGTTGCCTTCACGTTGTACTGGGCCAGGGCGACCGTACCGTCAGGGTTGACGACCACGGTCGAGCGAATGATGCCCACGTAGGTGCGGCCGTAGTTCTTCTTTTCGCCCCAAGCACCGTAGGCCTCGAGAATCTCGTGATCCGGGTCGGAGGCCAGCGGGAAGGTCAGCGACTGCTTCTCCGTAAAGCGCTCGAGGGCGGCCATCGAGTCGGCGGACACGCCGATCACCGAGTAGCCGGCGCCCTGGAGCGAGGCCAGAGAATCGCGGAAGTCGCAGGCCTCCTTCGTGCAGCCGGGCGTGGAGGCCTTCGGGTAGAAGTAGACGACGACGCCGCGCGACGAGGCGGCGAGCAGATCCGACAGGGACAGGGTTCCCTGGGTGGTCTCAGCGGTAAAGTCGGGGGCCTTGCAGCCAATATCCAAAGCGCTCATGACCTCAGTCTATCGACCGCCACCTCCCCGGGGCGACCGGGCACGGGCAACTGTGCGCGAGATGGGACTCGAACCCACACGTCAAAGACACTGGAACCTAAATCCAGCGCGTCTGCCAATTCCGCCACTCGCGCGCCACCCCAGTCTAACCGATGTCCCCCGGAGCGTCCGCATGCCCTCGCCCACGTCGCTAGGTGTCGCGCAGGCCCGAGAGAATCAGCGCCCGGTTGCGTCGATAGTTCCCTCGCCGAGAACACGGGTACCGCGATACACGACCATCGACTGGCCGCGCGCGACACCGCGCGCACTGCTCGCGAGGACAACGCTGATGGTTCCAGCGTCCAGGTCGCGCGCCAGCGACGCGACGGGCACAGGCGTGCCGTGCGCGCGCAGCTGCACGAAGAGGTCGGTGGCGTCGGAGCCGTCGTCGTCGGAGGCGAGCCAGACGGCATCCGTGGCCGTAATGCGGGAGATGGACAGGAGCTCGGAGGCCCCCACGACGACCTGGTTGGTCTCCGGCCTCGTCTCGAGGACGTAGCGGGGGCGCCCGTCGGGTGCGGGCGCGCCGATGCCGAGGCCCTTGCGCTGGCCGACCGTGTAGTTCCAGTAGCCCTCGTGGCGGCCGAGCACCTCGCCGTCGGGGGTGACGATCTCACCCTCCGAGGCACCCAGGTGAGCGCGCAGGAAGCCCTGCGTGTCGCCGTCGGGAATGAAGCAGATGTCGTAGGAGTCCGGCTTGTTGGACACGCCCAGGCCGAGGCGCTCGGCCTCGGAGCGCACCCACGCCTTGTTGGGAGCGTCCCCCAGCGGCAGGACGACGCGGTGAAGCTCTTCGGGCCCCATGACGGCCAGCACGTAGGACTGGTCCTTGAGGTTGTCGGCGCCGCGGTGCAGCTCGGGTCCGGCCTCGCCATCGACGATGGCCGCGTAGTGGCCGGTGCACACCGCATCGAAGCCGAGCGCGCGGGCGCGGGTGGCCAGCTCGCGGAACTTCACGAACTCGTTGCAGCGCACGCAGGGGTTGGGGGTGCGCCCGGCCTTGTACTGGGCGACGAAGTCGGTGATGACGGTCTGCTCGAATTCCTGGGCGAGGTCCCACACGTAGAACGGGATGCCGATGATTTCGGCGGCGCGCGCCGCGTCCCCGGCGTCCTCGATCGAGCAGCAGCCGCGCGAGCCGATGCGACACTCCTGGGGTTGGGAGGACAGGGCCATGTGGACGCCGACGACGTCGTGCCCGGCTTCCACGGCCTTCGCGGCGGCGACGGCTGAGTCCACGCCGCCGGACAGTGCTGCCAGAACTCGCATCTAGCGTTCCTCGTTTCGTTCGTTGCGCACGTGTGCGACGCCGTCCAGGGCGGCCCCCGCGCGGATGGCCACGGGCAGGGCAGCCAGGAAGGCGTCGATGTCGTCGCGCGTCGTCTCATGGCCGAGCGAGACGCGCAGCACGCCGAGTGCCTGCTCCTCGCTGCGTCCCATCGCCATGACGATCTCGGAGGGGCGCGTGACCCCCGCGTGGCAGGCAGACCCAGCAGACACGGCGATCCCAGCCATGTCGAAAGCCATGAGGACGGCTTCGGGGCGGGCGGTGGGCAGGGACAGGTGGATGATGGCGCTCGACGAGGCCGTCTCCCCCACCGTCAGATACGTGCCCTCCGGCAGGTGGGACAGCAGATGCGCGCGCAGGTCGGCCGCACGGGCTGCGAAAGCGGCGCGCTGGGCGACAACCTCGGTGAGGGCAGCACCGAGAGCGCAGGCACCCGCAACGTCGGGCGTGCCCGAGCGGATCGAGCGCTCGTGGCCGCCGCCGGGTCGGTCGGTCGTCATGGGGATGCCTCGTCGGGCGAGGAGAACGCCGATGCCAGCAGGGGCGCCGACCTTGTGGCCGCCGACGCTCATGAGGTCCAGGCCGAGTTCTCCAAATGACACGTCCAGGGTTGGGATAGCTTGGGCGGCGTCGGAATGTACGAGCCCTCCGCTGGCGTGCACGAGCTCGGCGAAGTCTGCGACCGGCTGAATCGTGCCAATCTCGGAGGACACAAGGGTCATGGATCCGAGCGCGAGGCGACCGTCCCACGGACCGGGCGCGTCGTCGCCGGAAACACCGGGCAGGATGGACACGCCGCCCGCATCCACGGGCAGGAACTCCCAGGAGAAGCCCTCGCGAGAGGCAACCTCGCGCTGATGGGCGACCGCGTCGTGCTCGAGGCCCGAGACGACGATCAGGTCGCGCGCGCCGTCGCGCCCGCGCATGCCTCGGGCCGAGGCCATCACGCCGAGGGCATCCGATTCGGTGGCTCCAGAGGTGAAAATAACCTCGTGGATGTCTGCGCCGAGGGCCGCTGCGACCTGCTCGCGCGCGTCGTCGAGCATGCGACGGGCCCGCCGCCCTCCGAAGTGGAGGGCGGCGGGATTGCCGGGGGTTGCGGCCAGGTCACGCTGGGCGCGGGTCCACGCCTCGAGGGCGCACTCGCGCAGCGGCGTGGTGGCCGCGTGGTCGAGGTAGACGCTCACGCCTGGGAGCGCGCCTCCTCGATGGCGGCCAGGGCTGCGGGCACGACCTCGGTGACGTCGCCGACGACGCCGAAGTCCGCGATCTCGAAGATCGGGGCGTCCGGGTCGTCACACACGGCGACGATGTGGGCGGAGGACTGCATGCCCACCGTGTGGTGGATCGCGCCGGATACGCCCAGGCCGATGTAGAGATTCGGGGTGACGGTCAGACCGGTCTGGCCGATCTGCTCGGATCGCGGTGCCCAGCCCTCGTCGCAGGCGACGCGGGTCGCACCCACGGCGCCGCCGAGCGCCTGAGCGACGGAGCGAACCAGCTCGAAGTCGCCGTCCACGCCGCGGCCACCGCACACGACAGTGGACGCATCCGTCAGGGACACGCCTTCCTCCTCGTCGGGCACGGAAGAGACGACCTGAATCGCGGAGGCCTCGGGGCTCAGCTCGACGGCCAGGGTCTGCGGGGTCAGGCCGACGGGAGAGGCCACCGGGGCCTCGTCGATGACGCCAGAGGCGATGCCGACGATCGGGGTCTGTCCCTCAAGGACGATCCGCATCGACCAGGAGCCACCCAGAGCGGTCTTGCCGATCTGGAGGACGCCGCCGTCGAAGCCGACGGAGGACGCACCGGAGACCACGCCGGCCTCGGTGAGGGCGCCGACACGGCCGGCGATCTCGCGACCACGGTAGTCCGAGCACAGGAGCACCAGACCGAAACTGCCGGTCGCCAGCGCGGAAACAAGCGCGTCGGAGGCCACGACCGAGGAACGCGCCGCGTCACCCAGGTCGGCATGCAGCAGCTGGGTCGCGCCCAGCTCAGACAGGGCGGCCACATCGGGAGTGGCGGCCAGGGACAGCGCGACGACGTCGGCGGAAGTCAGGGACGCGGCCAGCGTAACCGCCTGGCGAGCCAGGGGCGTCAGGTGATCGCCCGCCTGGTCGGCCAGAACGAGAATCGGGGAACTCATCTGCTGCGTCATGTCACTTCACCACCGAAAGGATGTAGTCGGCCAGAGCGCGCCCGCCCTCGCCGGCGTCCTGAATGATCGTGCCCGAGCCGTCGCGGGTCTTCTCCTCGCCATGGGTGACGGAAGTCAGCGCGCGGCGCATGACGAGGGCCTCACCGCCGGGAACCTCGACGAGGTCGTCGATGCCCCACTGATCCAGCGGCTTCTTGCGGGCGGCCTTCATCGCTGCGAAGGCCGGGTAACGCGGCTCGTTGATCTGGTCAGTCACGGAGACGACAGCGGGCAGCGCGACGCGCACGGTCTCGGTGTACCCGTCGACGGCGCGTTCGATGGTGACAGTGCCGTCCTCGACGCTCAGGGAGCGGGCCAGGCCCAGCAGCGGCATGTGGGCCTTGGCGGCCAGGGCGGCGGGCAGCATGGAGGTCATCGCGTCCAGCGACGCCATGCCGGTGATCACCAGGTCGACAGGGCCGCACTCCTGCGCGATCTTCGCGATCGCGACGGACAGAACGGAGGCGGTCGTGATGACGTCGGAGCCCTCGAGGAACTCGTCGGAGACGATGTAGGCGCGGTCGGCGCCCATCTGCAGGGCGCGCATGAGGGAGTCCTCGGCGTCCTCGGGGCCCATCGTCAGCGCGACGACCTCGGCCTCGCGACCCGCATCCTCTTCGGATTCCTTGAGCTGGACGGCTGCCTCGATGGCGTTCTCGTCCAGTTCGTTGAGCACATCGTCCTCACCGCGCACCAGGCGGCCGCCCTCAAAACGGCGTTCGGACTGCATGTCGGGGACATGCTTCACACACACGACAATTCTCATGACTTCTAGCGTGCCACATTCTGCGCAGCACGCCCATATATATGAGGGTTCCCTCACCAGTGCGTGCCGCTGCTCATACCCTCAGCACACTCCCTAATCCGACCGCTTAATTAACGGTCACGTATGATGTGTCATGGCTGTATCTATCAGGCTAGGGTGCGGTCACTGATTCGTGAGAAAGAGGCACTCTTTTATGTCCGAGCGTTCCGGCTCGTCCAGCGTCCCCATCGTGCGTGTCACCGAACCGAACCCTGTTCCCACCCGTCTGGGGGTTTTCCCGTCGGGCAATGGGCTCGATGTCGCCGTGGTCGCCAGGGCCGCCTCCGGCGTGGACATGTGCATCTTCGACGAGGCCGGAGCTGAGACCCGCTTCGCTCTGCTCGGCCCGAAGACCGGCATCTGGCATGGTCACATCCCCGGATACGGTGCGGGCACCCGCTACGGTTTCCGCGTGCACGGCACCTGGGATCCTGACGGCGGCCAGTTCTATAACTCGCACAAGCTTCTCCTCGACCCCTACGGCCGAGGCCTCGACGGCGTGGTGGACATGAAGCCTGCGGTCTACGCGCACTGCGTGGATGAGGACCTCTACCCCTCCGAGTACCCGCTGCGCCGCTCCCCCATCGACTCCGCGCCGTATATGCCGCGCTCGGTCGTCGTAGAGCCCTCCTTCCCGATCGCGCCGCAGCCCCACACGCCGTGGGAGACCACCGTCATCTACGAGATCCACGTCAAGGGCTTCACGAAGAACATGCCCGGTGTGCCCGCGGAGCTGCGCGGCACCTACGCAGGCCTGGCTCACCCTGCCTCCGTGTCCTACCTGAAGGACTTGGGCGTCACCGCCGTCGAGCTGCTGCCCGTCCACGCGAAGTGCGACGAGCCCTTCCTCACCGAACGAGGCCTGACGAACTACTGGGGGTACTCGACCCTCTCTTTCTTCGCCCCCGAGCCCTCCTACGCCAGCGAGGCCTCGCGCGAGCGCGGCGCCCAGGCGGTCGTCGACGAGTTCCGCGGCATGGTCTCGCTCCTGCACCAGGCGGGCATCGAGGTCATTCTCGACGTTGTCTACAACCACACGTGTGAGGGCGGCGACGCCGGTCCGTCCCTGTCCTGGCGCGGTCTCGACTCCGACATGTACTACCGTCACACCACCTCGCGCCCGGTCCAGACGATCGACGTGACGGGCACGGGCAACACCATCAACGTGGACCATCCGAAGACCATTCAGATGGTGCTGGATTCGCTGCGCTACTGGGTCCGCGAGATGGGCGTGGATGGTTTCCGCTTCGACCTGGCGGCCACGCTCGGCCGTTTCTCGACGGGCTTCAGCCCCATGCACCCGCTCCTCATCGCGATGGCGACGGACGAGGTCCTGGCCCACTCGAAGCTGATCGCCGAGCCGTGGGACGTGGGTCCGGGCGGCTGGCAGACGGGTAACTTCCCCGTCCCCTTCTCCGAGTGGAACGACCACTACCGCGGCGCCCTGCGTAACTTCTGGCTGGCGGACGTGCGCGCCCAGGCCTCGGGCCATGTCGTCTCCGGCCCCAACGACCTGGCGACCCGCCTGTCCGGTTCCCAGGACGTCTTCGAGCACGGCCTGGGCCGTCTGCGCGGTCCCCGCGCCTCGATCAACTTTGTGACGGCCCACGACGGCTTCACGCTCGCGGACCTGACTGCCTACGACCGCAAGCACAACACGGCGAACCTGGAGAACAACCGGGACGGGTCAGACGACAACCGCTCGTGGAACCACGGCGTGGAGGGCACACTTGCTTCGAACGGCACACACCCGAATGCCGACACCCCCTACGCGATCCTCTCCGACATGACGATCGCCGACCTGCGCGCCCGCTCACAGCGCAACATCCTGGCGACGATGTTCGTCTCCTCGGGCACGCCCATGCTGACGGGCGGCGACGAGTTCGGCCGCACCCAGTACGGCAACAACAACGCCTACTGCCAGGATGACCCGATCTCGTGGGTCGACTGGGACCTGGCCGAGAGCCAGCACGCACAGATTGACGCCGTCTCCTGGCTGATCGCCCTGCGCAAGGCCCACCCGGTCCTGCGTCCTGACCGCTTCGCGACCGGCACCCCCCGTAACGGAGACACGATCGCCGACCTGTCCTGGTACACCGCCCAGGGCATGCCCATGCCGGACTACGGCTGGACGGACTGGCACCACCGCACGTTCCAGATGCTGCGCTCGGGCGTGACGTGGGGCGACCGCGACGCGCTCATCATCATCAACGCGAACCTGGACAGCGCCGAGGTCACCCTGCCCGAGGGCCATGACCTGGACTGGCTCGTCGCCTACTCGACCGTGTGGGCCACTCCTGCCGAGGGCGGTGTCGGCTCCACGCTCAACCCGGCTGAGCTTTCTCTCGAGGTCGAGCACGTGACCCCGCGTTCGACGCTGACGATCGAGCCTCTCTCCGTCACCATCCTGCTCTCCGACGTGGCATTCCAGCCCGAGAGCTGACCGTTCTTCCATTCCCCCCATCACTCACACATTGGATAGGATTCACGCATGACTCGCAGTGAAGATGCCCTGGAAACCGCAACCTCTGATGCCTCGCTGGCCCGCTCGAAGGCCCGCAGCGCCGAGATCGACCTGGCGATCGACCAGGACCCCTCGCGTTTCCGCATCCTCACGGGTGACCGCCCGACCGGCCACCTGCACCTGGGCCACTACTTCGGCACGCTGCGTAACCGCGTGCTCCTGCAGAACCGCGGCGTTGAGACCTGGGTTCTGGTCGCCGACTACCAGGTGATCACCGACCGCGATGGCGTGGGCCCGATCCGTGAGCGCGTCCTCGGCCTCGTCGCCGACTACCTGGCCGCGGGCATCGACCCCGAGCGGTCCACGATCTTCAACCACTCGGCGGTTCCGGCCCTCAACCAGCTGATGCTGCCGTTCCTCTCCCTGGTCACCGAGTCGGAGCTGCACCGCAACCCGACCGTGAAGGCCGAGCTGGAGGCGACCGAGGGCCGCGCGATGACGGGCCTCATGCTGACCTACCCGGTCCACCAGGCCGCCGACATCCTCTTCTGCAAGGCGAACATCGTGCCCGTGGGCCAGGACCAGCTCCCCCACCTGGAGCAGGCCCGCCTGATCGCCCAGCGCTTCGACAAGCGCTACGGCCGCGCCACCCCCGAGCGCCCCGTGTTCCCCCGTCCGGAGGCTCTCCTCTCCGAGGTCCCGCTGCTGCTCGGCACGGACGGCCAGAAGATGTCGAAGTCGCGCGGCAATACGATCGAGCTGCGTATGACCGCGGACGAGACCGCGAAGATCCTCAAGAAGGCGAAGACCGACGCAGAGCGCCGCATCACCTTCGATCCGGAGGGCCGTCCCGAGGTCTCCAACCTGCTCATGCTGGCCTCCCTGGCCACGGGCGAAGCCCCCGAGGCGATCGCGGACCGCATCGGGGACTCGGGCGCCGGTATGCTCAAGTCCCTCGTCACCGAGTCCCTCAACGAGATGCTCGCCCCCCTGCGCGAGCGCCGCGCCGAGCTCATCGCGAACGAGGACTACCTACTGTCCATCCTGCACGCCGGCAACGAGCGCGCCAACGAACAGGCTGATCAGACCCTGTCCGAGGTGCGCACGGCCATGCAGATGGTCTACTGATCCCACACCTTCCTGGAGATACTCATGGCATACAACCAGTTCCCCGAGCACCCCGACGACTCCGTCGGCTCGTGGATGCTCACGCTCTTCGTGTGCGGCATCCCGCTGGTCGGCTTCGTCTACCTGCTGGTGCTCGCCCTCGGTTCGGGCGGCTCGCCCGCGAAGCGCAACTTCGCGCGCGCCATGTTCATCTGGCAGATCATCGGCATCGTCGCGACGATCCTAATGTTCGTCCTCTTCGGTGGTGCGGTCATGGCGGGGCTGCAGAACAGCGGCAGCTGAGCGTCGATCTTCTCAACGGAGGGTAGTTCCTGGACATCCAGGAGCTACCCTCCGTCTTTTCTGTCGGAATTCCAACGTTTTAGTCGACAGTTAAAATCTTGACAGATCATTCAGACATCAGTCGCAGAGCCGAGGCGTGGGCCTCACTTTCACGTGCGCGCATCCATAGGCTAGTGTGGGTCTCGTGAGCGAGAAACTGTTGCCCCGTATCCCGATCATCGAAGTGTTCCCCGTCATCGAAGACGGCACGCTTCCCGCCAAGGCGGCCGAAGGCGAGCCTTTCCCCATTCGTGCGACTGTCTTCCGCGAAGGACACGACGCATTCGCCGCCGAGGCCATCCTGCTGCGCCCGGACGGGGGTGAATACTCCCGCACGCGCATGGTGGACATCGCCCCCGGTCTCGACCGGTACGAGGCCTGGGTGGCCACCGACGCCCCCGGCGCGTGGTCCTTCCGCGTGGACTCCTGGTCGGATCCCTACGCGACGTGGCGCCACGACGCGACCGTCAAGGTCGGCGCCGGCGTCGACGTCGAGCTCATGCTCGAGGAAGGCGCCCTCCTCATGGAGCGCGCGGCCGAAGGCACCGCCTACGGCAACCCCTCCCAGAAGCGCCCCCCGGCCTCGGACATTGACGTCCTGACCGACGCGGCGCGCCGCCTGCGCGACACCAGCCATTCCGCCCAGCAGCGCCTCTCCGCTGGCATCTCCTCGCGCGTGCGCCTGATCTTCCGCGACCACCCGCTGCGCGACCTGCTGGACTCCTCCCGCGTCTACCCGCTCGACGTGGCCCGCACGAAGGCCCTGGCGGGCGCCTGGTACGAGATCTTCCCGCGCTCGGCGGGCGCTTTCCAGCGCCCCGACGGCACGTGGGTCTCTGGCACTCTCACGGGCGCGGCGGAGGACCTGCCGCGCATCGCAGGCATGGGTTTCGACGTCGTCTACCTGACCCCGATCCATCCGATCGGCACGACGCACCGCAAGGGCAAGAACAACTCCCTGGAGGCCGCCCCCGGCGATCCGGGCTCGCCCTACGGCATCGGTTCCCCCGAGGGCGGCCATGACGCCATCCATCCCGAACTCGGCGACTTTGCCGATTTCGACCGCTTCGTTGAGCGCGCCCGAGGCCTCGGCCTGGAGGTCGCTCTCGACCTGGCCCTCCAGTGCTCGCCCGATCACCCGTGGGTCAAGGATCACCCCGAGTGGTTCACGACGCGCGCCGACGGCACCATCGCGTATGCGGAGAACCCGCCGAAGAAGTACCAGGACATCTACCCCCTGAACTTCGACAACGACCCCGAGGGCATCTACCAGGCGGTGCGCGACGTCATCGAGCTGTGGATCAACCACGGCGTGACGATCTTCCGCGTCGACAACCCGCACACGAAGCCCATCCCCTTCTGGGAGCGCCTGCTCGCCGACATCAAGGCGCAGTACCCGGGCACGCTCTTCCTGGCCGAGGCCTTCACGCGCCCCGCCATGATGCGCACCCTCGGCGCGATCGGCTTCGATCAGTCCTACACCTACTTCGCGTGGAGGACCGAGAAGGAGGAGATCGAGGAATACCTGCGCGAAATCTCCGAAGAGACCGCGCACCTCATGCGCCCCGCCTTCTGGCCCACCACGCATGACATTCTCACCCCGCAGATGTGGGACGGCGGCACCGCGATCTTCGCGATCCGTGCGATGCTCGCAGCCCTGGGGGCACCCACATGGGGCATCTACTCCGGCTACGAATTCGTGGAGAACGAGCCGCGCGGCACCTACCAGGAGCCCAACAACAACGAGAAGTACGAGTTCCGCCCGCGCCGCTGGGAGGACGCCGAGCCGATCGGCATCTCGCGCCTGTTCACGCTGCTCAACGCCGCGCGAGCCAAGCACCCCGCGCTGCGCCAGCTCCACCAGATCCGCATCCACCCGACCTCCTCGGATCGCCTCATCGCGTTCTCGCGTCAGATGCCCGGCAAGTTCACGTCGGACGGCAAGCCCGACACCGTCATCTGCGTGATCTCCCTGGATCCGCACAACGGCGTGGACGCCTCGGTCGAGCTCGATCTGGAGGCGATGGGCCTGGCCACCCCGGGTGGTCACATTACGGTCGTCGACGAGCTGGACGGTCGCTCCTATGTGTGGGGCTCGTCCAACTGGGTGTCGCTGTCCCCCGTGACGCGCCTGGGCCACGTCTTCAAGGTCGAGCCCGCGCACTCTTCGCCCTGGGCACAGGCCTAACGAGGCTCGTGCACCCGGCGCTACCACGTCACCGCGCCGGGTGCACGCACACCCTCCATAACCCCCATCAAAATGAGACCCGGCTCCCTATTTTGCCGGTCAGACGTTAGACTTATTAACACCAGTGAACTGAGCGGTTCACCCTTCTGGAGTAAGGAACATCCATGAGCTTCGAACTTACGCCGATCCCGGTCAATGACGACATTCTCGACGCCGTTGCCTCAGGCTCCTACTACTCGCCCCACTCTGTGCTGGGCGCGCACCTCGGTGACGACGGTGTCACCATCCGAGTCGTCGCGCACCTGGCCGACGCGGTCGACATCATCACCCCCACCGGCGCCTACGCTGCCACGCACGAGCGCGGCGGCATCTGGGTTGCGGCCCTGCCCGGCAAGGAGATCACCGCCTACCGCGTGTCCGTCACCTACGGCGAGGACACGATCGTGCGCGACGATCCCTACCGGTACCTGCCCACCCTGGGCGAGATGGACACCTACCTCATCTCTGAGGGCCGCCACGAGAACCTCTGGAACGTTCTCGGCGCGCACGTGAAGACCTACACTGACGAGCTGGGCGAGACCACCGGTACCGCCTTCGCCGTGTGGGCCCCCAACGCCCGCGCCGTGCGCGTCGTCGGCGAATTCAACTACTGGGACGGCACCCAGACCTCCATGCGTTCGCTGGGTTCGTCCGGCGTGTGGGAGATCTTCGTCCCCGAGGTCGGCGTCGGCGCCCGCTACAAGTTCGAGATCCAGGGCCCCGGCGGCAACTGGTTCCAGAAGGCCGACCCGATGGCTCGCGCCACCGAGATTCCCCCGGCCACGGCCTCGGTCGTCACCGACTACTTCCACGAGTGGACCGACCAGGAGTGGATGTCCGCCCGCAAGGACCGCAACGTCCACAACGGCCCGATGTCCATCTACGAGGTCCACGCGGGCTCCTGGCGTCAGGGCCTGGGCTACCGCGAGCTGGCCGACGAGCTGGTCCCCTACGTCAAGCAGATGGGCTTCACGCACGTGGAGTTCATGCCGCTGGCCGAGCACCCCTTCGGTGGCTCGTGGGGCTACCAGGTGACCTCCTACTACGCGCCCTCCTCGCGCTACGGTACCCCGGACGACTTCCGCTACCTGGTGGACGCCTTCCACCGCGAGGGCATCGGCGTCATCCTGGACTGGGTCCCCGCCCACTTCCCCAAGGACGACTTCGCGCTGGCCCGCTTCGACGGCACCCCGCTGTACGAGGATCCGGACCCGCTGCGCGGCGAGCATCCCGACTGGGGCACCTACGTCTTCAACTTCGGCCGCCGCGAGGTGCGTAACTTCCTGGTCGCCAACGCCCTGTACTGGCTCGAGGACTTCCATATCGACGGCCTGCGCGTCGACGCCGTGGCCTCGATGCTGTACCTGGACTACTCGCGCAAGGACGGCCAGTGGCGTCCCAACCAGTACGGTGGCCGCGAGAACCTGGAGGCCATCGAGTTCATCCAGGAAGCCAACGCGACCGCGTACCGTCGTCACCCCGGCATCGTCATGATCGCCGAGGAGTCCACGGCATGGCCCGGCGTGACCGCCCCGACGTCCGGCGGCGGCCTCGGCTACGGCATGAAGTGGAACATGGGCTGGATGAACGACACCCTGCGCTACCTGAGCGAGGATCCGGTCAACCGCCGCTGGCACCACGGCGAACTCACCTTCTCGCTGGTCTACGCCTTCTCCGAGAACTACGTGCTGCCGCTCTCGCACGACGAGGTCGTGCACGGCAAGGGCTCGCTGATTTCGAAGATGCCCGGCGACAAGTGGCAGCGCCTGGCGGGCCTGCGCTCCCTGTACGCCTACCAGTGGAGTCACCCGGGCAAGCAGCTCATCTTCATGGGCCAGGAGATCGGCCAGGAGCAGGAGTGGAACGAGTCCTACTCCCTCGACTGGTGGCTGCTGGATCAGGAGGGGCATGCAGGCGTCGCCGCGCTGGTGGAGCGCCTCAACAAGATCTACGCCTCCTCCCCCGCCATGTGGGACGACGACTACACGGGCTTCGAGTGGATCGATGCCTCGGACGGCGACCACAACCTGATCTCCTACCTGCGTAAGGGATCGGACGATGAGGGCAACCGCGAGGTCGTCGTGTGCATCTCGAACTTCGCCGGCAACCCGCACGAGGGCTACCGCGTGGGCCTGCCCTTCGGCGGCGAGTGGGTCGAGATCCTGAACACGGACTCCGAGGAGTTCGGCGGCTCGGGCGTCGTCAACGTCGGTACGATCATCGCCGAGGACACCCCGTGGAACGGCCGCCCGGTCTCCGCGTCGCTGCGCGTGCCGCCGCTGGGCGCCGTGTGGCTGGTGCCCGCCTCGCAGGTGCGCTGACGCCGTAGGCTGATACAACGAGGCCGGAGCAGGGATTCCTGCTCCGGCCTCGTTCGTTTTCTGGTCGTTGCGGCATCGGCACGCTCCGGTATCAGCGGGCGCGACGTTTAGAAGCCGGCCCTCCCCCGGTCGATCTGCCCCTGCAGCTTGATGAGTTCGCGCCTCACTTCGGGGTCAGACTCGCGGTCGATTTTCTTCGTCAGTTCGTTGTGCGTGGAATGCCATCCGTACCACACGACGACCAAGACGAACACGACAGCGACGATGATCCATGCTGCCATGATGAGGGCCCCTTTCCGCAACTGTGCGTTGGCACGACGGTATCACATGAGGAGCATCGCCAGGCGCGTACGCGCCTTGGAGACCTCGGGGGTCGAGCCTGCGACCCGGAAGAGGTCAAGGAGACGCAGGCGCAGCGCGTCGCGCTCCTCAGCGTCCGTGGAGGCGGCGAGCAGGTCAAGCAGCACGTCAAAGGCTCCAGCGGCGTCGCCCGCAGCGAACAGCGTGTCCGCACGTGCGGCGGGATCGGTAGCGTCGGCCTGCGCGCTACGGGCCGCCAGTCGCACGCGGGACAGGTGAGACTTCGCGTCTTCGTCGCGCGGATTCAGCTCGATGACCTTCTCCCAGCCGGCGATGGCCTCGTCGAGGTTCCCGGCGGCCTCGGCGGCCAGGGGCGCCTCGTGCTCGGGCGGGGTCGGGGCGACGGTATCCTCGGCGGCCACGGCGATGCGCGCCGTGACGCCCATCTGCGCGGCGGCATCGAGCACCTGCGTGACGATGGGAAGCACCTGTTCCTTGGCAGCCGCGCCCTGGAAGAGCGGAACGGGACGCCCGCCAACGAGAGCGACGACCGTGGGCACACCCTGGATCTGGAACGCCTGAGCGATCGCGGGCGCCTTGTCGATGTCGACCTCGACCAGCTGGAACTTGCCCGCCTGCTCGCGCGCGATCTCCTCGAGCATGGCCAGTGCAGGCTTGGACTCGAGCGAACGCGGCGACCACATGATCATGATGACCGGCACGGCCTGGGAGGTGGACATGACGTCCTGGAAGTTCTCCTCGTCCGTGGTGGTGATCAGCGGGATGTGCAAGCCCTCCCCCGCTGCGGGAGCGGCGGACTCCTCGGGAGCGGGTGCGCTCGAACGTGCCGACAGGTCGACGGCTCCGTGCGAGTCTGCGGGCATAGGCGTCGCCTCGGATGCGGGACGAGGGTCAGGCGTAGTCATGGTGTCCTCTTCGTCAAAACAGTTGTTACTAAGAACGATGATATGCGTCGTCCCCACGACTCTAAGCCGCGGGGACGATGTGTGCGCTGTGGGTGAAAATCAGCCCGGGCTCGACGAAGGATCGAGCGTCACGGACACAATGGCGTACTCGCCACCAACGATCTGGGGAATTCCCCCCGCTGTCTTCGACGGAATGCGCATGAGGATCGTCGCCAGGTACTCCGCAGTAGCGGTGCCTTCGACCGTCGTGCCGTCAGCACTCATCGTCGCCGTCTTGCCGCCCAGGTTCATGGTCGCACCCGCGACCGTGCGCTGGTAGGTCAGCGTGAACTTGAAGTTGGCCGCAACCAGAGCCGAACCGTCCTGGAGAACCAGGCCGGAAATCGGGTAGTCCGTCGCCGTGGCCGCGGCGGTCACGCTACCGGCAGCGCTCACCGAGGAGTTCAGATCAGTGACGTTCGACAGGTAGGTCTTCGTGAAGTCGTCCGCGACAAACTGCGTGGTGTCCTGGGTGCCGGAGTTCAGCATCGTGATGTACTGAGCGAGCGCCGCTTCGGGGCTCACCGTGAAGCCCTCGGAGGTACCGGTCACGTAGGCGGAGCCGGTGCCCACGGGGGGCAGCGTCAGCTGGGTGCCGCCCAGGAGGCGCGCATAGTTCGTCAGCTGGTAGTCCGAACGCGCGGAATCCTGCACGTAGACCTGCACCACGGGCAGGGCCGTGGAGGAGGACTCGGAGATGTTGAAGATCGCACGAGGCCACGAGTCGGAGTTCGTGATGGCCAGCGAGGCCGGCGTGAAGTCCAGGGCCTGCGGTGTCTGGCCCGAGGCCGTGGCGTACGCGTACTGAGCAGTGCGGTATGCCAGGGCACCCTGCGAAACGCGGCCCGACAGGTCTGAGGCGTTCAGCGACGCATCCGCAGTGGTCATGGCCTTACCGGTCGCGTCGAGCACGGAGGAGATGCGCTCGAGGTCGAGGTTGGCGGCGCTCTGTGCCTCCTCACCCGACTGGGCGACAATCTCGTTCGAACATGCGCTCATTCCCAGAGCAGAGGTCATGAGCAGGGCGGCCGCAGCGGCGGCGAGGGTGCGTCGTTTCATCACTTACCTTCCTGGCGGTCCTTCAGCCAGCCGGACATGATCGAGGTCCAGCCGCCCGTCGAGGACGCGTCATCATCGGGTGCCGACGTCGGCGCGGGAGCCTGCTCGGCAGCGCGCGGACGCGTCACCGGGATCAGGCCCGTGTTGAATTCCTGGCCGTCGACCACGACGACCTGCTCACCGTTGTTGCGGGCTTCGCGCAGCGCGCGGCGCGACGGCAGCGTGCGACCACCGCGAATACCGGACAGGTCGATGACGCCGGTGTCGGTCGTGGCGCGCTCCGGCGGATCCTGGTCGATCGGACCATTATCGAGGCCGTGGCGACCGCGGCGCTCAAAGGTATCGGTCAGCGGGTCCGGGACGTACTCCTCGGAGGCGTCAACAGTAGGCTGTGCCTGCTCGGCGTTCTCGTCCGAGGCCTCGGCGGGCTCCACGGGGGCCTCATCGGCGGGCTCGGTCTCGGCACTGTCCTCAGCCACGGCCTCGTCAGCTTCTGCGACGGGAGCTTCGTCGTCCTCGGCCTCGTTCTTGCCGGACGCGAAAGCTGCGGCGCCCCACGTGGGAGCGTTGTCTGCGGGCTGGTCGTCGGTGTCAGCCTCAGGCTGCTCCGACTCTTCCACGGACGGCTCGTCGGCCTTTGCCGGCTCAGAGGCCGCGACGGCAGCCGGGGCAGCCTCGCGGGCGGCGGCAATGCGCTCGGCGACGGCGGCGGAGTTGATCGAGGAGGTCTCGAGCGAGTCAGCCTTACGGCGCTCTTCAATGCGGGCCTCGCGAATCTTGCGCAGACGCAGGAGCTGCCAGCGCGTGAGGAAGAGCGCGAGGGCAATCAGCGCGAAGACACAGGCGGCAAGGAACGCGATGATGGCGAGGGTGTTGGTCTGCTCGACCTTCCAGGTCAGCGTCAGGGTCAGGTCGTCGGGGCCAGCGGCCGACGCGGCGAGAGCGGAACGGCCCGACGGAACGTTCTCGAGGTCCAGGCTCACGGTGCCCTCACCGCTGGCCTGCTTGAACCACATGTCGGAGGAGGCGAGCTGCTGCACGAGGTCGGCCGACGACGGCTCGGCGAGGGGCTGCGCACCGGACTGCACGCCCGACTGAGCCCCCGACTGTGCGCCGGGCTGGGTCGGGGTGGGTGACGGGACGCGAGACGGGCCGATCGCATCGTGCGACTCGGCCTTCAGCTTCGTGCGGTCGGACTCGACGCCGATGACCTCGGTGTAGGCAGCATCGCCAATCCAGCCCTTGACGTCCTGCGTGGTGCCGATGCTCAGCGTCACGGGTGCACCCGACTTCGACGTCGCGGTGACCGTCACGTCGTCCTTCACGATCGACAGCACGTTGCCGCGCGTCATGATCAGATCGGTCGAAGACACGACCGACGAGACCTGATGCGTCGGCGGCCGCAGCACGGTCACACCGAGCAGCCCGACGAGCACGCATACGAGAGCCACAACGCCCATCGACGATGCCGCCACGTATCGCTTAAAGAGTTCCACGGTTGCTCCTCACGTCCAACACCCACACTGCGGGCATTCTTCAGGCTCCACTTTACGTGCTAACCCCGTTGACGGCCGAATTCGCACGCGGGGCAGTGATGCATCACATCCGCGCGTCACAGGGGACGCAGTCCTCGCCGCCAGCACTCCGAGTGCCAATGACGGCGTCCCTCTACTCCCTGGGGCAGGCCAAACGGCGCTTCTTCGGGCCACGCAACCACGTGCGCACTGCCCACGGGAATCGGGCGCAAGCAGGCCGGGCAGGTGTATTCCTTCGCCGAACCGGGCAGGCGGCGCACCTGATAATCGCCCCCGTCAGGGCCGCGTTCCGTACGCGGCACGGAGGCGAGGCGGTCCATCTGCAATGGACGCGCCTCGCCCCACGGTCGTTTCTTGCTTCGTTTGCCTCTCACGCAACCACAGTGCCACGTCGCCAGACGCGGCGCACGACGAGGTCAGAGTCGACCTCGACGATGTCGGCCTTCTTTCCGGCCGCCAGCGAGCCGATCGTATCGTCGCCGAGAATCGTGGCTCCCTGAGCTGAGGCCATGTACACGGCGTCAACGAGCGGGATCCCGCCCTTGGTGACGGCTACGCGCACGCAGTCCATGAGGTGCGCCGTGCCGCCCGCGATGGAGTTGCCGTGAGCCAGGCGAGCGACGCCGTCCTTCACGATGACGTCCTGGGGGCCGAGCGTGTATTCGCCATCGGCCATGCCGGCGGCCGCCATCGCATCGGTGATGAGAACGACGTGCTCGCGGCCGACCAGTTCGTACACGTCGCGAACGAGCGACGGATCGACGTGGACGGAGTCGCATATCAGCTCGGCGACAGCACCGCCGCGCGCGGCATCCGAGAGGAACTCGGCAATCGGGCCGGTGTCACGGTGGTGCAGCGGGCGCATGCCGTTGAACAGGTGGGTGATCGTCGCACGCGGGCCGCGCTTGGTCTCCACCTGGGCGAAACGCTCGCGCGAGTAGGCCAGGGCCTCGCGAGCCTTCACGGAGTTGGAGTCAGTGTGTCCCCAGGACGGCACCGCTCCCCCGTCGATGAGGGCCTCGGCGACCGAGCCGGGGCCGTAGGCATTCGGCTTCTCGGGGGCCAGCGTCATGGACAGTGCGTATCCCTGGCAGTCCTCGATGAGGGTGCGCGTCAGGTCAGCGTCGGGATCGACGATGTACGTCGGGTCCTGGGCGCCGCAGCGCTCGTGGGAGACGAAGGGGCCCTCGAAGTGGATACCGGCAAGCTCGTCGGCCTTCGCCAGCTCAGCCAGGGTCTTCGCACGCGCACGCAGCACCTCGGCGGAGGCGGTCACGCAGGATGCGACCAGGGAGGTCGTGCCGTGACGGCGATGCTCAAGGACAGCAACGAGAGCAGCCTCGGCGGTCTCGGCGTTGGGGAAGGACTCTCCGCCGCCGCCGTGGCAGTGCACATCGACGAGGCCGGGCAGGTAGGTCGCATCGCTGGCCTCGGGCGCCTCGCCCTCGTATTCGGAAACGGGACACACACGGGTAATAGTCGCGCCGTCGAACTCGATGATTCCGTCCTCAACGACGGTATCTTCCAGAACCAGACGGCCACGCAACACAGAAGTAGTCATGCACTAATTGTGGCACACATGACACTTCACTGCTGCGTCTCGGACAACCATTTCTCCCAGTCTCCGAACGCCCGTCGCGCCGATTCCTCATAGGTCCCGCAGCCGTCGGCAGTCACAACCTGGCTGCCGGGGGCGCGCACAGCAACCACGCGTCCACCTGCGACAGCAATCGGACGGAACATCCCGTTCTTCGCAGGGCAGATCAAAGCCTCGCCTGCCTCGTCCGTCAGACAGGAACGGTCCTTATAACCGACATGCAGCTCATCGAATGAGGGCAGCGCGAGCATCGCCTCGGCCTCGTCGCTGAAGGCTTCCACGAGGTCAGCAAGGTCAGCGCGAGCCAGGCCACCTTCAAACTCCGCGATGGGCAGGCCGATATTTTTCCCCGCCACGCGCGCCCCAGCCATCGCCCGACGCGCTTCGGTGAGAGTCAACCCGGTCCACCTAGCCAGGTCCGCCTCGTCGATGGGACCGTGCCCCCAGGCGTAACGCGCTGCCAGGACCGCGAGGGCTTCTTCGTGCCCAGCCTCCCCTTTCGCAACCCCGGGGGCAGCCGGAAGTGAACGCGCGTCAATGATCCGGTGTTCACCCGCGCACACAGGACCAGCGGTGAGCACACCATCCAAATGGAGGCGCATGATGAGGTGGCGGCGCCGTAGCCCTTCCTGTGCGGAAGAAACCGTCACTGTATCGATCCCACTACTTCCCCACGCCGCGACAAGCTCGGCGCGGCTCACTCCCTGGGGTGAGGTCTCCAGTAGGTCACACGCAACCTGCGCCGCACGCTCGACGAGAGCATCAGTGAGGCCCAGAGAAGACGCCTGGCGTTCCCACGCCGCACGGCGGTGACGCAGCAGTCGGCGCAGCCAGTGGTGGTCACGGGCGCTCGTCACGTGAATGGTGCCGCGCATCGGCCAGGATCGAACCAGCTCACCGCGCGCGAAGGACTCCTCGACGCGAGCGCGCGACACACCCGTGCAGCGCACACCGATCGCCCACGGGATCGCGCTCGCCTGTTGGCCTTGCAGTGCCAGCAGATTCTCCACGGCGTCCAGCGGCGAGCGCGCCACGGTCGCAGGGACGAGTCCTTGGGCGATGATTCTCCCCAGGCTCACCCGACGGGATGTCTCCATCAGAAAAGTCGAGACTCGGGGTCATCAACCCCGCGCATCGCGTCGTAGTCGAGAACCACGCAGCGGATACCGCGATCCTCGGCGAGGGTACGAGCCTGCTTGGTGATCTCCTGGGCTGCGAAAATACCGGTCACGTCGCCCAGAAGCGCATCGCGCCCCAGCAGCGACAGGTAGCGCGTCAGCTGCTCAACGCCATCGATGCCGCCCCGGCGCTTCACCTCGATCGCCACGTGGTTGCCGTCGGCGTCGCGCACCATGAGGTCCACCGGGCCCACGGGCGTGGGGAACTCGCGGCGCACCAGCTCCCAACCCTCACCGAGGATCTGGGGCACCTGCTCCGCGAGAAGCTCCTGCAGGTGCGCCTCAACGCCGTCCTTGACGAGGCCGGGGTCGACGCCCAGGTCCTCGGTGACATCCGCGATGATCTCGTGGATGCGGATGATCAGCTTGTCGTCAGTCTTGTCGGCCTGAACCGTCCAGACCTGCTCGACACCCTCCTCGTCCTCGCCGGGTTCCCCCATGGAGACCGTACAGGGTGCCGTCATCCAGTTGAGCGGCTTGTAGGAACCGCCCTCGGAATGGATGAGGACCGAGCCGTCACCTTTGAGCATGATGACGCGCTTGGCGGGGTCCAGGTGGGCGCTCAGACGACCGGAATAATCAACGGTGCAGGTAGCAATAACAATACGCACCCCGTGAGCTTACCAATCCTGCTCACACGAGGCGCGGAGGACCGGACTCCACCCAGGAGACCAATCCGTTATATGTCAAGCGTTCTACGGCCACCTCGTAACGATGGTCACCGTACGCCAGGCGCACTTCAACGACAGATCCGTCAGCCGAGTGCGCGATCGGAGCCGAAACCTCCATGCCCCGACGCGGGATCGAATACACCGGCTTGAAGGTCAGTCCCACCAGCCGATACCAGGACAGCTCCTCGACGCCGTACACGCCGATGCCGGCCGTCCATCCCGAATGAACGTCCGGGCGCGACCAACAGCGGAACGCGCCCAAACGCGAAACGATCCTGCGGGCGCGCACATTCATGTACGCCCACAGGATCGCCCCCACGCACGCGAGGAGAACCGCACACCAGATCACAATCGTCATCAGGCTCATGAGGTCCTCCTCGCGTTGCGTCGAATTACTGTTCTGCCACTGTAGCGTGGTCGGCCACGACCGTGACGAAATCCGAGTCGACTGAGGCGAATCCCCCAGTGACCTGGAAGGACACGACCTCGTCCGCGCGCGACACCGTCACAGTTCCCTCGCTCAGCTGAGCGAGGAGCGGCTGACGGCCTGGCAGCACACCGAGGCTTCCGTCGACCGTCGGAAACTGGACGGACGCAGCCGCGCCGTGCCACAGGCGTCCCTCGTGGGAGACGACCTCGACCTGCAAGGACTTGCCCGATGCCATCAGGCTTCCTTGGCCAGCTCGTGAGCGTTGCGCTCCAGGTCGTCGATACCACCGCAGTTGTAGAACGCCTGCTCCGGGACATCGTCGTAGTAGCCCTCGGCGATACGCTTGAACGCCTCGATGGTCTCCGACAGCGGCACGGTCGAGCCGGGCACGCCCGTGAACTTCTCGGCCATGTACATGTTCTGCGACAGGAACTGCTCGATGCGACGAGCACGCGCGACGGTGACCTTGTCGTCCTCGCTCAGCTCGTCGACGCCGAGGATGGCGATGATGTCCTGCAGTTCCTTGTTCTTCTGCAGGATGGCCTTGACGTGCGTGGCGACGTCGTAGTGCTCGCGGCCGACGAGGGCCGGGTCGAGGATACGCGAGGTCGAGGCCAGCGGATCCACGGCGGGGTAAATACCCTTGGCCGCGATCTCACGGGAGAGCTCGGTCGTCGCATCCAGGTGAGCGAAGGTCGTCGCCGGAGCCGGGTCGGTGTAGTCGTCGGCGGGAACGTAGATCGCCTGCAGCGAGGTGATCGAGTGGCCGCCGGCCGACGTAATGCGCTCCTGGAGCAGACCCATCTCGTCAGCCAGGTTGGGCTGGTAGCCCACGGCCGAGGGCATGCGGCCCAGCAGCGTGGAGACCTCGGAGCCCGCCTGGGTAAAGCGGAAGATGTTGTCGATGAACAGGAGGACGTCCTGGTGCTGAACATCGCGGAAGTACTCCGCCATGGTTAGGCCCGTCAGGGCGATGCGCAGACGCGTGCCCGGCGGCTCGTCCATCTGGCCGAAGACGAGGGCGGTCTTGTCGAAGACGCCCGCCTCTTCCATTTCGCCAATGAGGTCGTTGCCCTCACGGGTACGCTCGCCAACGCCGGCGAACACCGAGACGCCGCCGTGGTCCTGGGCCACGCGCTGGATCATCTCCTGGATGAGGACGGTCTTGCCGACGCCCGCACCACCGAAGAGGCCGATCTTGCCACCCTGCACGTAGGGGGTCAGCAGGTCGATGACCTTGATGCCGGTTTCGAACATCTTAGTGCGCGCCTCGAGCTGGTCGAAGGCCGGGGGCTGGCGGTGGATCGGCCAGCGCTCGGTGACCTCGAGGGTCTCGCCCTCTTCGAGGTTCAGCACGTCGCCGGTCACGTTGAACACGTGGCCCTTGGTGACGTCGCCGACGGGGACGGTGATCGGGGCGCCGGTGTCGGTGACGGGGGCGCCACGCACGAGGCCGTCGGTCGGCTTCAGCGCGATGGTACGCACGAGGTTGTCACCGAGGTGCTGGGCGACCTCGAGGGTCATCGTGAATGTCGACTCGCCCTCACCCTGGCCCGCGAGGTTCACCTCGACGGTCAGCGCGTTGTACAGCGGCGGGATGCGGTCCGGGGGAAACTCGACATCGACGACAGGGCCGACGACGCGTGCGACGCGTCCCTCGGCGATTGCATGTGTATCAGTCATGGTGTTACTCCGTGTCTCGAAGGGCTTAGCTCGCGTTAAGAGCGTCGGCCCCGCCCACGATTTCGGTGATTTCCTGGGTAATTTCCGCCTGGCGGGCCGAGTTCGCCAGACGCGTGTACTTGGTGATGAGCTCGTTCGCGTTGTCCGTCGCGGTGTGCATGGCGCGCTGGCGCGATGCAAGCTCGGACGCTGCCGACTGAAGGAGCACGTTGTGGATACGCGCCTCCACGTACAGGGGAAGAAGCGTGTCCAGAACAGCTTCCGCAGAAGGAATGAACTCGTACTCCGGCTGGGCCAAGGACGGATCGTCCGCGAAGCCGCGTTCGGTGGCACGCTCCTCGTCCGATTCGGGGGCGTCCACAACCGTCAGCGGCAGCATCTGGCGCACCTCGGGGACCTGGCTCATGACGGTCTTGAAGCGCGTGTACACGAGGTGCAGGGCGCCGACACCCGTATCGGGGTCCTTGTCCAAGAAACGTTCGAGCAGCACGTTCGCCATCTCACGCGCGGTCTCGGCAGACGGAGAATCCGACTCCCCTTCCCACTCGCGTTCGATGTCAACGCCGCGGAAGCGGAAGTACGCCGAGGCCCTGCGACCAAAGGTGTAGACAACGGGCTCGTAGCCGTCCTCACGCAGGTCCGCGATGAGCTTCTCCGATTCGCGCAGGATGGTCGCCGAGTATGCTCCGGCCATACCGCGATCCGATGCCACGACCAGGATGGCCACGCGATTGGTGTCTTCGCGTTCCTCGGTCAGCGGGTGGTCGAGGTCCGTGTGAACCGCGACCGCCGCGACCGCCTGGGTTAGGGCCTTTTCGTAAGGCCCCGCCTCGGTGGCAGCGCGCCGCGCCGCGCCAATGCGAGACGCAGCGATCATCTCCATGGCGCGGAAGACCTTCGCGAGCGTCGTCGTCGAGGCGATACGCTGCTTGTAGATCCTCTGCTGTCCACCCATCGCTTAGGCCTTCTCGCTCGTGCGACCGCGCGAGATTTCCTCGCGGGTGCGCTCAGCCACGACCTCGCCGTCCTCGAGTTCGGCGGCGCCACGTCCGGCGCTGATCCACTGGTGGTGGAACTCCTCAACGGCGTTCTTGAGCGCCTCCTCCGTCTCGGAGGTCAGGTCGCCGGTCGCCGCGATCGTGTCGAGCACGGTGGAGTTCGCGTGGAGGTGGTCGAGCAGGCCGCGCTCGAAGCGCAGGACGTCCTCGACCTCGATGTCATCGATGTAGCCCTTGGTGCCCATCCAGATCGAGGCGACCTGGTCTTCCATCGCGTAAGGCGTGGACTGAGGCTGCTTGAGCAGCTCCATGAGGCGCTCACCGCGGGTCAGCTGACGACGAGTCGCCGCATCCAGGTCGGAAGCGAACATGGCGAAGGCAGCCATCGAGCGGTACTGCGCGAGCGTCAGCTTGAGCGTACCGGCGACCTTCTTCATGGCCTTGGGCTGCGCCGCGCCACCAACACGGGACACGGAAATACCGACGTCGACGGCGGGACGCTGGTTCGAGTTGAACAGGTCGGACTGCAGGAAGATCTGACCGTCGGTGATCGAAATGACGTTGGTCGGGATGTAGGCCGACACGTCGTTCGCCTTGGTCTCGATGATCGGCAGGCCGGTCATCGAACCGCCACCCAGGGCATCCGAGAGCTTCGCGCAACGCTCCAGCAGGCGGGAGTGCAAGTAGAAGACGTCACCGGGGTAGGCTTCGCGGCCCGGCGGGCGACGCAGCAGCAGCGACACGGCGCGGTAGGCCTCGGCCTGCTTGGACAGGTCGTCGAAGACGATGAGGACGTGCTTGCCCTGGTACATCCAGTGCTGACCGATGGCGGAACCCGTGTAGGGGGCCATGTACTTGTAGCCGGCGGGATCCGAGGCCGGGGAGGCCACGATGGTCGTGTACTCCATGGCGCCAGCGTCCTCGAGCGTGGAGCGCACCGAAGCGATGGTCGAGCCCTTCTGGCCGATCGCCACGTAGATGCAGCGCACCTGCTTGTTCGGGTCGCCGCTCTTCCAGTTCTCACGCTGGTTGAGGATCGTATCGAGGGCGATCGCGGTCTTACCGGTCTTGCGGTCGCCGATGATGAGCTGACGCTGGCCGCGGCCAACCGGGATCATCGAGTCGATGGCCTTCAGACCGGTCGCGAGGGGCTCGTGGACGCTCTTACGCGCCATAACGCCGGGCGCCTGCAGCTCGAGCGCGCGGCGCCCGTCCAGGTCCGTGATCTCGCCGAGGCCGTCGATCGGGCGGCCAAGCGGGTCGACCGTGCGACCCAGGTAGCCGTCACCGACGGGAACCGAGAGAACCTCGCCCGTGCGGTGCACGACCTGGCCCTCTTCGATGCCGCCGAAGTCACCGAGGACGACGGCACCGATCTCGCGCTGGTCGAGGTTCATGGCCAGGCCCAGCGTCCCGTCCTCGAAACGCAGCAGCTCGTTCGCCATGGTGCCGGGCAGGCCCTCGACGTGCGCGATACCATCGGCCGTTTCGATGACGTGACCCACCTCTTCGGTGGCCACGTCCGCCGGACGGTAGGACTCCATAAAGGAGTCCAGTGCTCCGCGGATTTCCTCCGGGGAGATGCTGAGGTCAGCCATGAGGATTCCTAACTAGGTAAAAGAAATTAATGTGTGTACGAGAAGTGCTAGCTGGCGATCGCGTCGCGCGCTGCACTGATGCGGCTGGCCAACGAGGCGTCGATCGCGGTCATGCCCGCGCGCAGGCGGAATCCGCCCACGACCTCGGGATCAATCGAGATCGCCAGGTCAACGTCCGTGCCGTAGCGCTTCGAGAGGATGGAACGAAGGCGCTCAACCTGAGTCTCACTCATCGGGGTCGCCGTGGCGACGGTAACGAAGAGACGGTCCTGCATAGTCGCTGCCCACTGGGCGTAGCGACGCAGGTTGTGCAGCAGACGACCGTGGTTCGAGCGTCCGACCGCCCGACGCACGAGACGCATCGTCCAGGTGCTGACGTGCTTGCCGAAAAGCTTCGACGCGACATCGCCGCGCTCGTGTGCGTCGCCCTTGGATTTATCCGACAGGCGCACGCGGACCTCGCGGTGGTGTGCCAGGAAGTAGCGCACCTGGAACAGCTCCTCACGGACCTGCTCGAGAGCTCCCTGGGCACCGGCGGCATTGAGCACGCCGAGGATGCCGAGCACTTCGAGCGTGTCCGCCACATCCGCCGGATGACGCCAGTGGTCGGCGACGACCGCATTCACGACGGACAGCGTCGCAGCCGTCACGTGCGAAGCGAACGCGCTGGAGGCGAGCCCCTGCTTATCTGCGACCGACCGCGCCGGGTCGGTCGCTGCACGCGCGAGACGAGTGTTCTCCTTGAACAGGTCAGCCAGGCCGAAAAAATCCTCGGCAACCCGCATTGGGTCGGTGCCGGGTGTGGCCAGGGCCGCCGCCAGCTCCTTCGCAAAGGGGACGGACTCGATCGTGCGCATCTGTGTCATCGCTTCTCCTCGACCCGAGCGCTGTCGGCCTCGAGCTCGTCAAGGAAGCGATCGACCACGCGAGAAGTCAGCGCCGTGTCGGTGAGGTGCTCACCGATGATCTTCTCTGCCAGCTCGGAGGCGAGAAGACCCACCTCGGAGCGCAGGGAAATCTGCGCGGCCTGCTTCTCGGCGAGGATCTGACGCTCGGAGGCCTCGAGAATACGGTTGGCCTCGCTGGTTGCCTCGTGACGGGCGGCGGCCACGATGGCCTTCGCTTCGTCGTTGGCGCGCTCACGGATGGTGTGCGCTTCAGCGTGAGCCTCGCGGATGATCTCCTCGCGCTTGAGCGCAGCGGTAGCCTGATCGGCCTTCGCTTGCTCGGCAGCGCCGAGGCCCTCCTCGATCTTCGCAGCGCGCTCGTCCATCGTCTTGTAGATGCGAGGCAGCGCGTAGCGTCCGACGAGGAGCAGGACGATAAGCAGAACGAGAGCCGACCAGAAAATCTCGTACAGCGGCGGCAGGATGACGGCGAGGCCGCCGACCTCCTGGTCCGACGCGGCGACAATCTGGTGCATGGCGATCACTTAACGATGAGCGGCAGAACGAAGCCGATGAGGCCGAGGGCCTCGACCATGCCGGCGCCGATGATCATGTTGGTGAAGAGACGACCGGCAACCTCGGGCTGACGGGCGGTCGCTTCCTGGGTCTTGCCGACCATGAGGCCAATACCGAGGCCGGGGCCCAGGGTGGCGAGGCCGTAGCCGATGTAGGCGAATGCTGCGGTTCCCATAGTGGTTTCCTTCTGTTAGTAACGCCGGGTGGCGTTGGGGGTCAGTGATGTTCGACGGAAAGCTTGATGTAGACGGTCGACAGGATCGTGAAAATGTACGCCTGCAGGAAGGCCACGAAGACCTCGAAGCCCGTCATGACAAACATGGCGGCACCGGTCAGCGCGGACGCGGCGGACAGGACGGAGAGTTCGTGGAGCAGAATCGCCGTTCCAAAGTAGGTCATACCCAGCAGGAGGTGGCCCGAGATCATGTTGCACAGAAGACGCAGGGTCAGCGTGACGGGGCGAACGATAAAGTTCGAGAGGAACTCGATGGGCGTGATCAGCAGGTACATGGGGACGGGCAGTCCCGGCGGGAAAAGCTGCGAGGAAAAGAAACCGCCGACGCCCTGCTTGGAGATACCCGCACCGATGAAGGTCACGTACGTGATGAGAGCGAAGACCATCGGCACGGCGACAACCGACGAGGCTGCGATGTTGATGCCGGGAATGATGCCCGCAATGTTCATGGACAGGACGCCGAAGAACAGGAAGCCAATGAAGCCGGAGAACTTGCGGCCGGTCTTGGGGCCAAGCATGTCGAGGGCAACATTGTCGCGAATGTAGCCGGCGATCGCCTCGACGGCCATCTGGCCGCGGGTCGGCACCAGCTGAGGCTTGCGCGCGACTGCGACGAGGATGAGCGAGACGAGTACGCCCATGATGACGCGGGCGAGAGTCAGTCGGTTGAACTCAAAGAACGTTCCCTCACCAAAAATCACGGTCGGGAAAAAGTCCTCGAGGGCCGGCTGGTGGGGGTGCTGCGTGAACGCAGGGTACGCGGTGAGTGCGATGACGATGAGAAGGACCGCGAGGCTCACCCAATACCAACGCGGCTTGGACGCGGTGCGGCGAGCAGGCGCGTGATCGGACACTGAATGTGCCTCCTTCATCTCAACTCCATTGGTTTGTGTCTGCTGCCGGGGCAACTCAACCATTCTATACAGAGAAGGGGCCGCCTAGCGCGCGCAAGGGTTACTGAGTGTCGCTCGGCGCGTCCACGTTCATCGTGCGCTTGCGCATCATAACCATCATCTCGACGGTCGAGGACACGATAATCGCGATGATCGTGGCGATTGCGGCAACTCGCACGTCCATGCCCAGCGCGCGCGGAACGTACAGTCCGATGGCGAGCAGAGCGATCTTCGCCGCGTATCCGCCGGTCACCCATCCGATGAAGTGGGAGGGCGATCGCAGGGCGCGCGACGTGAAAAACCACTGCGCCGCAACGATGACGACGACCATGGCGAGGGCGAGCACGTAGGTCATGCGGAAACCTCCTCGGGAGTGGTCTCTTCCTTGGGGAATTCTCGGGTCGTGACGGCCACGCCGATAGCCGCAGCGGTGACTGCGACGAGAGTGACGCTCCACCACTCGAAGACGAGGAGCCCGACGGCGGGGACGCAGACAATGGCGGTCCACATCCACAGGATCGCAACGACCCCGCGGTGAGAGTGCCCGGCAACGAGGAGACGGTCGTGGAAGTGGGAGCGGTCGGCAACGAAGGGGCTCTTCCCTCGGCTCATGCGGCGAATCGAGGTGACGACCAGGTCGAGGACGGGCATAAAGATGACCGACAGCGGGAGGATGAGCGGCAGCGCGGACACGATCATCTGCTGCCGACCGAGCAGCGACGGATCGATCTTGCCGGTGACGATGATGCCGGCGGCGGCCAGGACGAGTCCCATGGTCTCCGCTCCCCCGCCCATCATGATCGAGGAGGGGTGGAAGTTGAACCAGAGGAAGCCGGCGCACACCCCGAGCAGCGCGATCACGATGAGGCTGGCGGTCGTCGCGTAGGAGGCCGCGCCCATGAGCCGGGTGATGATGTAGGAGTAGACGAAGAAGGACCCTGCGCCGATCGCGATCATGCCGGATGCCAGACCGTCGAGTCCGTCGATGAAGTTGACGGCGTTCATGATGCCGACGATGAAGAAGACGGAGACGAAGAGCCACAGTCGGGAGGATCCGAGCGTCAGGCCGAAAATCGGGAACGAGGCCAGCTGCACGCCGCCGAAAGCCATGCCGCCCGCGATGAGGACCTGCCCACCGAGCTTGGCCATCCAGTCGAGTTCGATGATGTCATCGACGATGCCGAGGATGCACATGGCGCCGGCGCCGGCCATGACGGCCCACGGGACCGTCGTCGTAAAGAGCGGCGCCATGTAGGGGATCCGGGAGGCAAGCAGCATCGTGACGATCAGTGCGATGGTCATCGCGACGCCGCCCAGGCGCGGGATGGGTTTCTTTTGCAGGTCCCGTCCGCGCAGGGGCGGCAAGATATTGAACTGCAGGCACGCCCAGCGCACGGCCGGGGTCAGCAGGATCGTCAGGGCCATCGCGATGGCCCCCAGCAGCAGGTAGACCTTCACGAAGCGGCCCCTTCGACGGGGGCGATGGGCACGCCAGCGGCTGCACTGAGGTCATCCAGGGAGATGGTCCCCAGGCGGAGCGCGCGGGGCGTCTCGTGCGCGAAGTCAACGATCGACGAGGCCGTGGAACCCTGGGTGGGACCACCGTCGAGGTAGGCGGACACTCGGGTTCCGAAGTATCCGACGGCCTGTTCAACCGAGGTCGCGGGGGGCTGACCGGTCAGGTTCGCGGAGGTGACGGCCATTGGTCCGAAGTCATGCAGGAGGCGCAGGAGGGCCGTCTGGTTCGGCATGCGCACACCAATGGTGCCGCCGGTTTCGCCCAGGTCCCACCCGAGGTCGGGGCGGGCACGCAGGATGAGGGTGAGTCCGCCGGGCCAGAAGGCACGCGCAAGAGCGCGGGCGGCCTCGGGCACATCGACGCACAGCGAGTCGATCGCGTCGACGGAGGCGACGAGCACGGGCGGAGGCATCTGCCGTCCGCGGCCCTTGGCGGACAGGACGGCGGCGACGGCCTCGGCGTTGGCCGCATCCGCGCCAATGCCGTAGACGGTGTCCGTCGGTACGACGAGGAGATGGCCGTCGCGCAGCTCCCGCTGGGCGCGCGCCAGGTCGTCCTCGCTCAGGGAAGGAACGGCGCTCAGGATCGTCTCTGTACTCATCGTGTTCATTGTGTCACGGATGCCGTGGGCTTCGTCGATTCGGGCGCGCGGGCGCTCAGGAAACGTCGCCTGCCAGCCAGGTCGGGCAGGGTTGCGATGTCCGTCATTCCGAGCTGCGCGGCGATCGCCACCATGGCTTCTTCCTGCGAGGGCGAGTGTTCCATCAGCAGGACACCGCCGGGACGCAGGAGGGTGAGCGCGCGACGCGCGATGCGCGCGGGGATCTCGGTTCCATCCGGGCTTCCCCCGTACAGGGCGACGTGCGGATCAGCGCTGGCCTCGGGCTGAGTGGGCATCTCATCGGCGGGAACGTAGGGCGGGTTGGTGACGACGACGTCAACCATGCCGTCCAGGTGCGCAAGCGTCGCCGAATCCGTCGCGTCGCCTCGCTCCAAGTGCAGGCAGGGAACCCCCACAGCGTCACGGTTCTGACAGGCCAGGGCGAAGGGCTCGGCTTCCTTTTCGACTGCCCAGACCTCCGTGCAGGTGGTCTCAACGGCGACCGCCAGCCCGATCGCGCCGGAGCCGGCGCACAGGTCGACGACGCGAGCCTCACCGTGGCGGGCGACGACCGCCATGGCCTCGTCAATCGCGAGGCCGGCAAGAACCTCGGTCTCCGGGCGCACGACGAACACGCCGGGGCGGGCGGCAAGGGTCAAGCCACGGAAGAACATGCGACTCGTGACGTGCTGAAGGGGAATGCGCAGAGCCCTCTCCCCCACCGCCGAGCGCAGTTTCTCGGCCTGGTCCTCGTTCAGCTCCGCCGGCAGGTCCCACTGGGACGAGGCGTCACACGCCCACTCGAGCAGCTCACGCACGTCCGCATCGACCGAGTCGATGCCGGCCTTCGTCAGGCGTTCGCGCGCCCACGAACGCGCATCCGTCACAGACCACGTCCCCATGTCTCCTCCAATCACGACTGAGCGGCGGCAGCCAGGCGCTCAGCCTCATCAGCTTCCTGCAGCGAAGCGATCACTGCATCGAGCGCACCGGACAGAACCGCGTCCAGATTGTGAGCCTTGAAGCCCGTGCGGTGATCCGCGATGCGGTTCTCCGGGAAGTTATAGGTGCGGATACGCTCCGAGCGATCCACGGTGCGCACCTGGGACAGACGCTGGGCCGAGGCCTCGGCTTCCTTCTTCGCCCTCGCCTCGGCGGCCAGTCGCGAGGCCAGCACGCGCAGCGCGGCCTCCTTGTTCTGCAGCTGCGACTTCTCATTCTGCATCGACACGACGATGCCCGAGGGAATGTGCGTGATGCGCACGGCGGAGTCGGTCGTGTTGACCGACTGGCCACCGGGACCGCTGGACCGATAGACGTCGATACGCAGATCGTTCGGGTCGATGACGATCTCCTCGTCATCCTCGATCTCCGGCATGACGAAAACGCCTGCGGCGCTCGTGTGAATGCGGCCCTGCGACTCGGTGACGGGCACGCGCTGCACGCGGTGCACCCCGCCCTCGTACTTCAGGTGCGCCCACACGCCCTCGTCGGGTGCGGGCGTGCCCTTCGCACGGATCGCGAGCGTAATGTCCTTGAAACCGCCGAGCTCCGTGTGGGTCGCACTCATCTCGGTGACGCTCCAGCCGTGCGCCTCCGCGTAGCGGGCGTACATGCGCGCCAGATCGGAGGCGAACAGCGCGGATTCTTCGCCGCCCTCACCCGCCTTGATCTCAAGGATGACGTCCATCGCATCCTCGGGGTCGCGGGGAGCCAGAATCTTCACGAGCGCCTCGTGGGCGGCCGCTTCCTCTTCCTCGAGGGCGGGAATCTCGTCGGCGAAGGAACGATCTTCGGCGGCCAGCTCTCGGGCGGCCTCGAGGTCTCCCGAGGCTGAGGAGAGCCTATCGGCAGCGGCCTTCACGCGGCCAAGCTCGGCGTAGCGTCGGCCGACTCGGCGCATCAGCTGCGGGTCCGCCAGCGTCTGGGGATCCGCCATCTGCGCCTCGACCTGCTCATATTCCTGCAGCAGGGGGCCCAGGGCACCGAGTTCATCCGTCGCGGCCACGATTCACCACTTCCTTCGTTCCATACAGTTGACAAAGCGGCGGCGCCGTCGGCCGTGAGGCCAACGACACCGCCGTTGAGCTAGCCGCTCACCCTCACTTGGAGGGGCGCACGCGCTTGCCGTAGCGAGCCTCGAACTTGGCGACGCGGCCGCCGGTGTCGAGGATCTTCTGCTTGCCCGTGTAGAACGGGTGGCAGGCCGAGCACACGTCCACGCGCATCTCACCGGAGGTGATGGTGGAACGGGTGTGGAACGAGTTGCCGCACGTGCAGGTCACGACGGTGTCCACGTATTCGGGGTGAATACCCTGCTTCATGGAGTTTCTCCTGGATCGTTTGGTGCCCCGGGTCCGGACATGCAGCGTCCCCCGCATCTGGCGGGGACTCACCTTCCAGCGCGCCAAAAGCGCCTGGGGCATGCCGGTGAACCGGTAAGCCGACACGACATTATCGCACACGCCCCCACCCCCTTCAACGAGGGAAGGCCCCCACGGGCGTGACATCGGCTATGGGCGGGCACCGAGCACAGCGCTCAGCGTGTGCGCCCGCGCGGATCGAGGTTTGCGGCCGACGTCAGGTAGTTCGCTCGCGAGGAGCCGTACCGCGAGGTTCCGTCCCACACGAGGTAGCGATGGAGGTACGCGGGCGGCACGTAGAGCTCCGCGCCAAACGCCGTGAAGCGCGCGGTGGAATGGGCCGCACTCCCCTTGAGGTTGATACCCGCGCTGTTTGCGGTCAGGCGAATCGCCTGAGCGGGGTTGTAGGTGTACGTCACGCCGGCGATCCGGTAGGCGCCGAGGTAGCATGTCTCGTTCCTGCGCAGCTTCTCCCCCGCGCCCTTCCTCCAGCGCTTGTAACGCCTCCGCCCAATCATGGACGTGTCGGCACCGAGAGCCGCCTCGACGAGGCACACGAGCCGCACCCTGGCCTCGTCGGCGATGCGGTCGAGCTGCGTGAGTGCCCCAGCAGGATCAATCTGCGCGCGCTCGAGACTCGCCCCCAGCTCGTTGACAGCCAGGCGCTGCTCATCGAGCCACAGCACGAGGGAGGCAGCCATGCTGAGGACGGTCGGGTCCATGCTTCTACTCTGGACAGTTTGCGTGATGGTCTCGACGACGGTTAGGTCCTCGTACACCGGCCCCAGCTCGTTCTCCCACACCCTGCGCCAGGCAGGAGCCAGCGCGAACAGATCGCGCGCGGCCATCATCGCGGCGTGGGCATCCATCAGACCGTGGAAGTCCTTGACGATCTCATCCGCCTCCCACGCTGTTGCCGCGCTGAGCGAGGCGAGGAACGGAGGTGTCACCACCGTTGCAAGACGAACGCGAAGTTTCTCGTGCTCGGCCCGAGCTGCCTCGAGGCGCGCAGTCAGACCGCGGTCGTAGCGCCCGGTCCCGAGGAGTGGAAGAAAGGCACGCTCGACCTCCAGGTGACGCTTTTCGAGCGCCTCCCACTCATCGGATGCCTTCCGCATGTTCTCGCGGGCGACGCGGCGCAGCATCCACCCGCGCGCCCACAGGCCGATGCCCGCGAGCGTCGCCACCCACGCGTACCAGGTGGGCCACAGCATGCTGTGCGATGCACCGACGGACACGGCGATGCCGAGCCACACGGGGGCCACCAGAAAGAGGGCGAGACCCGCCAGGAGGCGCGCACAGCCTCGCGCGCTGCGCATGACCGCGCGAGGATGCTGGGGTGCGTGACTCATCGTTTCCGTTGCCTGAGACGTCATGGCTCCACTCTGGCACGGATCGCCTTCAGTTGCCCGGTATCCCGATGGGACTCAGAAGGACGAGGACGAGCCGGAACCCGAGAAGCCACCCGAGGATGAGCCGTAGTCCGCTGAACTGGTCGAGGAGCTGGACGGTTCGTAGTCCACGTAGCGATCGAGATACGTCGGATACGCCCAGACGGACACATTGTTCGCCTGGAAACGGCCGGACTTCTCCGCAGCCTTGCCCGTCAGGCGAACACCCGCAGAGTTCGCGGTCAGGCGGATCGTCGAGGCGGGGTTGTACTCATGGTGGTCACCGCCACTCAGGTACGTGCCCTTGTAGAGCACCTCGCTGGCGCTGACGGTACCGCCCTTGTTGCTTTCCCAATGCTCGTAGCGCTGACGCCCAGACGAGGAAGTGTCGGCGACGAGTGCCTGCCCGATGAGCTTCGTCAGTCGCGCGCGAGACTCGCTCGCGATTCGGTCCAGCTCGTCGAGAGCCTGCACCAGAGTGATCTCCGCGCGCTCCAGGCTCGTTCCGAGTCCGACGATGATGTCCCGCTGCTCGTTCGTCCAGCGGTTAAAGGCCTCGACTGCGTTCTTCACTTGACGCTTCTTGACGCGGTTGCGCACCTTGACTGAGATGGAATCCGCGGCTAACAGGTCTTCGAAGACCGGTCCCACCTCGTTGTCCCACAGATGGCGCCACCCCGGAGCCAGCGCGAAAAAGTCGCGGGCGGCGAAAATCGCGTCATCGGCGGCCGACAGCAGCTCGATATCTTCGAGCAGTTCCTCTCGCTCGCTTGCCGCGCCGGCGCTGAGGGATCCGAAAAACCCAGGGGATCGCAGGACGGAGACGCGCTCGCGCACCTTCTTGCGCTCCTGGTTAGCGCACCCGTAGCGCACGGTCAGCCCCTTGCTATATTGCCCCGCATCGACGATCGAGTGGAAAGCACGATCCACCTCCGAGCGACGCCCCTCCATCTCCTTCCACGCCTCAGCAATACGCTCGGAGCTTTCTCGTACCGTCCGGCGCAGGCTGCGTCCGCGCAGGAGCACGCCGATGCCCGTAAGCGAGATCAGCCATCCCGTCCAGTGAGGCCAGACGACTCGGTTCTTAATGCTGTAGCCTGCCTCGTTCGGGATGTTTGCGGCAGCCTTCGTGGCCGCGGCGACGATCCCCGCACTCCAGCGGCCCGCACGGAAGTCGTCCTTCGCGGCGTCCTGGATCTCCTCTTGCACGGACAGCAACGGGGCGATGTCCTCGCCGAAGTACGTCCCCACCTTGCGGTGGGTGGGCGACACCGACAGGATCAGGTAGCCGTCGGCCCACTTGTACCCATTGGGTGAGATCCACTCCTTATGCCCGGCCCGCGCGTACTTGAGGGTCGCCTCGTCGAGGTTGTCGTCCACCAGGTCATCCGTTGACAAGATGACGAGGTGGATGGGACGCGTGAACGTGACGTCGCCGAGGGCGTCTGTCAGCGTTCGCCCGTCGACCGGCCCGAAGCTTCCCGTCTCGTCGTGCACCTCGACAGACGGCGCGACGAGTTCGCTGGCTGGCACCGTGGGCCGGGTGAATTCAACGAAGGAGAACACCAGCCACACGGGAACGCAGATCGCCATGACGACGCCCAGCAGGATCCGGCCCACCCCTCGCACCGAGCGCTTCACGTCTCGCGCCGTCATGTGGCCGCGTTCCTCGTTTGCCGATTCGGTCGTCACTGAAGTCATGCATCCACTGTGTCACGGTCCGACCTCATGCGCGCGCTGGCTCAGCACTCTGATACCCGCAGCGACGACAATGAGATGTCGCTTCCGCCCTCAGGTCGACGAGCCTCCGCCTGCCTCGTCCACGTCGTCGCTCAGGTATTGCTCGAGGTACATGGGCAGTAGATAGACGGACGAGCCGCCAGCCGTGAGGATACCGGTCGCCGGAGCGGGTAGCCCTTCCAGGTCAACGCCTGCTGAATTTGCGGTCAGTCGAATCGTGGCCGCCGGGTTGTACTCGATGTCAGTGTCCGCGTCCTGGCTCCAATAGGCTGCGTCGTACTCCGCGTTCGCCGCGGTGAGCCTGATGCCTGTGTTCTTCCATCGGGCGTAGCGTTGCCGTCCCTGCGCCGAGGCATCCGTTGCGAGAGTTTCCTCGATGAGCTCGGCGGTGCGTGCTCGCGCTTCGTTGGTGATCCGGTCGAGTTCTTCGAGGGCCTGAGTGGGAGCGATCTGCCCGCCCTCAAGGCGTGTCCCGAGGTCGTTCACCGTGTCCTTGTCATCCCCCACGCGCTCCCTGAAAGCCTCAATGTCCGTCAGGATTCGCGGGTCCGTATTGACACTTTCGAGGGTGTCTGCGACGTCGTCGAGTATGTCCAGGTCTTCGATGATCGGGCCGACCTCGGTCTTCCACACGTCGCGCCAGCCGGGCGCGAGCGCGAAAAAGCCGCGCGCAGCCATGATCGCGGCATCCGCGTCTGCCAGGCGTTCCATCCGCGCAAGGATCTCATCCCCCGCGCCTGCCGACGCCTCGCTGAGCGACGCGAGGAAACCCGGAGGCCTGTGCTCGGCGATCCGAGCGCCAACCCTGACGCGTTCGGCTCGGGCACACTCGTGGCGCGCCGTCAGTCCGATCTCGTAGTAACCTGCGCCGACGAGCGTGGAAAACACGCGCTCAACCTCTGCCCGCCGGCTCTCCAAGGCAGCCCATTTCTCAGCGATCATCGTCACTTTCTGACGCCCCGAGCGCCGAAGATCAGCGCCGCGCCACAGCACTCCGATTCCGCACAGCGCCATGACCCAGCCGGTCCAATTCGGCCAGTCCACAGCCTCCCCCATCCCGTGATGGGCCTGATCATAGATGGCGATCGCCAGCTGAAGGGGAGCCACCAGCAAGAGAAATAGACCAAGAACGAGGCGCAGAGATCCGCGCGCAGCACTCCAGGACCGGCGCGAGGATTCCCGTGTCGCCTGCGCATTGATCGAATTCGGCGCCATGTTCACCATGCCCCAAGTCTGACACAGCCCCTCATCAGTTGTCCGGTATTGGGGCGTGCACCGAAAAGAAAGCGGGGCGAGCGGCTCTCGCCACTCGCCCCGCTCTCACCCGCCGATCACTCGGAGGGCGTCGTCTTCTGGATGAGCATGAGGAACTCAGCGTTGGACTGGGTTTCCTTGAGCTTATCGAGGACCAGCTCGAGGCCCTGCTGCTGGTCGAGGGTGCCCAGGACGCGGCGGAGCCTCCACATGATGCGCAGCTCCTCGGGCTTGAAGAGCAACTCCTCGCGACGGGTGCCCGACGCGTTGAGGTCGATTGCGGGGAAGATGCGACGCTCGGCGAGCTGACGCGACAGGCGCAGCTCCATGTTGCCGGTGCCCTTGAACTCCTCGAAGATGACCTCGTCCATCTTCGAACCCGTCTCCACCAGCGCGGAGGCGATGATCGTCAGCGAGCCGCCCTCGGAGATGTTGCGGGCAGCGCCGAAGAACTTCTTGGGCGGGTACAGCGCGGACGCGTCGACGCCACCGGAGAGGATACGGCCCGAGGCGGGCGCAGCCAGGTTGTATGCGCGCGACAGACGCGTGAGCGAGTCGAGGAGCACGACGACATCCTGGCCCAGCTCGACCAGGCGCTTGGCGCGCTCAATCGCGAGCTCGGCGACGGTCGTGTGGTCCGATGCGGGACGGTCGAAGGTGGAAGCGATGACCTCACCCTTGACGATCGAGCGCATGTCGGTGACCTCTTCGGGACGCTCGTCCACCAGGACGACCATGAGGTGCACCTCGGGGTTGTTCAGCTCAATAGCCTTGGCCATCTGCTGGATGACCATCGTCTTACCGGCCTTGGGCGGGGAGACGATGAGGCCGCGCTGGCCCTTGCCGACGGGGGCGACCAGGTCGATGACGCGCGGCGTGTAGGCCTTGGGAGAGGTCTCCATGCGCAGCTGCTCGGAGGGGTAGACCGGGGTCAGCTTACCGAACTCGCGGCGCGCCTGTGCCTGCTCGATCGTCATGCCGTTGACGGAGTCAACGCGCACGAGGGCGTTGTACTTCTGGCGCTGACGCTCGCCCTCGCGGGGCAGGCGCACGGCACCGGCGACCGCGTCGCCAGCGCGCAGGCCCCAGCGGCGCACGTTGCCGAGCGTCACGTAGACGTCGTTCGGGCCGGGCAGGTAGCCGGAGGTGCGCACGAAGGCGTGGTTTTCCTGGATATCGAGGATGCCGGCGATCGGCGCGAGGTTATCCTCGCCGCCGCGCGCGGGGCGAGCTTCGCGGTTCTCACGACCCTCGCCGCGGTTCTCGCGGTTCTCGCGATTCTCACGACCCTCGCCGCGGTTCTCACGGTTCTCACGGTCGCGACGACCACGGCGGCCGCGCTCACGGCGGGGGCGACGTGCCTCGGTGTCATCGCCGTCGGGCAGCTCGATGTTCAGGACGGTCTCGACGACGCTCGTGTCGGGCTCCGGAGTGGGCTCGGTGCGTTCGGCGGCCGGCAGGGGCAGGTCGAGGGTGACGTGCGCGGGCTCAACGGCGCCCTGGCTCACAGCGCGGCGGCGGCGAGAGCGTCGCGGAGCCTCGGCGGGCGCGTCGGACGCGGAAGCCTGCTCAACCGACTTTTCGGCGGCCGGCTTCTCAGCCTTGTCAGCCTTCTTCTCGGACGAGGCAGCGGCTTCCTTGCGGGGAGCCTTTTCCTGCGGGGTCGAGGCGCCGGCGCCGTTGCTCAGCAGCTCGATCAGCTGGGACTTACGAAGCTGGGAGATGCCCTTGAGGCCGCGGGAGGCGGCCAGAGCCTTCAGCTCAGGCAGCTTCATCGCCGACAGCGACGCGGCCGTATCGGCGGAGGTTTCGTTGCTCACGAAGTGATCCTTACTGGAATGCGCCCACAGCGGGCGAGGTGATTGCTCAAGCACATGAAAAAGCTTGATCAGGAAGATGCACAAAAGAGGTGCATCGCGAAGGCCGAAGTCGAACATTCGTCTCAACCTGAAAAAAATATAGCAAGACCGCCAGCCCGCTGTCGATCAGACGACACGGCTGGCGGTGCTTGCGCAGAAACTCACAGGGCGTAAATGCTCAGAATTCCACCTTCGAGAGGCTTCCGCGGGTGATCTGGACACCCTGGGGAGCCACGCCCATCGGGACGACTCGCCACCCGGCAGCCGCGGCATCCCGGCGGATGTCGGCACCGACGGATTCCAGGGAGAGGACCGTCGGGCCCGCGCCGGAGACGACGGCGGCAAAGCCGGCGCCGCGCAGCCAATCGACGAGGGCGAGGGAGGGTTCCATCGCGGCCCGACGCTGCTCCTGATGAAGGCGATCGCGGGTGGCCTCCATGAGGAGAAAGTGCAGGTCCGCTCCCCCGCTCGCCTGCGCATTGCCCGAGAGCACGGCGGCCAGCAGGGCGCCGCGGGCGACGTTGAAGCTCGCGTCACCGTGGGGCACGGTCGCGGGCAGCGCGGCACGCGCGGCGGCGGTGCGCAGCTCGAAGTCTGGGATGAAGGCGACCGGGTGAATACCCTCGGGCGGGGTCAGGCGAACGCTGCCAACCTCGGAGGTCTCCTCATTCATCCACGACACGGTCGCGCCGCCGAAGACGGCCGGAGCAACGTTGTCGGGGTGGCCCTCCATCTGCGAGCCGATTTCGAGGATCTCCTGGCGGCCGAGCACGTCGGCGTCACCGATGAGGGCGCGCGCCAGGGTCACACCGGCGACGATCGCACTCGCAGAGGAACCCAGGCCTCGGGAATGGGGGATCCGATTCGTGCAGTGCATACGCACGCCCACCTGGGGCGCGCCGACGCGGTCGAGTGCGAGGCGCAGCGCGCGCACGACGAGGTTGTCCTCGCCCTGCTCAACGTTTCCGGCTCCCTCACCCTCGACGACGACCGAGGTGGCCCCCGTCGTCGCGTGGACCGAGACCTCGTCCCACAGGTCGAGAGCCAGGCCCATGGAGTCGAATCCGGGGCCGAGGTTCGCGCTGGTCGCGGGAACCTTCACCGCAACGAAATCATCACGCAGGCGCACGTCACTCACCCTCAACGCGGATCGTGGAGGTCACCTCGCGCACCGCGTCGGAGACGGACAACGCACGTGCGACGGCGCGCAGGTCGGCCTCGCGGGCGCGGTGGCTGGTCACGACGATGACGCAGGCACCGGGCACCTCGTCGTTGCGCTGGTGCACGGACTGGATCGAGACGCCGTGGCGGGCGAAGATTCCGGCAACGTCGGACAGGACGCCGAGGCGGTCCTCGACCTGGAGGCGGATCTGGTAACGCGTGTGCGTCGAGCCGGGATCGAGGATCGGCAGGTGGGCGTAGACCGACTCGCGCGGGGCATGCCCACCGAAGGCGCGGTGGTGCGCCGCGGCGACGAGGTCGGACAGAACAGCCGAGGCCGTGGGAGCGCCGCCCGCTCCCTGGCCGTAGAACATGAGACGACCCGCGGCCTCGCCCTCAACGAGGATCGCGTTGAAAGCGCCGTCGACGGAAGCGAGCGGGTGATCGGAGGGAACCTGTGCGGGGTGGACGCGCATGGCGACGCCCTCGCGACCGTCCTCGCCGATGCGGCGCTCGGCGATGGCCAGGAGCTTGATGGTGTGGCCGACGCGAGCGGCCTCCTCCATGTCTTCCTTGGTGATGCTCGAGATGCCTTCGACAGCGACGTCGTCAATGCCGACGCGCGTGTGGAAGGCCAGGGAGGCCAGGATGGAGCACTTGGCGGCTGCATCGAAACCCTCGACGTCGGCGGTGGGGTCGGCCTCGGCGAAACCGAGGTCCTGCGCCTGCTTGAGAGCATCCTCGTAGCTCAGCCCCTTGGTGCTCATCGCGTCCAGGATGAAGTTCGTCGTGCCGTTGACGATGCCCATGACGGTCGTGATGCGGTCGCCGGCGAGGGACTCGCGCAGGCCGTACACGACGGGGACGGCGCCCGCAACGGCGGCCTCGTAGTAGAGGTCGGCACCGTTAGACGCGGCTGCCTCGTAAAGCTCGGGACCGTGGGCGGCCAGGAGGGCCTTGTTGCCGGTGACGACCGAGATGCCCTGGTTGAGGGCGCGCAGCACGAGGGTGCGAGCGGGCTCAATACCGCCGATCAGCTCGACGACGAGATCCATGTTGTCGATCGCCTCGGCCGGGTCGGTCGTCAGCAGCTCGCGGTCGATCGGAGCGTCACGCGGGGCATCCACATTGCGGACGAGGACGCGGCGCACCTCCATCTCCGCGCCCGAGCGAGCGGCGAAATCCTCGCGACTCGACTGAAGAATGCGAATGACCTGGCTACCGACGGTTCCGGCTCCAAGAACGCCAACTCCGAGGACAGGACGGGGTGCAGACATAGGACTTTTTCTCCTTTGTGGGACGGGCACTGGTACCAGTGTAGGCGGTCAAAGCCCCTCCCTTCTCTTAAGGACCTTGGTCCCACAATTTGACCGACAGAGACTATGGGCCCATATCCTGAGACACAGAACATAGACTGTCGGTCGATATGGGTTGTGGAGACCCCCCAAGCCGTAGGACAATGGGCCTAAGCGTTGGAATCCGACGCACATGGAGCTTCGCTCCGAACATACCGTCCCCACAACGGGATACGGACATCCGAGAAGAGGAAGAATGACGACAGCAGACCAGAAGGCCTGGGAAGGTTTCGTAAAGGGTAACTGGTGCGATGAAATCGACGTTCGTGATTTCATCCAGCTGAACTACACCCCGTACGAGGGCGACGCCTCGTTCCTGGCAGGGCCGACCGAGAAGACCCTGCGCGTGTGGAACACTCTCGAAGAGAAGTACCTCTCCGAAGAGCGCAAGGTGCGCATCCTCGACATCGACACGGACACCCCCGCCGACATCGATGCTTTCAAGCCCGGCTACATCTGCGAGGACGACAACGTGATCGTCGGCCTGCAGACCGATGCCCCCCTGAAGCGCGCGATGATGCCGAACGGCGGCTGGCGCATGGTCGAGACGGCCATTCACGAGGCCGGCATGGAGTACAACCCCGAGGTGAAGAAGATCTTCACCAAGTACCGCAAGACCCACAACGATGCGGTCTTCGATATCTACACGCCGCGTATTCGTGCTGCTCGTTCCTCCCACATCATCACCGGTCTGCCGGACGCCTACGGCCGTGGCCGCATCATCGGCGACTACCGCCGCGTGGCCCTCTACGGCGTTGACCACCTCATCGCCGAGAAGGAAAAGGACAAGGATCGTTACGCGAACGAGCCCTTCTCCGAGCACTGGGCGCGTTACCGCGAGGAGCACTCCGAGCAGATCAAGGCCCTCAAGAAGCTGAAGAACCTGGCGCAGTCCTACGGCTACGACATCTCCGGCCCGGCCACCAACGCGCACGAGGCCGTGCAGTGGACCTACTTCGGCTACCTGGCCTCCGTGAAGTCCCAGGACGGCGCCGCCATGTCGATCGGCCGCCTGTCCGGCTTCTTCGATGTCTACTTCGAGCGCGATCTGAAGAACGGCACGCTGGATGAGTCCGGCGCCCAGGAGATCATCGACGCCCTCGTCATCAAGCTGCGCATCACCCGCTTCCTGCGCACCATCGCCTACGACCAGATCTTCTCGGGCGACCCCTACTGGGCCACCTGGTCGGACGCCGGCTTCGGCGACGACGGCCGTACGCTGGTCACCAAGACCTCGTTCCGTCTGCTCCAGACGCTGGTCAACCTCGGCCCGGCCCCCGAGCCGAACATCACCATCTTCTGGGACGAGAACCTGCCCCGCGGCTACAAGGAGTTCTGCGCCCGCATCTCGATCGACACCTCGTCGATCCAGTACGAGTCCGATCCGCAGATCCGCGCGCACTGGGGCGACGACGCCGCCATCGCATGCTGCGTCTCCCCCATGAAGGTCGGCAAGCAGATGCAGTTCTTCGGCGCGCGTGTGAACGCCGCCAAGGCCCTGCTCTACGCCATCAACGGTGGCCGCGACGAGATGACCGGCAAGCAGGTCATGGAAGGCTACGAGCCCGTCCAGGGTGACGGCCCGCTCGACTTCGATGACGTGTGGAAGCGCTACGAGGAGATGCTGGACTGGGTCGTTGGCACCTACGTCGAGGCCCTCAACATCATCCACTACTGCCACGATCGCTACGCCTACGAGTCCATCGAGATGGCGCTGCACGACTCCGAGATCATTCGCACCATGGGCTGCGGCATCGCCGGTCTGTCCATCGTTGCCGACTCGCTGGCCGCCATCAAGTACGCGAAGGTCTACCCGATCCGCGACGAGACCGGCCTGGTCGTCGACTACCGCACCGAGGGCGACTTCCCGACCTACGGCAACGACGATGACCGCGCCGACGACATCGCCGCGACCGTCGTCCACACCGTCATGGACAAGATCCGCGCCATCCCCATGTACCGCGACGCGATCCCGACCCAGTCGGTCCTGACGATCACCTCGAACGTCGTCTACGGCAAGGCCACCGGCTCCTTCCCGTCGGGCCACCAGAAGGGCACCCCCTTCGCCCCCGGCGCGAACCCGGAGAACGGCATCGACACGCACGGCATGGTCGCTTCCATGCTGTCGGTCGGCAAGCTGGACTACAACGACGCGCTCGACGGCATCTCGCTGACGAACACGATCACCCCGCAGGGCCTGGGCCGCTCCAAGGAAGAGCAGATCCAGAACCTGGTCGGCATCCTCGACGCCGGCTTCGTTCCGGACGATTCCTGCGCCTACGACGGCACCAAGGGCTACTGATCCACCATCGGCGGGGATCGATGCGCCACCCGTGTTGATCCCCGCCACCCACCACTCGTGGGTGAGCCGCACCGCGACCCGCCCAAACCGGCACCGCCGGAATCTCACAAAAGGAGAAATGTTATGGCAACCAAGACCTACGAAGAGCGCCTCGCCGACATGAAGGCCGCCCGCGAAGAGCGCGGCGACAAGGAGGGCCTGTACCACGCGAACATCAACGTTCTCGAGGAGTCCACGCTGAAGGACGCCATGGAGCACCCCGAGAAGTACCCGAACCTGACCGTTCGCGTTTCCGGCTACGCCGTTAACTTCGTCAAGCTCACCCGTGAGCAGCAGCTGGACGTCCTGTCCCGCACCTTCCACCACTCGGCCTGATAGCTGATTGGAGTGGGGCGTCGGGCAACGCTCGGCGCCCCACTACTATGTCTGCCCACGTCGGCGCGCACCGCTGACGCAGCCCGGCCTCGTTCCCATCACGGCCACCACTCCCACTCAACCGCGAAGAAGGAATTATGTCGCAGCCCCTCGCTCTCCCCACGTTCCGTGAGCAGGACTTCCAAGCTCCCCAATCCCGTACCGTCGGCGCCGGCGTCGAAGGCCTGGAGGAGATCACGGACCTGGAGCGCTCCGAGCGTCTGCGCCGCATGCGTGAGGGCACGCTGGGTTCCATTCACTCCTGGGAGCTCGTCACCGCCGTTGACGGCCCCGGCACGCGCATGACGGTGTTCCTCAACGGCTGCCCGCTGCGCTGCCTGTACTGCCACAACCCCGACACCTTCCTCATGAAGGACGGCGCTCCCGTGTCAGACACGGAGCTGCTCTCCCGCATTGCCCGCTACCGCCGCATTTTCCGCACGACGAACGGCGGCATCACCCTGTCCGGCGGCGAGGTCCTCATGCAGCCGCAGTTCGCCAAGCGAATTCTGATGGGTGCCAAGGAGATGGGCGTTCACACCTGCATCGACACCTCAGGGTTCCTGGGCGCGAACTGCGACGACGAGATGCTCGACGCGATCGACCTGGTGCTCCTGGACGTCAAGAGCGGCAACGAGGAGACCTACAAGAAGGCGACGGGACGTTCCCTGGCGCCCACGATCGAGTTCGGCGACCGCATCGCGGCTCGCGGTGGCGCCACCCGCATCTGGATCCGCTTCGTCCTGGTTCCGGGTCTGACCGACGACCCCGAGAACGTGCGCCAGGTCGGCGAGATTGTCTCGCGCTGGAAGGACGTCATCGATCGCGTTGAGGTCCTGCCCTTCCATCAGCTGGGCAAGGATAAGTGGCACTCCCTCGGCCTGGAGTATCAGCTGGAGGACACGAAGGCTCCCACGCCCGAGGCCACCGAGGAGGTCCGCAACTACTTCCGTTCGCTGGGCTTCCTGGTCCACTGACGCGAACGTACCGGGACCCCGGGAGGAAGCGGCTTAAGCCCGCTCCCCCGGGGTCCACGTGTGTCCGCTGACGCCCCATCCGCGCTCGGCGATGACCCGCTGGGCCTCGTCGGCGTAGGGTGCCTCGAGGCGGTTGACGTAGAGGGTGCCCTGCAGGTGGTCGTATTCGTGCTGGAAGATGCGCGCGAGCCATCCGCGCGCGCTGACCTCGATGGCGTTGCCGTCCACGTCGTAGCCGCGCAGGACCGCACCGAGCGCGCGGCGCAGGGGGTATCCGTAGCCAGGCACGGACAGGCAGCCCTCGGATTCGAGCGCTATGTCGGGTTCCTCGGGCAGGATGGCTCCCGCCCCTTCGGTATCCCACACGAGGTCGAGCGTGGGGTTGACGACGACGCCGTGCAGCGCCGTGTTGAAGCCGCACGCGGGGGCCTCGTCGAGCTGAAGGACGTCGCGGTAGTGGGAATCGAAGGAGCCGGCGCCGCCGTACCTCCACACGAAGACTTGAGAGCCGACGCCCACCTGGGGTGCGGCGAGGCCGACGCCGGGTGCGGCGTGCATCGTCTCGATCATGTCGGCGACGAGGTCGCTCAGCTCCGAATCGAAGGACTCGATTGGTGCCGCGGCCCGGTGCAGGACCGGCTCGCCCGTGATGCAGATCGGCAGGATGCTCATGCGTGATCTCCCGTGTGTGCGATGACTCCGACGCCCGCTGCTTCGATGGCGCGCGGGGTGGTGGGGTCCAGGTTCTTGATGACGCGGGCGGGGTTGCCCACCGCGATGGAGTTGGCGGGGATGTCGCGGGTGACGACGGCGCCCGCTCCAATGATCGAGTTTTCGCCGATGGTCACTCCCGGGCAGACGACGACGGAGCCACCCAGCCACACGTTGTCCTCGATGGTGATCGGTGCTGCGGACTCCCATTTCGCTCGACGAGGCCCGGGCTCGGTCGGGTGGATCGCCGTGTAGAGCGAGCAGTTGGGGCCGATGAGGACGTCGGCGCCGATGACGACCGGCGCGACATCGAGCACGGTCAGCCCATAGTTGACCCAGGAGCCGTCGCCGATCGAGATGTTGTAGCCGTAGTCAACGCGCAGGGGCGGTCGGATGTCGACGCACTCCCCCACCTGGCCAAGGACCTGGGCGAGCAGGTACCGAGCAATATCCGGGTCGGTGGGATGCGCCTGCTCGTAGAGGCTCAGGAGGCGAACCGCGCGCTTCATTGATGCGGCGAGTTCATCGTCCGCGACGTAGTAGTCACCATCGCGCATGCGCTGCACGGGTGTGCGCTCGTCGTCGCAGAATCGGGGGTCGTCGAAGTTCGTTCCCGGGGAGATGGTCATGCGACCAGGGTAGTCGAGGCCCTCTCGAGGCGGGGGGCGCGGCGCGCATCCAGGTGGCCGAGGAGTGCGTGCAGCTGGGAGATGTCGGCCGCGGGGTCCTCGGGGTGCCACTGCACGCCGATGACGGGGGCGTCGATCGACTCGATGGCCTCGATCGTGCCGTCGGGGGCGTAGGCGCTGACCTGGAGGCCCTGCGCGAGGCGATCCACGCGCTGGTGGTGCGCCGACGAGATAACCAGCTCGGAGTCGGTAAGGACGGGGGCCAGGGCGCGCTCAAGGTTCGTTCCCTCGCCGACGCGCACGCTGTGGCGGATGAAGCGGTGATCGGACAGGATCCGGTTATTCGTGTGGGTGCCATGAGCACCCTCAATATGCTGCTCGAGCGTGCCGCCCAGCGCCGTGTTGATGATCTGCATGCCGCGGCAAATCCCCAGGAGCGGGGTGCCCGTGCGCACGGCGTAGTCGACGAGGGCGATCTGTCCGCGGTCAGCGCGGTACCAGTGACGCCCCTCGGCCTCGTAGCCCTGGGGGGCGCCGTACAGGCTGGGGTGGACGTCCTCGCCGCCCATGATGATGATGGCGTCCGCGTGCTGGGCGCGCAGGGCGGCACCCTCGGCACCATCTTCCTGAGCGTACTCGCGGATAACGTTCCAGTTCGGCAGCGCGGCCTCAAGGAGACGATCCCACAGGCGCATGCAGATGTTGTTGTATGCCTCGTCCCCCGGGCGTGCCGGCAGGACGTTGGAAATCAACAACGTCGGCTTCGTGTGGTTCGTCATGGTTACTATCTTTGCAGTCTCGCAGCCACCGTGCCGGGTGGGTTCACGGGGTGGCCAATTGTGACAGCTCGTGTCCACCCCACGTGCAACGTGAGAATAGCGCTCCCCCACGCACGACGAGGCCGGGGCTGATCCGCGCGTTCACGGCCTCTGAGCCCCAGCCTCGTTCGTCGATGGTCAGTTCTCGGACACGAAGCGGTCCACGCGGGCGAGCAGCTCGGCCTTCTCGTCATCTGAGATCCACGCGATCTCGATGGAGTTGCGGGCGATGCGCTCCAGGTCGGCGCGGCCAAGGTCGAAACGCTCGGCGAGCGCCAGGTAGTTGTCCCCGACGTATCCGCCGAAGTAGGCGGGGTCGTCGGAGTTGACGCTGACCTTCACACCCGCGGCGGTCAGCTCGACGATCTCCTTGCCCTTCATCTCCTCGGTGACGAAGGAGTTGGACAGGGGGCACGAGGTCAGGCCGATACCGTGGTCGCGGGCGTAGGCGACCAGCTCGGGATCCTCGACGATGTTCGTGCCGTGGTCGAGGCGCTCGGCACCCAGCTCGGTGAGGGCCGCGCGGATGTTATCAATCGAGCCGACCTGGTCGATATCGCAGTGCATCGTCACGTGCAGGCCGGCCTCGCGGGCCAGGGCAAAGACCTCGGCAAACTTCGTGGGCGGGTTGTCACGCTCGTCGGAGTCCAGGCCCACACCGATGAACATGTCCTTATAGGGCAGCGCTGCCTGGAGGGTCTCGAGCGCGGACTCGGCACTCATATCACGCAGGAAGCACAGGATGAGGTCGGCGGACAGGCCGGCCTCGCGGGCCTCGACGACGGCGCGGTGATAGCCGCGGATGACCGTCTCGATGGCGATGCCGCGCGAGGTGTGGGCCTGCGGGTCGAAGAAGCACTCGGCGCGCACGACACCGTTGGCGCGGGCGCGCTCGAAGTAGGCGGCGGCCAGGTCGTGGAAGTCGTCCTCGTCCTGGAGGACGTCCATGGCCGGGTAGTAGACAGCCAGGAAGGACGTGAGGTCGTTGAACCGGTACGTTGCCTGGACCTCCTCGACCGTGGACTGGCCGATGTCGACGCCGTTCTTGCGGGCGAGGGCCAGCTTCAGGTCGGGTTCGAGGGTGCCTTCCAGGTGCAGGTGCAGCTCGGCCTTGGGCAGTCCAAAGGCGAAGTCGCGGGTCACGTCAGTGCTCATGTGTCCTCCACAGATAACGGGGCGGGTGTCGCGGAACAATTGTCCCACTCCACCCGCCCCGTGCTGAGGGAGGCCACATAGCGAACGGTCCGACGCGGCGGCCACCGTTCACTCAGTCAGACAGTCTGCCTCAGGCCAGCGCCCCCATCGGGTCCCAGGCCGGCAGGTGCAGCGGTTCCTCGGTGATGACCGCGCGCAGCTCGGCAGGCAGGTCGTCCACGTGCACAGCCACCTCAAATACGTTGGCGTCGAACCAGGCGGCGTCCATCGTGAAGAAGCCCTTCTCACCGGGCTCCTCGCCCCAGGAGTTCTCGACGCGGAAGCGGCGGGCGTTGCCCTCCTCGTCGATGTCGACACCCGTGAAGAGCATCGCGTGGTTCATCGCGGACTCGCCCGTGTTGACGCGCTGCTCCTTCGAGGTGGAGAAGTCCACGCCGAAGAGGTTGTCGAAGTCGTAGAGGCCCTCGACGAACAGGCCGGAGGCGCGGTCGGACTGCTGGCCGCAGTCAGCGCCGAACCAGACGGCGCGGCCCGAGGCCAGGATGGAGGCCGTGATCTCACGGATCTGCTCGACGGGGGTGTTCACGTAGAGGATCGGGCGACCGCCCACAACGTTGCCCATGTGATCGACCGTCAGGGTGTGGCCCTTGGGGTGCTCGACGCGTGGGTCGTCGACGAGGCACACGTACTGCGTGAGGTCCACGTCCACGTAGCGCTCGTAGAACTCGCGCGGGGTGAGCACGCCGTCGCGGTGGAACTCGCCCTTGTCGTCGCGCCACTCCCACTCGAACGAGGCCGGGGGCTCGCCCAGGCAGATGACGAGGATCCGCCACACGTCGGCCAGCGCGGCCTCCTTGACCTCGAGGATCTCCTCCTCGGAGGCGCCGGCCTCGACGAGGGAACGCAGCTCGAGGGCGGTGCGGCGCAGGACGACCTTCAGGCGGGCGTTCATGGGAGCGGTGTGGCCGGAGGACTCGGTCTCGGGCATCGCGACCTTGGGGACGAGGCCGTGCTTGAGGTAGAGGGAGACCGCCATGTCCCACTGGCCGCCGTCGGAGAGGACGTCGCCGAGCAGGAACTGCAGGAGGCGGCCGTCGAGTTCCTCGGTCTTCGCGGTCGCGATAATGTCGGTGAGGAAGAAGTTTGCGCGCTCGAACTTGTCCCAGAACAGCACGTAATTCTGCGAGAACTCGAAGTCCTTGAGGCCCAGGTGGGTGCGCGCGGTGGAGCGCAGCAGGTTCAAGGAGGAGAAGAGCCAGCAGCGGCCGGACTTCTTCTGCGACGTCACCTTCCAGTCGTCCACCTTGTGGGACACGACCGTGGGGGTGGCGACCACCTTGGCGCGGTCGAAGGCGACCGGCTCGACGCCGGCGTGGGCGACGGCGTTGCGTGCGACCGCGCGGGCGGAGTCTGAGGATGCGTGCAGGGAGGCGACGAATTCGTCGGTGATTTCGTGTGCCATGGGACGAGGCATTCCTTTCAATCGAGATTCATTCTCTATAAGGATACGCTTTTCGTAGTGACGCAGACGACTCAACTCCGTTTAGAATGAGTGTTATTCATGTTCAGTGAATGCGAAGGAGCATCAATGTTGGACCGGAGTGCATCGGGGCGCGAGATCGTTTTACAGGCCGGGGACTACGAGGCGCGGATCGTCACCGTCGGTGCCGGGCTGGCTGGCCTGCGCTACCGCGGGCACGAGCTCATTGTCTCCCACGCCGTGAACGAGTGCCCCCCGGGATACCTGGGCAAGGTGCTCATGCCGTGGCCGAATCGCGTCGCAGGCGGCTCCTACTCGTGGGAGGGAAGCTCCTACGACCTTCCCGTCGACGAGCCCGCTTTCGGGACTGCGCTCCACGGTTTCGTGGCCTTCCAGGAGTGGGAGATCGCCGAGGCCGAGACCTCCTCGGTCCTTCTGTGCACCCTCATCGCGGCGCGCTATTCCTACCCGTGGACGCTGGCGGTGTCCGCCCGCTACAGCCTGGACGCGGACACGGGCCTCACCGTCGAGCTGTCGGCGACGAACATCGGAGAGGGCACCGCCCCCTACGGCGTCGGCTTCCACCCATACCTGGCCGTCGACAGTGTCAAGGCGGATGATCTGGAGCTGGAGAACCCCGCGTCGATCATCTATGAGGCCGACGCGTCCATGATCCCGGTGGCGGCCCACGACGTGGCCTCCTTCGGGCTGGACTTCCGCTCCCCCGCCATCATCGGCGCCTCCCGCCTGGACCACGCCTTCGCAGGCCTGCCCGAGGGCACCTGGGCCGTGACGCTGCGCGACCCGTCTTCTGGCGTGGGCGTGTCACTATCCTCGGATGCGCGCTGGCTGCAGGTTTACTCGGCCGACTACATCGACCGCGTGGGCGTGGCCGTCGAGCCGATGAGCTGCCCGCCCAACGCCTTCAACTCCGGCACGGACGTGATCGCCCTGAAGGCGGGCGAGACCCACACGCTGAGCGCGCGAATCACCGGCTTCGAGAGCTGACGATTCCTAGTATTTCCCCGCGGCGGCGCGGATCAGCGTGAGTGCGACCGCGCCGGCTGTGGAGGAACGCAAAACGTTGTCTCCCAGCCCAATCGTGCGGGCACCGGAGTCCACCAGCTGCGCAGTCTCCTCGGCTCCGATGCCGCCCTCGGGGCCCACAATGAGGGCGATCCGTGCGGGCAGAGTCCCGTCCGCGCGAGACTCCTGAACGCGGGCAAGAGCAGCCCCGAGCGAATCCGTCGCCTCCTCGTGGCAGACGAAGGCTACCCCGGCCTCGTCCGTCAAGGAGGCGACCCAGGAGGCGAGCTCGCGGCTGTCCTTGACGTCCTCAACGACCGGGACGAAGGCGCGGCGTGACTGCTTAGCGGCCGCGCGGGCCACGCCCTCCCACTTCGCGCGCCCCTTCTCAGCCTTCGGGCCCTTCCACTGGACGATCGCGCGCTGCGATGCCCACGGGATCACCCTGTCAATGCCGATCTCCGTGCAGATTTCGACGGCGGCCTCGTCGCGCCCACCCTTGGCGAGCGCCTGGACGAGGATCACCTCGGGACTCGGGCTGTCCTCCTGCACGAGCTCGCGCACGACGAGGGTCAGCGAGGACTTATCACTCCCACTCACCTTGCACGTCGCACGCGCTCCGGCACCGTCGACGACGTCGACCCACTCCCCCGCGCCGATGCGGCGCACGGATGCTGCATGACGTCCCTCAGCTCCGCCAAGGGTCGCACTGTCCCCCACGGACAGGGACGCAAGGGCCGGGGTCAGGTCCTCGGCGAGGAAAACGGGCAGCGTCACGGTGCATCACCCCATGAAGGTGTCGCGGAGCTTGTCAAAGAACGAGGCCTGCTGACGATGCGGCTCCACGCGCACCTCACCGCGGACCTTCGCGAGCTCCTCGAGCAGCTCGCGCGACTTGTCGTCGAGCTTCTTGGGGATCTGAACGTCCACATGCACATGCATCGAGCCGCGGCCCGAGCGCTGCAGGTGGCCGACGCCCAGGCCCTCCAGGACGATGTCGTCGTTAGGCTGGGTGCCCGGGTTGATCGTCACGGTCTTCTTGCCGTCGAGGGTGTCCAGCTCGAACTCGGTGCCCAGCGCCGCCGTGGTCATCGGGATCGTGATCCACGTGTGCAGGTCGTCGCCTCGGCGATCGAACACGGGGTGCTTCTTCTCGCGAATCAGCAGGTACAGGTCGCCGTTCGGACCACCGCCGGGGCCGACCTCGGCCTCGCCGCTGACACGGATCTGTGTCCCCTCGCTGGCACCGGCCGGGATATTGATGTTGAGGGTACGGCGAGTGCGCACGCGGCCCGCTCCCGAGCACTCGGCGCACGGGGTCTCAATGATGTTGCCGTATCCCTGGCAGGTCGGACAGGGAGCCTGCGTCTGCATACGACCGAAGAGCGAGTTCTGGATCTGGGTGACAAAGCCCGAGCCGTGGCAGGTCGTGCACTGCGTGGGCGAGGTGCCCGGCTGGCACATCGAGCCGTTGCAGGCGTCACACAGGACGTGGGTGTCGAAAGAGACCTCCTTGGCGGCACCGAAGGCGGCGTCCTCCAGCGTGATGTCAACGACCACCTGCTTGTCCTTACCGCGGCGCACGCGGGAAGCCGGGCCCGCAGCGGACGCGCCGAAGCCGCCGCTGAACATGGCCTCGAAGATGTCGGAGAATCCACCGAAGCCTGCGCCCGCACCCGCGCCACCGCCGCGCAGAGCATCAGGACCACCGATGTCGTACATCTGGCGCTTCTCGGGGTCCGAGAGCGTCTCGTAGGCGACGGACAGCTCCTTGAAGGCTTCCTCGGAGTCGGCTCCCGCGTAGTCGGGGTGAAGCTTACGCGCGAGCTTGCGGTAGGCCTTCTTAATCTCGTCCTGGCTGGCGTCACGGGCGACACCGAGAACCTCGTAGTAGTCTCTCACGGCTGCTCTTTCTTCTCGTGGGGATGTTCATCAACGTCTGTGGGGCGGCATTAGCCGCCGTGCTGGGAGGCGAGATAGCGCGACAGGTAGGCGGCGACTGCTCGCACGGAGCTCATCGTGCGCGCGTAGTCCATGCGCATGGGGCCAACGATGCCGAGGTGCGCGGATCCGACGGAGTCGTCGGCGCCAGCACGGTACGTGCCCGTGACGACGGCGGCTTCCGCCAGGCCGTCGTGGGGATTCTCGGCGCCGATACTCACGTGCACGTCAGCGCCCGGGTCGGCCTCGGCGAAGAGACGCATGAGGACAACCTGCTCCTCGAGAGCGTCGAGGACGGGGGCAATGTCGTGAAAGTCGAGGGCTCCACGGGCCAGGTTCGCGGCGCCCGCGACAACGATCTTCGACTCGCTCTGCCCGCTCAGGACATCCGTCAGGGCCGCGCCGATCGCAGCAACCGTCCCCACCAGCTCGGGCCGGGCCGAGGCCGTGGCCTCGTCAACGCAGGCCTGCGCGGTCGCAGAGGTCGCACCGTCGCAGTGGTGACGCAGGTGTTCGCGCACCTCACGCAACTGCCCATCGTCGAGGGGCGCGTGGAGGGTGAGGCTGCGCTCTCCGACCTCGCCGTCCGTGGTGATGACGACGACAAGGACGCGACCGGGAGCCAGAGCGATGACCTCGAGGTGCTTGAGGACGCGCACGCGCGCCCCCGGATACTGCACGAGGGCCACCTGATGCGTCACCTGGGCGAGGAGACGAACGGAGCGCTCCACGACGTCGTCGATATCGACAGACTCGGCCAGGAAGGTCTCGAGGGCGTGGCGTTCCGGCCCGCTCATGGGCTTGAGTTCGGCGAGTCGATCGACGAACACGCGGTAGCCGCGGTCGGTCGGCACACGCCCCGCCGAGGTGTGGGGCTGATAGATGAGGCCGGCTTCCTCCAGCACCGCCATGTCGTTGCGGATGGTCGCGGATGAGACGCCGAGTCCTCCGGCGGCGATAGCCTTGGAGCCGACGGGTTCGCGGGTGGCCACGTACTGGGTGACGATGGCGCGCAGGACGTCGAGCCTGCGGTTTTGTGCGCTGTTGCGTGTCATGCCATCTCCTCCCGTTCTGGCACTCCTACTTCCTGAGTGCCAATGCTACTCCTCGCAGCCAATCGGGGGCGACATGAGGGCCGCGCCAGGTGTGCGCCCAGCGCGAACCTCACACTGGGCGACGCGAGTCATTGCGCCCAGGGCACGGTCACGAAGTCGATGAGCTCCTCGACCCGCCCCAGCAGCGCCGGCTCAAGGTCTCGGTAGGTGCGCACGGTGGACAGGATCCGCTTCCACCCCATGGCGATGTCACGCTGGTCGGCGTGCGGCCAGCCGAGGGCCTCGAGGGTTCCATGCTTGATATCGGTGCCACGCGGAACGTCTGGCCAGCGCTCGAGGCCGACACGAGCGGGCTTGACGGCCTGCCAGATGTCAACGAACGGGTGACCGAGGACGAGGACCGCGCCCGACCAACGCGCCGACACTGCCTCGGCGATGCGAGACTCCTTCGAACTGGGAACCATATGGTCGACAAGAACACCCGCACGCGCGGTGTCTGTCGGGCCAAAAACCTCCAAGATCGCCTCAAGGTTGTCAACGCCTTCGAGAAGCTGCACGGCAATCCCGGCCTCGGCCAGGTCCTCGCCCCACACGTGCTGCACGAGCTCCGCGTCATGGCGCCCCTCGACCCAGATGCGCGAGCGCTTAGCGACCTTGGGACCACTCGACGCGGGAGCGAAAGATCCGGAGTTCGTGATGCGCCGCCCCGACGCGCTCACCTGAGCACCCGGCGAGGCCTGGGTGGGAGCCGGGCGCGGAGGCAGCGCCTCGATGGGGCGACCCTCGAGCCAGAAGCCGGGTCCGAGGGGGAAGGAGCGACGCACTCCTCGACGATCTTCGAGTTCGACGAGGTGAATACCGCCAGACTTCTCCACGCGCGTCACTGCCCCAACCCAGCCCGAGGCCACATCCTCGAGGACCATACCGATCTCGACATGGACGGCCTGCGAACGCGGACGCCGCGCTCCCGGCCCGTCGCGATGCGGGTCGTGGGCGAAAATGTTGCGGCCGTAGGGGTCTGAGCTATTCACCCGGCATACTCTAGCGGCACGGGAATCAGTGCTGGCTTACGACACGAATGAGCATCGACACGAGAGCGGCCAAGATCCACGAGGATACCGAGCCGATCAGGAACTCTTCGGCCTTCTCGCCCGTTGAATCCTGCGAGATCTCGGGGAATCGAATGACTCCCTTGGCGGCAACGACTGCCGCGATCGCGATCTCTGCGCCGGCACCGGCCAAAACGATGATGAGCAGGCGCTCAAGCGGACCGATCCAGCGCCCGCCACGCAGAGCCGTCACTTTCTCTTCCTCCGCCTGCCCGCCCAAGACGGGCAGCGCGCCGGAGATGAGCTCGGGCTCCGCAGCCTCCTCCTCGCCACCTTCGCTCCCTTCCGCGTCCACCACCGGTATCGCCGGAAGAACGGGAGCGTTGATCCACCCGGGCACAGGATCGGAGGCGCGGCCGCGCGCGCACTGCAGAATCGCTGTAATCAGGTGATTCACAGGACCCGTCACGAGGAAGAGAACCGCGATGATCAGGTCGATAGGGCGCCCTGAGCGCAGCGACAGCAGGGGGAAGTTCAACGGATCCAGGCTTAGCAGTGCGACGAAGCCGACGGATGCCAACGCCCAGCGAGCGAGAACGCCGCGCGCCGACGGATCCACGAGGTCCCACGCAAACCACACGACCGCGAGAGTCGCGCCGATCGCGTTTGCGACGGCACTCACTCCCAGGATGAACCAGGAGTAGCAGATCACTGCGAGGAGCAGCGTCAGGAAGAGCGACAGGCGTCGCGACCAGCGGCGCGGGTCAGAGGTGAGAAGTACGGTCAGCTCCGAGGCGGCGATGCCCAGGAGAAGAACTTCATGCACGAGCGGCCTCCGCAATGATGAGTGAAGACTGAATGAGCCCCGCCCCCGTGCCCCGGGCGAAGTCGGAGATGGCCTGCTGCGACAGCTTCTCGACACGGGCGATCTCCACCTGCGTCTTACCCAGCAGCAGCGAGGCCGTGATGCGACGATGACGCGCCGACAGCTTGAGAATCGAATGATCGCGCAGGCTCAGCATGGCGTTGATGCAGGTCTGGCAGCGCGAGGAGAACTCGGATTCGACGGACGCATGCGCCATGAACCACGTGCGAATGAACGGATTGGAGGAATCCTGCACATCGTGCGCGCGATTGATCGCGGCGCGGGCCGCCCACCACGCAGATCCATCCTGAAGAGCCGCCGACTCTGCGCCGAGACCACGGGCCGGCGCCTGGCGATGCACGCCCGACGCAAACTCCTCAATCCGACCGGCACCAATGCCGAAGCGCAGCTGGAGCTGCGGAGGAAGGAGAAGCTGCGCGCGCAGCGTCAGGAGGAGAGCATCCTCGAGCGTGTAGGCAACCGCCTGGAACTCGTCGCCCACCGTCGGGTACGGAGCCTGCAGGAGAGCCAGCCCCTCACTGGCCCGCTCCAAGGCTGCTTCAAAGATTCTCTGAGCGTCTGCACGATTGGTCAACGTACGAGAGCCCACGATGTCAGCAATGACAGCGTATCGCAGAGTCACAATACCACACTTTTCCTTGTATCTGACCCTCCACAAGCCCTCTCAAGGAGACGGCCAGCAGACAGCACGGCTTCACATGACATACCTAGGCAAACACATTTCAACCATGATGTCAACAGTATTGCCACGTAATCCAAGCTTGTCACATTCACAGTACCTAATCACTTATGAATACCTCATAAAAGTATCCACAGTTTTACTTGTATCTAGATAACTACAAGGCGAACTGTGGCAACTAGCAGAGAAAACGATCGTTTACCACCGCATGCAGATTACGGAGTAGTGCCACGAAAAAGGACTCAATACCCCATCAATTCGCGGGTCACATAGTCGGCGAGCAGCCGGCCGCGCAGCGTGAGAATCACCCGTCCCCTGAGGGCTGCGGCAGCATCGATCAGCCCGTCCGCGATGAGCGCGGCAACGCGCCCACCCGAGACCGCGCCAGCCCCCAGAGCTACCCCGGCCTCGTCCGCCTGCCGAGTCCCCGGCAGGCCGGCCAGCTCGATCCCCTCGGACGTGCGCACACCCAGCATGACGCGTTCAAGCTCGCGCGTGTCCTCGTCCAAGATCTCCCCCGCGTAGGCAGGGGAACGCCCATCGCGCAGCCTTGCAGCGTACGCGGCAGGGTTCTTAACGTTCCACCAGCGCATACGCCCCACGTGGGAATGCGCGCCGGGTCCCAGGCCCCACCAGTCCCAATCGCGCCAGTAGGCAAGGTTGTGCGCCGACGCGTGCGCGTAGAACGTGGACGGGCGCCCCGAGGCCAGGTCCGCGTCGGTCGCGCGGGCAAAATTAGAGATCTCGTACCAGGCGTACCCGGCCTCGCTGAGGAGCGCATCGGCAAGCTCGTACTTGGCGGCCTCGTCGTCCGGATCGGGGGTCGGGAGTTCTCCCCTGGCGACCTGCCCGCCCATCTTGGTTCCCTCCTCGACGACGAGGGCGTAGGCGCTGATGTGGTCGGTCTCGTAGGAGAGGGCGGCGCGCAGAGACGCCTCCCAGTCGGCGAGGCTCTCCCCTGGCGTGCCGTAGATGAGGTCAACGGACGTCGACAGGCCCGCTTCCTTCGCCCATTGGACGACGAGGGGCACCCGCTCCGGAGTATGGGTGCGGTCGAGAGTCTTGAGGATCGCGGGGACCGCAGACTGCATGCCGAAAGAGACACGCGTAAAACCCGCGTCGGCCAGCTGCACCAGCCCCACGCGCGTCACCGTGTCGGGATTAGCCTCAAGGGTCACCTCTGCACCGGGCGCGATGCCGATGCGCTCACGCAGGCCCGTCAGGATCTCGGCGAGCTCGGCGGTGTCAAGCATCGTCGGAGTGCCTCCGCCAAAGAAAACGGTCTCAGCCTCGCGCGCGGGCAGCCCGGACTCAGCCATGACGCGGGCTGCCAGCGAGGCCTCGGCCAGGACCGACGGCGCATAGTCTCCCACCTGGGCGCCCGGGCCGAAGCCCACCGTGTACGTGTTGAAGTCGCAATACCCGCAGCGCACGCGACAAAACGGCACGTGCACATACAGGGAGAGAGGACGCTGGGCCTCCACCTCAACGAGGCCTGGGTCCAGAGCGCCGTCGTCTGGCCAGCGCTGGCCGTCTGGCTGCGCGGGGCTCACGAGCACCCTCCCGCCAGCGAACAGGTCGCGCCGGGCCTCATGGCGGATTCAGCCACGGGGACGGCGGATACCGACGATGTCGTGGGCATGGCGGCCCGCATCGATGCCTCGGGTCTCAAAGTGCGTGACAACGCGCCCCTCAAAGCGCGGGGCGAATCCGCCGCGCTCCGGCTGCGGATCCTCCGGATCCGGATGCTCTCCCGCGTGCGGGTTCTCAAAGAGTTCGCAGGCTTCGATAACGTCGCGCATCTGCCAGGCGTAGTCGTCCCAGTCGGTAGCCAGGCGCCACACTCCCCCGTCACGCAGCAGGCGCGCGACCTCACGCGCGAAGGAATCGGAGACGAGGCGACGCTTGCGATGCCGAGCCTTACGCCACGGGTCGGGGAAGAACGTCCAGACCTCGTCCAGGCACGCGTCCTCCAGCATGATCGGCAGCGCCTGGGCCGCGTCGGCCTCGATGACGCGAATGTTGTCCACGCCAGCCTCGACCGCCTTGGAGACGAGCTTGGCGATACCCGGAACCCAGACCTCGAGGGCCAGGAAGTTGCGCTCAGGATGAGCGGTAGCAGCGGCGACGATCTGTTCGCCCGTTCCCGAGCCGATCTCGAGCGTCACGGGTGCGCTGCGCCCAAAGAGCTCGGCCAAATCGAGCGTGAAATCCTCCGCGACCGTCGTGTAGCCGACACCGCGACGCGGCTCCACCACGTAGCGATGCGCGTGGGCCTCCCACGTGCGCACGAGATTCGCGGGCAGCTCGCGCGTACGCCGCGTGAAAGACTTCGTGCGGCTCATGAAGACCGTGCCCTCGGGGGCCTCGCCCGGACGGCGATCCGCTCGCTGGCCGACGGGAGTGCGACCCTCCACGGCCTCGTTCATCTGATCCCCGCTCACTTCTTGCCCGTCGGAACGTCGGAGGTCAGAGCCGCGATGAAGGCTTCCTGCGGCACGTCGACACGGCCGATGGACTTCATGCGCTTCTTGCCTTCCTTCTGCTTCTCGAGCAGCTTGCGCTTACGGCTGATGTCGCCGCCGTAGCACTTGGCGAGCATGTCCTTACGCAGGGCCTTAATGGTCTCGCGGGCGATGACGCGCGCGCCGACAGCGGCCTGGACCGGAATCTCGAACTGCTGACGGGGAATGAGTTCCTTCAGGCGCTTCGTCATGCGCTGGCCGTAGTTGTAGGCGCCGTCGCGGTGAACGATCGCGCTGAATGCATCGACGCGGTCACCGTTGAGCAGGATGTCGACCTTGACGAGGTCGGCGCTCTGCTCGCCGCTCTCCTGGTAGTCCAGGGAGGCGTAGCCCCGCGTGCGAGACTTGAGCTGATCGAAGAAGTCGAAGACGATCTCGGCGAGGGGCAGCTGGTAGTGCAGCTCCACGCGGTCCTCGCTCAGGTAGTCCATGCCCTGCATCGAGCCGCGGCGCTCCTGGCACAGCTCCATGATGGTGCCCGTGAACTCGGTGGGCGTCAGGATCGTCGCGTTGACGACGGGCTCGCGCACCTCGGAAATCTTTCCTTCGGGGAACTCGCTCGGGTTATCAACGCGCACCTCGGCGCCGTCCTCCGTCACAACGCGGTAGACGACGTTCGGGGCGGTCGCGATGAGGTCGAGGTTGAACTCGCGCTCCAGACGCTCACGGATGATCTCCAGGTGGAGCAGTCCGAGGAAGCCGCAGCGGAAGCCGAAGCCGAGGGCCGCAGAGGACTCGGGCTCGAAGGTGAGCGCCGCGTCGTTGAGCTGGAGGCGCTCGAGGGCGTCGCGCAGGTCCGGGAAGTCCGATCCGTCAACCGGGTAGATGCCGGAGAAGACCATCGGGTTCGGATCGCGGTAGCCCTCAAGAGCCTCGGTCGCTCCGCGCACCTGACTGGTGACGGTGTCGCCGACACGGGACTGACGCACGTCCTTCACGCCCGTGATCAGGTAACCGACCTCGCCGGCACCGATACCCTCTTCAGGCTTCGGCTCGGGCGAGATAACACCAAGCTCGAGGAGCTCGTGGGTGGCGCCCGTCGACATCATGCGCACGCGCTGACGGGTCGAGAGCACACCGTCGACGACACGTACGTAGGTGACGACGCCGCGGTACGTGTCGTACACGGAGTCGAAAATCATCGCGCGCGTTGGGGCGTCGGGGGTTCCCTCGGGGGCGGGGACGACCTCGACGATGCGGTCGAGGAGGTCCTCGACGCCCTCGCCGGTCTTGCCTGAGACCTTCAGGACCTCACTCTCGTCACAGCCGATCAGCTGAGCGACCTCGTGCGCATACTTCTCGGGCTGGGCGCCCGGCAGGTCGATCTTGTTGAGGACCGGGATGATCGCGAGGTCATTCTCGAGGGCCAGGTACAGGTTCGCGAGCGTCTGGGCCTCGATGCCCTGCGCAGCGTCGATAAGGAGGACCGCACCCTCGCACGCCGCCAGGGAACGGGAGACCTCGTACGTAAAGTCCACGTGACCGGGCGTGTCGATCATGTTGAGCGCGTAGGGGGTGCCCTCGTGTGCCCACGGCATGCGCACCGCCTGACTCTTGATCGTGATGCCGCGCTCACGCTCGATATCCATACGATCGAGGTACTGGTCGCGCATCTCGCGCGCCTCGACGACGCCGGTCAGCTGGAGCATGCGGTCCGCGAGCGTCGACTTCCCATGATCGATATGGGCGATGATGCAGAAGTTACGGATCTGCCCCTGCGGGGTATGGGCAGGGCGAATCTGCGCCTGCTGCTCGGGCGTGGGGATGGGCACGTGAACCTCCGTGAAGTCGTTAACCTCCTTATCGTCCCATTGTCGTAGGCATTTGTGCCAGTTCAGGCGCGGGAAGTCGCGCACAGTGGCCACGCCTCACACCATTTGTTCCCCTCCCTATTCCCTTCCTCCGCTCTTTCCACACTCCGACTCGGCGAGGAGAGCCGCGGCCTCGCTGAAGTCGCACTCTTCCCAGTCATCGGGGTGGTCATCTCGGAGCTTGCGGGCGATCGACATCGCCCGCTCCTCATCTCCGCGCAGCGTCGCGAGGGTCAGCAGGATCGTGCGGATGCGGGCGGTCATTGGGTCTCGATCCCCCAGGTACCTGCGGCAATCCTCGGCCAGAACCGTCCAGAGGTCCTCGCCCGCGTCCCGGTCCCCGCCCATCCAGGTGTTGCGCGCGATCTCGTTGCGCAGCCGCAGAACACGCCAGTCACCGTGGTCCGCGACGGTCAGCAGAGCGTCCATGTTGCGCTCGTAGAGGGCAATGGCCTCGTCGTAGCAGCGATCAGCTGAGAGCACCTCGGCGAGATTGTCCCGCACAGTCAGCAGCGTCATGTCGGACTCCTCGCGCTGTTCCTCCAACTCCGACAGGAGCTCGCGGTACACGCGCGCCGCTTTCTTCCATTTGCCCGTGTACTTCCACGGCATCGCGGAGTTATTGCGGATGGCGATAGAGATATCAGGGTCGAGACCTTGGCAATGCTTCATGTCTGCCACGAGTGCCGAGAACTTGCGGATCGCCATATCGTGCTGACCGAGAATGGCGAGCCAGTAGGCCTCCGAATTACGCATCATCAGGATCAGCGGATGGCAGCGCTCCAGGTATCGCTCCCCCAGACGCGCAGCTTCACCGGCCAGCTTCCGACACTGTCCGTAGGATCCGAGAGCTGCGTACCAGTCGATGCAGAGCTTGGCAGCCTCGAGACGCAGCTCGACGGGCGCACCCTCGTCTCGATAGGCCTCCAAGCCATGCTCGAGTGCCTTCTCCACCTTGCCCGCGGCCCCGCAGCGCACGGATTCATGGAGCGAGGACCGCGCCCTCGTCGCGCTCGTATTGCTCCCCTCGGGCATGCCACCCCCAGCCAGCGCATCCAGAGAAACAATCGGTCCGTGCATCGTTGCAGTCAACATCGTCGTCGCCTTTCTATTGTTGCGTGTTCACCTGCGAACAACGACAGAGTGACACCTCCTGTTATGCACTGTCACGCGCCATCACGAAGCCTGTGGATAACTCGCGGTCTTCGGAGGGCCCTGTGGATAAAACATGCTCCCCAACGCCTGCCGTATGCTGGTCCCATGAACTCAATCGTCAGGGGCATCATCAACTTCCTCATCGGTGTCATCTCCGGCGCCACAGAGGAGGCGCAGAAGAACACCACGACCACGAAGACGGGACAGCGTCAGTCGGCCAAGAAGTCGACTCCCAAGCCGCGTTCGTCCTCGTCTTCTTCCGCGCATTCCGGCTCGCAGCACCGCTACGAGGATCCGGCGACCTCGAATCGACCTAAGACCTCGATCCGAGAAGCGAGCATCGCCGACGCACTCGCCCACGCCTCGTACACGCCCGTCATGGACGGCGACGCGGATCCCGGCGAGGTCGTGTGGACCTGGGTGCCCTACCAGGAGGACGCCTCCGTCGGCAAGGATCGCCCGGCCGTCGTCATCGGCGCACAGGGCGAGGGCGTGTACCTCCTGCAGCTAACCAGCAAGGACCACACGCGCGACGCCGCCCAGGAGGCCGCCGCCGGACGCTACTGGCTCGACATCGGTGCGGGCGACTGGGACTCGAAGGGCCGCCCCTCCGAGGTGCGCCTCGACCGGGCCCTGTGGGTCAAGGCCACCGACGTGCGCCGCGAAGGCTCGATCCTGCCCAAGGCAACCTGGCAGCTGATCGTCGATGCCCTCGAGGAGCACTACCGCACGCACGGCGACTGACACCTCCAACACGTGACCGACCTTACGAGGCGCGAGAACGCCTAGGGATATGACGAAAAGGCCCCGCCCTGGTATGATCGGTCGTTGGACTCCCGGCCTGGTCGGGCAGGGGGTCTGGTTAGGACCGTTTGCGGGTGTCCCCACGCCTAAGTCCCGGTCTTGACACAGCCCTCACCGACCCTGTCAGACATACATCAAGGAGAAATCCGACTGTGGCAAACATTAAGTCCCAGAAGAAGCGCATCCTGACCAACGAGAAGCGCCGCGTTCGTAACCAGTCCGTGAAGTCCGAGCTGAAGACCCTGGTCCGTCAGACCCGCGAGGCCGTTGAGGCCGGCGACAAGGAGAAGGCTCTCGCTGCACTGCGCATTGCTTCGCGCAAGCTGGACGTCGCCGTCTCCAAGGGCGTCATCCACAAGAACCAGGCTGCGAACCGCAAGTCCAAGCTTGCTCGTCGCGTCGCCTCGCTCGGTGACTGAGCGCGAACAATAGTTTGACGTGAAGCGGGCCGCCCACTGGGCGGCCCGCTTTCGTATACCCGCTCCCCGCGCGCTTCGTGCGAGTGGCCGGCACACCCACCCTGACCACTCCCCCGCACTCCGCGCCGGGCGCACATAACGAAGCCCCGACCTCGTCGAAACGAGGCCGGGGCAAACGTGATCGTTGAGCGCTTACTCGAGCTCGAAGGCGCCCGTGTAGAGCTGGTAGTACACGCCCTTCTGGGCGATCAGGTCGTCGTGGCTACCGCGCTCGATGATGCGGCCGTGGTCCAGGACCATGATCGCGTCCGAGTTGCGCACCGTCGAGAGGCGGTGGGCGATCACGAAGACCGTACGCCCCTCCATGAGGTTGTCCATGCCCTGCTGCACGAGGGCCTCGGTACGCGTGTCAATCGAGGAGGTCGCCTCATCGAGGATCATCGCCGGCGGGTCGGCCACGGCGGCGCGCGCAATCGACAGAAGCTGAGCTTGCCCCTGCGAGAGGTTCGAGCCGTTGCCGGTCAGCATCGTGTCGTAACCCTCGGGCAGCCGCCGGATGAAGGAGTCCGCGTTGGCCAGCTTCGCAGCGGCGATGCACTCCTCGTCCGTGGCGTCCAGACGGCCGTAGCGGATGTTCTCCATGACCGTGCCCGTGAACAGCTTGACGTCCTGCAGGACAACGCCGAGGGAGCGACGCAGGTCCGGCTTGTGGATCTTGTTGATGTTGATGCCGTCGTAGCGGATCTTGCCGTCAGCGATGTCGTAGAAGCGGTTGATCAGGTTGGTGATCGTCGTCTTACCGGCACCCGTGGCGCCCACGAAGGCGATCTTCTGGCCGGGCTTGGCCCACAGGGAGATGTCGTGCAGGATCTGCTTCTCGCCGTCGTAGGAGAAGTCGACGTCCTCCATGACGAGCTCACCGCGCAGTCGCGTGTAGGTGACGGTGCCATCGGCCTTGTGGGGGTGGCGCCACGCCCAGATTCCCGTGCGTTCCTCGGTCGGCTCGAGAGTGCCATCGGGCAGCTCGCGCGCACGCACGAGGGTCACGTAGCCCTCGTCCTCCTCGGGCTCCTGGTCGATGAGGGCGAACACGCGGCCCGCGCCCGCCATACCCAAGGCGATCATCGGGACCTGCATCGACATCTGGCCGATCGTCTGCGAGAAGTTACGGACCATGCCCAGGAAGGACACAACCACGCCAACCGTGATGACGTCGACGCCAAAGAGGTGAATATTCGGCGTCTGCTCCAGAATCATGATGCCGCCGACGATCGCGATAACGACGTACATGATGTTGCCGATGTTGCCCAGGGCAGGCATCAGCACGTTGCCGTAGATATTCGCCTTCTGCGAGGAGTCGAAGAGCTTCTGGTTGTACTCGACGAACTCGTCCTTGGCATCCTGCTCGTGGTTGAAGACCTGGACGACCTTCTGCCCGTCCATCATCTCTTCGATGAAGCCTTCTTCATCCGCCAGCGCAGCCTGCTGGGCCTTCATGAAGCGGCCTGACAGCCCGCCGAGCTTTCCGGTCAGGAAGGCCATGAGAGCGCCCACGATGAGGACAACGAGGAAGAGCCACACGGAGTAGTACAGCATCGTGCCGATCAGGACGATGATCGTCAAGCCCGACTGGATGAGCGTCGGGATGGACTGGCCGATCAGCTGACGGATCGCGTCCGTGTCGTTGGTGAAGGTCGACATGATCGCGCCGTGCGGGTGCGTGTCGAAGAATCGCAGGGGCAGGCGCTCCATGGAGTCGAACATGTCGTCTCGCATGTGCTTGAGCGTTCCCTGGGTCACGATCGCCATGGCGCGGGTGTAGATGAAGCTACCGATAACGCCGGCGCTGAAGATGATGCCCATCGTGACAACGAGGCGCACCAGGGTGGCGCGCACCGCGTCGAAGCCGCTCTCCAGGCCTGGGGTCACGACGTTGTCGACGATCTGCTGCATGAAGATCGAGCCGACCGCCGAGGCCACGGCGGACGTAATGATGCACACGACGGTCAGGCTGATGCGCACCGGGTAGTGGCGGAACACGTAGGCCATGAGGCGGCCGAAGGGGCGCTCGATACCCTCGAGCTTCTCGCCGTCGCTGTCAACGGGACGACCATGCATGCGTGCCATGTCAGGCCACCTCGCTTTCGCTCGCGGCATTCTGGGAGTCGTAGATCTCGCGGTATTCTCCACCCGCTGCCATCAGCTCCTCGTGGGTGCCGCGTTCCTTGATGCGACCGTCGTCGAGGACGATGATCTGGTCAGCGTGGCTGACCGAAGACAGACGCTGGGCGATGATGATCGTCGTCGTACCGGGGATCTCGGTCTCGAAGGCGCTTCGGATCAGGGAATCGGTCTTCGTGTCCACGGCGGAGGTGGAGTCGTCCAGGATGAGGATCTTCGGGTTCTTCAGCAGCGCTCGGGCGATGCACAGGCGCTGCTTCTGGCCACCCGACACGTTGGTGCCGCCGCGGGAGATCACGTAGTCGTAGCCGCCGGGCAGCTGCTGGATGAACTCGTCGGCCTGCGCGAGCTTGCACGCATGCTCAATCTGCTCGTCGGTCGCGTCCGGGTTGCCCCAGCGCATGTTCTCCTTGATCGTTCCGGAGAAGAGAACGTTCTTCTGCAGGACGACGGAAACCGCGTCACGCAGGGCGCTCAGGTCGTAGTCGCGCACGTCGCGACCGCCGACCTTCACAGACCCCTCGGAGACGTCGTAGAGGCGGCAGATCAGCTGGATGAGCGAGGTCTTGGAGGAGCCGGTGCCACCCACGATGCCGAGCGTAGAGCCCGACTCTATGCGCAGGTCGATGTCAGACAGCGCGTTCTCTTCGGCGCTCTCGGAGTACTTGAAGGACACGCCCTCGAAGACCACGGAGCCGTCCGGGACCTCGGTGGCGCCGTTGGCCGGGGAGGTGAGCGACGGGTCGTGGTTGAGGACCTCGGCGATACGGTTCGCGGACTCTGCGGCCATCGTCGTCATGACGAAGATGAAGGCGAGCATCAGCATGTGCGTCAGAATCTGGATGCCGTAGGTGATGAGGGCGGTCAGTCCACCCTTCGTCAGCTCGGTCGCTCCCGAGTTGATGATGATCGAGGCGCCAACATAGTCGACGGCGACGATCGCAGCGAAGATGAAGAACATCATGACGGGGCTGTTGAGCGCGATGAGCTTCTCGGCGTTCGTGAAGTCCTTGCGCACGTCCTGCGAGGCGGCGCGGAACTTCGTGGTCTCGTGTTCCTCGGTGACGAAAGACTTGACCACACGGATCGCAGCGACATTCTCCTGCACCGAGTTGTTCAGCGCATCGTACTTCTTGAAGATGCGACGGAAGATCGGGAAGGCGATGAGCACGATGGCCGCGAGGATGATGGCGAGAACCGGAACCATCCCGAGGAAGATGAGGGCCATCTGGACGTTAATGCGCCACGCCATGACGATCGAGAACACGATCATGAGGGGCACGCGCACCGCAATACGGATGAGCATACCGAAGGCGTTCTGAACGTTCGTGACGTCCGTCGTCATGCGCGTGACCAGCGAGGACGTGGAGAAGCGGTCGATGTCCGCAAACGAGAAGTCCTGGACCTTGAAGAAGAGGTCCTGACGGAGATTTTTCGCCAGGCCCACCGAGGCGGTGGCGGCGTAACGCGCGGACAGGATGCCGCAGGCGAGCGACGCGAAGGCCAGTCCCGTGAGGATGAGGCCCAGGCGCATGACGGGACTCAGGGACACTCCGTCGAGTGCATCCACCAGCGTGACCATTGTCAGCGGGATCAGGCACTCGAGGATGACCTCACCGATGATGAACAGCGGGGTCAGGATCGCGGGTTTCCTGAACTCGCGCAGCCTCCCCACCAGCGTTCGAATCGTCTTCATGTATCTCCTCTTCGTTCCCTACGGGCTTCTCATAGACGAGGCCGGGGAGCGTATTCAGCGCCCGTGCAGCCTGCAGATGGTGATAAGTGCTTTTTCGATGGCGCGCTGCGGGTCCCGCGACGCGCCCTTTGTTTCGGCGTCTGCCGTGGCGATAGCGCCGAAGGCTCCTGCCAGCGAGGCGTCGGACCAGCCGCGCAGTTCCCGCCGGGCGCGGTCCACCTGCCAGGGGGCCATTTTGAGCGCGGATGCGGATCCGCCGATCGAGACCTTCGCCATGGCGCGGAACTTCATGGCCAGGGCGGTGACAAGAAGCTGGGGCGCAATGCCGGTGGCGAACGCGTGACGCGCGAGCGTCAGGGCCTTCGCTGAGTTGCCCGCAACCGCCGCGTCCGCGACGTCGTAGCCCGTTGCCTCGACGCGTCCGGCCTGGTAGCGCCGCACGTCCTCCAGCGTGATGCGTCCACTGACGTCGGAGAGCAGCTGGGCCAGGGCTCCGGCCATCGCACGCGGGTCGTTGCCGAGTGCGTCCACGAGGGCCTGCTGGGCCTCGGTGTCCATCTGCCGGCGTGCGGCGCGCACGTCGGCGGCGATGAGCGCCAGCTTGTCGCGGTCGTTCTTGAGCGGTTCGGCGGGGATCACGGGCCATTTGGCTTTGGTGATCGTGTCAATGACCTTCTTGCCGCGGGCGTTGCCCCCGGGGTGTGCCAGGAACATCCACACGTCGGGGGCGGGCGCGCCGGCGTAGGTGATCAGATCGTTGGCGAGGGCGTCGCTCATCGTTTCCAGGTCCCGGATGATGACCATGCGGGATTCGCCGAAGAGTGAGGGCGAGGCGATGACGTCGAGCTGTCCGGCCTGGTAGGTGGCCGCGTTGATGTCGGTGCGCTCGAGGTTGGGGTCGGCCTCGTGGGCGAGGGCGCGCAGCTGGTCGAGGGCGCGGTCGACGAGAAGGCCCTCGGGGCCTTTGATCAACACGATGGGTGCCAGCGTGATCTGGGCTGGCGCCGCCGGGCGAGAACCGCGTGCTGCCACGTCTTCCTGCCTTTCCGCTGAAACGGTAACTGTCTAAGTCTGCCACCGAGCGAGCTCATTTGCGTCCGTCTTTGCCGTGGGCGGACACTACTCGTGGCAGGTGTCACGAGAGCTTGACGACGCACCATCAGTAGGTGTCTGCCCCACTCATGGCCCCCGCTCATCGACGATCGGGGCTCCCCACCGCTTCCACGCGCGCCACGCAACCCATCCGCCGCCGCAGCATGCGTACACACCCAAGACTGTCGAGGATCCACCGGGCACATGCACCCCGGTTCCGGGCAGGGAGGCGCACATGCGCGCTGCCCCTGCGATCCATGCGGTCGCCCACGAAGCAACGACGGCACATACGGAGGCGACGCGCATGCTCAGCGGGGAGATGAGAGCGCCCGCGAGCCCGGCGACGGTGGCGACCGGAACGGCGGGCTCGGCAATGACGTTGGCCGCGATCCCCCACACCGGTACGTTTCCGGAGAGCGACACGATGAGCGGCGCGGTCGCCAGCTCCGCGAAGGCGGGCACGCACACCATCTCTACGAGGCGGCGAAGCATCTTCCCCGCGCGCGTGTCCCCTCGTATTCGCCGGCGACAGCGCCGCACTAGCGCCGCGGAGGGGCCGACGACCGCGAGCGCGGCGAGCGCCGACAGGGCGAATCCGTAGGAGCGGGATGACCAGGGGTCGATGAGGAGGGTTGCGATGACGACGGCGCAGAGGGCGGCGATGGATTGGCCCTCGCGTCCGAGAATAAGTCCGAGTGCGGCGACGGCTGCGACGCAGACAGAGCGCACGACTGAGGGGTCTGGTCCGACGAGGATGAGGATTGTGCCCAGGACGAGGATGGTGGCCCCGAGGCGTAGGGCTTTTCGTGCGGGGACGACGAGGCTGACGGTGGCGAGGACGATGACGATGTGGGATCCGGAGACAGCGGTGAGGTGGGTGAGGGAAGTTTTCTTCATTGCGTCGGACAGGTCTGCGGGCATGGCACGGTCATCTCCGATCGCCATGCCGGGGACGAGGGAGCGTGCGTCCCTGGGCAGAGGCGCGCAGGCGTGGGTGAATGCCCGGTGGGTGGAGCGCATCCAGTCGGACAGGCCACCGGGTCTGGCGATGAGCTGGGCACGCCTGACGCGTATCGTGCCCACCGATGGCGCGTCGGCGGCAAAGGTCGCGTCGAGGTTCCCCCAGACCTCGTAGACGTCGCCTCGCGCGGCGTCCCGCCACCCGGGCGCGCGCACGAGTGCAGCGGCGTTCGAGGGTTGCCACTCCTCCCCCACGGAGACTGCCTCGATGCGCGCGCGAGCACTGCGTGTCGCTGAGAACCCGGACGAGGGCGGGGCTGGGTCGGCCTGGAGGGCGACGCGCGCGTGGATGGGGCCGGAGTCTCGGCGGGCGGGGTCGGCGTCGTATTGCCGGCGGGCGGTGGATCCGACCGCGAGCGCGCAGGCCACGCAGGCGAGGAGGAGTGCGACGCCGAGGCGAGCGGACCGGGGTGGGGTGAGGGCGTGTCTGGGTGTATTCCGGCCGCGTTGCGAGAGCGCGTAGGAGGCGGCGCATCCGAGCACGACAAGGGCGCACACTCCGATCAAGAGCCATGGCACGGGTCGGCTTGTCGCCCACCAGGTGGCGGCCCAGGTGGCGGTGGCTGCGGGCGCGAGGCGCAGGTCGATCATGCGGGGAGCGCATTGCGTGTCACTCATCAGCACACACCCGGCCGGATCTTCTCAATGAGGGACGGGCCGATTCCGGGCACATCGTCGAGTTCCTCGACGGCGGACAGGCGAGGGTGCGTGGCCCGGTAGGAGATGATGCGCTGCGCGAGGGCCGGTCCGATGCCGGGCAGGGTCTGGAGCTCGGCCTCGGTGGCGGTGGCCAGTCGAATGCACGCCCCCGCTGGGGTGCCCGCCTCGGAGGCTGCTGGTGGCGATTCCCCAACGATGCCGACCCGGATCTGTTCCCCATCGACGAGGAGTCGGGCGAGGTTGATTGATTCCAGGTCGGCCTCGGGTGTTGCGCCTCCGGCTGACGTGATGGCGTCGATGACTCGGGAAGAGGCCGGCAGGGTGAGTACTCCCGGGGAAGCGACAGCACCGGAGACGTAGACGACGACAGCGTCGGTGCGATCGCCTGCGGAAGCGGAAGCGGATGCGGATGGGGACGGGCCTGTCGCGACAGGCGCGGCCTCGCTCTCTTCTCGCTCGGAGGAGGATTGGGCGAGGGCCTGGGAATGCTCGCGTGCCGCCGCGTGCCTCCACACCCCCATGGCCGCTATCAGGACGACCACGACGATCAGCGCGGCCACGGTCGTTGCTCCAGGTAGGAGGCGGGCGGCGCTCGGCTCGGCGGGTTCGTCGTCCTCACTGAGGGCGCTGTCGTACACGGCTTTCGTCAGCGCCGCCATGCGCCGACGAGCCAACCATCGTGACACGTTCATGCCCGCACGCTAACCCCGGCGAACGCCAGGAGCACACACGAAAACGAACCCCTGTGGATAACTGCGACGCGCGTGTGGGGGTTGTGGACGAATCCCACATCCGACCCACCCCGCATAACTCGCATGGGACTGCGGTCCCAAGGGATACTGTTCCGGTAACGTCGAAGTACAGTGGCGCACTGCGCCCAGAGCCGAAAGGCCACACCATGAGCGAGAACATCGAGGACCTCAAGGCGCAGCTCGCCGCGGCGGAAGCAGCCGCGAAGGCCGCCGAGGCTGAGGCCGCCCGCGCAAAGGCCGAAGCCCTGCGTCTCCAGCTTGAAGCAAAGGGCGGCTCGGCCGCAGACGCGCCTGCCGCCACGGCCGAGGCCGAGACCCAGCAGGCGGAAGCCGCCCGCGCGACGGCCGACGCGCTGCGCACCCAGGTGGAGGCCGCCGAGGCCGCCCCCGCACCCGAGGCCCCCGCCGCCGAAGCGCCTGCCGCCCCGGCCTCGTCCCCCGCCCCCAGCACCGAACTGTCGGCTTTCGCCACCCAGATCCAGGGCGCCTACTCCTGGGACGTCCCCGCGGTCACGATCGGCACCCTGATTGACAACGGTGCGCGCGTGCCCGGCGTGAGCGCCAAGATGCCGCTGCCCATGTTCAACCGCCACCTCCTGGTCGCCGGAGCGACGGGCACGGGCAAGACCCGTACCCTCCAGCTCCTGGCCGAGGGCCTGTCCGCGAACGGCTCCTCCGTCCTCCTGTGCGACGTCAAGGGCGACCTGACCGGCCTGGCCGAGGCCGGCGCCAGCTCCGAGAAGCTCCTGAGCCGCACCGCGGCCAACGGTCAGGACTGGGCGTCCTCCTCGTTCCCGATCGAGCTGCTGAGCCTGGGTGGCGCGGATTCGCAGTTCCCGGGCGTGCCCGTGCGCGCCCAGATCTCCGACTTCGGCCCGATCCTGCTCGCCCGCGCGCTCGCCCTCAACACCACGCAGGAGCAGGCCCTCCAGTTGATCTTCGCGTGGGCGGACGGCCAGGGCCTCGAGCTCATCGACCTTCCCGACCTGCGCGCCGTCATCTCCTTCCTGACCTCGGATGAGGGCAAGGACGAGCTGGCCACGATCGGCGGCGTCTCCAAGGCCACCGCCGGCGTCATCCTGCGCGCCCTGACCGCGCTCGAGTCCCAGGGCGGCGGCCAGTTCTTCGGTGCCCCCGGCTTCGACACGGCCGACCTCATGCGTATGGATTCGACCGGCCGCGGCATCATCTCCCTGCTCGGCGTCGGCGATATCTCTACGCGCCCGGCGCTGGTCAGCGCCGTCATCATGTTCCTGCTCGCCAACCTCTTCTCCACCCTGCCCGAGGTCGGCGACGTCGAGCGCCCCAAGCTGGTGTTCTTCTTCGACGAGGCGCACCTTTTGTTTGCGGACGCCACCAAGGAGTTCGAGCGTCAGGTCGTCCAGACCGTGCGACTCATCCGCTCCAAGGGCGTGGGCGTCGTCTTCGTGACGCAGACCCCCAAGGACATCCCCTCTGACGTCCTGGCCCAGCTCGGTTCGCGTATCCAGCACGGCCTGCGTGCCTCCACCCCGGACGATTTCAAGAAGCTCAAGGCCACGGTCCAGACCTTCCCGAAGACCTCCCTGGAGCTCGACGAGGTCCTCACCACCCTGGGCACCGGCGAGGCCGTCGTGACCGTCCTGGATCCGAAGGGTAACCCCACCCCGGTCACGCCGGTCGGCATCTGGGCGCCCGCCTCCGTCATGGGCCCCGCGTCCGCTGACACGGTCGCGCGCATCAACCAGTCCAGCGTCATCATGGGCCGCTACCGCGACGCCGTGAACCCGGACTCCGCCGAGGAGAAGCTCGAGCGCCGCGCGGCCGATGCACAGGCCGCCCGCGAGGAAGCCATCGCCCAGGAAGAGGCCGCGAGGGAGGCCGAACGCCTGCAAAAGGAGGCCGAGAAGGAAGCCGAGCGCGCCGCCAAGGAGGCCGAGAAGGCCGCCGCAAAGGAAGAGGCTGCTCGCCAGAAGGAAATGGAGAAGCTGCGCCGCCAGGTCGAAAAGCAGCAGGAGAAGGAGGAGGCCGCCCGCCAGCGCGCCGCCGAACGCCGTACCCGCCAGGTCGAAAACGTCCTCGGGTCCGTCCTGCGCACCGCCGGCCGCGAGATCACTCGCTCCATCTTCGGCACCCGCAAGCGCTGACCCTTCCGTTTTTTCGGCACGAGGCCGAGGCTGGGGGCTCCTTCGGGGAGTCCGGGCCCCGGCCTCGTCTCACAGTGCGGCCGTTGTGCCAAGAAACGGCAAAGTGGAGTAAGCTGCAACGCAATCGACCAACTTTCACGGGAGACCCTGATGCGTATCGGATTCATCGGAACGGGAGCCATGGCCCAGGCCATCGCTCGCGGTGCCGTCGCGTCCGGCGTCGATCCCGCGACCCTGGTCTTCTCCAACCGCACCGCCGCCAAGGCCTGCGACCTCGCCGACGAACTCGGCGCGGCAGCCGCGTCCTCGAACGCCTCCCTGGCCCGCCAGGCCGACATCGTCATCCTGGCCGTCAAGCCCAAGGACCAGCGCGCGGTCATCAAGGAGATCTCCCCCATCGTGGTCGGTCGCACCGACGTCTGCATCGTCTCCCTGGCGGCGGGGCGCACCCTCGACCAGATCACCACTGACTTCGGCGCGGGCATCCCGCTCGTGCGCGTCATGCCGAACGTCGCGGCCACCGTCGGGCAGTCCATGACCGCCCTGACGGCCGCGCGCGCCACCGACGCGCAGGTCGCAGCCGTCCGATCCCTCATGGACTCGGTCGGCCGCACCATCCTCATTGACGAGGACTATTTCCCCGTGTTCCAGGCCCTGGCCTCGTGCTCTCCGGCCTGGTATTTCCAGATTGTTGATTCTTTCGCCCGCGCTGGTCTCAAGCACGGCCTGTCCAAGGACAGCGCCGTCGAGATCGCCGCACAGGCGATGGCGGGAGCCGCTGCACTGCTCCTCGCCGAACGCGAGGCGGGCACGATCCCCGCGCAACTCATTGATCGGGTGACGAGCCCCGGCGGCACCACAATCGCAGGATTGCTGGCCGCCGAGGAAGGTGGTTTGTCGACCGCACTGGTAGGTGCCGTCGACGCATCCATCCACGCCGACTCCCATCTCGGCTGACACCACCTGCCGCACAGCGGCTTACCTCCCCCTTATTTGGCGCACCCGCGCACCCTCAACACAGGAACACACATGTTGCTCTTCAACGCAGTCGTGCTCTCCGTGCTCGTTATGCTGATCCTCAGCGTCGCACGCGTGCACGTCGTCATCTCTCTCTTCGTGGCCTCCCTCGTGGGCGGCCTGGTCGCCGGCATGGGCATGTCCGCCACGATGGTTGCCTTCCAGGACGGCCTCGCCGGCGGCGCAAAGATCGCCCTGTCTTACGCCCTGCTCGGTGCGTTCGCTATGTCGGTCGCCCACTCCGGATTGCCGCGTTTGCTGGCGAACTGGATCATCAAGAAGCTGCGTAATGCCGACGACTCAAACTCGGCGCGCGTGGCCCGCTCCGCCAAGTGGGGCATCCTCGGCGGCGTCCTCGTCATGGGCGTGATGAGCCAGAACCTCATCCCGATTCACATCGCGTTCATCCCTCTGCTGGTGCCCCCGCTCATCGGCGTCATGAACGAGCTGAAGATGGACCGTCGCCTGGTCGCCTGTGCGATCACTTTCGGCATCGTCACGACCTACATGTTCGTGCCGATCGGCTTCGGCCGTATCTTCCTGCACGACATTCTCTACAAGAACATCGAGGAAGCCGGCCTGCCCGTCGAGGGCATCGTCAACCCGATGGCCGCCATGGCGATCCCCGCAGCCTCGATGGCCGTGGGCTGTGCAATCGCCCTGCTCGTCTCCTACCGCAAGCCGCGCGAATACGAACAGCGCGAGACCTCGTTCAGCTCCGACAGCGACAAGCCCGTCGAGATGAAGAAGGTCTGGGCAGCCATCGCCGCCCTCGTCGCCTGCTTCGTCATCCAGGCCGTCATGACCAAGATGGATTCCGAGGCCGACCCGCTGCTCGTGGGTTCCCTGGTGGGCCTGTGCATGATGCTCGCGATGCGCGTCGTTCCCTGGCAGCAGGCAGACGACGTGTTCAGCGGCGGCATGAAGATGATGAGCCTTATCGGCCTCATCATGATCACCGCACAGGGCTACGCGTCCGTCCTGAAGGCGTCCGGCCAGATCGAGCCCCTCGTCCAGCAAACCTCCGCGATGTTCAACGGCTCGAAGGCACTGGCCGCCATGATCATGCTCGTGGTCGGCCTGATCATCACGATGGGTATCGGTTCGTCCTTCTCGACGCTGCCGATCATTTCGGCAATCTACGTGCCGCTGTGCGTAGCGCTCGGCTTCTCCCCCATCGCGACCGTGTCGATCATCGGCACGGCGGGCGCGCTCGGCGACGCCGGCTCACCCGCGTCCGACTCGACGCTCGGCCCGACATCCGGTCTGAACATCGACGGTCAGCACGACCACATGCGAGACACGGTCATCCCCGAGTTCATCCACTACAACATTCCACTGTTGATCGGTGGTTGGATCGCGGCGATGGTCCTCTGATTCCATCGTTCTTCTCTACGAGGCCGGGGCTGGGTTGCACGAACGCGCAACCTGGCCCCGGCCTCGTTATGCGCCCAGGTAGGCGGTCACGACCTCGTGGAGGACCTCGGCGGTCGCACGCACGTCCACCAGGGCGATGTGTTCGTCGTGTGCGTGCAGCTGTGAGTACACATGCCCCAGGCTCGCACCGCTATCCACGGCCCCGAAGCCATACCCGATACCGCCAAGCCTGCGGGCCACGCGCAGGTCGGATCCGCCGGGGAAGAGGACGGGCACGACGCGCGCGCCCGGGTAGCGCTTTGTCAGCGCCGCTTCGATCGCCCGGTACAGGTCTGTGTCGATCGACGAGGCCGTGGCGGCCTCGCACAGGAGGCGCTCGATGGTCACGTGCTCGGCGAGGTCGCCGAGGGCCGCCGTGATGGCGGCATCCACGTCATCGTCGTCGACGCCGGGCAGCGTGCGGATGTCGAGTTCGAGGGTGGCGTGGGAGGGCATGACATTGATGGGCCCGCCCGCGCGGGCCACCGTCTGGGCGACGGTCACATGGGAGATCGCGTGCGCGAACGCCGCCAGGTCCTCGAACTCGGAATAGTCGCCCTCGTAGGTGCCGTTGATGAGACTCGTTTCGGTCGTTTCATCGAACTCGAAGGCACGCACGAAGGAGGCCCAGACCACGTCCGTGGCGGTGAGCCAGCGGGCGGCGGACAGCGCCGCACTCACCTGGGCGAGGCGCTCGACGGCGCTCGTGCGCCCCAGCGGAACCGAGCCGTGGCCGGCGTCGCCCCGGATGTGCAGGCGGCGCTGGGCGGCACCCTTTTCGCCGACGACCACGACGACGCTATCGCCTCCGCGGCGCCCACGAATGTGCGCTCCTCCCATTTCGGACAGGGCTGCATCCCACGGGAAGACGTCCGGCTTGTTGTCGCCGATCCACGGGACGCCGAGTCCTCCTCGGGCTTCCTCGTCTGCGGCGGCCACGAACACCAGGGAGCGCGCGGGAGGATTGCCGTCCTGAGCGCGGCGGGCGACTTCGCGGGTCACGACGGCCATCGCGGCGGTCAGGTGGAGCATGTCGACGGTGCCGCGCCCCCACATGACGTCGTCCTCGACCTGAGCGCCGAAAGGATCACGCGTCCACTTCGCCGTATCCACGGGCACAACGTCCGTATGCCCGAGGAGGGTCAGGGGTGTGCCGGGGCTGCGCGGATCCGCGCCCTCAACCGTGACGACGAGGGTGGTGCGCCCGGGGTGCGGGGTGATCCGCTCGATTGACACGGGCAGGCCCGCGAAGAAGTCCTCGAGGAGGTCGGCGGCGCGCTCCTCTCCGCCCGAGTCGGCGGTCAGGTCGTTGACGCAGCCCAGGCGCACCAGGCGTCCCAACAGGTCGACGGTCTGCTCGCCCAGTGATTGCGTCCTCACGATGATCCCCTTCCCGGCGGGGGCCTCGTCCCGGCTCCCGCGTCTGACACCACGGTATCCCCACGCGCTCACGTTCACCCGACCGCGCCACGAGGGGAACTTTTGTAACGACGCGTGTGAGCGACGCGCCGGGGGCTAAAAGGCCCAGCATTGGACCGAAATGCCTGGGGAAACGTAGGCTAGTGGGGCAAACAGTCCACGACTCGGATGGAGACAACTCAATTATGGCCATGAACACCCGTGCGCAGGCGCCTCGCGTGCCCGACCGCGCCGCCCCCGAAGGCCTCGAAGCCAAGTGGGGTGAGGCCTGGGAAAGCCAGGGCACCTACGCTTTTGACCGCAGCGCCACGCGCGAGCAGGTGTACTCGATCGACACTCCCCCGCCGACGGTATCCGGCTCCCTGCACATCGGCCATGTTTTCTCCTACACGCACACCGACGTCGTGGCCCGCTACCAGCGCATGATCGGCAAGTCCGTGTTCTACCCGATGGGGTGGGACGACAACGGCCTGCCCACCGAGCGCCGCGTGCAGAACTACTTCGGCGTGCGCGTGGACGCCACGCTGCCCTACGACCCCGACTTCGAGCCCCCGCACGTGGGCGGCGACGGCAAGTCGATCAAGGCTCGCGACCAGAAGCCGATCTCCCGTAAGAACTTCGTGGAGCTGTGCGAGCGCCTCACCCAGGAAGACGAGGCTCAGTTCGAGGCGCTGTGGCGCTACCTGGGCCTGAGCGTGGACTGGAAGCAGAACTACCAGACGATCGGTGCGCGCGCCCGCAAGGTCGCCCAGGCTGCATTCCTGCGCAACCTGGCGCGCGGCGAGGCCTACCAGGCCGAGGCCCCGGGCCTGTGGGACGTCACCTTCCAGACGGCGGTCGCCCAGGCTGAGCTGGAGAGCCGCGAGTACCCGGGCTTCTACCACCGCCTGGCCTTCCACATCACCGACGCCGAGGCCGCCGCGAAGGCTGCCGCCGCCGGCGCGCCCGTCGAGGACGGCGTGGACGTGTGCATCGAGACGACGCGTCCTGAGCTGCTGGCCGCCTGCGTGGCCCTGATCGCCCACCCGGACGACGAGCGCTACAAGCCGCTGTTCGGTACGACGGTTGCCTCCCCCGTGTACGGCGTTGAGGTGCCGATCCTGCCCCACCCCGAGGCGGAGATGGACAAGGGCGCGGGTATCGCCATGTGCTGTACCTTCGGCGACACGACCGATATCGACTGGTGGCGTGACCTGGAGCTGCCGCTGCGCGCGATCCTGCGCAAGGACGGCCGCATCATCACCGAGACCCCCGAGTGGATCACGACCGATGCGGGTCGCGCGGCTTTCGAGGAGATCACCGGCAAGACGACGTTCTCCGCGCGCGAGGCCGTGGTGGCCGCCCTGCGCGAGTCGGGCGAGCTGAAGGGCGAGCCGACCAAGACGATGCGTCAGACCAACTTCTTCGAGAAGGGCGACAAGCCCCTCGAGATCGTCACCTCGCGCCAGTGGTACATCCGTAACGGTGGCCGCGCGTGGACGAACCCGGCCTCGGGCAAGGACCTGAACGAGGAGCTCATCGGCCGCGGCCGCGAGCTGGAGTTCCACCCCGACTTCATGCGCGTGCGCTACGAGAACTGGGTGAAGGGTCTGAAGGGCGACTGGCTGGTGTCGCGTCAGCGCTTCTTCGGCGTGCCGTTCCCGCTGTGGTACCGAGTGGACGCGGACGGCCAGGTCAACTACGACGACATCATCACCCCGTCTGAGGCTGCGCTGCCGGTCGATCCGTCGACGGACGTTCCGGAGGGCTACACGGAGGATCAGCGCGGCGTGGCCGGCGGCTTCGTGGGCGAGCTGGACATCATGGACACGTGGGCGACGTCCTCGCTGTCCCCGCAGCTGGCCTGTGGCTGGCTGGATGACGAGGACCTGTTCGCTCGCACGTACCCGATGGATCTGCGCCCGCAGGGCCAGGACATCATTCGTACGTGGCTGTTCTCCACCGTGGTGCGCGCGGACCTGGAGTTCGGCGCGCTGCCGTGGAAGCACGCGGGCCTGTCGGGCTGGATCCTGGATTCGGACCACAAGAAGATGTCGAAGTCCAAGGGCAACGTCGTGACCCCCATGGGCATCCTGGAGAAGTACGGTTCGGATGCCGTGCGTTACTGGGCGGCGTCGGCTCGCCTGGGCCTGGATGCAGCGTTCGACGAGCAGCAGATGAAGATTGGCCGCCGCCTGGCGATCAAGGTGCTGAACGCGTCGAAGTTTGCACTCACAATGGGCGGCGAGGGCGCGGCGATCGATCTGGATCCGGCGCTGGTGACGGTGCCGCTGGATCGTTCGGTGCTGGCGGCGCTGGCCTCCGTCATCGACGAGGCCTCGGCTGCCCTGGCGTCCTACGAGCACTCTCGCGCGCTCGAGGTTACGGAGTCGTTCTTCTGGACGTTCTGCGACGACTACCTGGAGCTGGTCAAGGAGCGCGCCTACAACCGTGATGGCGCGTGGGACGAGGCCTCGGCCGCGTCGGCCCGTGCGGCTCTGGCGATCGTCATTGATAACGTTGTGCGCCTGCTGGCCCCCTACCTGCCGTACGTGACGGAAGAGGTGTGGAGCTGGTACCGCGAGGGCTCCGTGCACGTCGCGCCGTGGCCGGTGGTCGCGGACCTGGCTGGCGTCGAGGGCGATCCTTCGGTGCTCGAGGCTGCGTCGTCTGCTCTGATCGCGCTGCGCCGTGTGAAGTCTGAGGCGAAGGTGTCGCCGCGTACGCCGTTCCTGGCGGTGACGGTGCGCGCACCGCAGGCTCAGGTGGAGGCCCTGGAGTCCGTGAAGGGCGACCTGGAGGCCGCGTCGAAGGCCGTGGGTGCCCTGACCGTGGCTGCCTCCGACGACGCTGAGGCCACCGAGGCCGTTGTCGAGTCCTTCGAGCTGGGCGAGGCTCCTGCAAAGCGCAAGGGCTGATCGTTAGGATGCTGGGGGGCCGCCCGTGGGAATCCACGGGCGGCCCCTTTGCGATTCCAACCTCATCAAGGTCACGTACCTCAGTCACCAATGCTCAGGACAATCATTGTCCTATGCCGCGCTGGAATACGACAGGCTGCAAACGATCCGTTTCTCGGTCATGCACGCTTTCTCGTTTTCTCGTTCAGTAGAAACTGTGTTGTGATCGCGTTCAACTCAGGCCATCAAATAGCCGCAAAGCAAGCGCCGAGCGCAACTCGAACACACAAAACAGGGGGGCCGCAACCTAAGTCACAGCCCCCAAGGCGAGAGAATTAAACCAGCTCTCACATGCCGAAATGCGCCTCAGTCGCCGCCACCGTCACGCGAGACAAGTCCGCAACGGGGTTGCCCTCATCATCTAGGAACGGGTCACGAATCCACCACTTATCCACGCCCTGGCGGCGAGGAACAAGCACATAACCATTCTCATCCCAGTCATATTCAACAACCATATCCGCGCCAAGTGCACGACGCAGACGAACAGCAATCCGACGATTCTCTCCCACCACGTCCTCGCCATGCTCAATAGCCGCCAGCGCCCGCAGGCCCGTACGATAATGCCCGTTGCGGGGATTCTTGGCCCGGACAAGCCAGGGAGCAGCAAGCGGGAAAGACCGGACAATACGCGCCCGGCCCGCACTCCTCAAAAAGCGGCTCCACACAGACGTGGACGTCTCCACCCCGTACTTCTCCCGGTACAGGTCGATCATCTGCTGGTAGGTCCACCCCTCATCCACCAGCAGTCGGTGAGCCTCATCCTCATCCACGATCTTCCGCTGCGACATGATGACATTAACCCTTCACGGTAATTGAGTAATTAGTGACACAAGGCACATCTTGTCATATCGGAAACCCCGAGGTAAACCCCAACTATAACGACTCGCGCCACCACGAAACGACACGCAAGCTCCTCGCAACTTGTACAATTAGTACATGTCAACCGCAACACTCTCTGATTTCCGCCAGAACCAGGCTCAGTACATCGCCGCCGCACAAGTCGAACCCGTCGAGCTCCGTTCGCGCGGCGCACAGACCCGCGCGGTCTTGGTCTCCCCCGCTTTCTACGAAGAGGCTATCGCTGCCCTCGAAGCGCGGCGGGAAGCCCGCGAGCGCGAGGAATACGAGACGTGGCTCCGTGAGAATGCTCTACCCGCCCTCGAACACTACCTTGAGCACCCGGAAACTGCACACACTCTCGATGAGCTGACGGCTGCATGGGGACTGAAATAGTGGCACCCCAACGACGCCTTACGATTGGCGATACTGCATACCATGACCTCGTCAACTTTCGCGGCGAGCTCCTGACCCTCACCGGCTCAGAACAGACAACTGATGCTTACCTCACTGCCCTACGCGATTTTCTGTCCCGTCTCGCTGAGTTCCCTCATCGCGGTGAAGCACGTCCCGATCTTCACCCGTCAATCCGGGCTATAGGTTTTCGCCAGCGGCTTCGCATCGTTTTCGCCGTGATGGAGGATCAGGTGCTGGTACTCGCCGTGCAATCTGCGAGGCAAGGGCGAGTTACCCTTCCCGAATCTGTCTATCAGTTCCTTGAGCCCCTTGACGGCGAAGTCAGGTAGCACAAACAGCATCCTCAGTTTGAGAGTTTTACTCCCCCACCCTACGGGCGCGTAGGATAGGGGAAGCAACAGCTGCGCCGCTGGGCCCGTCCCGCGGCGCTCCCGCCCAGCGACCAGGGAGCAGACATGACCGCCGAAGAAACCCCGGCCTCGTCCAACGACGATGAGACGACGCAGGCGCAGACGACCACCGAGGCCCTCGAGTGGCACGCTCCCGTCCTGGTACGCATCGATGAGCACACGACGATCCCCCACCTGCTCAAAGAGCGCGTACAGCGCGGCGCGACCCGGCCACTGATCCTGCGCAAGATCGGCATCGGCGACACGTGGCGCTCCATCACGGCGCGCGAGTTCTACGACGAGGTCCACGCCGTCGCCGCCGGCCTCATCGCGCGGGGCCTCGAACCCGGCGACCGCGTCGCGATCATGAGCCGCACCCGCTACGAGTGGACCCTCCTCGACTTCGCGTGCTGGGCGGCCGGCCTCGTCCCCGTGCCCATCTACGAGACCAGCTCCATCGACCAGGTCGCCCACGTCCTCGTCGACGCGGACGTCAACCTCATCATCACCGAGACCGTCTCCATGGCGGAGATCGTGCGCGCGGCAGCCGAGAGAGAAAAGCGTGCCAACACGCACGTCCTCTCCCTGGACTCCGAGGCCATCGAAACCCTCATCGCCGACGGCGCGGCCACCCCGCGCGAGCGCGTCCTCGCCCGCTCCGACGCCCTCACGAAGGACGACATCGCAACCATCGTCTACACATCGGGCACGACGGGCACGCCCAAGGGCACGGTCCTGTCCCACGAGAACTTCACGAACCTGTGCCTCAACGCCCACGCGTGGATGCCGGAGATCGCCGCGGGCAAGGACTCGCGCCTGCTCCTCTTCCTGCCCCTGGCCCACGTGTTCGCGCGCTTCCTGCAGGTCTTCCAAATCAGCGGCAACGGCGTCCTCGGCCACGCCTCCAACATCAAGAACCTGCTGGGCGACCTGGCATCGTTCAAGCCGAGCTACCTCCTGGTGGTCCCGCGCGTCCTGGAGAAGATCTACAACTCGGCGGACACGAAGGCGTCCGGCCCCAAGCGCAAGATCTTCCGCTGGGCAGCCAAGGTCGCGATCGCCTACTCCCAAGCCCTCGACACCGAAGAGGGCCCGACCGCGTCGCTCAAGGCCCAGCATGCCCTGGCGGACAAGCTCGTCTACCAGCAGATCATCCGCCTAGTGGGCGGCAACGCGGACTACATCGTGTCGGGCGGTGCGCCCCTGGCGACCTGGCTCGCGCACTTCTATCGCGGCGTCGGCATCCCCGTCCTGGAGGGCTACGGCCTCACCGAGACAGTCGGCCCGGTCTCGGTGAACACGCCCCGCCTGTCCAAGATCGGCACCGTGGGACCGGCCCTGCCGCCCATGTCCTTCAAGATCAGCGACGAGGGCGAGATTCTCCTCAAGGGCTCGAGCGTCTTCCAGCGCTACCACAACGATCCCGAGGCCACAGCCGCCTGCTTCACCGAAGACGGCTGGTTCCACACGGGCGACCTGGGGTCCCTGGACCGCGACGGCTACGTGTCCATCACGGGCCGTGCGAAGGAGATCATCGTGACGGCGGGCGGAAAGAACGTCGCCCCGGCCAGCCTCGAAAACCCGATGCGTTCCCACCCGCTCATCTCCCAGGTCCTGGTCGTCGGCGACCAGAGGCCCTTTGTCGCCGCGCTCATCACGCTGGACGCGGAGATGCTGCCCGATTGGCTCGCCGCGCACTCACTGCCCCCGATGAGCGTCGCCGAGGCGGCCACGAACGTCGAGGTCCTGGCCTCCCTAGAGAAGGCGGTGGCCTCCGCGAACGAGCACGTCTCACGCGCCGAGTCGATCCGCAAGATCAAGGTCCTCACCACCGACTTCACGGAGGCGAACGGCCTGCTCACACCCTCGCTGAAGGTCAAGCGCCTGGAGGCCACGCGCCGCCTCGCGCCCATCATCGACGAGATCTACGGCGGCCCCGTGCAGGACTGACGCGCCCGCGAACGAGGCCGTGGCCGGCTCGCACTCCCCCGCTCGGTGTCGGGGTTGGCGAGCCGGCCACGGCTTTTGTGTATGGGCTTCCTACTGCGAGGCGAGCGCCGCTGTGGGCGGCGTGCGGGCCGCTCGGATCGCGGGGTAGAGACCGGCGACGGCACCGATGAGGAGGGTAGCGCCGAGGCCTGCGGCGATCACCCACCAGTGCAGGGTGGGCGGCCAGCCGTACGCGTAGCACATGCCCCAGGTCACGCCGGCGCCGATCAGGCATCCGGCGAGTCCTCCGAGGAAGGACAGTAGCAGGGCTTCGGCCAGGAACTGCACCGTGATGTGTCCGCGCTTGGCGCCCAGAGACCGGCGCAGGCCGATCTCCTTGCGGCGTTCCAGGACGGAGATGATCATCGTGTTGGCCACGCCGATGCCACCAACCAGCAGGGCGATCGAACCGACGCCGGCGAGCAGCGTCGTGAGCGTCTGGTCAGCCGCGTTCTGGGCGGCCAGCGCGTCGGAGGGGCGCGAGACCTTCAGGCCGGTGGCCCCCTGCGGGGCGAGCGTGGGTCCGAGGAGCTCGCGCACGGTCTCCACCTGGTCCTCGGAGGAACGCTCGTAGATCGTCGTGGGCGTCTTGCCCGCGTCGAAATACGTGCCCGCGGCGGACACACCGATGAGGGCTGCGTTATCGAGTTCCTCGGCCAAGGGAGCCGGATCCATGATGCCCAGGACGGTGAACGACATGCCGCCCAGCCACACCTGGGTGCCCGGCTCGACGACGCCGAGCAGCTGCGCGGCCTTCGAGCCCAGGACGACGCCCGGGTACTTCGCGGTAGCATCGTTGAGCCACGCGCCCTTCTTCATGGTCCCGGACACGACCTTCAGGAGGTTCGTGTCGGCCGCCATCGTGATGATGCCGCCGGTTGCGTTCGGGTCGGACAGTCGCGAGCGGTACACGGAGACGCCGCTCAGCGTCGACGTCGAGGCCGCGTCGGTCACGCCCGGGATCATGAGGGTGCGACCCACGGAGTCCTCGGGCAGGATCAGGTCCGTTCCCGACAGGTCCGCGCCGCTGCGCGCGGTCAGCATGTTGGTGCCCAGCGCCCGCAGCTGTTCTTGCAGGCGGGCCTGCGAGGACGCCGAGACGCCGACGACGCCGACCATAGCCGCGATACCGATCGCGATGCCCAGGGCCGAGAGGACGGCTCGCATGGGGCGGGCGCGCAGGCCCGTCAGGCCCAGGCGTGCGACGTCTGAGAGGCGCAGCGCGGAGCGGCCGGCTCCCGAGTTCTTCTTACTCGCCATGGTCACCTCCCGGGTGTGCGGAGTCGGAGACGATCTCGCCATCGCGGATGGCGATCTGCCTGGGCAGCGAGGCCGCCAGGTCATTGTCGTGGGTGATCACGATGATGGTCGTGCCGGCCTCATTAAGCTCGCGCAGGAGGGCGACGATGGACGCGCCCGAACGCGAGTCGAGGTTGCCGGTGGGTTCGTCGGCCAGCAGCAGGGCCGGGTGCCCGATGATGGCACGGGCGATGGCGACGCGCTGGCGTTCGCCGCCCGACATCTGGTGGGGCTTGTGGTCCATGCGGTGCCCGAGGCCCACGCGGGTCAGGGCCTCACGCGCGGCCTCGCGGCGCTTGGCGCGCGGCACGCCCCGGTAGAGCAGTCCGTCCGCGACGTTGTCGAGGGCGGAGACACCGGCCGTCAGGTGGAACTGTTGGAACACGAATCCAATCAGCGAGGAGCGCACTCCCGACAGTTCGGTGTCACGCAGGGAGGACACGTCCATGCCGTTGATGCACACGCTGCCCGAGGTCGGCCGGTCGAGCGTTCCAATGAGGTTGAGCAGAGTGGATTTTCCGGAGCCCGACGGCCCGACGATGGCGACAAACTCGCCCTCGTCAACGGCCAGGGACACTCCGTTACAGGCGTGCACGGGCGGGCTGCCGAAGGACCGGTGCACGTCGGTCAGTTGCAGGATGTGGCTCATCGGTTGGGCACCACCACGCGCTGGCCTTCGGCGATCTCGTCGCCGCTCACTTCGACGCGGTCTCCCGCGAACAGGCCGACGGTGACGGGAACCCGGCGAATCTCGCCCTTCTCATCCACGACCTCGACGCCGAATTGGTCGGTGCTCAGGGCCACGAGCGCGCCGAGGGGCACGGACAGCACGCCGGTGCGGGTCTGCGAGGTCAGGCCCAGGGAGACCGAGGCCTCCTGGAGCCCTTCGAGGGCGGAGGTGTCATCGGGGGTGACGGTGATCGGAATGATGCGTTCCTTGGTCGTCTCCTTGGATCCCTCCTCGCTGTCCTTCTCTCGCGGCGGCTCGACCGAGGTAATGGTTCCGGTCGTGGTCGTGGCGGAGCCGGGCAGGCGCACGGTCACGGAGTTTCCGACGACGCCGAGGGCCTGGTCGGAGAGCTTCAGGTTCGCGGAGATGATCTGACGCGAGGACGAGGCCGTGAACAGTTCCGTCTCCATCGTCGCGTTGTCGCCGACGCGGGCCTTCAGCGCGCCGATGCGCAGGTCTTCGGGAGCGAAGAGGACGGTGCCCAGCGGCAGCGAGCCGCTCTGGGGCAGGCTGAGAGCCTTCTGCCACTTCTTGATCGCAGCGATCGTATTCCAATCGAAGTGCGCGTTGGGGGTGGCCTCGAAATAGCCGAGCTCGGACAGCGCAGTCTCCAGCTGGGTGACGTCCTCGCCGTCGCTCATGCCCTCCTCGAACGCGCGCCAGGCGGGGGTAGAGCCGTGGAGCAGATATGTGTTGTTGCCGGCGACCGTGTACACGTGCGATCCCTGGGTCAGGGACGTGCCGGGCGTGGGCAGGGCGGTGACGACACCTTCGAAGGCGCTCTTAAGAGTGTAGGAGTCGGCGTAGTGGAGGGTTCCCTGGACGGTGGTCTCCCCCACCAGGTCCCCCTTCGTGACGGTCGCCGTCGCGCCGTCAAAGGACTGGGGGGCTTCGGCGTCTGCGTTGGTACCCGAGCAGGCGGATAGGGTCAGTGCGCCAATCGCGAGGATCGCAAGCGCAGCCGCGGGGCGTGGGGTTCGCGGACGCTTCACTTGGCGGCCCCTGACTGCTGGAAGCACTTGTTGAGCACGTCCTCGGGGATGTCCTTGACGCTGATGCCTTCGCCGGCCTGCGGGTCCTTCACGTCGTAGCCGGCCTCACGCAGGCACTGCGCCGCCTTGACCATGGCCTCACGCGCGGCGGGGTCGTTCGCGACGTTGTCTTCGCCGGTCATGCCGGAGACCTTCATCATGCACTCGTTGAGCGCGTTGTTGAAAGCGTCGGAAGTGTCCTTCAGGTTGTCGGGCGTCAGGCCCGTGTCGGGCACGTCGAAGCCCTTCTCGCGCATGCACTGAGCGAACACCAGGTTGGGGTCGTTGCTGGCCGCGTTGGTGGACGCCGCGCTCGGGCTCTTGGTGCTGGACGCGGACGAGCTGGACGATCCGGTCGATCCGCATGCGCTGAGGGCCGCCGCCAGGGTGATGGCGATGACGGCAAGGGCGCGCGTCTGTGCGCGATTCTTCATCGAAAACTCCTTGAGGACTGCTTATCGGCAATGGTTCTCACTGCCTGTATAGATTACAGTCCACAACCCTGAAAGCTACCTGAAAACTATCGGGGAGCCTGCGCAGAATTTCATCAGACAACCCTGAGAGTTCACGAGGCCGGGGCTTGGCACTTCCCCAGCGCGCAGTTTAGAGGCACGAACCCTCGTCGTACTCAGCCTTGATGTCCTCGTGGTGTCGGATGACCTCGCGGACCATGAAGCCCAGGAACTTCTCGGCGAAATCGGGGTCGAGGCCGGAGGACGCCGCCAGGGTGCGCAGGCGTTCGACCTGGCGAGCCTCGCGATCCGGGTCGGCGGGAGGCAGGTCCAGGCGGGCCTTGATGTGCCCGACGCGCTGGGTGCAGCGGAAACGCTCGGCGAGGATGTGCACGAGGGCAGCGTCGATGTTGTCGATCGTTGCGCGAGCCTCCGCCAGCTCGGCGGGAATGCCACTCACGCCCAGGTCCGCCGAAGCGACCACCGAGGCCTCGTCACGCTGTGCCATTGTTCCTCCCCTAAGGTCTCAACTGACCTCAGTGTAGCGGGCGGACTCAGGCGCTGCGCTTGCCTTCCGAAGAGCGCTCCGGGTAGAGCTCGGCGGGGCCGACACCCTCGACGAGGTCGCGGGTGATGACCACGCGGGCGACGTCGTCACGGCTCGGCAGGTCGAACATGAGGTCCGACAAGGTCTGCTCCATGATCGAGGACAGGCCACGGGCGCCCGTCTTGCGCTCGTTGGCGCGTGCCGCGATCGCCAGCAGGGCCTCGTGCGTAAACTCCAGGTCCATGTTGTCCAGCTCGAAAAGGTGCTGGTACTGGCGCACGAGCGAGTTCGACGGCTCGGTGAGGACTCGAACGAGGTCCTCCTCCGTCAGCTCCTTCGTGGAGGTCAGGATGGGCAGGCGGCCGATAAACTCGGGGATCATGCCGAACTTGTGCAGATCCTCGGCGGACACGGCCTCGTAGAGGTCACCCATCTCCGAGGCGCTCTTCAGCTCGGAGCCGAAGCCCGTGGAGCGGCGGCCCAGGCGGGCCTTCACAATATCCTCGATGCCCGCAAAGGCACCGGCGGCGATGAAGAGGATGCCGGAGGTATCGATCTCCAGGAACTGCTGGTGGGGGTGCTTGCGACCGCCCGTGGGAGGCACAGAGGCAACCGTGCCCTCGATGATCTTCAGGAGGGCCTGCTGCACGCCCTCACCCGACACGTCGCGGGTGATCGAGGCGTTCTCAGCCTTGCGGCCGATCTTGTCGATCTCGTCGACGTAGATGATGCCCTTCTCGGCCTTCTTGATGTCGCCGTCGGCCTCCTGGATGAGGCGCAGGAGGATGTTCTCCACGTCCTCACCCACGTAGCCGGCCTCGGTCAGGGCGGTCGCGTCCACGATCGCGAAAGGCACGTCGAGGAGGCGGGCGAGGCAGCGCGCCAGGTGGGTCTTGCCCGTGCCCGTGGGGCCGAGCAGGAGGATGTTGGACTTGGTGCCCAGCATGTCCTCAGCATTGCCGGCCTCGCGCGAGCGCACGCGCTTGTAGTGGTTGTACACGGCCACCGACAGGGCGCGCTTGGCACGGTCCTGACCGATCACCCACGTATTCAAGAATTCGTTGATTTCGCGCGGCTTAGGCAGCGGCGTCGCCGACGAGGAAGGCTGCTGAGAACCCAGTTCCTCTTCGATGATCTCGTTGCACAGCTCAATGCACTCGTCGCAGATATACGCGCCGGAGCCACCGATGAGCTTACGCACCTGCTTCTGGCTCTTCCCACAGAAAGAGCACTTGAGCAGTTCCGCGCCATCAGTCAGACGAGCCACGAGACCTCCAAGGTGTTGAACGTTTTGCCGTTCGGTCGGATGCGCTTTCGCACTTACTAGCAAACAACGTAGTGCACACGAGCCAGTTTTCCGCGTAGCCACGCCTATTGTTATGAAAAGTTCACCCGTAGCCGACAATTGTCAGCGCGATAACCGCCTGACCGGTCACATAAACAACGAGGCCGCGGCACCCACCGCACACACACGCGGGGAGGCCACGGCCTCGTCAGTGACGAAAACGCGTCACAGAGCCTTGCGGGACTCCAGCACCTGGTCGATCAGGCCGTACTCGGCGGCCTGCGGGGCGGTGAGGATCTTGTCGCGCTCGATGTCGCGGCGCACCTGCTCCACCGGCTTGCCCGAGTGCTTCGAGATGGTGTCCTCGAGCCACGCGCGCATGCGGTCGATCTCGTCGGCGACGATCTGAATGTCCGAGGCCTGCCCCTGCATGCCCTCCATCGCCGGCTGGTGAATGAGGACGCGGGCGTTGGGCAGCGCCAGACGCTTGCCGGGCGAACCTGCGGCCAGCAGCACGGCGGCAGCCGAGGCGGCCTGGCCCAGGCACACCGTCTGGATCTGCGGCTTGATGTACTGCATCGTGTCGTAGATGGCGGTCAGCGCCGTGAAGGAGCCGCCGGGCGAGTTGATGTACATGGTGATCAGCGAATCGGGATCCTGGGACTCCAGGACCAGCAGCTGCGCCATGACGTCATCGGCGCTGGCGTCATCCACCTGCACGCCCAGGAACACGATGCGGTCCTCGAACAGCTTCGTGTAGGGGTTCTGACGGCGGAAACCGTAGACCGTACGCTCCTCGAAGTCGGGCAGCACGTAGCGGGCCTGGGGCATCTGGCGGGCGACCGCCTCAAAGTAGGGCTGGGTGCTCATCAGTTTTCTCCTCGCGTTCCGATCTCCTGCGGGGTGTCGATCACGCGGTCGACGAAGCCGTACTCGAGGGCTTCCTGCGCCGTGAACCAGTGGTCGCGATCGCCGTCAGCCTCCACCTGCTCGACGGTCTTGCCCGTGCGAGACGCGGTGATGGCAGCGAGTTCCTTCTTCATGCCCAGGATCAGGTCAGCGTTAATGCGGATCTCCGTCGCGGAGCCGCCCGCACCGCCCAGGGGCTGGTGCAGCAGAACGCGGGTGTGGGGCGTGATGTAACGCTTGCCGGGGGCGCCCGCGGTGAGCAGGAACTGACCCATCGACGCGGCCAGGCCCATGCCGACCGTCACGACGTCCGGCTTGATGTACTGCATCGTGTCGTAGATGGCCATGCCGGCCGTCACCGAGCCGCCAGGCGAGTTGATGTACAGGTAGATGTCGCGGTCCGGATCCTCGGCCGCGAGCAGCAGCAGCTGCGCGCAGATCGCGTTCGCATTGTCATCGCGAACCTCGCCGCCCAGCCAAATGATGCGCTCCTTGAGCAGGCGCTGGTAGACCGAGTCGCCCAGTCCCAGCTGCGAGCCTTCGCCGGCAGCCCCGGTATTGTGCACGCTCACGCGTACCTCCTCGTCTGTTCGCGGGCCCAGTCGGCCCCATTGGTGTCAACCGTACCCGCTGCGCGCCCGCTCGTGCGCGCGCCGGGCCGTCGTTTCGCTGTCGGCACATGCACTCGACACATGCGCTCGACATATGCACTGAGGGGGCGAGGCTCGCGCCCCACCCCCTCAGCTCACGAGTTAGTCACTCGTCAGCGGGTTCGCCCGCCGCGGTTCACTCCTGCTCGTCGGCAACCTCGGTGACGATCTCCGCGCCCTCTTCGGTGGCGGGATCGGTGCCGAAGAACTTGCTCAGGTCGACGTCGGCGCCGTTGGTGTCCTTGACGGTGACGACCTTCAGGGCCTCGATGAGGGCCTTGGAGCGGCCCAGGTCGGCCACGACGTTGGCCATCTGCTGGGAGGAGGAGAACAGCTGGTTGATGTCGATGCCGAAGTTCTGCGACATCTGGATCGCGTAGTCGATCAGCTCCTGCTGGGAGACCTGCACGTCGAACTTCTTGGCCAGGGCCTCGGAAAGCAGCTCGGTGCGGATTTCCTTCTCGACGGCCTCGCGGGCTTCCTTCTTGGCCTTGGGCTTGGCATCCTCGCCGACGCGGTGCTCGACCTGGTGGTCGACCGCGGACTCGGGCAGGACGATCTCGACCTTGTCCAGGAGGAGGTCGATGAGGGCGTCGCGCGCGGCGAGGGCCTGCTGGGACTCCTTGGACTGGGCGGCCTGCTTCTTCAGGTCTTCCTTGAGCTCGTCGATGGTGTCGAACTCGGAGACCATCTGAGCGAAGTCGTCGTCAGCCTTGGGCAGCTCGCGGGTCTTCATGGCCTTGATGGTGATGGTCACCTCGGCCTCTTCGCCCTCGTGCTCGCCACCCTTCAGCTTGGAGGTGAAGGTGACCTCTTCGCCGGCCTTGGTGCCGCGCAGGGCGGTGTCCTGGCCGTCGAGCATGGAGCCGGAGCCGATCTCGTAGGAGACGTCGGAGGCGGAGTCAACCTGCTTGCCGTCGATGGTGGCGACCAGGTCGATGGTCGCGAAGTCGCCGGTCTTGGCCTTGCGGTTGATGGTCTTGAGGGTGGCGAAGCGGCCGCGCAGGTCCTCGAGTTCCTTCTCGACGTCCTCTTCGGTGACCTCGGTGGGCTCGACCTCGACGACGAGCTTCTCGTCGATCTCGGGCAGCTCGAAGGCGGGGACGACGTCAACCTCGGCGGTGAAGACGAGCTGGCCGCCCTGGGGGCCGGTCACGTTGGGGATCTCGGTGACGTCGACGGTGGGCTGAGCCATGGGGCGCAGGTCGTTCTCGTTGACGGCGTCCGAGTAGTGGCCGGGCAGGACCTGGTTGACGACCTGCTCGATGACGGCAGCGCGGCCGAAGCGCTGGTCGATGATGCGCGGAGGCACGTGGCCCTTACGGAAGCCGGGGATGTTGACCTGTCCGGCGATCTCCTTGTACGCCTTGTCCATTTCGGACTTCAGTTCCTCGAAGGGAACCTCAACGGTCAGACGAACCTTGGTGGGCTCGAGGGTTTCAACGGTGCTCTTCACGTGCGTACGCTCCGTAGTCTACGAATTCGGGAACGCCCATTTCGGGCGCATAACAACTCGCTTAGTGTACGCCACGACCCCGCTGATGTCCTCATTCGCGGGGCATTAGTGGGCATATCCACCCCTCTACGGCCACTTCAAGTGCGCAACGCCACACGAGCACGTACCACTCTCCCCATTCACGAGGCCGGGGCCGCCCGCGCTGCCGGGCGCACTCAGGGGGCGAGGTAGTGGGAGCGCCCTCGCACGACGGCTGCCAAGCGGGCGCGGGGCACATCGGCGACGAGGCGCACGGCGGCAGTGATCTCGCGGTGGGTCGCTCGCGCCTCGGCGTCATCTGTCGCGGTGAAGCGCGCGGTGACGCGGGGCTGGCCGGAGGCGATGGCGATGTCCCAGGATTCGAGCCGGGTGACGGATCGGACGGCGGCCTCGACTTCTTCGGGGGCACGCCCGGGTGCCAGAGTCGTGACCGTCATGATGGTGCGATAGGACGGCATGGACTCCCCCGGGATCGTACGAAAAAACCGCGACGCTGTGGCCGCGGTTGGTCGGGGTGACAGGATTTGAACCTGCGACCCTCTGCTCCCAAAGCAGATGCGCTACCAAGCTGCGCTACACCCCGTTGGACTGATGTCCGGTGCCCCATCATACGGGAAGGGGCGTTTAAATGTCGCGCACGTGGACAATACCCGCTACGATCTTCGTGTCCCCTTCGGGGGTACGCGGATGTAGCTCAATGGTAGAGCCTCTGCCTTCCAAGCAGATCACGCGGGTTCGATTCCCGTCATCCGCTCCAGCACAGGGAAAGCCCCGGGCCACTCGGCCCGGGGCTTTCCGCTCACTCACTCACGCTCACGCGCTCTCGGGGAACGTCGAGGTGTCGATGACGTAGCGGTAGCGCACGTGGGAGGCGACGATGTTGTCGTAGGCCTGCGTGATGTCCTCGCCACCGATCATCTCGACCTGCGGGATGACGCCGTGTTCGGCGCAGAAGTCCAGCATCTCCTGGGTTTCGGCGATGCCGCCGATCTGGGAGCCCGCGAAAGACTTGCCGCCGTTGACGAAGGCGCGCAGCGGCAGGGAGACGGGTTCGGTGGGCAGGCCCACGTCGACGAAGACACCGTAGGGGCGCAGGGCGGCCATGTAGCCGGCGTAGTCGAGGCCGTCGGCGGACACGGTGCACAGGATGAGATCGAAGGAGCCGCGCAGGGACTCGAGCACGCCCTCCTCGCTGGTGGCGTAGAAGTGGTCGGCGCCGAAGCGGCGGGCGTCGGCTTCCTTGGAGCGTCCGTGAGAGATGACGGAGACGTCCGCGCCCATGGCCTTGGCGATCTGCACGCCCACGTGTCCGAGGCCGCCCATGCCAAGGATGGCCACGCGCGAGCCGGGGCCCACGTTGTAGTGCTTGAGCGGCGAGTAGGTGGTGATGCCGGCGCACAGGAGGGGTGCGCAGGCGGAAAAGTCGAGGGATTCCGGCACATGCAGCGCAAAGTCCTCGCGCACGGTGAAGCCGCGCGAGTAGCCGCCGGTCGTCGGGTTGCCCTCGGCGTCGGCGCGGTAGGTCCACAGGGTGCCGGGCGTCGAGGTGCACCACTGCTCGTAGTCAGATTCGCACATCTCGCACGTGCCGCAGGAACCCACCATGCAGCCCACGCCCACGCGGTCGCCCACCTTGAACGTGGTGACGCCGGGGCCGACCTTAGAGACGGTGCCGACGAACTCGTGGCCGGGCACGAGCGGGTAGGACACGGGGCCCCACTCGCCGCGGGCGGCGTGGATGTCGGAGTGGCAGATGCCCGCGTAGGCGACGTCGAAGTAGATCTCCCCCTCGCCGGGTTCACGGATGTCGATCTGCAGGGGGTGGAACTGGGTGGTGGCATCGTCACAGCCGTATGCGATCACGCTGGGCATGAGAACTCCTTTGTCCGGTCAATTGGGTTGCTACAAGCATACTCCAATAACAAAAACCCCGGCGCACAAGCGCCGGGGCGGTGGGGTGGCTGACGGGACTCGAACCCGCGACGTCCTGGACCACAACCAGGTGCTCTACCAACTGAACTACAGCCACCATCGCGTCGCCGTGAAGGCAACGGGTAGAGCTTAGCACTACCCACCCGAGCTTGGAAACTCGAGCACTGCCCTCACGGCGGTGGCGTGCGTCACCAGTGGGCGCGAGCGGAGATCGCGTCGGCGAAGTTGCCGAGCGCGCCCGGGGTGGCACCCAGGTAGAGGTCGGCATCCACGAGGGAGACCTCCATGACCAGGAAGGAGCCCTTTCCGTCGGGGACCAGGTCCACGCGGTTGAACAGGAACTGCTCGTCGTGGCCCAGGCGCGAGCGCACGTAGCCGTGCAGGACGCGGCGAATCTCCTCGCCCCACTTCCACGCGACGGAGTCGGCCGCCTCAGCGGTCACCACGGCCTCGTGGACGTAAGGGTCGCTGACCGACGCGGGGTGCAGGGCGGAGCGCTTCTCGACGGCGTGGGAGACCAAGCCGTTGAAGAAGACGAGCGAGATCTCGCCGTGCAGGTCGATCTCCTCGACGTAGCGCTGGATCATGACGGAGCGCCCCTCCCCCAGCAGGCCCTGGACCTGGCGCATAGCGGCCTGGCGCTGGCGAGTGTCCACGGTCGTGTAGCGGCCGATGTCGCGCACGCCGGAGGACACGGCGGGCTTGACGACGAACTCGCCGAAGGCCGGGAAGCGCGTGTGGATCTGATGCTTCGACAGGTTCTGCTCAGGCTCCAGCCAGTTCGTGGGAATCGTGGGCATGCCCAGGGCGGCCAGTTCCTTGAGGTAGTGCTTGTCCGTGTTCCAGTTCAGCACGTCCGCGGAGTTCTGCACGCGACGCAGCTGCTTCGTCCACTCCAGGAACGCGGGGCGGTCGCTCGCGTAGTCGGACACGGAGCGCACGACGACCATGCCGGCCTCGGACCAGTCGACGTCGGGGTCGTTCCACACCTTAATCTGGGGGTCGCACCCGCGCGCCGCCAGCTCGTCGAGCAGACCTTCCTCGCCTTTGAAGAGGTTAGGCATGGACTTGCAGGTCACCAGGGTGACTTTGGGATGGGCCGTCATAGTTATCTTTCTATCGTGGGGATTAGTTGATTAACGAGGCATTAGCTGGGTGTTCAGCGCAGGCCGAGCGGGCGCTGCGCGGCCTCGGTCAGCAGTTCGGTCAGCAGCTCCGGGTAGGACAGGCCTGCGGCGGCCCACATCTGCGGGTACATCGAGATGGGCGTGAAACCGGGCATCGTGTTCACTTCGTTGATGATGACGGTGTCGCTGGCCTCGTCGAGGAAGAAGTCGACGCGCGCCAGGCCCTCGCACTCGAGGGCGTCGAAGGCGCGCCACGCGGTCTCGCGAATGCGATCGGCGTATTCGGGGGCGACGTCGGCCGGGCAGGACAGGCCGACCACGTCGTCCACGTACTTGTGCTCGTAGTCGTAGAACTCGCCCTCGGGGACGACGATCTCGCCCAGGGGCGCGGTGCCGCTGCGCCAGTCGGAGCGCGAGCCGAGGACGCCGCACTCGACCTCGCGGCCGGAGATCGAGGCCTCAACGATGATGCGTGGGTCGTGGTTCGCGGCCTCCTTGATGGCCACGGGCAGGTCCTCGCGGCAGGTAACGCGCGAGATGCCGACCGAGGAACCGGCGCGGCAGGGCTTGACGAAGACGGGGAAGCCCAGGCGCTCGATGCGGTCCATGCAGGCGGTGGCGTCGGCATCCCACTGGCGCGCGGTGACCAGCTCCCACTGGCCCACGTCGATACCGGCGGCTGCCAGGACGGTCTTGGTGAGGTGCTTGTCCATGGACACGGCGGAGGAGGTCACGCCGCAGCCCACGTAGCGCACGCCGGCCATCTCGAAGAGGCCCTGGATGGTGCCGTCCTCGCCGTAGGGGCCGTGCAGGAGCGGGAACACGATGTCGACGTGACCCAGGTCCTCCACGCCAATGACCCGCGAGTCCGGGGCGTCCGGGTCGCCCTCGTAGGTGAGTTCGACGAGGTTGCCCTCGCCCGGGGTCAGGGCAACGCGGGTGGATCCGGCGGTGACGGACTGGCCCTTCCCATCCTTGAATTCCAGCGCCGACGGATCATCGGCGACGCGCACCCACTGGCCGTCGCGCGTGATACCCAGCGGGATCACGTCCCACTTGGTGCGGTCGATAGCGGTCAGGATGCCGGCGGCCGTCGAGCACGAGATCTCATGCTCGGAGGAGCGTCCACCGAAGACGATGAGGACGCGAGGACGAGAAATTGCAGTCATGGGTCCAAGACTACCGCGCGGGAGGCTTTTCACGCCCGCGTGCGCGGCGTTTAGACCAGCTCGATCTTCCAGCCGTCCATCTTCTGCGGGCGTGCGAGCAGCATGCGCCCCATGTCCTCGATACTCGCGCGTCCCTCGACGACCTCAACGACGGCGCCCGTAATCGGCATGTCCACGCCGACGGAGGCCGCGACCTGGAGGATCGGCGAGGCCGAGGCAACACCCTCGACGACGCCCGGGGACAGGGCCAGGGCCTCAGCCAGTCCCATACCGGAGCCCAGGCGGTGGCCGAGGGAGAAGTTACGCGACAGGCGCGAGGAGCAGGTGGCCACGAGGTCGCCGATGCCCGACAGGCCCGCAAAGGTCACGGGATCGGCGCCGAGCGCGGTGCCCAGGCGCGTCATTTCCGCCAGGCCGCGGGTGATGAGGGTCGAGCGCGTGTTGATGCCCAGGCCCATGCCCTCGGCGGCGCCGATCGCCACCGCGATGACGTTCTTGGTGGCGCCCGCCATCTCAGTACCCACGACGTCGGTGGACACGTAGGGGCGGAAGTAGGAGTTGTGGCAGGCCTTCGCGATCTCCTTGGCCAGCTCCACGTCGGTTGCAGCCACGACCGTGGCCGTGGGCTGGCGCTCCGCGATCTCACGCGAGAGGTTCGGGCCGGACAGGACGGCGATGCGGCTACTCGGCACGCCCGAGGCCTCGGCGATGATCTCGTCGACACGCTTGAGCGAGCCAAGCTCCAGGCCCTTGGCCAGGGACAGCAGGGCGACGTCGGGGGCGAAAGACTCGCGCGCGGCGCTCAGGGTGGCACGCACGGCCTTGACGGGCACGGCGACGACGACGAGAGAGCGACCAGCGACGGCCTCGGCGATGTCCGTGGTCGCGCTGATGCGCTCCGAGAGGGCAATCCCCGGCAGGTACGTCGGGTTCTCTCCCCCGTTGATGAACGCAATCGTGTCGGCGTTACGCCCCCACATCGTCACGCTCACGCCCGCGTCGGCGAGGACCTGCGCGAACGTCGTTCCCCATGCACCCGTTCCCAGGACCGCTGCTGTTGTCATACTCATCGAGACCTCCCTGTCGAGGCCATTCTACTAGGATTGAAACAACCGACCCGCACCAGGAGGAACTGTGTCTCACCGTCGAGTCCTCGCCGCGAGCGCGGCCGCCTCCCTGCTCCTGTTGGGTGCGTGCGCGCCCGGAGCACCAACGGACGCGTCTCAGTCAGCCGCGGCCTCGCCGAGCGGCTCCCCCTCCCCCACGGCGTCTGCGACCGCGAGCGCGACGCCGGAGGAAACGCCGACGGCCGAGCCCGGTCTGGACGCAACCAAGCCGATCAACGCCGACAACTGGATGTCGAGCGTGGAGGGGTTGCCTCCGGTGCGCTCGGATGACCCGGCGAAGGCTTTGGCGCTGACGGGGATTCGCGCGGCGACGCACGAGGATTTCACGCGGGTCGTGCTCGAGTTTTCGGGCAAGGGAACGCCGGGGGTGTGGCGTGCCGCCTGGACGGATGAGGCCGTGGAACAGGGCCGAGGCCTGCCCATCGACGTCGAGGGCGAGGCTGTCTTGGATCTGGTCATCGACGGCACGCCGATGACGGCGTCCGAGACCCCCTACCCGGGCGGGACGCACACGCGCGTTGGCGACCTGGACGTCGTCTCGGACGGTACCTTCGAGGACAACACGCACGTCGTCATCGGGGCGCCGACCTCGCGCCAATTCCAGATCGGATTCTTGTCCGACCCGGTGCGCATGGTGATCGATATCCGCGATTAGCCCTTCTTGCGGGCCTTCTTCGCCTTCTTGGCCTTCTTCGCGAGCTCTTCTTCCCACCAGGGGCCGGCCTGCGTGGCGGGGTCCCACACCTGCTCGGGGACGGGCAGTCCACGCAGCTTACCCACGCCCGCGCGCACGGCGTCGCTGATGCGCTTGGTCGCCTCGTTGACGGCCTCGTGATCCTCCGAGCCTGCGGGGCTCATGAGGTCCGAGAGGTCGACGGGCTCGCCGAAGTGGTAGGCGACGCGTCGGCCCGGGCGCATGTCAATGCCCTTGGCGTTGTAGGGGGCCATGATGTCCTGCGGCCCCCACTGCGAGACGGGAATGACGGGCACGCCCGTATCGAGGGCCAGGCGGGCGGCACCCGACTTGAACTCCATCGGCCACTGGTCGGGGTCACGCGTGAGAGTGCCCTCGGGGAAGATGCCGACAACCTCGCCGGCTTTCAGGGCCTCGCGCGTGGGTGCCAGGACCGCCGAGGGGTTGGAGTCGCGGTTGACGGGGATCAGGCCCATGCCCTTGATGATCCAGCCGAAGACCGGGACGGAGAACATCGACTTCTTCGCCAGGAAGCGCACGGCGGTGTCGCGCTTCATGAAGTACCAGCACAGGCACAGCGGGTCCACGTTGGACAGGTGGTTGGGCACCAGGAGGAAGCCGCCCTCGGCGGGCAGGTTCTCTTCGCCCGTCACGGTGAACTTGATCCAGGGCGTCATGATGGGCGTCAGGACGCCCTTGGCGAAGGTGTAAAAGCCGGAGACAGCACTCATGGCTTCATTCTACGGGGACCGCTCCCCCATTGCGCTGGCCCACACGGACCTCACACCAGGACGGATACGACCCCGGGGGCGACATCGACGGTGAAGGGGATCGAGGCGATGCGGTCACCGTCCGCCATGGCGATCATGCCTGCGGGGGCGGCGAAGGAAACGACGCGGGCGCTTTCCACCTCGATGGCCGGGTGTGCCTTCGCGCGTCCGGCGACGACGCGGGCGAGCACCGGCAGGGCGCGAGACAGCGACAGAGGGCCAACGTGGCACACCTCGAGGACGCCGTCGCTCATGTCCGAGGAGTCCACCAGGGTGATGCCGCCGCCGAAACGTCCGGAGTTGGACACCGACGCGATCCACCCGCTCATGTTGCGCTCGACCCCGTCCACGGTCGCCACGATCTCGGTGGGTTCGTGCGAGGCCAGGGCCGCGAAGGCGCCGTACCCGTAGGCCAGCGGACCCGAGGTGAGAGAGGATTCGTTCGCGAGAATATTCGCGCGCGCATCCAGGCCTATCGAGACGATGCCGAGAGCCAGGCGCACCCCGTCGCGCGAGCGCACCCACATGCCGTCCAGGGGACGCACCCGGGAGGCCAGCCACTCCGAGGAGTCGGCCCCGGCCTCGTCGGAAGAAAAACCCAGCGGAGCCAGGGAACGCGCGCGCACCAGCGGGTCCGTGCCAATCCCCAGCGCGCGGCACAGGTCGTTGCCGCGCCCGCCCGGCATGGGAACGAAGATCGCGTCGGACTCGTGACACCCGCGCGCCACCGCGCCCAGGTACCCGTCCCCGCCCAGAGCCGCGACGAAGGATCCGGACGCGACCTCGCCGGCGATCGCCGCCGGGTCGTCACCGGGAGTCGTCAGGCGAACCGCGACCTCCCAGCCGCCGCCGCGCAGGATGCGCACGATGCGCGGCCCCAGACGCACGCTGCGCCCGCCCGCCGACATCGACGAGACGAGCAACAAAATGCTGCGGCGCACGCCCGATGCGGCCATGATCTCAGGCGTCCAGGTAGCGCACGCGAGCGTCCAGCTGGTGGAGCTTGCGCGTGAAGTGCTCGTAGCCGCGCGAAATCACGTCAATACCCGACACGGTAGACGTGCCCGACGCGGCCAGGGCCGCGATCAGGTGGGAGAAGCCGCCGCGCAGGTCCGGAACCTCGATATCCGCGCTGTGCAGCGGGGTCGGGCCCGAGATGACGGCCGAGTGGTAGTAGTTCTTCTGGCCAAAGCGGCAGGGTGTCCCACCCAGGCACTCGCGGTAGACCTGGATGTTCGCACCCATCTTGCGCAGCGCCTCGGTGAAGCCGAAACGGTTCTCGTACACGGTCTCGTGCACGATCGACAGGCCCTCGGCCTGCGTGAGGGCCACGACGAGGGGTTGCTGCCAGTCCGTCATGAAGCCCGGGTGCACGGCCGTCTCCAGGGCGATCGAGTGCAGCGGCTCGCCCGGGTGGTAGAAGCGGATGCCGTCGGCGTCGATATCGAAGGCACCGCCCACCTTGCGGAAGGTGTTGAGGAACGTCGTCATATCGGGCTGGTGAGCGCCGCGCACGTAGATGTCGCCGCGGGTGGCCAGGGCAGCCGCGGCCCACGAGGCCGCCTCGATGCGATCCGGCAAAGCCGTGTGACGGTAGCCGTTCAGCTTCGCAACGCCCTCGATGCGGATCGTGCGGTCCGTGTCCACCGAGATGATGGCGCCCATCTTCTGCAGGACGTTGATGAGGTCGAGGATCTCGGGCTCAATGGCCGCGCCCTTCAGGGTCGTGATGCCCTCATTGCGCACGGCCGTGAGCAGCGTCTGCTCGGTCGCGCCCACGGACGGGAAGGGCAGCTCAATGATCGCGCCGTGCAGGCCGGTAGCGGGGCGCTTGATGTGCACGCCGTCGGGCTGCTTGTCGACGATCGCGCCGAACTTGCGCAGCGTCTCCAGGTGGAAGTCGATGGGACGGCCACCGATCGCGCAACCGCCCAGCTCGGGGATGAAGGCCTCACCCAGCTGGTGCAGCAGCGGGCCGCAGAACAGGATCGGGATACGCGAGGCGCCCGCGAGCGTATCGATGTCAGAGCGCGAGGCGATCTTGACGTTCGAGGGGTCCATGCGCAGCGTGCCGCGATCCTGATCGAAGTCGATCTGGACGCCGTGCAGGCTCAGCAAGTCCGAGACGACGTCGGTGTCGCGGATGAGCGGCACGTTGTAGAGCTCAGAGGGGGTGTCGGCGAGCAGCGACGCAACCATCGCCTTGGGGACGAAGTTTTTCGCGCCGCGCACCGTGATCTCACCGCGCAGCGGATGGCCGCCCTCAACCTGAAGGATCGATGACATGAGTGCTCCTCACTATGACGTAACTGGCCCCTACTCTAGCTAGGTAGGGGCCAGTATGCGCAGTGCGTTCAGTCGCGAGCCGACACAACTTCTTCCTTGGGCAAGAATTTCGCCGGGAGCGTGCGCGGTTTGAAGGACGGGCGCGCGGCCTCGTAAGCCGCGATCTCGTCCTCGTGGCGCAAGGTCAGGGCGATATCATCGAGGCCCTCCATGAGGGTCCAGCGCACATAGTCGTCGATCTGGAAGGTGCCCGAGATCGCACCGGCGCGCCACGTCTTGTCCTCCAGGGAGACGGTCACCTCGGTGCCGGGCTCGGCCTCGAGGAGCTTCCACAGGGACTCGCAGTCCTCCTGGGAGATGATGCCGGTGACCAGGCCCTGCTTGCCGGAGTTTCCGCGGAAAATGTCTGCGAACTTGGGGGCCAGAACGACGCGGAAGCCGTAGTCCTTGAGGGCCCACACGGCGTGCTCGCGCGAGGAGCCGGTGCCGAAGTCGGGGCCCGCGATCAGGACGGAGCCGTTCTTGTAAGCATCCTGGTTGAGGACGAACTCCGGGTCGCCACGCCAGGCCGCGAAGAGAGCGTCCTCGAAGCCCGTACGGGTCACGCGCTTGAGGTAGACGGCGGGGATGATCTGGTCGGTATCAACGTTGGAGCGGCGCAGCGGGACGCCGATGCCGGTGTGGGTGATGAACTTTTCCATGGGTGGTTGAGTCTTTTCTTCCGTGGGGGACGGGGCCGGGGCCCTCCCCCGCTGTCGGGTTGCGGAGGGCGGGCCTCAGAGGTCGGCCGGGGAGGACAGGGTGCCACGCACGGCGGTGGCGGCCGCAACGAGCGGAGACACCAGGTGCGTACGGCTGCCCTTGCCCTGGCGGCCTTCGAAGTTGCGGTTGGAGGTGGAGGCCGAACGGTCTCCCGCGTTCATCGTGTCGGGGTTCATGCCCAGGCACATGGAGCAACCGGCGTTGCGCCATTCGGCGCCGAAGTCGGTGAAGATCTTGTCGAGGCCCTCGGCCTCGGCCTGGAGGCGCACACGGGCGGAGCCGGGCACGACCATGACGCGCACGCCCTCGGCCTTGCGGCGGCCCTTGAAGATGCCGGCGGCGGCGCGCAGGTCTTCGATGCGGCCGTTGGTGCAGCTGCCGATGAAGACGGTGTTCACGGCGATGTCGCGCATCGGGGTGCCGGCCTTGAGGTCCATGTACTCGAGGGCGCGCTCGGCGGCCGCGCGGGCCGTCTCGTCGGTGAAGTCCTCGGGGGCGGGGACGGTCGCGGACAGCGGCACGCCCTGGCCCGGGTTGGTGCCCCAGGTGACGAAGGGTTCGATGTCGGCGGCCTCGAGGATAACCTCGGCGTCGAAGACGGCGTCCTCGTCGGAGGCCAGCGAGGACCAGTATTCGACGGCGCGATCCCAGTCCTCGCCCTCGGGGGCGTGGGGGCGGCCCTTGATGTAGTCGAAGGTCGTCTGGTCGGGGGCGATCATGCCGGCGCGGGCACCCGCCTCGATCGACATGTTGCAAATCGTCATACGGCCCTCCATGGAGAGCTCGCGGATCGCCTGACCGCGGTATTCCAGGACGTAACCCTGGCCGCCGCCGGTGCCGATCTTCGCGATGACGGCGAGGATGATGTCCTTGGCCGTCGATCCCTCAGGCAGGGAGCCGTTGACGGTAATCGCCATGGTCTTAAAGGGGACCATCGGCAGGGTCTGGGTGGCGAGCACGTGCTCAACCTGGCTGGTGCCGATGCCGAAGGCCAGTGCGCCGAACGCACCGTGCGTGGAGGTGTGGGAGTCGCCGCACACGATGGTCATGCCGGGTTGGGTCAGGCCCAGCTGAGGGCCGACGACGTGAACGATGCCCTGGTCGGCGTCGCCCAGGGAGTGCAGGCGCACGCCGAACTCCTCGGCGTTCTTGCGCAGAGTGTCGATCTGAGTGCGGCTCGTGATGTCCGCGATCGGCTGGTCGATATTGATCGTGGGCGTGTTGTGGTCCTCGGTCGCGATCGTCAGATCGGGGCGACGCACCTGGCGTCCGGCGAGGCGCAGGCCCTCAAAAGCCTGGGGGCTCGTCACTTCGTGCACGAGGTGGAGGTCGATGTAGAGCAGGTCGGGGGCGCCGTTCTCCCCCTTGGACACGATGTGGTCGCGCCACACCTTTTCTGCCATCGTTCCGCTCATTGTTCCTCCTCTGTTCTCCGCTTTGGAGACACGGTGTCATTCATGCTTCGCAATCAATGGAACCGCCTCATCGGCCGAGCGACCCGCTGATCTCACGTCTCGGACGCCGCTTTGACCTGTTTCACTATCCGACAATTTGCCATCTCAAAAGCTGAGATATTAAATAGTTGTATGGAAGAGCAAACATCCAGTGGCGTTGGCGTTCTCGATAAGGCTGCGTTGGTTCTCAGCGCTCTCGAGGCGGGACCCGCCACCCTCGCCCAACTCGTTTCCAGCACGGGGCTTGCTCGCCCCACCGCCCATCGACTGGCCGTCGCTCTCGAATATCACCGCATGGTCGCCCGCGACATGCAGGGACGTTTTATTCTCGGCCCCCGCCTCCAGGAACTCTCCTCCGCCGCCGGCGAAGACCGCCTCCTCCAGGCCTCCATGCCGGTCCTTCAGGCTCTTCGCGACCACACGAAGGAATCCTCCCAGCTCTTCCGCCGCCAGGGCGACTACCGCGTGTGCGTGGCCGCCTCCGAACGCGAGATGGGCCTGCGCGACTCGATCCCCGTGGGTGCCACGCTCTCCATGAGCGCCGGCTCCGCCGCCCAGGTCCTGCTGGCCTGGGAGGAGCCCGACCGCCTGCACCGCGGCCTGTACGGCGCCTCCTTCAACGCCACCATGCTCTCCGAGGTGCGCCGCCGCGGCTGGGCACAGTCCGTGGGCGAGCGAGAGCCGGGCGTCGCCTCCGTGTCCGCCCCCGTGCGCGGCCCCTCCGGCCGCGTCCTGGCCGCCCTGTCTATCTCCGGCCCCATCGAGCGCATGGGTCGCCAGCCCGGACGCCAGCACGGCCCCTCCGTCATGGCGGCCGCCAACAGGCTCACGGAATTCCTCTCCACCGTCGAGGACGCCGCAGACCTGTAAGCTGCGACCGCAGAGCAGACAAACGGGTGGGCCGGGACGACTGAATCGTCCCGGCCCACCCGTTTGCGTAGCGATCCGCTAGGCGACCCAGCGACCCGAACCATCAAAGGTGTAGGCGGTGCCGCCGATCACGACTCGTCCGGTTGCCATGGCACCCGACGGGTGGCAGAAGTACCAGCTGCCGCCGTCCTTCACCCATCCGATCGCCATCTGGCCAGATTCCGTCAGGTAGTACCACTGACCACCCACGGCGGCCCAGCCGGTCGCCATCGAGCCATTGCCGTTCAGGTAGAACCAGGCGCCGCCCAGGTTCACCCAGCCGCTCGCCATCGCACCACTGGCGTTCAGGTAGTACCAGGTGTCGCCGTCCTTCAGCCAGCCGGTGGCCATGGCTCCGGTGTCGGGATCCAGGTAGTACCAGGTGCCGCCGACGGCGGTCCAGCCGGTCGCCATCGCGCCAGACGGGGCGTAGTAGCGCCACGCGCCATCCTCGACCTGCCAGCCGGTCTTCATCCAGCCATTCGCATCGAAGGAGTACGTGACGCCGTCACGGACAACGCGCTCGTTGGCCGGGTAGGTCCCATCCGGGTAGCGAAGCCACCAACGGCCATCACCCGAGGCAACCCACTGCGCGGCAGCCGGATCCGGCTCCGGGGTGACGGTGGGATCAATGCGATCGCCTGCGGCCTGCGTGAAGACGGCGACCGTGCGAGCGGGAACCGTGACGGAGCCCGTCTTCGCATCGAAGGACGCGCCCTTGACGGTCTCGTCCGAGCCGTTCGCCTGGGCCTCGTGCAGCTTGAAGACGCGCCCAGCCAGGCCATCAACAGCTGTCGTCACGGTCTTGTCTGTCGCGTTGAAGACGACGAGCGCGCCGTCGAGCTTCGAGTCGATGTCGTTCCCGGCTCCGGCCTCGTCGTTGATGAGCATGACGATCGTGCCGTCCACGGCAGCCTCACCCGAGTTGGGGAAGGTCACCTTGGAGCGGACCAGATCCGCGCTGCCCAGCGTGAACAGGCGCGAGGAGGAACGCACGCGCAGGAAGTCCATCGCGATTTCCGAGGAGGTGTCGATCTGCTCCGGGGTCGGCTTCAGATCGGGGTTCTCCAGCAGCGGGCGCATGTGATCCCAGGCCGCGCCGTTCTTCGACTTGACCGGCAGGCCACGGCCAAAACCGTTGTCGCGCATCGACCAGTCGATCGCGTTGAAGTGATCTCCGGAGTTGTAGGAGTCGCGGTCCAGGGACTTCGAGCGCAGCATCTCCGTGCCCGAGGCCCAGAAGGAAGGCGACTGCGACAGGGCCACGGAGGCCTGGCTGATCAGCGACATGCGCACGCGGTGATCCATCGGAGCATCCGCCGGCATCTTGTAGGTGACCAGGTCGAAGAGCGTCTCGTTGTCGTGGGCATCCACGTAGTTGACGTTCTCGGCGGGCTGGGAGGCGAAGCCGGCGCCCTGGCCGTTGTAGTCCAGCTGCGCACCCGACACGGTCTTGCCGTCGTAGGTCGTCAGCGTGTAGTCCTTCAGGTTGCCCGCCAGGCCAAGCTTCACGAGGTCCACGCGGTGCAGATAATCGGCGCGACGATCCGCCTCGGAGCGGGTATCGAGACCGTTGAGGTCCGAGAATGCGCCCGAGCCAAAGCCCTGCAGCACGCGGTGGTCCTCGTCGAAGGGGCCGCCACCGTGCACGGCGTCACGCAGGCGGTCGTTGAACGCACCAATGCCGGTGCCATCCAGCTGTCCCTGCGTGGCCTGGGTGAACAGCGCGTTGTTCGCGACCTCACCGAAGTTCCAGCCCTCGCCGTAGATGTACAGGCGCGAGCCGTCCACGCCGTCCTTCTCCAGGGTGAGGGAGGACAGGGCCGCCTTCGCGCGCTTCATCTCCTCGGCCGGGTGGTGGCCCATGAGGTCGAAGCGGAAGCCGTCGACGTGGTAGTACTTCGCCCAGTGGATCATCGAGTCGATCATGAGGTGCTCGCTCATCGCGTTTTCGGTCGCGACGTTGGAGCAACAGGTCGAGGTCTCGACACCGCCGGTGGCGTTCAGGCGCTGGTAGTAGCCGGGCACGACGCGGTCAAGCACGGAGTGGGCGGACTGACCCGCCGCGGGCGTGTGGTTGTAGACCTGGTCGAGGACGACCTGCATGCCGATCGAGTGCAGACCACCCACCATGGAGCGGAACTCGCGCACGCGCGCGCCGCCGTTCTGTTGGGACGAGGTCGCGTACGAGCCCTCGGGGGCCATCCAGTGCAGCGGGTCGTAGCCCCAGTTGTAGGCGTCCTGGTCGGCAACGGCCGTGACCGCCGCCTGCTGCTCCTCGGACGCCGGGCCGGCATCCTCGGGGATCGCGGGCGTCTTCTGGTCGGCGCGCTTCTCAGGGATGGTCGCGATGTCGAAAGTGGGCAGCAGGTGCACCGTGTTCATGCCGGCGCGCGACAGCTCAGCCAGGTGACGCATGCCGTTGGACTGGAACTGCGTGAAGGCCATGTAGGTGCCGCGCATGTACTCGGGCACCGACGTATCCGCGGCGGAGAAGTCGCGCACGTGCAGCTCGTAGATGGAGCGCTGAGCGTCGTCCTCGATGACGGGGGCCTTGGAGTCCGTCCACATCGAGGGGGCGATCGACGGGTTGTCCATGTTGACGGCGACGGAGCGCGTGGAGTCGACGGTCAGAGCCACCGAGTAGGGGTCGGTCACGAGGTTCGTCTCGACCTTGCCCGTCTCGGGCACGTAGACACTGACCTCCCACAGGTACTGGGCACCCTCGTGGATCTCGCCGGCAGCGTTGTCCACGCTCCAGCGGCCGTCCTCGCCGCGCACGGCGGCGGTACGCAGGCCGTCACCCTGCACGTCGGCGTCGGAGCCGCGCGGGGTCGAGGTGTTCCACGACAGCAGGGTCACGTTCTTAGCGGTCGGTGCCCACAGCGCGAACGTCGGGTTACCCGCCTCGTTCCAGCCCACGCCGTACGAGGCCTGGGTGGCCTTCGCAGCGTACAGCGAGTCGAGGACGGGAGCGATCTGCACGCCGGTGAAGGCATTGACGCTCTCCCCCGACTTCTGGGCGACCGCGATCTGGCCGGTGAGGGCCTCGCGAGCCCCGGCCTCGTCAAGGGAAGCCTTCAGGGCGATGTAGCCGTTGAGATTCGGGTGGGCCGTCGTCACATCGGCGGGCAGGTCGCCCGCGACGGTCAGGGTGCTCGTCGAAGCGCCCGTGACGGCACCATCAGCCAGGCCAGCGCCACCCTCGGGGGCGGTCACCAGCTCGTAGGAGAGCTTCACGGAACCGTCGAGGACCTGCGCGCGGGTCACGCCCTCGGGGAGCAGCGACGTCGGCCACGCGAGAATGTTCGAGGTCACCCAGTAGGCGCGCTGCTCGCCGGCGCCCGCGACCGGGGCGTCAGCGCTCGCGATGTCGACCTTGTGCGTCTGAGAATCGTAGGTGAAGGTCACGAGCTTGTTCGCTTTCGTTGCAAACTGGTAGTTGGCACCGCCGATGGCGCCATCTTGCCCGTAATTCTCGTTGTCGGACCCGCCAACGGCAACCTTGAACTCGTAGTCGCCCTCAGGCAGCGCGGTGGTGGCGTAGGTGTAGGTCCCGTCCCCCACCGGCTCCATGAGGGGTGCCAGGCATTCGGGCTTCCAGTTGTCCGTGCAGCCCAGCGCCTTCTGGAAAGAGCCAGGCAGCGTCACCATCTGGTCGGTGGCGGTGTTCCACACGCGGTGCGTCGCACGGTTGTAGAAGAAGGTGACGGACGTCGTCTCGGTCAGGGTGTAGGAGATGTTCGCTCCCCCCGCAGCGCCCCCGGCACCAAACGACGTGTCCCACGAGCCGCCCTCGGCAACCTTGTACTGGTAATCGCCGGCCGGCAGCGTGAACGTCGCACTGTACACGCCCGTCGCGTCGCGCTTGAGCACAGCCTTATCGCAGGCAGGTGCCCAGTCCGCGTCGCATCCCATCGCCGCGTTGTGGTTACCGGGAATTGTCACCAGCACGTCGGCGGCGGCGCCAGCAGCTCCCGCGTCGGCAGCAGTCGCATCGTTTCCCCCGTTTGACGTTTCCGTCCCGGGCGCGGCCCACGCGGTTGGAAGTACACCTCCCATCAGCGCGATAGCAGCGCCAACGCCCAACGTTCGGCGCAGCATTGTCCTATTGAGTCGGTATGTCACGACAGACTCCCTCGTCCAAAAGCGGTCCCCTCCCATGGGGGCTGCTCCTAGGTTAGACACACTGCAACAGTTCCGAAACTTTTCTGCAAAGCACAAGGAAATACGCGGACCGATCGGTTAACAAAAACCTCGCCACCGCTCAGGTGACGAGGTCATTGGTACCCCCAACCGGATTTGAACCGGTGTTAACGCCGTGAGAGGGCGTCGTCCTAGGCCGCTAGACGATGGGGGCCTTGATTCACTTATGAATCCGTACCCCCAACCGGATTTGAACCGGTGTTAACGCCGTGAGAGGGCGTCGTCCTAGGCCGCTAGACGATGGGGGCCTTGACTGAAACTTGCGCTTCAGATCGCTGGGGTACCAGGACTCGAACCTAGAATGGCTGAACCAGAATCAGCTGTGTTGCCAATTACACCATACCCCATTGGGTATCACCTGCTTCGCTTTCACGTCGCTGGCGACAGGAGATAACTGTAGCGGACCGACGCCCTCATGCCAAATCGAAGGCCAGTGGTCCCGATCACCCACTGCCTCTCCCCCCACAATCGGGACTCCTCCGGGCACGACGAAGCCCCGGCCTCGTCCCGCAGACAGGGCGACGAGGCCGGGGCTGGTCTCAGCGATCAGGCCAGGGAGGCGCGCAGGGCACGCAGGCGGGTCAGCGAGGACTCGCGACCCAGGATCTCCATGGACTCGAACAGCGGCGGGGAGACCTGACGGCCGGTCACGGCGACGCGCAGCGGGCCGAAGGCCAGACGGGGCTTAACGCCCATCTCGTCGACGATGCGTGCGCGCAGCGACTCCTCGAGGGACGCGGTCGTGAACTCGGTCAGGCCCTCGACGATCTCGATGGCGGCGTCCAGGACGTCCACGGCGTTGTCCTTGAGCTTGGAAACGGCCTTCTCGTCCGTCTCCAGCGCGTCGTCGGCGACGAAGAGGAATCCGAGCATGCCCGTGGCCTCGCCGAGGAGCTGGATGCGCGTCTGGATGAGCGGCGCGGCCTCGGTGAGGATCTCGCGCTCGCGATCGGTGAGCGCCTCGAAGGAGTCGGCCGAAACAACCTCGTCGCGGTGCAGGAAGGGCACCAGGCGGTTACGGAAGTCTTCGCCGTCCAGCAGACGGATCTGCTCTGCGTTGATGGCGATGGCCTTCTTCTGGTCAAAACGCGCCGGGTTCGGGTTCACGTCCGAGATGTCGAAGGCCTGGGCCATTTCCTCCATGGAGAAGATGTCGCGGTCCGCGGCAATCGACCAGCCCAGGAGGGCCAGGTAGTTGTTGAGGCCCTCGGGGATCATGCCGGCAGCCTTGTGCAGCAGCAGATTCGACTCGGGGTCGCGCTTGGACAGCTTCTTATTACCCTCGCCCATGACGTAGGGCAGGTGGCCGAAGCGCGGCATGAACTTGGCGACGCCAATGGCCTCGAGCGCGCGGTACAGGACGATCTGGCGGGGCGTCGAGGAAAGCAGGTCCTCGCCGCGCAGCACGTGGGTGATCTCCATGAGCGCGTCGTCGATCGGGTTCACCAGCGTGTAGAGCGGGTGGCCGTTGGCGCGCACGATGACGTAGTCCGGAACCGAGCCGGCCTTGAAGGTGATCTCGCCGCGGATCAGGTCCGTGAACGTGATGTCCTCGTCGGGCATACGCAGGCGCAGGACGGGCTGGCGGCCCTCGGCGCGGTAGGCGGCGATCTGCTCTTCCGTCAGGTTGCGGTCGAAGCCGTCATAGCCGAGCTTGGGGTCCTCACCATTGGCGCGGTGACGCTCCTCGATCTCCTCAGGGGTCGAGTAGGACTCGTAGGCGTAGCCGGCCTCGAGCAGGCGGGCGGCCACGTCACGGTAGATGTCCATGCGCTCGCTCTGGCGGTAGGGGCCGTGTGGGCCTCCCTTACCGACGCCCTCGTCCCAGTCGAGGCCCAGCCACTGCAGGGACTCGATGATCTGGTCGAAGGACTCCTGGGAGTCGCGGGCGGCATCCGTGTCTTCAATGCGGAAGACGAAGGTTCCTCCCGTGTGGCGGGCATAGGCCCAGTTGAACAGGCACGTACGGACCATGCCGACGTGAGGGGTTCCTGTGGGCGAGGGGCAGAAGCGGACGCGAACGTCGGCACCGGTGGCAGTTGTTTCACTCATGATTCCTCCATCCTACTCCAGCGGTGGCTGTTGCATTTGCTTGATGGGTGGGCGCGCTGCGACGCGCGCCGGTGGCGCGGATAGGCTGGTTGCATCACCGGGATCGGCCCGCGCCGTATCCACCGACTCATCCAGGAGGACACCGTGTCCGTTCGTCTCTTTTCCGACTCCCACCTCTACCGCACCGGCTCCCTGAAGTGGACCGGCATCACGGCCGCGAGCGGTGAGCCGACGATCGGCGCGTGGGTCGCGGAAATGGACTTCGGGACGGCCCCGGAGGTGGCCGACGCGATGAAGGGCGCGATCGACGACGGCCTGCTCGGGTACCAGCCGACCTGGCTGGAACCCCGCATCGCAGGCGCGACCGCCGAGTTCCAGAAGCGCCGCTTCGGCTGGGACGTGGACGCCTCGCACGTGCGCCTCGTGGCCTCGGTCCTGCCCGCGCTCGAGGCGACAATTGAGCACCTGGTGCGCCCGGGCGCGCCGATCATCGTGCCCACCCCCGCCTACATGCCGTTCCTGACGATCCCAGGCAAGTTCGACCACCCCGTCATCGAGGTTCCCTCGCTGCGTGGCACGCGCGCCGGCGGGCGCGGCTGGGCGCTCGACCTGGAGGGGATCCGCGCGGGGCTCGAGGCTGGGGCCGGCCTCGTCATCCTGTGCAACCCGTGGAACCCGGTCGGCCGCGTCCTGCGCGAGGACGAGCTGCGCGCCCTGCATGACGTGGTCCGCGAGTACGACGCCCTCGTGTTCTCCGACGAGATCCACTCCTCCCTCGTGTTGGATGAGTCGATTCCTTTCGTCTCCTACGCGTCGCTCGGTCCCTCGTTCGCGTCCCACACGGTGACGGCGACCGCCGCGTCGAAGGGCTGGAACATCGCAGGCCTGCCCTCCGCGCAGGTGATCCTGCCCGACGGGGCGCTGCGCGAGCGCTGGGACGTTTTCGCCGCCGACGTGCGCCACGACGCCAACGTCATCGGCACCGTGGGCGCTATCGCCGCCTACGAGCGCGGCGATGCCTGGCAGCGCGAGGTCAAGGACCTGATCCGCTCCAACGTGGACCTCGTCGAACGCGCTCTCGCGGATACACCAATCGACTTCGTGCGCCCCGAGGGCACCTACCTGACATGGTGGGGCTTCGAGGGAGTCGACCTGGGTCCCCTCTCCCCCGCCGCGACGCTGCGCGAGCGCGCCCGCATCGCCGCCAACGAGGGCCGCACCCTGGGAGCGGACTACGCCTCGTGGGCGCGCATCAACCTGGCGTGCGCCCCCGACGTGGCCTCGCGGATCGTGGAGAGGGTCCTCGGCCTGCTGTAAGCGTCTTCTACACGAAACGAGGCCGTGGCCGGGAACGGTGGACATCCACCTCCCGGCCACGGCCTCGTTTGCGTCTGGTTCCTGCTCAGGCGCCCAGTGCCGCCTCGATGCCTGCGACCACGGTCTGGCGGGCCGCCGAGGCCACCTCGACGACGGCGGTCGGATCCGTGGGGGCATCGGCGAAGGACAGGTCGGAGACGACCGACATGCCGGCGACGCGCACGCCCAGGGCATGCAGGGTGATGGCCTCCATGACGGTCGACATGCCCACGCAGTCCACGCCCAGGCCCGCGAGGATGCGGGTCTCGGCCATGGTCTGGTACTCAGGGCCGCGCAGGATCGCGTAAATGCCCTCGCGCTGGCAGACCCCGCGCAGAGCCTGCGTCATCTGGGCGTCCCACACAGCCGACACGTCCAGGAAGAGCGGCCCGTCGAAGGGCGAGGCGCCACTGAAGTTCACGTGGTCGGTGATCGCCATGACGTCGCCCAGGTTCCAGGGCTTCAGGCAGCCGTTCGCGTTCGTGAGGACCGCGCGGCTGATCCCCGCGGCAACCGCAGCTCGGGCGAGAGCCGTGACAGGGCGGGCGCCCAGTCCCTCGTAGAGGTGCGTGCGGCCCGTGGCCACGAGGACCACTCCCCTACGTGCCTCGTAGGCGCGCAGCTCGCCGCCGTGCCCGTCCGCGACCGGCGTGACGACGCCGGGGATGTCACCCAGTGAAACGGTGGCCACGGGGGCTCCCCAGGCCTCGTCGAGAGCCTCGGCCAAGCCGGACCCGAGTACGACGAGCGCATCCGGGCGCCCCGCAAGAGCGGTGAGGACCCGGGCGCCGGCCTGGGCCTCATCGTCGAGGAGAGCCTGCGTGAAGCGCGGGTCGACGCTCACTGCTCGTCCTCGCCCGCACCCTCTGCGTAGGTGCGCGAGGGCAGCTTCTCCTGCGCGCGCACGCGGCCCGCGCTGGTCGCCCAGTAGCCGACGAAGCCGACGACCATCGCTAGGAGGATGCCGATGTTGGCGCCCGCCCAGTCACCCTCGCGGCCACCCAGAGGGCCGAGGAGGTAGCCCTGCCAGGACAGCCAGGAGGCGCTCGCGTTGACGACGAGGCCCCAGCCCACCAGCGAGCCGACAATCAGGGAGGCGACAGCACCCCAGTTCACCGAGCCGTAGCGGCCCGAGGGGGTGAAGAGCGAAGGCTCGTCGTAGTCCTTGCGGCGCAGCGCGATATCCGCCAGCATGACGCCGCCCCACGCGGCGATGACAACGCCGAGGGTCGTGAGGAACGCCGTGAAGGGAGTCAGGAAGGAGTCCGCGAAGAACACGACGACGATCGTGCCGACCGTCATGATCGTGCCGTCGATCGCGGTGGCGACCGGACGCGAGACGGGCACGCCCGTGGCCAGCAGCGACAGGCCCGAGGAGTAGATGTCCATGACGATGCCGCCGATGAGGCCCAGGATCGCAACCAGCGCGAAGGGGATGAGGAACCAGGTGGGCAGCAGCGTGGTGAGCGCGCCGATCGGGTCGCCGCCGATGGCCTCGGAGAGGGACTCGTCGGCCGAACCAACCAGGAGGATGCCGAAGAAGACCAGGATGACCGTGGGCAGCGCCGCGCCCACCGTCGTCCAGCCGACCACCCCCTTCGTCGAGGCGGCGCGCGGCAGGTAGCGCGAGTAGTCGGCGGCCGCGTTAATCCAGCCGAAACCGAAGCCCACGAGGAGCATGCAGCCCGCACCCAAGACCGCAGTCAGGGGCGCCGAGGGGCGCGAGGAGAGGACCGCGAAGTCGATCGTCGGTGCGACCAGAACCAGATAGACGATCGTCAGGGCCGCGGTGGCCCACGTGATCCACGTCTGGACCTTCATGATCGCCTCGAAGCCGAGGATGCCCGAGCCGGCCGCCAGGACGACGACGAGGATCAGCGCGATGATCTGGGCGACAACGTGGTTGGTGAAGCCGAGCGCCCCCATGACCGTGGCCGTGGCCTGGACGGCCATGATCGCAAGGAAGGTCTCCCAGCCCACCGTCAGGATCCACGAGATCGCCGCCGAAATGCGGTTGCCGTTGAAGCCGAAGGCCGCGCGCGACAGCACCAGCGTCGGGGCGGAGCCGCGCTTACCGGCGATCGCGATGAGGCCGCAGACCAGGAAGGACAGGGCCACGCCGACGACGGACACGACGACCGCCTGGGCGAGGGAAAGCCCGAAGCCGAGGACCCACGAGCCCCACGAGATACCCAGGACCGAGATATTCGCCGCGAACCACGGCATGAACAGGTCGGAGGGTTTTCCCTTGCGATCGGATTCGGGGATGACGTCCAGGCCGGCCATTTCGACGGCCAGAGCGCCCGATGACTGGGGTTCGCTCACAGTGTGCTCCTATGCGACGGAGATATTGTCAGAACGACGTAATCCTATCACACAGGTCACACGATCAGGCTCGCACGACGGGATTCGTCAAGCTCCCGATCCCCTCGATCTCGATCTCCACGCGATCACCGGCGTGAACGATCTCGGCACCCGCGGGCGCGCCCGTGGCGATCACATCGCCGGGCAGCAGCGTCATCTGGTGAGACACGTAGGACACCAGCTCGAAGGGGTTCCAGATCATGTGCGCGGTCGAGGAGTCCTGAGCGATCTCGCCGTTCAGGTACGAGCGAATCGCCAGGTTGGTGACGTCGAGGGCGGGGTCGACCGTGATCCACGGGCCCAGCGGGCACGCCGAGTCAAAAGACTTTCCGCGCGACCAGGGGCCGCCCGTCATCGCGTCGCGGGCGGTGGCGTCGTTGGCGATCGTGTAGCCGAGGATCATCTGCGGCGCGTCCTCGACGCTCACGTCCTTGGCGAGGGACTTGATGACGATCGCGAGCTCACCCTCGAAGGCCACCGCATTCGACCACGATGGGATCGCGATCGGGTCATCGGGGCCCACGACCGAGGTGTTGGCCTTCAGGAAAATCGGCGGCTCGGGGCGCTCGTCAGCCGGAATCGGGGTGTCCGAGTAGTTGTCGCCGATACCCACGACCTTCGAGCGCGGGATCACCGGGGAGAGCAGGCGCACCTCGTCCAGCTCGTAGATCTGGCCGGAGGGTTCCACGGGCGAAAACAGCGGGTCGCCCTTGAGCCCCACGATCCTCGTCGAGCCCTCCTCAAGGGCGCCGTAGACCGGGTTCGTACCATCGGAAAAACGTGCGATTCTCATGCCGGTAGCCTAACGCAGCTCTGCGCACGTCGCGCCGAGCAGCGCCGACATACACGACGCCGGGTGCACGAGGCACGAGACGTGCCCGGCGCACCCGGCGAGGTGGTCAGCATCTATTACTTCTTCTTCTGCTTGGGGCGCTTCCACACGCTGCCGGGAACGTCGCCGGGCAGCAGCGGGTTCTTCTCGCCCACGAAGACGGGCTCGGCGACGCCATTGCGACGCTGGGTCTCGTAATCGCGCAGCGCGCCCAGTACCCAGCGGGCCAGGAAGACCAGGGCCACCAGGTTCGTGATCGTCATGACCGCCATCGCGATGTCAACGGCGTTCCACACGACGTCCAGGGTCAGCAGGGCACCGATCGTCGCCGAGGCCACGCACACGACGCGCACGGTCCAGCTCGCCCAGCGGGCATCCCCGAAGACGAAGGACATGTTCGTATCGGAGTAGACGTAGGCTGCGATGATCGAGGAGTAGGCCAGGACGAAGATGAGGATCGCCATGGGGACGATCGTCCAGGCGCCCAGCTCGTGGGCCACGGCCAGGGTCGTCAGGTTCGAGGGGTTCACGTCCGCGCCGCCCCACACCTTCTCGCCTGCGATGAGGATGACGAAGGCGGTCGCGGTGCACACGACGATCGTGTCAATGAAGACACCCAGGGACTGGATGAGGCCCTGGCGCACCGGGTGGGACACGGTCGCGGTCGCGGCGGCGTTGGGAGCGGTACCCTGGCCGGCCTCGTTGGAGAAGAGGCCGCGCTTGGTGCCGTTGATCATCGCGGCGATGATGCCGCCGCCCAGGCCGCCGACGGTGGCGTCCATAGAGAACGCGGAGGTGAAGATCTGGCCCACAACGGTGCCGAACTGCGTGATGTTCATGAGGCAGACGATGGCGACCATGATGACGTAGACGGTCGCCATGATCGGGGCCATCCACTCGGTGACGCGGGCGACGGTGCGGATACCGCCGAAGATGACCATCGCGGAGAAGACGAAGATCAGGCCTGCGACGGTAAGCTGCGCGGCCGAGAAGCCGCCCGCGCCGGGCAGGGGCTGCTTGGCGGCCTCACCGAACGCGCTCGTGAGCGTGCCCGCGATGGCGTTGGACTGCACGGAGGTGATGACGATGCCGCAGGTGACGACGGTGATGACGGCAAAGACGTTGGCCAGGACGCGGTTCTTCATGCCGCGCTTGATGTAGTAGGCCGGGCCGCCACGGAAGGAGCCGTCGGAGTGCTTCACCTTGAAGATCTGGGCCAGCGTCGCCTCGAAGAACGCTGTCGCCATGCCGACCAGGGCCACGACCCACATCCAGAAGATTGCGCCGGGGCCACCAAACATGAGCGCCGCGGCCACGCCGAACACGTTGCCGATACCCACGCGCGCGGCCAGCGAGATCGCGAAAGCCTGGAACGAGGAGATGCCGCCGTCGGCTCCCTTGCGCGAGCCGAGCACCGTGCGCACCATCTCCGGGAAGAGGCGCAGCTGCACGCCGCGGGAGACGACCGTCAGGACAAGGCCCACGCCGATCAGGATGACAATCGTCAGGTGCATCGTGATCCAGTCAGCGATTTGCTGCTCGATCTGGGCAATGTGTTCCACAGGAGCCTCCCGGGGTGTCAAAGAACGAGGCCGGGGACGGGTCGCCGCACCTCGCGCGCTGTCGCGGGACGCACCCGCGCGTTGTAATGGGACCCGTTCATCTTGCCACAGGGCTCCTCACCCGGCAGGCGACGTCTCGCCACGCGCACGCCCGCGCGTGAGCGCATGGGGTATCCCGGCCTCGTCGATGAGCTGCGGGAAGAGTCCTGCGGTGCGAGGACGCAGACGTGGGCGCACTCTGGGACAATGGGAGCATGAGCGCGACTTTGAACGAGATCCTGGACGACCTGGAGGACGAGGGCCGTCTGGGCGACGACGACGCCCTGTACGAGGCCTTCGTGTCCTGGGCCGAGGGCACCGGGCGTCCGCTCTACCCCCACCAGGAGGAGGCCCTGGTGGAGATCCTCGCGGGCAACCACGTGATTGCGGCGACCCCCACGGGGTCGGGTAAGTCGATGATCGCGCTCGCCGCGCACTTCACGTCGATGGCGCACGGGGGCCGCTCCTACTACACGGCACCGCTCAAGGCCCTGGTGTCGGAGAAGTTTTTTGACCTCGTGTCCCTGTTCGGCGCGGATAACGTCGGCATGGTGACCGGCGACGTGTCTCTCAACGCCGACGCGCCCATCATCTGCTGCACCGCCGAGATCCTGGCGAACCAGTCGCTGCGCGAGGGGCCCACGCTGGACGCGGACATGATCGTCATGGACGAGTTCCACTTCTACGGGGACCGTCAGCGCGGCTGGGCGTGGCAGGTGCCGCTCCTGGAGCTGAGGACCCCGCAGGTGGTCGCGATGAGCGCGACGCTGGGCGACACGACGCGTTTCGAGCGCGCGTGGAAGGAACGCACCGGGCGCGACGTGTCCCTCATCGACGACGCGGAACGGCCCGTGCCCCTCGAGTTCGAGTACGTCGTGGACCGCCTGCCCGACACGGTCGAGCGGCTGCTGGGCGAGGGCCGTTGGCCCGTCTACATCGTGCACTTCTCCCAGCGCGACGCGGTTGCTACCGCGCAGTCTTTCGACCGTTCCTCGCTGATTTCTCCCGAGCAGAAGAAGGCGATCGCCGCGCAGCTGGCGGGCGTGTCGTTTACGAAGGGCTTCGGGCAGACCCTCAAATCGCTGCTCGCGCAGGGCATCGGCGTACACCACGCGGGCATGCTGCCTCGCTACCGCCGCCTCGTCGAGCGCCTCACGCAGGCGGGCCTGCTGCCGATCGTGTGCGGCACGGACACCCTGGGGGTCGGCATCAACGTGCCGATCCGCACGGTGCTGATGACGTCGCTCGTGAAGTACGACGGGCGGCGCATGCGCCACGTGAGCGCGCGCGAGTTCCACCAGATCGCGGGCCGCGCGGGCCGCGCCGGCTTCGACACGGTCGGTTTCGTACGCGTCCTGGCCCCCGAGCACGAGGTCGACGCCGCCCGTGAGCGCGCACGCCTGAGCGCCGCTCAGGAGGCGGCCCGCGACGCGCGGGAGGCCAAGCGAGCAGCGAAAAAGTCCGCGAAGAAGCGCAAGGGCCCCGGCGAGGGCGAGATCTCGTGGACACGATCAACGTTCGAGCGCCTCGTGGACGCGGCTCCCGAGCAGCTCACGAGCCGTTTCGAGATGACGCACGCGATGGTTCTCAACGTGCTGGCCGGTGCGCCTGCGGCCGGGCGTGACCCGGGCGAGCACCTCGTGTGGCTGGCGCGCAACAACGATGATCCGCCCACGGATCGCAACCCGCACCTGCGCCGCCTGGGTGAGATCTACACGTCGATGAAGCAGGCGGGCGTCGTCGAGCACGTGTCTTCTGCCGAGGCCTCGGCCTCCGGGGAGCCCCGCCTGCGCGCTGCCACCGACCTGCCCGACGACTTCGCGCTCAACCAGCCGCTCTCCCCCTTCGCGCTGGCGGCGCTCGAACTCCTCGACCCCGACTCCCCGACCTTCGCTCTGGACGTCGTCTCGGTCATCGAGTCGGTCCTGGAGGATCCGCGCCCGCTCCTGTTCGCGCAGGAGAAGGCCGCGCGCGCCGAGGCCGTGGCAGCGATGAAGGCGCAGGGCATGGAGTACGACGAGCGCATGGCCGCCCTGGAAGAGGTGACGTGGCCGCGCCCGCTTGCCGATCTGCTGGGGGACGCGTTCGCGGTGTACCTGCACGCGAACCCATGGATCGAGGATCAGGAGATTTCCCCGAAGTCGGTCGTGCGCGAGATGATCGAGAACGCGCTGACGTTCACGGGGATTGTGGGCCGCTACGACGTGGGTCGCTCCGAGGGCATCGTGCTGCGCTACCTGACGGACGCGTACCGCGCGCTGCGCCAGATCGTGCCGGACGAGCTGACGACGGACGAGCTACGGTCGATCATTGCGTGGCTGTCTGCCCTGATCCGCGCGGTTGACTCCTCGCTGCTGGACGAGTGGGAGGCCATGTCCACGGGCCAGGCCCTCTCCCCGGCGGCCGATGGCGACGGCACGGAGGGCGCGGAGCTGGCGTTTGGCGCGCGGGAGGACGGGACCGTTCCCTTCAGCGCGAACCGCCACGCGTTCCGCACGGCGATCCGTGGCGCCCTGTTCGAGCGCGTGGAGGCGATGAGCCGCGACAACGTCGAGGCCTTGGCGCGTCTGGACGAGGCCTCGCGCACCCCGGTGGTCGCACCGTGGAGCGAGGACGAGTGGGACGCGGTGCTCGAGCGCTACTGGGCGGAGCACGAGTGGATCGGTATCGACCAGCGTGCGCGCGCCCTGTCACTGTGCTCCCTGAACGAGGCCCCGACCCGCGAGGACGTGCTGGAGCTGGCCCCCGCTGTGGTGTCGTCGGATTTCGAGCGCGCCCAGGTGGCGCGCATCGAGGCGATCGCGGACGCGGTGGATCAGGCTGCGGCGGGCACGTTCTGGCTGGCCACGCAGACCCTGTTCGACTCAGAGGAGGACATGGACTGGCGCATCGTCGCCCTCGTGGACGTGCCCGCCTCAGACGAGGCTGGGCGGGTTGCCCTGGCCACGGTCACCGTCGGGGCGCGGTAGATCCTTCATCATTCGAGGAACCATGCGCGTCATGCAGTGAATACATAGCCTCCGCGCGTCCTTTCCCGAGAAATCCAAGGATCTCATCCGACAAGACTCTTTCGCCTTCCCACAGACGCAGCGACAGCACGAGGTTCATCAACAAACCGTGGGAGAGGAAGAGCCTAGCCTGTTCAGCATCCATCCCGACGTCTTCTCGCAGGACGCGGTACACACGTGCAAAGCTATCGCGGGAGAGCTGCCCGAAGCGCGGATCGGATCCCATCATGAATAGGCGCATGATCATCATGAACATGTCGCGGTCTTTCACGATCTCCGCGTACATGTCCCCCAGCAATTCCCGACGTTCAACGTCGGTAGAATCCGCCGCTACGGGTGCCTCAGCAAAACGTCGACACAGCTGCTCAACAACATACGTAGCAGCTTCCTCGAAAAGTGTTTCCTTCGACCGGAAGAAACGCACGACATACGCCTGGCTGACGCCTGCCTCGCGCGCGATCGAGTCCGTCGTGGCCGCAGCGTAGCCAACCCGCGCAAACACACGGACGGCAGCCTCCAGCATGAGTGCCTTGCGTTCATTGGCTGGCATACGCGTCGCGGCCATACCTGGACCTCCCAATTTCGGTGATACGGACAGTCTATCCGCGCGCGTAAGCTCGAACTGTCTCGACAAACGCAGCGCGGTAAGCAGGAGTATCAACTTCCTGCTCAATGCGGCCAAGCATCAGAGCTTTGGTCAGGCGAATCCCCACGAAGCCCAGGACCATACTCTTCCACCGCCAGATTGGACCACCGAAGATTCGGTAGATAAACGAAGGAGCACGGGATGTGACGATGAGTGCCGCGGTCTTATCTTTCAGTAAGCCCTGGCTCTTACCGTCGACGTATTGGTACCCAAATCCCGGCGTGAGAGTGCGATCAAGGAAACCTTTCAAAATCGCGGGTTCAGCAGACCACCAAATCGGGAAGCTGAACACGAGGTGATCGGCCCAGGCTATGTCCTCCTGATACCGCTTGGGACCACTTTCGTCCTCCATGTGCTGGCGGTATCCGTAGCGCAGAACGGGATCAAAATCCTCCGTCGCCAGATCGATCATACGCACGTCATGCCCAGCGCTGCGCGCCTCATCAGCGTAAGTCGTTGCGAGTTCATGCGAGTAGCTTCCCGCGTCAGGACTGCCCTGAATGACAAGAATCTTCATATTTTCCCCTTTGTTGTAATTGCTTGATTACAACTGTAGTGCAGAGACCCCACCCACACAACATAAGAGGTCTCAAAGAGCTGAGAGTTACACCCGGAGAGGAGCAGTAGCACCCTCTCACCTCAAGAGGGGCAGCCACCATTCCGACTTAGGATCGATATTGCCCCGCCGTCCAAGTTATCCTCGCAGAGCGGGTCTCTCACCGATTTCCTGCTGGAGGCGCAGCAGGTAACCGTCGGGATCCTGGACTAGGAACTGGCGGACGCCGATTTCAATATCTCCCGCCCGATACCACTTCTCTTCGGGTTCGACGAAGATCGGCCACCCTGCCTCGGCCATGCGGTGCCATGCACTGTCCAGCTCTTCGGTCTGAACCTCGAGGTTGATCCCGCGGCCAAGCGGCAGATCAAGGGGACCGGTTGCCCACGTCCTCCCGCGGTCGATCTGGTCGAGCATCAGGTGCGCGTTACCCAGGACGAGATAGCCGAATCCTTCCTCAGGCCGCTCATAGCGAAGGGAAAAACCGACGAGGTCGCACCAAAAACGGCGCGATGCCTCGTAATCGGTGACGGTAAGTTCAGGAACAAGCCCGGGTTCGTTGCTCATAGCCTCACTCTAGCGGCCTCGGACGAGACCGTGTCCGGGAGATGCGCAGACCGTCAGCGCCGCGAGGCCTTGCGGATCAGCCAATCGGCACCCGCGAAGAGCGCCATGAAGACCAGGGCGCCGATCAAGATCGCCACGATGTTGATCGCGACCTGCGCGTAGCCGATGCGCCACACGTTGACGAAGCCGTAGGGGTACTGGTGCGTGAAGGAGCCGCGCACGAGCGTGTACGCCACCCACGCGACCGGGATCAGCAGGGCGCGCCCCAGCGTCGCCCACGTGATGCCACCGCGCGGCCCCGCGAGCGCGGCCGTGCCCACGAAGGCGGCCGGGACGACGATGTGCTGCAGCGGGTTGGTGACGAGCGCGAAGCCGGAGAGAACCTCGTAGGGACCAATCAGCGTCGCGTAGACGATCGCGGTCACCGTGATCATCATGAGCGCGCACAGGTGCGTGGCCCTCCCCCACGCCCCGACGCAGCCTCGGCGCGCGAGGAGGGTCGAGATGATCGCAACCATGATGTTGGACAGCTCGGTGAAGTAGGACAGGCAGTTGATGAGGCGCTCGGGAGCACCCGCCCAGCCATGGGGGGCACCCGCGAAGAGGCCCTCCTCGACGTAGGTCGGCGCAGCGTAGCCATCAAAGGCCGTGATAATAAGAGTGGCGGCGACGCCCGCCCACGCGAGGGCGGCAACCACCCAGTAGGCGGCGCGCCCGCGACCGCTCAGTTCAGTCATGTCAACCATAGGATCTCGACTCTCACGGAAACAGCAGCTATTGAAACAGGTCCGAGTGGGAACCCGTACGAATTGCGGTCACAACGCAGATCTCTGGCTCATCCAGATAGATCAACAGCCAATCCGGCCGAATATGACATTCACGGAACCCCGCATAGTCCCCGGTCAAGAGATGATCCCTCCGCTGGGGAGGCAACACTTCGCCCGTAAGAATGAGATCAATGACCGCTTCGAGCTCCTTGATAGGGAGCCCTCGTTTGCGGGCCCTTTTGAGATCCTTCTTGAATTGACTGGTCATCACGAGGGCACGCTGGCCCCGCTGAGGCTCACTCATCATCGACATCCGCGAACGCTTGTGCCGCGGACGCGTAACGGGTAGCGGCAACACGCCCTGCGGCGATGTCGCGAGCCTCGCGCATAGCTAGCTCGGTTTCAGCGTTGAAGCGGGGCTGGCGCAAGTCAAAGGGTAAGCCACCCTCCATGATGGACTTGTGCAAGAAAACATTCACAGCGTCGGTGAGGTTCATGCCGAACTGGGCATACACCCTCTCAGCTTCTTCCTTCACGCTTGGATCAACGCGCATGTTAAGCGTCGCCGTTTTCATATCGCCACACCTTTCAGACGAATGTACGACTTTTATTATACAACGCACCACAGATGTATGACATATGCCTGCGCGCGCAGACACCGACATGATTTCCGCGATGAAGTCGGCATGGTGAAACGGCCGAGGCGGAGTTCAAATCCGGCCAGGGTCAGACCTGCGCCAGGTCCGTGACCTCAGCATCCGTCAGCTCGACGAGGTCGAGGGGACTCAGTTCGACGCTGAGGCCTCGGCGCCCGCCCGAGACGATCATGGTCTCGTGGTCCAGGCACGCCGAGTCGATGAACAGACGGTGCGAGGTGGTCTGCCCGAGCGGGCTGATGCCGCCCACGACGTAGCCGGTGCGGCGCTGGGCGACGGCCGGGTCAGCCATGGCGGCGCTCTTCGCGCCGGCTGCCTTGGCGATCAGCTTCATGGACAGGTGAGCCAGCGCGGGCACGCAGCCGACGACAAACTCACCGGTGGGCTCCAGGCGCACCATGAGCGTCTTGAAAGCCTGGGTGGGGTCGATCCCCAGCTTCTCAACGGTTTCCTCCCCAAACGCCCGGGCGGCCGGGTCGTGCTCGTACTCGTGAACGGTAAAAGCAACGCCGGCCGCCGTGAGCGCCTCGATGGCGCGGGTGGGGCCACCGCCGTGGTCTTTGCTGTGTTTACGAGCCATGACCCCAGTGTAGGACGCGTCAGAGGATGGATGCAGTCGGGTCGTCGATGACGGCCTTGCCGAAGGGGAAGCAGGTGATCGGGATCATCTTGAGGTTGGCGATGGCCAGCGGGATGCCAACGATGGTGACGGCCTGCGCGGCGGCGGTGGTGATGTGGCCGATGGCGAGCCACAGGCCCGCGACCAGGAACCACACGATGTTCATGAGGCCTGAGCCCGCACCCACGCCCGGCTTGTCAATGACGCGCTTGCCAAACGGCCACAGCACGTATCCGGCGATGCGGAAGCAGGCCACGCCGGCGGGGATCGTGACAATGAAGATGCAGGCGACGAGACCCGCGAAGAGGTATCCCAGGAAGAGCGGGAGCCCTCCGAAGAGGAACCAGATGATGTTGAGCAGGGTACGCATGGCGTGTCCTTTCCTTGATCTGTGAACATTCTAGTCTGCCACACCGCGCATCTCAGATCCCCCTGAGTCGCCCCTGATTAACCCCTGATAGCGCCTGCCCGTCTACCATGAGGGCATGAGCATTCCCGAGGCCATCGCCGCAGCCCGCGACCGCATCGACCGCGCCACGTCCGCGTGCCGGCGCACGGATTCGGTGCACCTGGAGCTGGCAGTCAAGACGCGCACGCCCGAGGAATGCCGCGAAGCCGCCGCCTCCCTGAGCGAGGCGGGCCTACCCATTCTGCTCGGCCACAACCGCGTCCAAGAGGCGCGCGCGACGGTGGACGCGATCCGAGAGGTACCCGGCGCACGCATCCACCTGATCGGGCCACTGCAGTCCAACAAGATCAACCACGCGCTGGCCTGTGTGGACGCGATCGAGTCGCTGGACTCCCCCACCCTGGCCTCGAAAATCGACGCGCGCGCGACCGGCACGCTCCCCGTGTTCGTCGAGGTGAACGTCTCGGGCGAGGCTACAAAGCACGGCTGCGCCCCCTCCGACGTCTCCGAGTTAATCGACGCGGTCGAGGCCTCGGCCCACCTGGAGCTCGCGGGTTTCATGACGGTGGGCCTGAACTCCCCCGTCGAGGCCGACGTGCGCGCCGCGTATGCGCAGCTGCGCGGGATCAGGGACGAGGCCGCCTCTCACCTGGGCGTTGAAGAGTCGGACCTGGCGCTCTCTATGGGCATGAGCCGCGACCTGGAGTGGGCTATCGCCGAGGGGGCGACGATCGTGCGCCTGGGCACCGCGATCTTCGGCACCCGCCGCGTCTGAGCGGACTGCTCGCTCGCGCTAGCACATCGCCGACTAGGATTGTCCGCATGATGACTGTTCTCGCTGGAATGTCCGCCGCGATCCTGGCGCTCGCCCCGATCACCAATCCGATCGGCGGTCTCGCGGCGTTCGCAGGACTCACCGCCGACAGTGCTCCGGCTGCGGTGCGCTCGCAGGCGTGGAAGACAGGCATCTACGTGTTCGCTATCCTGACGGTGTTCGCGGTCAGTGGCTCGCTCATCATGCGTTTCTTCGGCTTCGACCTACCCTCGCTGCAGATCGCGGGTGGCTTGGTCGTCGCGCACTCGGGTTTCTCGATGCTGGAAAACAAGCGCCGTGCCACCCACGAGGAGGCTCAGCACGCGACCTCCAAGCCGGATGTGTCCTTCTCCCCCATGGCGCTCCCCCTCATCGCGGGGCCCGGCTCGATCGGCGTGGTCATCGCGCTGGCCGCCCGCAACACGGCCATCGGTTTTCATATCGGCATCGTCCTGGGAATCGCGGTAACAGCGGCCGTCATCGCGCTGCTACTGCGCTACGGCACGCCCTGGATCGACAAGCTGGGCGCCACCGGCGTCGGCGCGATCGTGCGCATCATGGGCTTCCTGATCCTCGTCATCGGCGTCGAGCTCATCATCCACGGGGTGCGCGCACTCCAGCTCTTCTAAGCGGAAGCCCGCCCCGGCCTCGTCGATGAGACGAAACCGGAGCGGGCAGCCACAGAAACGGGAGTGCTCAGGGGATGCGGTGCACCCACTCCTCGCGCGCGAACTTCGTCTCACAGCGCTTGCGCGCGACCTCGAGATCCGCCTCGGTGATGGTGCCGACGCTCGCGTTGTACTTCTCCTTGAAGTGATCGAAGAACACCTTCAGGATCTCTTCGCGGGGAAGCCCCGTCTGGGAGCGCATGGGGTCCACGCGCTTGACGGCGCTGCGGGTGCCCTTGTCGCGGATCTTCTCCATGCCGATGCGCAGGACCTCGTTCATCTTGATCGCGTCGATGTCGTAGGCCATGGTCACGTGGTGGACCATGTAGCCGTTCGCCCAACGCTTCTGCGCGGCACCGCCGATCTTGCCGAACTCGGAGGCGATGTCGTTGAGCGGCACGTACTTGGCTTTGATGCCCAGCTTTTCGAGGACCTCCATGACCCACTGATCCAGGTAGGGGTAAGCCTGTTCGAAGCTCATCCCCTCCACGAGGGCGGTGGGGATAACGAGCGAGTAGGTGATGCAGTTGCCGGGCTCCATGAACATGGCGCCGCCGCCGGTGACGCGCCGCGACACGGTGATGCCGTAACGGTCGACCCCGTCCTGCTGGATTTCGTTCTGGTAGGACTGGAAGGAGCCGATGACGACCTGCGGGCCGTTCCACTCCCACAGGCGCATGAACGGCTTGCGGCGCCCCGCGGCCACGTCCTCGACCAGGGTTTCGTCCATGGCGACGTTGATCATCGGGGCGACAACGGGGCCGTGGATGACGTCGAAGTCAATGTCGTCCCACGACAGGGCGGCGCCCAGTGCGCGGCGCACGGCGATGCCGACGGCCTCGGGGGTCACCCCCATGAGCGTGTCGCCTTCGTGGAGGGCGGCCTCCACGCGCGCGGCCAGATCCTTCGCACTCGACGAGGCCGGGGCCCCTTCGAGGGACGCGGTGATCCGGGTGAGCGCGTCGTCGGGGTCGAGGAAGAAGTCGCCGGACACGCTCACGCGCGCGAGGCGATCCTCCTCCACGTCGGTGTCGACGACGACGAGCTTTCCTCCGGGGACTTTGTACTCTCCATGCATGCCCACGATTGTAGGCGCTCCGCTCACGCCCAGTCGGGCAGGACGCGCACGCCGCCCTTGTCGGCGGATGCGGCGAGCATGCCGTAGACACGCAGCGCGTCGGAGACCTTGCGGGCACGAGGCTTGGAGGGCTTCCACGGCGCGGCGCCCTTTTCGGCGCGGCGGCGCTCGAGTTCCTCGTCGCTCACGTTCGCGCGCAGGACGCGGTTGTTGACGTCGATTTCGATCTCGTCGCCGGTGCGCACGAGACCGATCGCGCCGCCGGCCGCGGCCTCGGGCGAGATGTGACCGATGGAGATGCCCGACGTGCCGCCGGAGAAGCGGCCGTCGGTGATGAGGGCGCACTTCTTACCCAGGCCCAGGCCCTTGAGGTAGGAGGTCGGGTAGAGCATTTCCTGCATACCGGGGCCGCCCTTGGGGCCCTCGTACTGGATGACGACGACGTCGCCTTCCTTCACCTGCTTACTGAGGATGGCCTCGACGGCTTCCTCCTGGGATTCGACGACGAAGGCCTTGCCGACGAAGTGGAAGAGGGACTCGTCGATGCCGGCGGACTTGATGATCGCGCCGTTGGCTGCGATGTTGCCGTAGAGGACCGCCAGGCCGCCGTCCTTCGTGTAGGCGTGCTCGACGGAGCGGATGCAGCCGGCCTCAGAGTCGGTGTCGAGGGACTCGAAGAGGTTGGCGGTCGAGAAGGCCTGGGTAGTGCGCACGCCGCCGGGGGCCGCGAGGAAGCGGTGCTTGGCCTCGTCGGTGGCGCTCCCGCTGCGCACGTCCCACGCGCCCAGCCAGTCGGCGAGGTTGTCGGAGTGGACGGAGTGCACGTCGCGGTTGAGCAGGCCGGCGCGGTCGAGCTCGCCGAGCAGGGCGGGGATGCCGCCGGCGCGGTGGACGTGCTCGATGTAGTAGGTCGTGGAGTTGGGGGCCACCTTGCACAGGCAGGGCACGCGGCGCGAGATCGCGTCGATGTCGTCGAGCGTGAAGTCGACGCCGGCCTCGTTGGCGATGGCGAGGATGTGCAGGACGGTGTTGGTGGAGCCGCCCATGGCCACGTCCAGGCTCATGGCGTTCTCGAAGGCGGCCTTCGTGGCGATGGAGCGAGGCAGGACGGAGTCGTCCTCGTTGTCGTAGTAGGCGCGGCACATGTCGACGATGCGCGTGCCGGCCTCGGTGAAGAGCTTCTTGCGTTCGATCTGGGTGGCCAGGGTGGTGCCGTTACCGGGCAGGGCCAGGCCGATGGCCTCGTTGAGGCAGTTCATGGAGTTCGCGGTGAACATGCCGGCGCAGGAGCCGCAGGTGGGGCACGCGTTGGCTTCGATGCTGGCGAGCTGGTTGTCGCTGACGGAGTCGTCGACGGCCATGACCATGGCGTCGATGAGGTCGAGGCGGTGTTCGACGACGCCGTCGACGGCGGCGCCGGATTCCATGGGGCCGCCGGAGACGAAGATGGTGGGGATGTTCAGGCGCATGGCGGCCAGGAGCATGCCGGGGGTGATCTTGTCGCAGTTGGAGATGCACACGAGGGCGTCGGCGCGGTGCGCGTTGACCATGGTTTCGACGCAGTCGGCGATGAGGTCGCGGCTGGGCAGGGAGTAGAGCATGCCGTCGTGGCCCATGGCGATGCCGTCGTCGACGGCGATCGTGTTGAATTCCTTGGCGACGCCGCCGGCTGCTTCGATGGCTCCGGCGACGAGGTCGCCCATGTTCTTCAGGTGCACGTGGCCGGGGACGAACTGGGTGAAGGAGTTGGCGATGGCGATGATCGGCTTGCCGAAGTCGCCGTCCGTCATGCCGGTGGCGCGCCACAGGGCGCGAGCTCCGGCCATGTTGCGGCCTTGGGTGGATGTTGCCGAGCGCAGCGGGCGACTCATGATGTGCCTTTCTTTTGCCTTGTAATGACTCAACAGTAGGAGCGTGAGCGCCGCGTTTCCGTGCGGGTTTCGTCTCATGGACGAGGCCGGGGCTGGGTGGGGGCGGTTTTCGCGCGGTATTTCGGGGGCTGTGGTGAGCGGGTCACCGTGTCAGTGGGTGGACGCTTGTGGGCGTGATTGCAAGGAAAACGCAAGGGGTGCGTGCGTGAATTAGTGTCTGGCCAGATGAGTGGTTGATCGCATTGGTCACGCTTCGGACATTCGCCCTCGTTCTCGACGCGCGAAACGTAGGCTGAGGGCACAGTGAAGAGAAAGGACTGCGATGACCATTCGCACCACTCATGTTGGTTCCCTGCCCCGTACCCCCGAACTGCTCAAGGCGAACGCCGCGCACCGCGAGGGTTCCCTGAGCGACGCTGATTTCACCTCTGTGCTGCAGGCTGAGGTTGATGGCGTTGTGAAGCGTCAGGCCGAGATTGGCCTGGATATCGTCAACGATGGCGAGTACGGCCACGCGATGCTCGACACGGTTGATTACGGTGCGTGGTGGACGTATTCCTTCTCGCGTTTCGGCGGGCTGTCGTTTGAGAACTCGGGTGGCTTTGAGCTGCGTCCCCCGGCTGGCCGCGATGGCCGCCTGGCTTTCTCGTCGTTTGCTGAGCGCCGCGACTGGCAGCGTTTCGCGGACGCGTACGGTGACCCGGAGTCGGGTATTCAGATCGTGAGCGACAACAAGGTCGTGTTCCCGGCGATCGTGGACGAGCTGACCTACATCGGTGCCGAGGCCGTGGAGCGCGATATCGCGGGCGTGAAGCACGCGCTGGAGGCTGTGGGCAAGCCCGTGTCGGATGGTTTCGTGGCAGCGATTTCGCCGGGTTCGGCGGCTCGCGTGGGCAACGCGTTCTACGAGGATGACGAGGCCGTGGTGTGGGCGTGCGCGGATGTGCTGCGCGAGGAGTACAAGCGCATTACGGACGCGGGCCTGACGGTGCAGATTGACGCGCCGGATATCGCGGAGGGCTGGGATCAGATGAACCCGGAGCCGTCCGTCGAGGATTACCGCGCGTTCTCTCGCGTGCGTATCGACGCGCTGAACCACGCGCTGGAGGGCATTGACCCGTCTCTGGTGCGTTTCCACGTGTGCTGGGGTTCGTGGCACGGCCCGCACACGACGGATATCCCGTTCAAGGACATCGTGGATCTGGCCCTGCTGGTCAACGCGAACGGACTGACGTTCGAGGCGGCGAATGCTCGCCACGCGCACGAGTGGACGATCTGGCGCGACATCGAACTGCCCGAGGGCAAGTACCTGATCCCGGGTGTCGTGTCGCACTCGACGAACGTTGTGGAGCACCCGGAGCTGGTGGCTCAGCGTATCCGCCAGTTCGCGGACATTGTGGGCGACGAGCGCGTTGTGGCGTCGACGGACTGTGGCCTGGGCGGCCGCATCTACCCGTCGATCGCGTGGGCGAAGCTGGAGGCGCTGGCCGAGGGCGCTCGTCTCGCATCGAAGTGATCGCCTGATTGCTGCCTGGGGCGCGCGGGGTGGATGAGGATCCACCCCGCGCGCTTTTCCCAGGGTTTTCTCAGCCAAAGCTCCTTGTTTTTTGAGTTTGGCGTCACACAATGGATTGTGTGTTGCAGCCCCCGCTTCCGGGTCGGCCTGCTGCGGTGGGGATCGCACGCCGCGTCGGGTTCCGGGATTGGGGGCTGCGGCGCGTCCGCGAGCGCCAGCTGTTCGCTTTCTTCAAGGGCCGATAGGTATCCGCGCGTGATCGCGACTACAATTGGCGTATGAACATCCTCGTGATTCAAAACGACCCGATCGTTCCGGTGGGTCAGTTGTCCGCCTTCCTCGGCGGTCACGAGGTGGTGCGCACCTGGGAGGACCCGCAGCGCCTCCAGGACCTGGCGGCCGCTCCCCTGCCGGGCGCCCTCATCCTGCTGGGTGGCCGCGCCAACGCCTACGACGACGAGGCATGGCCGTGGCTGGAAGCCGAACGCGAGCTGCTGCGCCGCTGCGTGCGCGCCAACATCCGGGTGCTCGGCATCTGCCTGGGTGCCCAGCTGATCGCCGCGACCTTCGGCGGGCGCGTCAGCGTCGCCGACCCAGCGGGCCCCGAATACGGCGTTATTCCCCTGACGTGGGGCACGAACGACCAGGCGGGCGGCGGCGGAGCCGTCCCCCTGCGCATGGCCCTGGCCTCGACCCACACGGTGTTCGCCGACCACGGCGACGCCATCGTGGAACTCCCCCACGGAGCGCGCGAGTGGGCACGCTCGGACAAGTACACGCAGATCTTCTCCTTCGGCACCGCCCTAGGCGTCCAGTTCCACCCCGAGGTCACGCGCGAGACAGCGACCGTGTGGGCAGTGAACAACGAGGACGTCGACACCGAGGACATCGTCGCCGGCTACAACGCCCACGAGGGCGAGCTGGCCTCCACCTGCAAGACGCTCGCCGACTGGGTCTCCGGCGTCTTCTAAGGCGCAAACAGAATCGCAGTGCGGGCACCCCCACGCGGTACCCACACTGCGATTGACAATCGGGCCTCGTCGCAGCGAGCGGAGATGAGGCCCTGCTCCTTATTTTAGAGGAAAACTGCGCGCCTACAAGGCTTTTCCAGGAACCAAGACCACCACGTGGGACGACTTGACAACGCTCCCATTCACGGCCTCGTCACGGCGCGCGACGCACCCCGGTCAGGGGGCCGCGACCTGCACAAACGAGCCGGTGCCGTACGCCCACGCGCGGCGCTCGGCGGCTGAGATGAACACAGCCTGGCCACGCGCCAGCTCCACGCTGTCCCCGCCCTGCTCCTCGCTCACGTGCAGGGTGACCGACCCGGAGGTCGCGATGACGATGCGCGGGCCTTCCCCAGGCACGGCGACCTCGTCCACGCGGGACGTGTGCTTGCCGGGCGCGAGCGTCGTCACCGATAGCTCGAACTCCTGGGCGGGTGCCAGGAAGCGGTCCGTCGTCGCCGAGGGATGCTCGGGTGCCACGCGCACGGGCGGCAGCGCCGAGAACTCGGTGATTTCCACGAGCTGGGCGGAGTCCACGTACTTGCCGGTGAGGCCCGCGCGCACGACGTTGTCGGAGGACGCCATGACCTCGATGCCTAGGCCCGACTGGTAGGCGTGGATCTGGCGCGGCGGAATGTAGACGGCCTCGCCCGGGCGCAGGGACACCGGGTTCATGAGGAAGGCGACGATGATGCCCGGATCGCCCGGGTGTTTCTCCCCCAGGACACTCACGAGCTCGTCCGTACGCGGCGAGGGGGACGTGCCCGACGCGAGGCGGGAGCGGCACGCGGCCACGAACTCTTCGACACGCTCCGGGGTCGCCGGGGAGTCCTCGTCGAAGAGCCACGTGGCCAGGGAGCGCAGGCCTCCGCGCACGGTGGACAGCTTGAGCCTGTGACGCAGGCGGTCGGCGAGCTCACCCTCCAGTCCGACGAGGAGCTGGCGGGCCTTGCGCGGCACGCGGAAGCCGACGAGCGCACTGAACTCGGTGAGCGCGTAGATCATCTCGGGCTTGTGGTTCATGTCCCGGTAGACGCGGCGCGTGTCCGTGCGCTCGATGCCCAGGACCTCCTCGCGCAGATAGCCTTCGCGCGCGATCTCCTTCGTCGGATGCACCTGCAGGCTCAGGGTCTGCGCGGGGGCGATGATCTTCGCCAGGTACGGCAGGGTCGGCCCAAACGCGTAGAGCAGGCCACCGCCGAGCGCTCGCTTGGGGTCCTCGCCGATGTGCTCGGCGAGGGTCTGCCCGCCCGTCAGCAGCGTCGGTCCGTCCGGGTGGGCGCCGAACCACACCTCGGACACCGGGTCGTCCCCGGCGGCGGCCCCCAGGAACTCGGGGATCGCGTTCGTGGAGCCCCACGCGTCAGCTTTCGTCCAGCCGATCAGTCTTTCCATAGGTTGAATCCTATCGGTATCGGGCGCGTCAACACGCGAGGGACGAGGCCGTGGCCCCATCCCCCGCGCGCTCGCGCCTGTCAGGCGCTGGGTTGATCGGTGGTTTCGCGCGCCTCGAGGGCGGCGAGCGCACCTCCGCGCGCGTGCAGCTCGGCGTAGGTGCCGGTCTCCACGACGCGGCCCGCGTCCATGACGATGATCTGGTCGGCATCGCGCACGGCGCTGATGCGGTGGGCAATCTCGACGATGGTACGCCCCTTCGCGACGCGGGCGATGCCCTCGCGCACGCGCGCCTCGGTGGCCGGGTCGACCTGGCTCGTGGCCTCGTCAAACACGTAGATCGGGGCGTCTCGCAGGAGCGCGCGGGCCAGGGCCAGGCGCTGACGCTGGCCGCCCGAGAGGCGCTCGCCCATGTCACCGACCGCCGTGTCCAGGCCGTCCTTTTCCGTGGCCAGCCAGTCGGTGAGGTCCACGGCCTCCAGCGCGCGCTCCAGGTCCTCCTCGCTCGCCTGCGGTGCGGCGAGCAGCAGATTGGCGCGCAGCGTGTCGTTGAACAGGTAGGGGCGCTGGGGCGCAGAGGCGACTGTCGCGCGCAGGTCGCGCAGGGACACCGCGGCCACGTTCGTGCCGCCGATCGTGACGGTGCCCGAGGCCGGGTCCCACGTGCGGGTCAGCAGCGAGGCCAGCGTCGACTTGCCCGAGCCGGAGGCACCCACGATGGCGGTGCGCTTGCCGGCGGAGATGTGGATGCTCACGCCGTCCAGGACCGTGGGGGCGGGCGCGGGCGCGTCCGTCAGGTAGGAGAAGGTCACGTCGGTGAACTCAATGTCGCCCGGGGTCAGGGCCTTGGGGTCGGTCGGGTCGGCGACGGCGGGCGCACGGTCCGTGATCGCAAAGACGCGGGCGGCCGACGCGAAGGCCTGATCCAGGTCCGCGGCGAACTCCTCGACCGCAAGGACCGGTCCGAAGGATCCCATCGCGATACCGAGGGCGAGGCCCGCCTGGGGCAGCGTCAGCGTGTCGGCAAGCACGTTCGAGCCCGCGACCATGGCGACCGTGACGATGCCGAGGGCGACGGCTGCCTGGTTGAGGCCTCGCCGCAGCGCGATCCAGCGGCCCTGAGTGCCCAGACCCGAGGAGATGCGCTTTTCGATGGCGCTCATCTCGGCCTCGCGGCGTTCCTCGGCCCCAAAGGCGAGGACCTCACGCACGCCCTGCACCGAGTCGGTCACGTGGGCGGCAATCGCACCCCGGGCCTCGCGCAGCTCACGCGCCGCACGCGCGGTCGAGCCGGAACCCAGGAAGGGAATGACCGCGCCGACGATCAAGAGGAAGGGTGCCAACACGGCGGCCAGCGTCCAGGACACCGCGCTACCCATCCACACGATAGACAGGATCGGAACGATGACGGCCGTCGTGACGGGGGCGAGCGTGTGGGCGAAGAAGACCTCGACGCGGTCGATATCCTTCGTCACGCGGTTCATGATGTCGCCCGAATCCAGGCGATCCGTGCCCGCGGGAGCCTGGGGCTCGAGCTGGTCGTAGAAGTAGTTGCGCAGCATCGCCAGGGAGTGGAAGGCCACGAAGTGACCGGCGAACTGCTCGAGGTAGCGGGCCAAGCCCTTGAGGAGGCTCAGGCCGATGGCGCAGCAGATGATCAGCGCGATGCTCCAGGCGCTCTCCCCCGACGCCAGGCCGGCGACAGCCCAGCCGCCCAGGGCGAACAGGGCGATGCCAATGATGAGGAAGACGATGCGGGCGGCGATGGAGGCCGCGAGGGGCGGCAGGACGCGCCGCGTGATCGACAGGAGTCGAAGAGACAGTTGCCTGCGGGTCATCGGATCGTTCCTTCCTGCAGGGTCGCGACGCGGTCGGCGCCCTTGATGGTGGCGTCTCGGTGGGAGATCGTCAGGGTCGTGCGCCCGGCACACACGGTCTCCAGCGACGCGAGGATCTCGCGCTCGGAGGCCAGGTCGACGTGGGCGGTGGGCTCGTCCAGGATCATGATCGACGCGTTCTTCAGGAAGGCGCGGGCGATCGCGATGCGCTGGGCCTCGCCGCCGGACACGGCCAGACCTCGGGCACCCACGCGAGCATCCAGGCCGCCGGGTAGCGTGTCAACAAACTCCCCCAGGTGCGCGGCGCGCAGGGCCTCGATCAGCTGGTCGTCCGTGGCCGCGGGAGAGGCCAGGAGCAGGTTGTCGCGCAGCGTGCCAGAGAACAGGTAGGTGCTCTGCTCGACGACCGCGGTCTGGGCGCGCACCCACGACAGGGGCGCGGTCGCCAGGTCGACACCGTTGAGGCTCACGCGGCCTCGCGTCGGACGCAGGAAGCCCTGCAGCAGCGCCGAGATTGTGGACTTTCCGGCGCCCGAGGGGCCAGCGAGCGCGACGTGCTCTCCCTGGGTGAGGGTCAGGTTCGCACCCTGCAGAACCGGCGTGTCCTTGGTGTAGGAGAAGGACACACCACTGAGGCGGATCTCGCCGCGCTGGGGCGGGATGGCCGGGGCCTTAACACCCTTGGCGTCCACGACCGGCGGGGTCTGCTTGATGAACTTCTTGATCTCCTTGTTGGCCGCGATGCCGCCCATGCCGATGTAGAAGAACTGGCCGATGCGGTCCAGCGGGTCGAGCATGATCGAGGAGAGCAGCACGAGGGAAATGCCCTCGCCGACGCTGATCGCACCCTGCTTGTAACGGATGAGGGCCAGCGCGATCGCGCCGGTGATCATGCCGAGGGAGAAGACGGAGTCGATGACGAGGAGGATCAGCTGGTTGCCAGCCAGGTAGCTCATGACCTTCGAGCGGACCTCTTCGGCGGCCTCGGCCAGGCGCTTGCCCATATCCTTGCCCGCGTTCATAAGCGCCAGGTCGCCCAGTCCCTGGATGGCGTCGAGCTCCTTGGCGGCGAGCTGGCGCGAGGCGTGGCGATAGCGCGAGGACACCGGCTTGAAGGCCTTGCGGAAGCCCATGACGCAGATCGGGACCAGCGGGATCGCGATCGCGAGGAATCCGCCCGCGGCCGGGTCGATCGTCAGGGCGACGACGATGACGACGAGGATCGGGGTCGTCAGCGACGCGATCATGGGGGCCAGGAAGATGCCCTTGTAGGCGGCGACGCGCTCGACGCCGTCGGTGGCGGAGTTGACGACGCGCCCCGCACGCTCGTTGGTGCGCTGCGAGGGCCCCAGGGCGAAGACCTGTCGGATCATCGAATGGCGCAGCGCGGGTTCCATCTGGTTCATCTGGGCAGCTCCCAGGGCGCTGACCGCCCACGCGAACACGCCCGATCCCAGGGCCCCCAGCACGCTGATCCACCACGTCGACCAGGCGTTGTGTCCCGCAATATCATCGATGCCCCAGCCGATCGCCAGGTAGGCGGCGGCCAGGCACAGAGCCGCTGCCCACGAGCAGACGACCACGATCGCGCGTTTCATTGTTCTCCTATCAACATGACGCACACGAGTACACAACCAAGGATACCCTTAGTTAGGTTCTGACACCAGTGTCACTTTGGACCGTTTGCGGCGCGTAGTGACGCCCTGGTGAGCCATGTTCAGCCGGCGAGGGCGACTCCGCAATAGGCGATGGTGGCGACGAGGAGGGTGGAGAGCGCGGCCAGGGCGAAGGGCTTGAGGCCCACCTTGATGAGGTTCCGAATCTTGACGCCGCAGCCGAGTCCGAACATCGCTGCAGCCAGCAACCCTGTCTGCAGCAGCCCGCCGGTCGTCAGCACGAAGTCCGGCAGAGGGATAAAGGAACGCAGGAGCACCATGGCGATGAACCCGATGATGAACAGCGGGACGATGGGCGGCAGCTTCGAACTCGACCTCTGTTGACTGGGTTCGCCTGCCGTACGGCTGAGACGGCGCTCCCGGATGCTGAGGATGGCCACGACCGGGGCGAGCAGCAGCACTCGGGCGAGTTTGACGATGACCGCGACCGTGAGCGCTCCGCCGCCGATGATGCCTCCGGCCGCGACGACTTGCGCGATTTCATGGATGGAACCCCCGGCCCACATCCCGGCCGTCTCGGAGCCCAGGCCAAGCAGGTTCGCGAGCAGTGGGACGAGGGCAATCATCAGCGTTCCGAAGATCACCACGAGGGCGACCGCGGTGATGGTGTCTTCCTCGGCCTCGTCGTCCGGGTCGGTGACCCCTGCCGCGCCCGCCACGGCTGCCGCGCCGCAGATGGAGAATCCGCAGGCAATGAGCAGCGAGAGCCCGGATGGAACCCGCAGCAGCCTCCCCAGGAGAACGGTGCCGAGCAGACCGCCGGCGACAATGCACACGACGACGACCAGCATTGGGGCTCCGAGGTCGAGGATGTCGGTCAGTACCAGCTGGAGTCCGAGGAAGACGATGCCGGCGCGCAGGAGCTTTTTCGCGGAGAAGTCGATGCCGTCGGAGGCCGCTGCTGGCAGCCGGACGACGTTGGCCAGGAGTACGCCAAGCACGATCGCGATAATGAGCGGGCTGACTCCCGGCAGCAGCAGGCTGACCCCGTACGATGCTCCGGCCGCGGCCAGGCAGAGGACAAGCCCGGGCAGGAGCGCGCGGACTCGGGCAAGCAGCGTGTGTTCCGGTCGGGCAGTCGCAATGTTCTGTGTCTGTGTCATGCATCCATTGTTTCCTGGGACTCGCTTGCGCGAGTAGAGGCAGATACGGTCCGCTATACAAGTTATGCTTGTGGCTGGGAGGCGGAAGATGCACTACGAGCCGGACTTGGAGGCACTGCGAGTCTTGGCGCTCGTCGCGAAGGAAGGCAGCATGTCGGCGGCAAGCGCGCAGTTGGGCGTGAGTCAGCAGGCGATATCTCTGCGCATCCGGAACCTGGAAAAAGATCTGCGCATGCGACTGCTGGTGCGTTCCGCACGGGGCTCCCGACTGACTCCGACAGGCGAGCTGGTTGTTGGCTGGGGAACAACGCTGCTGACAGCGGCCGACGAGTTCTCGGATGCTGTCAACTCGCTCCGCACGGATCGCGGGAAGATGATGCGCATCGCCGCGAGCCTCACGATCGCAGAACACCTCCTACCGGATTGGATCGCCCGGTGGCGCATCTCTCACGGCAATGACGGCCCGGTCGTTCAACTCACAGCCGCCAACAGCAGCACGGTCGTCGAGGCCATACGCGAGGGAACCGCAGACCTCGGGCTCGTCGAGACCCCTGTCATTCCCGCCGGCCTCCGGTCGGTCACCGTCGCTTACGACACCATCGAAGTCGTTGTGCAGCACGGTCACCGATGGGCGAAGACCCGCCGGGTGTCCGTCCGTGAACTGGCGGGCACTGGGTTGGTGCTCCGCGAGACCGGCAGCGGCACCCGACAAGCGCTCGAGGACGCCCTCACCGAGGCGGGCTTTCCCCTCGCAGCCGAGCCCGCAGCCGTGCTGACGACCACGCTCGGCGTTCGCAGCGCGATTATGGCCGGCATAGCCCCCGGCGCGTTGAGCTCCCTCGCCGTGTCCGAGGACGCCCGCGCCGGCCGACTCGTGCGAGTTCGGATCAACAATCTCCAGATCACCCGCCCGCTCACCGCCATCTGGGCCGGGACGACTCCGCCCCCTCACATACGGGACTTCCTGGACGTCATCGCGCGAACTGACCGGTAACGACCAATTTTGCATCGCGACCACATAAAGAAGCCACGGCCTCGTATCAATCGACGAGGCCGTGGCTCCCTCAAGCGATCGCGCTCAGACCAGGCGGTACGTCCAGCCGTAGGGATCCTCGGCGCGGCCCCACTGGATGTCGGTGAGACGCTTGTGGATCTCGCGGGTCCTGTCCCCCACCTCGATCTCCACATCGAAGTCGTCGCCAGCCAGGCGCGTGATCGGGGTGACCACGGCGGCAGTGCCGCACGCGAAGACCTCGGCGACCGCGCCCGAGCGGATGCCGTCCACGACCTCGGACAGGGCGATCTTCTCCTCGCGAACGTCCACGCCCTGGTCGCGCAGCATGCGCAGAATCGCGCTGCGCGTGCCGCCCTCGAGGATGACGCCGGTGAGCTCGGGGGTGCGGATGGTTCCATCAGCCATGACGACGAACATGTTCATGCCGCCCAGCTCCTCGAGGTACTTGCCCTCGTAGGTGTCCAGGAAGCAGACCTGGGAGAAGCCCTTGGCCTCGGCCTGGATCTGGGGCAGCAGGGAGGCCGCATAGTTGCCGCCCGCCTTGGCACTGCCGGTGCCGCCGGGGCCGGCGCGATGATACTCGCGCTCCACCCAGATGGCCACGCCCGACAGGCCGCCCTTGAAGTAGGGACCCGACGGAGAGCCGATGACGTAGTAGTCGACGACGCCGGCGGGGTGGACGCCCACGAACTCCTCGGAGGCGAACATGAAGGGACGCAGGTAGAGCGACGAACCATCGACATCGGGAACCCACTTGACGTCCGCGCGCACATAGTCCACGAGGGAGGCCACAAAGTCCTCGCGGCTCAACTCAGGCAGGGCCAGGCGGCGGGCCGAATGGTTCAGGCGCGCGGCGTTGTAGCCGGGACGGAAGGTCCACACGGAGCCGTCCTCGCGCTTGTAGGCCTTGATGCCCTCGAACACGGACTGGCAATAGTGGAAGACGGAGGCTCCGGGGGTCAGCTCGAGCGGGCCGTAGGGGATGACGCCGCGGTCATCCCAGCCGCCTTCGCGGGTCCAGCGCATGTGGGCCATGTGATCCGTGAACTTCTTGCCGAAGGCCAGGGTCGACATGATCTCGTTGTACTCTTCCGGCGTCGCCGGGTGAGCGTTGGGGGTCAGGGGGAAACGACCGGCCAGCTCGTCGGCGGCGGGAAGTACCAGGTCGCCGGCAGCCTCAAGTTCCGTGGGGGTGTGCTGCGTCGATGCCATGAGGTCTCCTGTCGTGGTTTTTCACAAATATGAGGCCAGAATATGCCCGCCGTCCGTATTGTGGCCGATTGATTTCGGCATGTGACCCACTCCCCCGCCCCCTGTGGACGTTCTCACCCCGTCACACCTCACCCATCGCAGTCCCGATTCCTGCGACCTGTCACCGCATACACCGGCCCGAAAGGATACGATCAACGCATGACGACTCTGCCTGACGCCCTTGCCTCCGCCCTACCCTCCCGCGAGCGCCGCTCCCCCGGCCTGGAGCTCGAGGACGGGCGCTGGATGGTGGCCGCGAAGTCGGGCCTGTACGTGTTCAGTGCCGAGGCCTCGTCCGGCGAGGGGGAGCCTACCCCCGAGGTGTTTCCCTGGTACGACGTGGCGCGTGCGCGCTGGGAGGCCGAGGGCTCGCTTTTCGCCCTGGAGTGGGTGGATCCGGCCCGCCCGGCCCTGGCGGGGCGCGGGAAGGGTGATCCGGAGGACTTCATGCGTCATACGAGCGAGTTCGTGAACCACTCGATCGTCCTGCACTCTCAGGTGGAGGTCGGCAACGGGACGACGGTGACGGCGTGGGTCCGCCGCGGCGAGGACGGACTCTTCTCGGTGCTGACGGCCGACGGGCCGCTGGACGCTGACGGGCAGCGCGAGGCGGACGCCCTGGAGGCCCGCGTGCGCGACGCGGTCGGTCTCGACTGAAACGAGGCCGGGGCTCCCCCTCGGGGCACGCTCCCCCTCGCCAACGTGTCCTGCGACGACAACGGGACCCATCCTCACCGGATGGGTCCCGCTTCCGTATCCAGGCGAACGCCCAGAATCAGTGGATGACGTCGACACGCTCGAAGGCGTCGAGGGAGAAGCCCTGCTCGAGGATCGCGCGGCTCCACTCGCGGGCGCTGAAGAGCGAGTGGTCGCGGTAGTTGCCGCACGAGTACGCGTCGGTGCCGGGCACGTCCTCCCAGGTGACGTCCTCGGCAATCGCGTGCAGGGAGGAGGCCAGCGCCTGCGTCACCTCACGCACCGAGGGGGTGCCCCACATGATCAGGTGGAAGCCCGTGCGGCAGCCGAACGGCGAGCAGTCGATGACGCCATCGATGCGGTCGCGCAGCAGGGAGGCGAGCAGGTGCTCGATCGTGTGCAGGCCCGAGGTCGGGATCTCCCCGGCGTTGGGCTGGAGGAGGCGCACGTCAAAGTTCGAAATCTGGTCGCCCTTCGGGCCGGCCTCCACGTTAATGAGGCGCACGTAGGGTGCCTTCACTGCGGTGTGGTCCAGGGTAAAGCTCTCAACTTCAGCCATCGGTTAGTCCCTTTCGGTGTAGTTTTGCCGGCGTTGCTCCAGGCGCATGAGCTCCCGGAAGGTCTCGGAGTACGTGGGGTCGTCCTCGCTCAAGCGCGACAGGGCAGCGCGGGCCTCGCCGAGCTTGCGAGTCAGGTCCATGCGCACCATCGCGGCCACCACGCCGCGGCAGTACGAGCGCACGTCGGCCTCGCCCGCGACGGGCAGGGGCGCGACGGCCAGCTGGGTGACGGCGGGGCCAATGAACTCGCCGGCAGTCTCCAGGACCACCTGGACGAAGTGGCGCGAGGCCGCAAGCGTGGCGTTCTCGCCCGGGCCGAAGTGGGCCTCGGCCTGGCGCATCATCTGCGTGAAGGCGTCGAGGCCTCCGACCGCGCGGATCGCGTCGTGGACGGCACGGTGCGTGGGCACCGTGAAGGACTGCCCGTCAAGCTCCTCGAAGCCAGAGCCCACGGCGTACAGCGGGTGCTGGAGGACGGCCTCGAGAGCCTGGCGTTCGATGCGGCTCACCGGGTCCTCGGGGCCTCGGCGCTCGGGGGTGGTGGGGCCGGGGCGGCCCGCGCCCGCCATCTCGATCTCGCCCGGGCGCGCCTCGTGCGAGATGACCTCGACGCGGCCGGCCGCGCGGATCGCCTGCTCGACCGTGGGGATATCCATGCCGAGCCACCCGGCCAACTGGCGCGTGTACTCGGCTCGCAGGGCGCGATCCTTGATGTGCGCGACGATGCCGGCCGAGGCGCGCAGGCCCTGCACGCGGCCCTCGGCGCTGCGCAGGTCCATCTGAGACAGGACCGAGCGGATCGCGAACTCAAAGAGCGGGATACGCGAGTTCACCAGGTCGACGATCGCCTGATCACCCTGGGATAGACGCAGGTCGCAGGGGTCCTGGCCGCCCGGCGCCACCGCAACAAAAGTCTGGGCCGCGAAGTTCTGGTCCTCGCCGTAGGCACGCAGCGCGGCCTTCTGCCCGGCGCTGTCGCCGTCAAAGGTGAAGATGACCTCCGAGCCGTGCGCGCGCCCCGTGGACAGCAGCACGCCGGCGGCCGGATCCGCGTGGTCGCCCAGCAGGCGACGAATGATCTTGACGTGTTCAGAGCCAAAGGCGGTGCCACACGTGGCCACGGCGTTCGTCACGCCCGCGACGTGCGCGGCCATAACGTCCGTGTATCCCTCGACGATGACGACCTTGTGCTCCGTCGCAATCGTCTTCTTCGCCAGGTCCAGGCCGTACAGGAGCTGCGACTTCTTGTAGATCGGCGTCTCGGGGGTGTTGAGGTACTTGGGCGACTCCTTGTCGCTGTCGTCCAGGCGACGCGCGCCGAAACCCACCGTCGCGCCCGTGATGTCGCGGATCGGCCACACGAGGCGCCCACGGAAACGGTCGTACACGCCGCGATTACCCTGCGAACCCAGGCCCGAAATCTGGATCTCCTGGTCCGTGAAGCCCTTGGAGCGCAGGTGACGCGTCAGGGAATCCCACGATGCCGGGGCGTAGCCGACCCCGAAATGCGCGCACATCGCCTGGGTAAAGCCGCGCTCGGCGAGGAACGTGCGGCCCTTATGCGCCTCGGGGGAAGCCAGCTGCTGCTGGTAGAACTCTTCGGCGACGCGGTGGGCGTCCAGGAGGCGCTGACGCTTGCCCGGCTCCTCGGTGCGCACGCGCGCCCCGCCCTCTTCGTAGTGGAGGGTGATCCCGGCCTTCGCCGCCAGCATCTCGACCGCCTCAGTGAAAGGCAGGTGGTCGATCTTTTGCACGAAAGAGATGACGTCGCCGCTCTCACCGCATCCGAAGCAGTGGAACATGCCCAGGTGAGGGCGCACGTTGAAGGAGGGAGTGCGCTCGTCGTGGAAGGGACACAGGCCCTTGAGGGAGCCGATGCCCGCGGGTCGCAGCGCTACGTGTTCGCCGATGATCTCGTCGATCTTCACTGCGTTACGTACCGCTTCGATGTCGTCCTTACGAATCAGACCCGCCATGATCTCAGTCTACCGATGCCCGCCCACGTCTGCGTCCGATCATGCTCACAGCTGCGAGGACAGCATGCCGCACCAGCGGGCGTGCCACGCGGAGGCAGACACGTCGGTGAGCGAAGCGACCTGGTCGATGACCGCGCGCAGGCGCACGCCGTCGTCGGAGGCGGCCCGCCACTGCGCGGCGAACACAGGTTCGAGGGCGTCGGCCCCGGCCTCGTAGAGGGCGTCGACGAGGTCGGCCAGGAGCGTGCGCTGCTGGTAGTACACCGGCTCGGTCTCGCGCGGGCTCATGACGTAGTGGACGGCCATGCCCTTGAGGATCTGAATCTCAGCGCGCACCTCACGCGGCACGACGAGGTCCGCGCGGTAGCGACCCAGCGGCTCGTGCCCGAAGGTCTCGCGCGTGGCGGCCACGGTCGCCGAGCAGAAGCGGCCGATCAGCTCGCTCGTCGCATCCTTCAGGTGCGCGAGGGAGGCGTAGGACCCGTCGAAGGAGCGCAGCCACACGGGCATGGAGACGATGCGTTCGAGGGCGTCTTCCAGGTCCGAGCGCGCGACCGAGGGCCCGTACCAGTCCAGGGTCGAGGCCACGACCGCCGAGCAGTGCGCGTCATCGAAGAGGTCCACGGGGTCCAGCTTGCGGGTCGCGACCGCATCCTCCACGTCGTGCACCGAGTAGGCGATATCGTCCGAAAGGTCCATGATCTGGGCCTCCAGGCATCGCCGGCCGGCCGGTGCGCCCTGGCGCATCCACGCGAAAACGGGCGCGTCGTCGGGGTACACGGAGTACTTGCGCGTCGACTTGGCCAGGTCCGGGCCGCCGGCCTTGACCCACGGGTACTTGCAGATCGCGTCCAGGGTCGCCCGCGTCAGGTTGAGGCCAGCGGGAACGCCGCCCGCGCCGATGACCTTGGGCTCCAGGCGCGTGACGACGCGCAGGGTCTGGGCGTTTCCCTCGAACCCGCCGATCGAGGCGGCCGCCGCGTCCAGGGCGCGCTCGCCGTTGTGTCCAAACGGGGGATGCCCGAGGTCGTGGGACAGACACGCGGCGTCCACGACATCCGGGTCGGCCCCCAGCTCCTTGCCGAGCTCGCGGCCCACCTGGGCGACCTCGAGAGAGTGCGTGAGGCGGGTGCGCACGAAATCGTCCGAGATCGGGCCCAGCACCTGCGTCTTTTCGCCGAGGCGACGCAGCGCCGAGGAGTGGAGGATGCGCGCGCGGTCGCGCTCAAACTCGGTGCGCTCGGAGGACTTGTGGTCCTCGGGCACCCAGCGCTCGGAATCGGCGGACGCGTACGGGCGGCGCGCGTCGCCACCATCAACACCGGGGATTGCCAAGGAAAACTCATTCACGGGGCCATTTTACTAGGGAAAGGCCTGCGCGAAACGGGCCCAAGCCTCGTTACTGTAAAAGCACTGAAAATCACCGCGAAGTTACTGTGAGATGCCCCGTCGGATCTTTCAGCATTTGTTCAAACATGCTAATTGTCAAGTGTCGCATTCAGCGTCGAATCCTCATCCACGGAAGGAGTCCCGAGTGTCCAACACGGCACAGGAAATCCTCGATGCGGTCGGTGGCCCCGGCAACATCACCCACTTCACCCACTGCGCGACGCGTCTGCGCTTTGAACTCAAGGACGCGTCGGTCGTCGACAAGGACCGAGTCGAGGCCATTGACGGCGTCCTCGGTGCCGTCCCGCAGTCGGGGGACCGCTACCAGATCGTTATCGGCGGTGCCGTGCAGTCGGTCTTCAACGAGATCAACAACCTGCCGTCGATGAAGTCGGGCGCCGCAGCCTCGAACGACGATGTCAAGGCCGCCGCCCGCGCGAAGGCGCGCGGCAAGAACGCCATCGTAGACGCTTTCTTCGAGTACCTGTCGGACTCGTTCCGCCCGCTGCTGCCCGTCCTGCTCGGCGCCTCCCTGATCCTGGCGTTCCTCGCGGTTCTTGAAGCCTTTGGCGTCGTTGATACGCACGCGAAAATCATCCCCCCGTGGCTGGGTTACGTGAACTCCATGTGGCGCGCGGTCTTCTACTTCTTGCCCGCGATGGTCGCCTACAACGCCTCCAAGAAGTTGGACATCGATCCCTGGGTCGGCACGGCCGTCATTCTGTCGCTGCTCACCCCCAACTTCACGGGCCTGAGCAACACGGACAAGTTCGCGAGCACCACCTGCTTCCAGCTCGTCGAAGGCCGCGACGACCTGCTGCAGTGCACCGCCCACATCGACAATGTTCCACTGATCGGTACTCTGCCCCTGCAGCTGTCTGACTACGGCGGCCAGGTCTTCGTGCCGCTGCTGATGGTGCCGATCCTCGCCCTGCTCTACAAGGGACTGAAGAAGATCATCCCCTCGAACGTCCAGATGGTGTTCGTCCCCTTCATCTCCTTCATCATCATCATGCCGCTCACCGCCTTCCTGATCGGCCCTCTGTCGATCTGGATCGGTAACGGCCTGGGTGCCGGACTGGCATGGCTGAACGCCACCGCGCCGATTGTCTTCGCGATCATCATCCCGATCATCTACCCCTTCCTGGTGCCACTGGGTCTGCACTGGCCGCTCAACGCCCTGCAGCTGGCGAACATCGCCTCGACGGGTTCGGACTTCATCCAAGGCCCCATGGGCGCGTGGAACTTCGCCTGCTTCGGCGCAACGGCCGGTGTACTCTTCCTGTCGATCCGCGACCGCGACACCGATATGCGCCAGACCGCGTCCGGCGCCCTGGCGGCCGGCCTCTTCGGCGGTATTTCCGAGCCGTCTCTGTACGGCATCCACCTGCGTTTCAAGCGTATCTACCCGCTGATGCTCACCGGCTGTGTCGTCGGCGGTCTGGTCATCGGCATCGGTCGCGGCGCAATCACGCACACCTTCGTGTTCACGTCGCTGCTGACGATCCCGGTCTTCTCGCCCATGTCCGTCTATGGCCTTGGTATTGCCGCCGCATTCTTCACGGCGTTCCTCATGGTCGTCTTCTTCGACTACCGCACGAAGGAGCAGAAGGCTGAGGTTCGCGCCAAGAAGTCCCTCCTCGAGGACGACGCCCCCGCGACTGTTCCGTCCGCCGCTCCCGCCCCCGCTGCTGCTCCTGCCGCCGCTGCGGTGGCCGAGGCCGCTTCCGATTTCAGCGACGAGGCGAAGGCTGACCTGACGCTCACCTCCCCCATGGCGGGTACGACGGTTGCGCTGTCGGACGTTGCCGACGAGGCCTTTGCCGCCGGCGCGCTCGGCCCCGGCATCGCCGTCTCCCCGGCTGCTGGCGCCGTGGTTGTTGCCCCGTGCGACGGCAAGGTGTCGGTCGCGTTCCCGACGGGCCACGCCTACGGCATCAAGTCCGCGTCCGGCGTCCAGGTGCTCATCCACATCGGCATGGACACAGTGAAGCTGGAAGGTAAGGGCTTCACGCCGCGCGTCGCCAAGGGCGATGTCGTCAAGCGCGGCGACGTCCTGGCTGAGGTTGACTGGGATGTCATCCGCGAGGCCGGCTACGACACGATCACCCCGATGGTCGTGACGAACAAGAAGAAGTTCGGCGAGATCACCCCGGCCGCCCCCGGCCCGGTGGGTATCACCGACACAGTCGTGACGGTGTCCCCCAAGGAGGCGTGAGCTCTCCGAGCATCGCTGACATAGCTGTGGGTGCGGGCCTCTCGGCCCGCACCCACACGCGTTTCTACCCCGCTTATCACCGATGTATGCGGCAACCGGACACATAGCGCGAGGGGCGCTGGAGAACTCTCCAGCGCCCCTCAGACGTTATTGCGGGTATACGGACCCCGCGCAGTAAGCTCTAGGCCTCGGGCCCCTCGACGATATCCAAGACGGTTCGCACCTGCTCGACGGTGAACTGGCCGGGGGCGCTCCCCTGCCAGCCGGGCAAGGTCGCAAAGGTGGCCGCGGACCCGAGGGCAGAGCCGACCAGGCGCGTGGGTGCGCCGTGTTCCCCCATGGAGATGCCGATGACGGGGCGATCGTAGGCCTCGCGCGCCCACGCCTGCGCGGCCAGCACGCGGGCCGCGTCCGTGGCACTGTTCGCCATGCACGCGAACTTCAGGACGTCGGCGCCCGCGTAGTTCATGGCCGCGAGCACCTCGGCGAGCTGCTCGTCGCCAGGAGTCCCCTCAAAATCGTGGAAGGAAGAGACGACAATCGTCCCGGCCTCGTGCGCCTCCTCGATAAGCGCGGAGGACCCATCGCGCGAGATCTCCACGTCCACACCTCCCGCGAAGGACGCAAGCCGACGCACGAGGGCGCAGTATTCCTCGTCGTCCAGGTATGCCTGACCGCCCTCGACCGACGTGCGGATGGTCGCCAAAACCGGCAGCGGAGAGGAATCCGCGACGTAGCGGGCCATGCGCACCAAGTCCTCCTCCACGTCCGAGGCGGCCACAAAGTGCGACCCCACAAGGGAAGACAGGAAGGCGTCGACTCTCCACTCGACGATGTCCGCACGGCACGAGGCCAGCGCCTCGACCTGCCCGCTCAGGGCTGCCGCGTCCCCGCTAACGGGAACGATGACCTGGGTACGTCCCCCGAGCGTCGCCTTCTTGGCGGCTCGCCCGATGGTGACGAGTCCGGGCGCAGGGTCAGGGTCGGGCGCAGATGGGTGAGGCATGATTCCTTCGCTTAGTATCCGATTTCAGCCAGGTGCAGGCGATCTCGTTCGCTCTGCGTGAGGTAGGGGTGGTCCAGCCAGCCGTCGGGCAGGTGGGGGGTCTTTTCGCCGCCTGCTCGGCCGCGAGGTCCGCGCGCGGCGGGCGGGAAGGCCTGGTCGAGGTCGAGGTCCGCGAGGCGCTCGTGGAGCTCCTGGAGGGTCGAGACCATGGACAGTGCGTGGCGCTGGGGGCCGCCGACGGCGAATCCGCGCAGGTACCAGCCGATGTGCTTGCGCATCTCGCGCAGCGCGCGCCCCTCGTCGCCCTGGTCGACGACGCACCAGGCGGCGTGACGCTCGATGACGGAGACGACCTCGGCGAGGCTGGGGCCGGGCGGGATCGTCCCGCCGTGGTAGGCGGCAACGATGTCGCGGAAGATCCAGGGGCGTCCCTGGGCACCGCGCCCGACGCTGATACCGTCACAGCCGGTGCGCTCCAGCATGGCCAGGGCGTCGGCGGCCTCGAAGACGTCGCCGTTACCGAAGACGGGGATGTCGAGCAGCTCTTTGAGGCGCGCAATCTCGTCCCAGTGGGCCTGGCCCGCGTAGTGCTGGTTCTGCGTGCGCGCGTGCAGGGTCAGCGCGGCGGCGCCAAGCTTTTGCGCAGCGAGCGCCGCGTCGGTCGCGGTCTCGTGCTCGGAGTCGATGCCGATGCGGATCTTGACGGTCACCGGGATCTCGCGCCCCGCGCGCTCCCCGGCCTCGTCGCAGGCGCGCACGACGGCACCCACGAGGTCGGAGAACAGGTCACGCTTCCAGGGCAGGGCCGCTCCCCCACCCTTCTTCGTCACCTTGGGGACGGGGCACCCGAAGTTCAGGTCGATGTGGTCGGTGAGGTCGCGCTCGACGAGCATCGTCGCGGCCTTCGCCATGACGGCAGGGTTGACGCCGTAGAGCTGCAGGGAGCGAACGCGCTCGGCGGGGTCGGGGCGCACCATTTCCAGGGTGCGCTCATTCTCCTCGACGAGGGCGCGGCTGGTCACCATCTCGGTGACGTACAGGCCGGCGGGCGCGTCCACGTGCGGGATGGCGACGTGGCGCGGCTCGCTCATAGCCTCACCGGGGTTCTTCGGGGACGAGGCCGTGGCCCCCTCCCCCGACTCGGCCGCCCAGGAGGGGATGCCGGTGGGTCGCAGGTGGTCGGGCAGGCCCGACTCGCCCATGATGCGGCACAGGCGTCGGAAGGGCACGTCCGTCACCCCGGCCATGGGGGCCAGGACGACGGGTGTCCACAGGCGCAGCGGCCCCACGCGAAGAGGGGCCGCTGCGGATGTTGAGGCTATCTGCAAGTCAGCAGCCCAGGCGTTCGATCAGGTACGACTTGACCTTGTCGAGCGGGATGCGCACCTGCTCCATCGTGTCACGCTCACGGATGGTGACGGCGTGGTCCTCGATCGAGTCGAAGTCGTAGGTGATGCAGAAGGGCGTACCGATCTCGTCCTGGCGACGGTAGCGGCGGCCAACGGCGCCGGCGTCGTCGTAGTCGACGTTCCAGATGCCGCGCAGCTCGTCAGCCAGCTCCTGGGCGGGGCCGGTCAGTTCGGGCTTGCGGGACAGGGGCAGGACGGCGGCCTTGACGGGGGCCAGGCGCGGGTCCAGCTTGAGCACGACGCGCTTGTCGACGCCGCCCTTGGCGTTGGGGGCCTCGTCCTCGTGGTAGGCCTCGATGAGGAAGGCCATGAGGGAACGGGTCAGGCCCGCCGAGGGCTCGATGACGTAGGGGGTCCAGCGTTCCTTGGTGTTCGGGTCGAAGTAGTCGAGCTTCGCGCCGGAGGCCTCGGAGTGGACGGTCAGGTCGTAGTCGGTGCGGTTGGCGATGCCTTCGAGCTCGCCCCACTCGCTGCCCTGGAAGCCGAAGCGGTATTCCAGGTCGACGGTGCGCTTGGAGTAGTGCGAGAGCTTCTCCTGCGGGTGCTCGTACTCGCGCAGGTTCTCGGGATCGATGCCGAGGTCGACGTACCAAGCCTTGCGGTAGTCGATCCAGTACTGGTGCCATTCCTCATCGGTGCCGGGCTCGCAGAAGAACTCGAGTTCCATCTGCTCGAACTCGCGGGTACGGAAGATGAAGTTGCCGGGCGTGATCTCGTTGCGGAAGGACTTGCCGATCTGGCCGATGCCGAACGGCGGCTTCTTGCGCGCGGCGTTCATGACGTTCGCGTAGTTGACGAAGATGCCCTGGGCGGTCTCGGGGCGCAGGTAGTGCAGGCCGGCCTCGTCGTCGACGGGGCCCAGGTAGGTCTTGAGCAGGCCGGAGAAGGCGCGGGGCTCGGTCCACTGGCCGCGCACGCCACAGTTGGGGCAGGCGATGTCGGCGGTGGTCAGGGAGGACTCTTCGACGCCCTTCTTTTCGGCGAGCTCTTCGATGAGCTGGTCCTCGCGGGCGCGCTTGTGGCAGTTGAGGCACTCGATGAGCGGGTCGGTGAAGGCCTTGACGTGGCCGGAGGCGACCCACACTTCGCGCGGGAGGATGACGGAGGAGTCAAGGCCGACGACGTCGGCGCGGCGGCGGACCATGGCGTTCCACCAGGCGCGCTTGATGTTTTCCTTCAGTTCCACGCCGAGCGGGCCGTAGTCCCACGCGGAGCGGGTGCCACCGTAGATGTCACCGCAGGGGAAGACGAAGCCGCGGCGCTTGGCCAGGCTAATAACGTTGTCGAGGCGGGAGGGTCCCTTAGCCACTTGTCACTCCTTGAGTATTTGGGGCACGACTGGCTGTCGTGTCGCCATCGATACTAGCCGATAACTACTGCGTGGGGCGGTTTCGCGCCGCTTGCGCACCCATGGATCCCACCACAGGTGCGCGTGTGGCTGGCACGAAGGAGCCCCGGCCTCGTCCCTGGATGAAGCGGGAACAAGGCCGGGGCCGGGCCGAGGGGTCATGTTCCCCAGTGCAACTAGCATTCAGCCGACGCGACGGATGTGGCCGGATGCCGTCAGGGGCCAGCCCGCGACGACAACTGCTGCCGAAATAAGGCCGAGCAGCCAAAAGGCCGGGTTCATCGGGGGCAGATAGCCTGACTTGTGGACAAGCGTGAGAATCACCCAAGTGATCGGCACGCCAATGCTACAGATACCCAGCGGGATTGCGAGCATGAGCGCGAAAGCCCTCTTCCAGGTCGAGCCGACGCAACGAGAAACTCCTCCGATGAAACGTCCGGCCCCATCGCAGACGACCCAAGCGAAGACAACAAATAACCACGTGTCGACGCCGAGTGGAAAGGAGCCGCGTCCCATGAAGAAGAGCAGGGGATGGATTGCGATAAGAAGCCACCAGATAAGAGACCCCAGGACAATGATGACAACGGAGTGCACGTAACTCGCCACAGTGAGTGCGGTACGTGATCCACCGCTGAGAGCAGAGGCTCGCAAGTCGACGGTAGCGCTGACGATCCCGCAGATAAAGAGGAAAGTACCCGTGACAAAAGCGGAGTTTGTGGCGGACTGTTCAATGTTCTTGTCGATGTCGGAGACTGCGAGGTAGACGATGCCGTTGATCGCCAAGTTGGTGAGGAACTGGAGGCCCACAACCAGCAGGTAGAGCACCACAGTGAATCTCGAGCCAACAAGGCCAATGCGCAGGGGGGAGGGGGCGGATTTGATGAGGTCGGGGGTGGCAGTGCTCATTGGTCGTTCTCCTGGATGAGGTAGGCGAAGGCGTCCTGGAAGGAACAGGGCGAGGAGGTCAGTGAGTGGGATGCAATCTCATGGTCAGCGACACCACGGCCACGCAGGTCCACGATGACTTCTCGTGCGGACCCAAGCACGCGAGAAGTAATGACGGCAATATCGGAGTGATCGGCCAGGAAGCGTTCCACGTCAGCGGTGTTACCGGTAATCGCACAGATACGCGAAGTGAACTCATCAACGCTCTCATGGGCAAGCAGACGCCCATTTTTGAGGGCGACGACGTCTTCAGCAACGTTTTCGAGCTCGGAGACCATATGTGAGGACATGAGGAAGGCGCGCTGCGGGCGTCGTCCCTCCATACTGTCGGAGGCCAGGGTGAGCAGTTCCTCGTAGAACGCGTATCGGGTGGGAACGTCCATGGGAGCCTGAATCTCATCAAGGACGGTAATGGGTGCACCCGATGCCAGTGCCACAGCGCCGGCCAGGATGGCAGCCTGCCCCGAGGACATCTTGCGCAGCTTCTTGCGCCCCTTCAGCTGGAAGGAGAAACGCTGAACGTAGTGGTCAAAGAGTTTCTGATCCCAGGTCGGACGCAGCGCGGCGTAGGCGACCATGGCCGAAGCCGATGAATTATCAAAGTCCCTGTCGGAAGAGACCACGACTGAGTAACCAAGTAGGTCGTTAGAACTCACCTCCGTTCCGCATATGGACACATTTCCCGACGACGGCGGAAGCAGGCCGCCGAGGATCTGCATGAGCGTCGTCTTGCCCGAGCCGTTGGGGCCAACCAGGGCCGTGACGGTGGCGTCCCCGAGGGTGAGCGAGATGTCGCGCAGCGCCGCCTCGTTCTCTCCCGGATACGTGTGACTGATGGAGTTGAGGGTGATCATGAGTTGTCCTTGGCGGTCGTGTCGGCGCTGTAGGCGCGGACGTGGTCGATGATGGCGTCGATGTCGAGGCCCAGGGCCAGGCCCGCTTCGACGGCGGGGTTCAGGGTCTCCTCCACGTAGGATGCGAGCCCGTCGGCCACGAGCGCGCGGCGGGCGCCTTCGGCGACGAACATGCCAATGCCGCGCCGCTTTTCGACGAGGCCCTCGTCGACGAGGATCGCGAAGGCCTTGCCGACGGTGGCCGGGTTGATGCGGTAGGTCGCGGAGTATTCCGTGGTGGAGGTGAGCTGATCCCCGGCACGCAGGGTGCCGCGCAGGATCTGCGCGCGGATGTCGTCGGCGATCTGCACGTAGATCGGGATCCCCGAGACGAACGTGGGTGCCATGCGCAAGTCCTCCCTTCAGCTTCAGTGGTTCATTACATGACTAATGAACCATATAACCAACTAACCTGTCAACTGCTCCCACCACGCGGACCCCAAGAAGCCCACTCCCCCGCACCCGAACGCATAAAACAGCCCCGGCCTCGTCCCACGGGGATAGGGGACGAGGCCGGGGCTGGCTCAGCGGAAAAGCGCGGAGACGCTTACTCCTTGACGCCGCCGGCGGTCAGGCCGGAGACGATGTACTTCTGCAGGTACTGGAACAGCAGGATCACCGGGATGGCCGCGATGACGGAGCCGGCCGCGAAGATGCTCCACGGAGCGGTGCGCTCATCGGATGCCCACATGTACATGCCGACAGCCAGGGTGAACTGGCTCTGATCCTGCAGGACGACCTTCGCGATCACGAAGTCGCCGAGCGAGGAGATGAAGCTCAGCAGGCCCACAACTGCCAGGACGGGGCGGACGAGCGGCATGATGATCGTCCAGAAGGTCTGGGCGTGCGTCGCGCCGTCGATCATGGCCGCTTCATCCAGCGAACGCGGGATCGAGTTGAAGAATCCGTAGAGCAGGAAGGTGTTCGAGCCGAGCGCGCCACCGAGGTAGACGCAGATCAGGCCGAGCTTGGAGTTCAGGCCGAGGACCGGGAAGATGTCCTGGATTCCCAGGAGCAGCAGGTACAGGGCCACGAAGGCCAGCATCTGCGGGAACATCTGCACCAGCAGCAGGCCGGTCAGGGTCGCACGGCGTCCCTTGAAGCGGAAGCGGCTGAACGCGTAGGCGGCAGCCGCGCCCATGAGGACGGTGCCCACAGCGGTCGTGGTCGACACGATGAGGGAGTTCAGGACCCACGACCAGTAGCCGGCGTACTTGCCGGAGCCCAGCGCCAGGAAGTTCTCGAAGGAAAACGCGGAGAAGAGCTTGGTCGATCCGGTGAGCGTCGCGCCGGGGTTCAGGGACACCGACAGGACGTAGAGCAGCGGGACCAGGCAGTAGATGATCATCAGGATGGCGACGATGTGGCGCCAACCGACCTCTTTCCACCAGCGCGCACCCTTCAGGGTAGACTCACGGTTCTTCTTCACAGTTGCAGCGCTCATCACAGCTCCTCAAGGGTCTTCGTCTGGCGGAAACCGAGCCACGCGATCACGCCCACGACGATGAAGATGACGATAGACATGGCCGAGGCCAGGCCGTAGTTCGGGGAACCCGACTCGATCGCGATCTTGTAGACCATCGAGATCAGGATGTCAGTCTGGCCGACATCCAAGCCCGGGTAGTTCGGGCCGCCGCCGGTCAGCATGTAGATGAGCGAGAAGTTGTTGAAGTTGAACGCGAAGGACGCGATCAGCAGCGGAACGGTCGACTGCAGCACGAGCGGCAGCTTGATGGACCACACGGTACGCAGGCCGGAGGCGCCGTCGATCTTCGCGGCCTCTTCGACGTCACCCGGCAGGGACTGCAGGGCACCCAGGCACACGAGGAACATGTAGGGGAAGCCCAGCCACAGGTTCACGCCCAAGATCGAGAACTTCGCCAGCAATCCGTCCGTCAGCCACGGGATTTTCACGCCGCCGAGGAACACCTGGTTGATCAAGCCGAAGTCTGTGTTGAGCATGCCCTTCCACACCAGGGTGGCCAGGAAGGCCGGGAAGGCGTAGGGAAGGATCATGAGGGACTGGTAGATCTTACGACCCTTGATGCGCTTGTCTGCGAACACGAGGCCCAGGATCAGGCCGAGCGCGAAGGTCGACAGGACCGAGACCGCGGCGAAGACGAAGGACCACAGCAGGGCCTTCAGGAAGGGACCGGCCAGGTCGCCGCGGGCGAACATGTTCATGTAGTTGTCAAAGCCGACGAAGACGCGCCAGCCCGGGTCGACCTGATTGCCGTCCGCGTCAACGAAGGCGCCGATCTTGTTGTTGGCCGTGTAGACGACGCCGGTCGTCGTGTCGGTCAGGGTGTCGGCGGCCTCGTCGTAGTTGTAGCGGGACTTGGCCAGGTAGGCGGTCGATCCGTCATCGCTTCGGTAGCTTCCGTCGTTCGGATTGTCGGAGACCGGAACCTTGATGGCGGAGACCTTCTGCTGCACCTCGGGCTTGAGGATCTCGGCGAGCGTCAGGACCTTGTAACCGTCAACCGCGCTGATGACGCCGGCTGCGTAGGTGCCGGACACCTCGTGCAGCGGGGTCTCGGAGTCGCCCACGCGGATCGCGCCCGTCGCAGTGTCGACCACCGCGAGCCCGAGGCCGTTGCTGTCCTCAACGACGGCGGCGGGGAGGCTCGGCGCACCCTCGGCGCGCTGCTCGGAAGCCTGCAGGATCGAGGCGACAGCGTCATCCTTGCTGGAGTTATGGCCCTGGCCGTAGTTCGTGAAGGACACGTAGCCCGTGTACCCCATGACGAAGACCTGGTAGATGAGCAGGAAGACCATGCCGGGAACGAGGTACTTCGCGGGAATAGTCCGCTTGGAGAAGTACACCCAGTTGACCGCGAGAAGCAGGACGGCGAGGACGGCGAGAACCGTCCAGGACTTCACCAGGTAAGCGGTGAACATGCCGTAGATCCCCAGGGCATCGATGAGCATCATCAGGACGAGTTTGACGAAGAAACCGGGCCTGGTCACTTCGCTAGCGTGCGAGGCTGTGCGCGCCTCTTTTTTCTTTTCTGCAGCCTTCGCTGGCTCAGACATCGTGTCCTCCACACGTGCGCAGTTTGCGCGTCATTGCGACGATACCCGCCTGGTGGCGGGTCGGAAAGCACCCGGGGGTGCGAGTGCGCCGCAGGGCGGCGCGAGCGTTTTGTGGGCCTCGCACCCGCCCGCCGCGTGGGACGCGGGCGGGTGCGAGGCTGGGTGCTCGCCTCAGGCGAGCGGGGTGCCAGTCGCTATGCAACCGGCGAGTTCGATCACTTGGAGGCGATCGCGTTGTTGATGTTGGTGACCATGGTCGCCCAGCCCTCGGCCGGGGCCTCGGTGCCACTCACGATGTTGGCCTCGGTCTGGCCCCAGAAGTTCCAGACGGAACCCATCGCGGGGATCGCGGGGGCGAGAGCGCCGGACTCGGCAACCTTCGCGAAGTCCTTGATGTCCTGGTCATCCGACTTGGCGGCGACCGAAGGCATCGCAGAGGCGCGACCACCGAGCTTCTGCATCTCTTCCTGAGCCTCGGGGGTGGCCAGGTAGTTGAAGAACTGCTTGGCAGCGACCGGGTTGGCAGACTTGGCACTCTGGTAGAACATCTGGACACCAACGAAGGGCTGCGCAGCCTGGGAGCCGGCGGAGGGGATCGGCAGGACGGAGACGTCCATGCCGGCCTCGCGGAAGGCGGCGACGTTCCAGGGGCCGGTCACCGTGTAGGCGGCCTTGCCGTCGAGGAAGGCCTGCTTGGCGATGTCGCCCGTGATGGACGTGGAGAACACATTCGCGTCAGCCTGAGCCTTGAGCCAGTTTGCGAAGTCGGTGCCGCCGGAGCCACTCATGGCCAGCTCGGAGGTGTACTCGCCGTCAGCGTTGGTGTTGAAGACGGGGGCGCCGAAGGAGGTCTGGAAGCCGTAGAAGTGGTACGGGTCGCCCTTGTCGCCCATCTGGATGATGAAGGGGTACTCGACGCCGGCGGTCTTACCGGAGGCGATCATGTCGTCGTAGGTCTTGGGCTCGTCCTTGGTGAGGGCGTTGTTGCGCACCAGTGCGACAGACTCAACGGCGTAGGGGACGCCGTAGGTCTGGCCGTTGTAGGTGACGGCCTTGACGGCGACGTCTGCGAAGTTGGACTTGGCCTCGCCCAGGTCCACGGGGGCGACGACGCCGTTAGCGACGAGTGCACCCAGCTTGTCGTGGGCCATGACGATCAGGTCGGGGCCGTTGCCGGTGGGCACCTGGGTGGTGAACTCGGTATCCATGTCGGATTCAGACTTCTGCACGACGTTGACCTTCACGCCTGTGTTGGTGGTGAAGTCCTCGGCGAGGTCCTCAACCTGGGAGAAGCGGGTGTCATCCGCCCAGATCGTCAGGGTCGCCACAGCGTCGGTGTTCGCGCTGTCCGAGGAGGTCGAGGAAGAGGTGGTGCCGTTGTTGCAGGCGGCCAGGGCGGTAGCCGCCGCGAGGACGCCGAGCGCTGCGATGCCACGTCGCATTATTACTCCTGTGTTGGTCAGGCGGGTCGCCTCCATCAGCGACCTGCTACATGGTCACTGTAATACGCCCGATTTTGTTTCTGCAACAATTTTCGCAATTGTGTGCAAGCTGTTACATTTATAGGGAAACAGCTGCACTCGGACACCCAAAGGAGAGTTGAGCCGATGACCAAAAATCGTACAAGCATGGCCGATATCGCGGCCCATGCGGGTGTATCAACCGCAACTGTTTCACGCGTTTTCAACGGCGTCGGCCAGGTCTCCGAAGACACACGCCGCAGGGTCCTGACGGCGATCGACGAGCTGGGCTACGACCGCCCTCCCAGCGAGCACACGCCCAGCACTCCGACGGTCGGCGTTATCGTGCCGGAGCTGACGAACCCGATCTTCGCCTCCTTCGCCCATCACCTTCAAGAGGAGATCTCCCGCGCGGGCGGCATCGCCCTCATTCGCACGCAGACACCGGGCGCGACGTCCGAGTTCGACCACCTCTCCTCACTCATTGATCACCGCGTCGACGGACTCATCTTTGTCTCCGGCAGGCACGCGGATCTCCTGTCCGACCTTTCCCCCTATCACGACGTCGCTGCGCGCGGAATCCCCTTCGTCACGATCAACGGCGCGCGCCCGGAGGTCCCAGCCCCCGACTTTTCCACCGGAGATTCCCTCGGCATTCGCGCCGCGGTCACTCACCTGCACGAGCTGGGCCACACGCGCATCGCGCTTCTCACCGGCCGCACGCACATTGTCCCGGCCCTACGTAAGGCCGAGGCATTCACACAGGTGATGGGCGAGCTGATCGGAGACCACTCCCCCATCATCGAAGAAACCTTCTACACGTACGAGGCCGCTGCCGCCTACACGCACGCCCTCCTGGAGCGCGGCGTGACAGCAATCATCACCGGATCCGACCTGCAGGCCCTCGGCGCCATCCGCACGATCTCCTCGCTCGGCCTATCCGTCCCGAGCGACGTCTCGGTCATCGGCTTCGACGACACGTTCCTCATGAGCCACCTGGATCCGGCACTCACGACGATCCACCAGCCCGTGCAGTCGATCGTCGCATCCGCCGTGCGCGCCCTCTTCGAGGCATTGAACACAGCCGACTACACCCCCACGCACGCCGACTACGTCTTTTCGCCCGATTTGATCGTGCGGAGCTCCACTGGACACGTCCGCTAACTCCCCAGATCACGGCGGTCCGGGCACCGAGATTGACTTGACAAAGATTCTCAATTTCAAAGAGAATGATTTTCATGTCGAAGAGAATCCTTGCTGCCGCATGCGCGGCTGCCACAGCGCTCGCCCTGTCCGCCTGCACCTCCACGGCCACGTCCGGAGATAGCTCCTCCAAGGACGGCAAACTGACCGTCATGGCCTCGTTCTACCCCCTGCAGTACCTGGCTGAGAAGATCGGCGGCGAGCACGTTTCCGTCACCTCTCTGACCCCGGAAGGCGCCGAGCCGCACGACCTCGAGCTCTCCCCCAAGATGGTCGACTCTCTGTCCTCCGCGGACGCGGTCGTCTACCTCGCGGGCTTCCAGAGCGCGGTTGACGAGGCCATCGAGCAGCAGGCCCCCAAGACCGTCATCGACGTCTCTCCCGCAGCCGAGCTGGTTGAGGCGGGCACCGACGCCAACCACCCCGCCGAGGAGGAGGAAGAGGCCACCGAGGAGGCCCAGTCCGGCGAGACCGAAGCCCACGACCATGATCATGAGGGCCACGACCACGAAGGCCACGACCACGAGGGCCACGAGCACCACCACGACATGAGCGCGGACCCGCACTTCTGGCTGGATCCCACCCGCATGGCGCATGCCGCCACCCTGGTGGGCGACAAGCTCGCCGAGGCTGACTCCGCCCACGCCGACGTCTACAAGGCGAACGCGAAGGCCCTGGCCGAGGAGCTCAACACCCTGAGCGACACCCTGGTCACCAAGACCTCGAGCTGCAAGGTCAAGACCTTCGTCACCGCCCACACCGCCTTCGGTTACCTGGCGGACCGCACGGGCCTGACCCAGGTCGGCATCTCCGGCCTCGACCCCGAGTCCTCCCCCTCCCCCGCGCGTCTGGCTGAAATCGCCCAGATCGCCAAGGAGCAGGGCGTGACGACGATCTTCACCGAGGCCCTCATCGATCCCAAGGTCGCTCAGACCCTGGCCGACGACCTCGGCATCACGACGGCCGTCCTAGACCCGATCGAGTCCCAGACCGACGCGTCCAAGGACTACGCCGCGACGATGAACTCCAACATTGACGCCCTGACGAAAGCCCTCGACTGCCAGTGACAACGACTGACAACCCCACGACGGCGGGAGCCTCCTTCGCGGAGGCGACCGCCGTCGTGCGTCTCGACAACCTGCACGTGGCCTGGGATACGGACCTGATCCTCCACGGGATCTCGCTCGATATCCCCGCCGGCCAGACCGTAGCGATCACCGGTTCCAACGGATCGGGTAAGTCCACAACCCTGAAGGCCCTGCTGGGCACCGCGCCCATCACAAGCGGCGACGCCCAGCTCTTCGGTCACTCGATTTCCACTCGCCGCCGCGTGCCGTGGAACAAGATCGGCTACGTCCCCCAGCGCATCTCCTCGGGCGGCGCGATTAGCGCCAGCGCGATCGAGGTCGTGCGATCCGGCCTGCTCGGGCCTCGTCGCCTGTGGGCACTGCCGGGCGACACAGCGAAGGCTCTGGCCGCCCTCGAGCGCGTCGGCATGGCCCACCGCGCCCACTCCCCCCTCAACATTCTGTCGGGCGGGCAGGCACAACGCGTCCTCATCGCGCGCGCCCTCGTGCGCCGACCTGAGCTGCTCATCATGGACGAGCCGATGGCTGGGATCGACGCGACATCGCGAGCGCGCCTCGCGCAGATCGTCGCCGAGGCCAAGGCGGAGGGGACCACGATCCTCATCGTCCTGCACGAACTGGGCGAGCTCGGCCCGCTCTTGGATCGCGAGCTGCACATCAACGCGGGACACGTCTCCTACGACGGCCCGCCCCACATCGAGGATGATCACGAGCAGCACCACGGCGGCGGCGACCACTGCCACCCCGAGACCGAGACGAGGCCCGTGACGGTCGACCACGGCCTCGTGAGCGGAATCTAGACGGGAGCAACGCATGATTGACGCACTGACGACCCTCCTGTCCTCACCGATGATGCAGCGTTCGCTGCTCGCCGCCTTGATCGTCGGCCTCACCGCCCCGATCATCGGCACCTACCTGGTCCATCGGCGCCTCGCCATGCTCGGCGACGGCATCGGCCACATCTCTCTGACCGGTGTTGCGCTGGGGTGGCTGGCGGGCACGTTCGCGAACGTGAGCCCCGCCGACTCGTGGGCGATCCCCGGCGCGGTCATCATCTCCCTACTCGGCGCAATCACGATCGAGCTGGTCCGCCAGAGCGGTCGCACATCCGGCGACACTGCCCTGGCCATGCTGTTCTACGGGGGCATCGCCGGCGGCGTCCTCCTGATCGGCCTCGCAGGCGGCACGTCCGCCCAGCTGAACTCCTATCTGTTCGGTTCGATCTCGACCGTGCGGTGGAGCGACATTACGCTCATCACGCTCCTCGGGGTCGCAATCGTGGCGCTCGGCGTGGGCCTGGCCCCCGCGCTCTTCTCGGTGACCAACGACGAGGACTTCGCACGCTCGACGGGGCTGCCCGTACGCACGCTGTCCCTGCTCATCGCGATCCTGTCGGCACTGACCGTGGCCGTCGCGATGCGGGTCGTCGGCTCGCTGCTAGTCAGCGCACTGATGGTCATCCCCGTGGCAATCGCACAGCTCGGAGCACGCTCCTTCCGCTCCACGATGGGCATCGCGATGGCTCTCGGGGTCATCATCTGCACGTGCGGCCTGTCGCTGACGTACTTCGTTGACCTGTCGCCCGGCGCGACCATCGTTGTCGGCGCAATCTGCCTGTACGCGATTGGATTTACGATCCGGGCTATTGTGGACCGTATCCGCAGGGTGCGCAGGCTTCGCGCAGCCCGCGGTCTCAACCAGCATCCGGAGCGCGAACACCTCGCTCACGCAGACGCATCATGAGGAAGGGAACACCATGCAGCGCATGACGAAGCAGCGTCAGGCGGTCCTCGATGAGCTGACCCGTGTCAGCGACTTCCGCAGCGCCCAGCAGATCTTTGAGGACCTGCACGTCCAGGGGCAGCGCGTGGGCCTGGCAACCGTGTACCGCTCGCTCCAGAGCCTCGCGGATGACGGCCGCGTCGACACGCTGCGCTCCTCCGACGGCGAGGCCCTGTACCGCTCGTGCACGACGCACCACCACCATCATCACCTGGTGTGCCGCAAGTGCGGTTTCACCGAGGAGATCGAGCAGTCGCAGATCGAGTCGTGGGTGGATTCGGTCGCAGCGGCGCACGGTTTTGGAGATGTCGAGCATTCCCTGGAGCTCTTCGGGGTATGCAGCTCGTGCCAGTCGAAGAAGTGACCTACTGAGGCTGCATCAGTCACGACGAGGCCTGGGAAGCGGACGACGCTTTCCCAGGCCTCTTGCGTAGGTTAGGATAGGCTTCGTTTGGTTAGCCTCAGTCTGGGAGTGTCATGTTCGCCGCCGGAATCGACTCCATGGTCCCTGCGTTTGCACGCGAAGGTATCTGGCTCTTCGTCTTCCTGTTTGTGGTCGTTTTCTTCCGCGCGCAGGCGACCTACTGGCTGGCTCGCGGCGCCGCCTCCGGCGCAGTCCTGGCAACAGGACGACAGGGCTTCCTGGGCACCATGGCCCGCTGGTTCGACGGCCCGGTTCCCCGCAAGGGCGCGGCCATGCTGGACAAGTGGGGCATCATCGCCATTCCCCTGTGCTTCCTGACGGTGGGCATCCAGACGGCAATCAACGCGGGCGCGGGCCTCGTGCGCATGCGCTGGAGCACCTACACGATCGCGATGATCCCGGGCTGTGTCCTCTGGGCGTTGCTGTACGGCCTCGGCACGCTCGCGGTCTTCGCTACGGCGATCCGTGCGGTTGCCGGTTCCCCCTGGGGCTGGGCGGGCCTCGCCCTCATCATCGCGCTGATCGCCGCGAAGATCGCGTGGGGCCGCCGTAAGCGCCGCGCGGTCGACGCGGCGCTGGCTACAGACAACGCCTAGGACTGCGCGACACGGTCGACCGCACCGCCGAAACGGCGATCGCGTCCCGCGAACTCCTCCAGGCACCCCCACAGCTCCTCGCGGTCGAACGCGGGCCAGGGGGTGTCGACGAACATCATTTCCGCATACGCCATCTGCCACAGCAGGTAGTTGGACAGGCGCTGCTCCCCCGACGTACGGATCATGAGGTCGACGTCGGGCACGTCAGGCAGGTAGAGGTGGCGCGAGAGCGTCTTTTCGGTGACACCGCGCGGGCTCAGACGCCCCGCCACGACGTCCTCGGCGATGGAGCGCGCGGCGTCCGCCAGCTCGGCTCGACCACCGTAGTTCACGCACATGATCAGGTCGAGAGTCTTGCAGTGTGAGGTCGCCCGATCAGCCTTCTCCAGCGCGTTGATGACGCTCTTCCACAGCTTGGGCCGGCGCCCACTCCACCGCACGTGCACACCCCACTGGGCGAGCTGGTCGGTGCGCCGCGCGAGCACGTCGGAGGCGTAGTTCATGATGAAAGAGACCTCGGCGGGCGAACGTTTCCAGTTTTCGGTGGAGAACGTGTAGACGCTCAGGTAGCGCACACCCGCGTCGATCGCACCGGCGATCGTGTCCATGAGCGCGTACTCCCCCGCCCGATGTCCCTCGGTGCGCGCCAGGCCTCGGCTATTGGCCCAGCGCCCGTTTCCGTCCATGATGAGCGCGACGTGCGCGGGCACCTCACCCTTACGGAAGACGGGCGCCTCGCAGTGCCACTGGCCGGGGCCGAGCAGCGGCGCGGTGGGGTCGTTCGGTGCGCGGTCCATGGGGGTGGGTCGCAGGTCCGTCATGGGTGACTCCTATCGATGACGCTCAGCGAGCGCAGGCGACGTTCCAGATGCCATTGAGTGTACGAGGAGATGAGGCCCGAGGCCTCGGTGCGCGCGTAGGGTTCGCACCGGTCGGCCCGCTCCCAGTCGCCACTGAGCAGCTGACCGAGGAGGGCCACCGTGTCGGGTGCGGGCGAGGAGGCGCCGGGCGGTCGGCAGGTATCGCAGACGGTTCCACCGTCGGGGATCGAGAACGAGGTGTGCGGCCCCTGGGTGCCGCACACGGCGCAGTCGAAGCAGGAGGGCGCCCATCCGGCGAGAGCGAGGGCGCGCAGCGTGTAGGACGTGCGAATGAGGGTCGGGTCGTGACGGCCTCGCGCCAGGGCGTTAAGCGCCCCCAGGAGGAGCAGGTATTGGGAGTGGGTGCCGTCGTGAGCGTCCGTGGTGAGGCGCTCGGCGGTTTCGACGACGACGGTGGCCGCAAGGTAGAGGTCATAGTTGGCGGCGATGGCGTCGCCGTATTGGGCGATTGAGGCGACCTGGGTGAGAGTGTCGAGAGTGCGGCCTCGATGGAGCTGGGCATCAATGACGGAGAAGGGTTCGACGCGCGCGCCGAACTTTGAGGTCGTCTTGCGCACTCCCTTGGCGACGGCGCGCACCTGCCCATGCTCGGCGGTGAGAAGCGTGATGATGCGATCCGCTTCGCCCAGCTTGTGGGTGCGCAGGACGATCGCCTCGTCTCGATAGGACTTCATCACACGAACATTGTGTCACGACCGCGGGACTTGGGAGAGGAGGCCCGGCCCGCATCGCAGGGCGCGAAATCTGTTGTGAAGTGCGCTGTCACATCGATCGACAAGCGCCCCCGCGTGCACTGTCAACAATGTATGAGAAACTGACAGCGTGGTCGGTTACACAGCCGGCAAATGGTTTTCGAGTAGATAGTTTCTTCGTAACTGGATATGGTTTACCCATAACCGTCGAAGGAAGGAAACAAATGGCTCCGCCGATTGATGCCCGCGAAAAGCTTGGCACCGCACTGCGCCAGGCCCTGACGCAGACCCCGCTGTCAAAGATCTCTGTCAGCGCACTGACACGCTCCGCCGGGGTCACCCGTCAAGCGTTCTACTACCACTTCAACTCCCTCAACGACCTCAATGCCTGGGTTTTCCGCGAGGAAGTCACAGCGCACCTGACCACCAGTTCGGGAGAATGGCTCGACGCCATCGAAGCGACCATGACGTGGATGCACGCCCATCGCGACGAGACCGCCGCCGCCATGAAGACCATCGAGGCGAACGACCTGTGGGCGTTCCTGGCCTCCCACATTCAGGAACTCATCGAGTCCCGCCTCCCCGGCTCCGCCTCGGCCACGGCGCGCGACGTCGTCGCTCAGCACTTCGCTCTGGCGACCACCGCCCACATGGCTCAGTGGATGCTCTCCGGCCTGGAGGTCAACCCCTCGCTCGCGATTGCGCGCATGCGAGTGCTCATGACCGACCAGACCACCCCGGCGCTGGGTCGTCTCGCCAAGTAATGCGGTAATTCCCACCAACCGCACGAGGGCAGACACAGCTCACGTCAGGCCCCGGCCTCGTTCCAACGAGACCGGGGCCTGACGCATATCCGCAACACAATCGTGACAACCAATCCCTAGACGCATGACCTGGGCCTCGCTGTACGATTGGTCAGTTCTGTCTAGACAGGCAGTAGGCAGCTCCGCGAATTTGCATGTATAGTTCGCACGTAACCTCATCGTTTCTTGTCGCCGAGGATCACTGATGCCCCACCCCGATGCGAAAGAGCGGCTCGCACGCGCCCTGCGCGAGGCCCTCACGACCGTCCCACTGTCGAAGGTGACGGTTTCCGGAATCACGCGCACCGCCGGCGTGACACGCCAGGCCTTCTACTACCACTTCTCTGACATCCGCGACCTCACCGTGTGGGTCTTCAAGCGCGAGGTCGCCGACCAGATCATCGCCAACACCACCTACGATGACTGGTCCGATGGCCTGCTCGCCATGTTCGTGTGGATGCAAAACCACCCCGAAGAGACCCGTTCCGTCGTCTCCTCCATCGGCATGGAGGACCTGCAGATTTTCCTCCACAAGCAGCTGCGAGCCGTCATGGAACCCATCGTCGATCAGCACAGCATCGATCTGCAGGTCACCGAAGACGATCGAGTGTTCGTCACCGACCACTTCACCCTCGCCATTCTCGGCCACACCTCTCAGTGGCTCGCAACCGGCATGAGCACCGACCCCTACATCCTCACCGAGCGCATCGCCCGCGTCCTCGACGGCCAGGTGCGCCGATCCCTTGAGGCCCTGGCGGCCAACCCGATCCCGGCCGCCCAGCGCACCTGATGACACGACGAACCCCGGCCTCGTTTCTCCATCAACGAGGCCGGGGTTCGCCTTATCTGTCTGCGAGCGCTTAGCGCAGGGCTCGGTTAACCGCCGAGATGACGGCCTTGTAGGACGCGCGCGTGATCGAGGAGTCGATGCCGACGCCCCACACGATCTGACCGTCAACCGCGGCCTCCACGTAGGCGGCGGCTCGGGCGTCGCGCCCCTGGCTCATCGCGTGCTCGGAGTAGTCGAGGATGCGCACATCGAGATCGAACTCGTGCAGCGCCGAGACGAAGGCGTCGATCGGGCCCGTACCCGTTGCCTGCACCTTCACGGTCTCGCCGCCGTCCGTGAGCGTCGCGTTGAGCTCGACGTGTTCATCGTCGATCGACGAGACCTGCGAGGCGCGCAGATCGAAGCGACCCCACGGCTCCAGACCGGGAGCGGCACTCGTGGGCAGGTACTCGTCCGCGAAGATCTGCCACAGCGTGGCCGCATTGATCTCGCCGCCGTAGGTGTCGGTGTGGCGCTGGACGATGCGAGAGAACTCCACCTGCAGGCGACGCGGCAGCTCCAGGGCGTGCGCCGTCGACATGAGGTAGGCGACGCCACCCTTGCCGGACTGCGAGTTCACGCGCACCACGGCCTCGTACGAGCGGCCCACGTCGTGCGGGTCGATCGGCAGGTAGGGCAGCTCCCACACGACCGCTTCCTCGTCGCCGCCGGCCGCGTCAACCTTAGCCTTGCGGGCGGTGAAGCCCTTCTTGATCGCGTCCTGGTGGGAACCGGAGAAGCTCGTGTAAACGAGGTCGCCGACGTAGGGGGCGCGCGGGGACGTCTCCATCTGCGTGCAGTACTCGACCGTACGGCGAATCGCGTCCACGTCGGAGAAGTCGATGCCCGGATCGATACCCTGGCTGAACAGGTTCAGGCCCAGCGTCAGCAGGTCGACGTTGCCGGTGCGCTCGCCCTGGCCCAGCAGGCAACCCTCGATACGGTCCGCGCCGGCCAGCAGCGCCAGCTCGGCCGTCGCCACGCCCGTGCCGCGGTCATTGTGCGGGTGCACGGACAGCGCCACGTACTCGCGGCGGCTCAGGTTGCGGCTCATCCACTCGATCTGATCAGCGAACACGTTCGGGGTCGCACGCTCGACCGTGGACGGCAGGTTCAGGACAATCTCGCGTCCCTCGCCCGGCTCCCAGACGTCCATGATGGACTCGCACGCCTCGAGGGCGAAATCGAGCTCGGTGTCGACGAAGATCTCGGGCGAGTACTCGAATCCGAAGATCGTCTCATCGCCCAGGCGCTTCTCAGCCTGCGCAATAATCTCGCGCGCACCGGACTGGGCGAGCTCGATCGTCTGCGCCTTATCAGCGTGGAAGACGACCTCGCGGAACACGGGGGCCGTCGCATTGTAGAGGTGCACCGTCGCGCGCGGGAAGCCCACCATGGCCTCGACCGTGCGCTCGATCAGCTCGGGGCGCGACTGGGTGAGCACCGAGATCGTCACATCTTCGGGCACCGCGTCGTCCTCGATCAGGGAGCGCACGAAGTCGTAGTCCGTCTGCGAGGCCGCGGGGAAACCAATCTCGATCTCCTTATAACCCAGCTTAATGAGCAGGTCGAACATGCGGCGCTTGCGAGCAGGATCCATCGGCTCGATGAGGGCCTGGTTGCCATCGCGCAGGTCGGTGGACATCCAGCGCGGCGCCTTCGTGATGCGCTTGGAGGGCCACTGGCGATCCGGCAGGTCGATCGGATTCGTATCGAGGAACGGCCGATACTTACGAATCGGCATGCGCGAACCGGAGGGGACGGGAACAGCGGATGTAGTCTTCACGCTTCGTAGTCTATCGACGAGGCCCCGCCCGCGAGCAGACGCTGCGCATACTGGACGTGAGATGCGGCGCGCTCCCCCATCCAGAATTGACAAAGAAAAACGCTCAAAAATGTGTACGCCTCAGCGTTCATATGTCATGATAATTGGGTCCAATGTCCCACACACTGACGCGCGGAGCAGCCATGACTTCTCTCTTGTTAGCCCAATCCTTTACCCCGTCGACGACGGCAGTCGCGGGGAATGTCTTCCTGACAGCCGTCGTCGGGCTCCTTCCGCTCGTCGTCTTCTTCGTCCTCATGGGCGTCTTCAAGGTCGCCACCCACTGGTGCTCGCTCATTTCCCTCGTGCTGTCCCTGGGCATCGCGGTGTTCGCCTTCAAGATGCCCGTCGGTATGGCGCTCCTGTCCGGCACGCAGGGCGCCGCGATGGGCTTCATGCCGATCATCTACATCATCATCGCGGCCGTGTGGCTCTACAACCTCACCGAGAAGTCGGGCCGCAGCTCTGACCTGAAGGCCGTCTTTAATACGATCGGCCGCGGCGACCAGCGCGCCCAGGCCCTCATCGTCGCTTGGTGCTTCTGCGGCCTGCTCGAGGGCCTGGCCGGCTTCGGCGCCCCCGTGGCCATCACCTGCGCCATGCTAGTGACCCTCGGCGTCCCGAAGATCAAGGCTGCTGTCGTCACCGTCGTCGGCAACGCCATCAACGTGGGCTTTGGTGCCATGGCGATCCCCACGACCACCGCGGGTAAGCTCGGCGGCGCAGAGCCCGTTGTCGTCGCCGGCGACATGGGCCACCTGACCTGGATCTTCTGTCTGTTCATCCCGGTCCTAATGCTGTTCATCCTCGACGGTAGCCGCGGCGTGCGCCAGCTCTGGCCCCTCGCCCTCGTTGCCGGCCTTGCTGCCGGTGCGGGCCACTTCTTCACCCCATCGGTCTCCTACGAGCTAACCGCCGTCGTCGCCTCACTCCTGGGCTTCGCGGCCTGCTACGTCTTCCTGCTGGTCTGGGGCCCGACGACCCCTGCGGAGTGCGCAACCGAGGCCGACGAGGCCGACAAGCCCACCGGCTCGCGCATCGGCCTGGCCCTGCTGCCCTACGTCCTCGTCGTCGTCATCATCGCGATCACGAAGCTGGCCAAGCCGGTCGCTGCCTTCTTCTCCTCGACAGACGTGAAGATCCCGTGGCCCGGCATCTACGGCAACCTGCTGACCGCCGACGGTTCCCCCTCGACCGCCGCCAACTACAACCTGCAGATCCTGTCCAACCCCGGCACCTGGATCTTCGTCACCGGCATCATCGTCGCCATCGTCTACGGCACGAACTCCTCGAACGGACGCTTCCAGACCTCCGTGGGTGAGATGTTCGCGGTCCTGCCGCGCACCATCTACTCGCTGCGCATGGCCATCCTGACGATCGCCTCCGTCATGGCCCTCGCCTTCGTCATGAACTTCTCCGGCCAGACCACCTCGATCGGCGCCGCGCTGGCGACGACGGGCGCGGCCTTCGCGTTCCTCTCCCCCATCCTGGGCTGGATCGGCACGGCCGTCGCAGGCTCCGCGACCTCGGCGGGCGCGCTCTTCGCAAACCTGCAGTCGACCGCCGCAGCCGGCGCGGGCCTCGACCCGTCGATCCTGCTGGCCGCCAACACAATCGGCGGCGGTATCGGCAAGATCGTTTCCCCGCAGAACCTCGCGATCGCCGCGACCGCGGTGGATTCGAAGGGCTCCGACGCGGAAATCCTCAAGAAGGCCGCCCCCTACTCGATCGGCCTGCTCCTCGTGCTGTGCACCCTGGTGTTCATCGCATCCCAGGGCTGGCTCGGCGCCTACATGCCGCACTGATCGCCGGCGGATGGGCTCGGGAGGTCCCGGGAAGCAAGTTGCTTCCCGGGACCTCCCCCTTGTAGGCTCCTAACAGAAGTACGGACAAAGGAGACGACAGTGCCGGACTTGAGTTTTTCGAGCGACGCCTTACGCACGGCGGCTCAGTACCTCGACGGGTCATCATCCACCACAGAGGTCACGCCCCCCGCGGGAGATCCGTGCAGCCGCATCTACGCACAGCGGATCAGCGAGCCTATCCAGGTCATCAATGAGGAACAAAAGAGCATCCAGAAAGCGATGAAGAAGACCCGCGCAAACATGCTCAAGACGCTCCATTCCTTCGAAGCCATGGAACGCGACATCTCCGACTCGATTGCCTCCGTCCTGAAGGGGGACATTTCGTGGTAACGAAAACGGAACTCTACGCACTCGATTTGTCCAGCTTCACGGACACGATTGCCAGGTGCGATTTGGTACTTCGCGAGGATCAGGCGAAGTTGGACGATATTGCGCACGCAAAAGAGCTCATTACACAGACGATGCAGGGCCAGAGCGCCGACGCGCTCCTCGCCAATCTGCAGAAGATTGAAAGCCAGATCAACACTCACATCGCGCTGGTTGAAGAGTTACAGACTGTCGTTACGACATATCGCACGAACAAGACGAGCCTTCAGGGCGACGTTATTACGCTGGTAGAGCAGATCGAGCTCCATGGTTTCGTCGTCACTGACACGTGGGGTGTTCGACCGCTCCGAAACCGCCTGCTGTTTGCAAGCCCCAAGGACATCGGACGACTCTTCATCCTGGCGACTCAGTATCGAAACATCCTGGCCCCGCGGGTCTCGGCCTTCGAGCAGTACGATTTGCAGGCTGCAATCACGGCCGGACCGGGAGCGACGCCTTACACGACATGGGGCGGCTATTCGACCGTCGAGCCCGATCGCACCCAGAAATGGGACGAAGATTTCGTCTGGGGGTCAAAGAAGGGGCAAGCCAACGCCGGAGATTATGCCCTCTGGGAGGCGGGACAGAGCGGCCTCGGCGGCGCATATAGCCTCGGCATGACCGACGCAGCGAGGTGCTACGCGCATTTCCGCGACAACACCGGCACGCCCATGTCTGTCGATTACGAGAGAGCGTACAAGGAGGACGCAGGTATCCGTAACCACGTCAACGGAGAACTCAATGGTGCGCTGGCAGCGGCGAACGAGGCGGCTTTGGCCGGCCAGTCCGGCGTCACGCTCCATGGACCCCAGACCAGTCTCGGCGCAACCGGAAATTATCCGGAGACAGCGAACTGGAGATGGACACTCGGCGGCCACAACACCTACACCGACACCGACGTTCAGGTCAACGGGGACACGATCACCGCGACCGTGACCGTTCATGCGCGGGACAAGTGGAACTTCAACAGGGGCGATCACGACTCAATTACAGGCCTCGGCGATGATGTCAACGGCCGTTTCGAGGAACTCGGATGGGCCAAAAGCTTCGAGACCAGTGGGAGCATGACCAAGACATACACCTGGAAGGTCGGCCAACAACCACCTTTTCAGCCGGTCTACGACAATAACGGTCGCCGATAAAGAAAACAGGAACGAGAAAGGAGGCCGCAGCCCATGGTGAGTTTCCGTCAGCTCATGTCAGCGGAGATGCTCGACGAACTGCTGCCGACCCACGAGTTTTTTCGCGTCATTGACCGTCGCGTCATTTTAAAGTCCGAGTCGGATCTTCCACTTCCATCGGATAGGTTCATGGTGATCTGCGTTGAGGTGAACCAGGAGTGGAGTGACCTCCTCGTCGACAATTGCACCGGCGAATACACGGGTGATCTGTGGCTTCCCGAGGCCCTTGAACACCTCGCAGGCCAGCGCTGGATGACCGGTCCCGACCTGCCGACCTATCTCGGCATTAGCAGCTACCCGACCCGCGTCGCGGTCTGCGGACAGTATGTGTATGTCTGCGCGCACATCGGGGTGTGACGGGTGAAGTCCATACGTCAACTCATCCTCCCGATCCTCGTCGCGGTGGCTCTCACGGCAGCGTGCAACCCCTTCGCACACAAGACGGCTCCTCAGTACCCGAAGGATCCGCGTTTCTCTGAGTTCGTCTTCGACTTTAATGAAGAACCTAAGATCCAAACGCGCGTCGATTCACTTAACCTCCGTTGGCCGGGGCTGGCAGCTTCTGAAGCCCACATCACGGTCGAATACTCTCGTTCGGGTTTTGGTATTCCGCAGACGGAACCAGAGTTTTGGATCACCGCTGTCGCGACCGTCCCGGACGAGACAATCACTCAGCTGGTTGACAACAACATCGGCGACACCTCTCTCTTGCCCGGGATCTACCCCGGTCTCTATGAATACGTCCCTCAGGACTGCCAGTTCACAACCATCGACGCCAAATTTGCCGACGATCGCCTCGGGATAGACATCGATAAGGCCACGAAAGGCTTCACCCCAATCCCAATCACCGGTTTTGCGGTGTCAAAGAACTGTCATCTGGTCGTGATGACAGCGCTCGGGCATGAGTACACTCCCCCTTCGTATCCTGGCCAATCCCAGTGAGCAGTTGCATGGTCGTAACTGCCAAGACACGCTCTCAAGCACCGCGTTGACGCCCCTCACCCCGGTCTCGTCAATGACAGTCCAAAGGACCAGCCAAGGAAAGCCATGAAGCTCCCCCTCAAGACCATCGTGCCCCTACTCGCGGTCGCGGCTCTCGCCACCGCGTGCAACCCGTTCGCGCAGGGTAATTCCCGCTCGAACGGCTTGCAGGACCCACGCTTCGCCCCGTTTACCTACACGAGCGACCGTAAGACGAAGGTGCAGACACGCCTCGACTCGTTCAACGAGCGTTGGCCGGGAATGCAAGCAACCAACGGCAACGTGGTCGCCGCTCGCACCCATTCGGGAATCCTCCACTCCCTCGAGCAGGATCCCGAATACTGGTTGACCGGAGTCGCCACCGTCCCCACCACGACGATCGACACCCTCATGGAAGGAGCAACCGGGGACGCGAGCGTTCTGCCCGGAATCAATCCGCGGCTCCACAAGTTCGTGCCCGAGAACTGCCACTTCTCGACGATCAACCCCGATCACGCCAACGCCATTCTCCCACCCGAGAAAGGCAAGGGAAATAAGGATTTCAGAACCCTGCCCATCAGCGCTATAGCGGTGTCCAAGGACTGCCAGCTGCTCGTCCTCACAGCGATCGGCCGCCCCTAATTCCCCCACCGACCAGCGACCGAAAGACGCTCATGAAGCTCGCACTCAAGACCATCGTGCCCCTACTCGCGGTCGTGGCGCTCGCTGCCGCGTGCAACCCGTTCGCACACAAGTCTTCGGCTCCTCAGTACCCGAAGGATCCACGCTTTGCGGAGTTCGTCTTCCAAAGCGATAAGGAGCCGACCATCAAGGATCAGACGGACTCCGTGAACCTACGTTGGCCAAACATGGAGGCAAGCGAAGCGCACCTCACCATCGCTTATTCCAGCCAAACAGGCTTCCTTCCCGACAAGGACCCCGAATTCTGGCTCACCGCCGTTGCCGCTGTCCCCGATGAGACGATCCAGCTCCTCGCGGAGGGCGCAGCCACCGACACGCTCCTGCCCGGCATCTATCCCGATCTCTACGAGTACGTGCCGCAGGGATGCCAGTTCACCACGATCGACCCGGAGTTCGCGGATAAGGCCCTCGCGCCGGATAAAGAGAAGATCCCACACGATTTCGGTCCCATGGACATCCAAGCGCTGGCCATGTCGGAAGATTGTCACCTTCTCGTGTTCACCGCCCTCGGCTACTCCTGAGCCCCAGGGACCTCCCACTCGTCCTCTCCACCGCGCCCCAACCTCGTCCATTTTCGAGGCCGGGCGACCTCTTGTGCACACGAAACCATCGCAAAACTGAAAAACGAAAACTCACCCTGAGCTAAGTCGCGCCTCGAAGGTCCTAAAACGCCCAATGAGAGGCCAATTTTCGTTGATTACGTGTGGCGATTTTTCCGCACGAAAAAGCCAAAAAATCACACCCACCTATCTTGTCTGAACAAAAACGGCCGCTGGGACCTCGGACCCAGTCATAACCTGGGCTGGACAGCACCCACGAGGAAGGATCCCCCAGTGCGCATCGCTCTCTTTTCCACCTGCCTGGCAGACGTCATGTTCCCCCAGGCTGCCCAGGCCACAGTGACCCTGCTTGAACGCCTCGGCCACGAGGTTGTCTTCCCTGAAGACCAGGTCTGCTGCGGCCAGATGCACGCAAACACCGGCTACTTCGAAGACGCCGCGAAGATTACCCGCAACCACGTCAAGACCTTCGAGCCCGTGCTCGACGGCCAGTGGGACGCTATCGTCGTCCCCTCCGGCTCCTGCACCGGTGCAGCGCGCCACGAGCAGAAGATCGTCGCCGAGCACGTGGGCGACGAGCATCTCGCGAAGCAATCCCAGCGTATCGCTGAGCACACCTACGACCTCACCGAGCTCATCACCGACGTTCTGGGCCTCGAGGACGTGGGCGCGTACTTCCCCCACACCGTCACGTACCACCCGACCTGCCACTCGCTGCGTATCGCCAAGGTCGGCGACCGCCCCTACCGCCTCCTGCGCGCCGTCGAGGGACTGACTCTCGTCGACCTGCCCGACGCCGAGGTCTGCTGCGGTTTCGGTGGCACCTTCTCCATGAAGAACTCTGAGACCTCCACGTCGATGCTCGCGGACAAGGTCACCAACGTCATGTCCACGCGCGCTGAGGTCCTCGTCATGGGCGACTACTCCTGCCTCATGCACGTCGGCGGCGGCCTCTCCCGACTCAACTCGGGCATCCGCCCGATGCACCTCGCCGAGATCCTGGCATCCACCAAGGATCAGCCCTTCGAGGGCAACATCTCCTTCGCACCCGAAAGCGCACAGGTGATCTGATATGTCTGAAACGTTCATCGGCATGCCCGGCGTGGTCTCTGACGACTCAAACGCCCAGGCACACACCGGCGGCTGGCGCACCACCGTCTCCATCCCTGAGGACACCCTCCGCTGGGGCCCCACCTTCCCGGAAGGCGCCCACAAGACGCTGGCCAACACCCAGATGCGCCGCAACCTGGGTCACGCCACCCGTACGATCCGCACCAAGCGCGGACAGCGCGTCGCGGAGATGCCGGACTGGGAGGATCTGCGTAACGCCGCCGAGGCCGTCAAGTTCGAGGTCGAGTCCCGCATGCCCGAGCTCCTCGAAGAGTTCGAGCGCAACGTGACCGCCCGCGGCGGCATCGTCCACTGGGCGCGCGACAAGCACGAGGCCAACCGCATCGTCGCGGACATCATCAAGTCCAAGGGCGTTGACGAGGTCGTCAAGGTCAAGTCCATGGCCACCCAGGAGACCAACCTCAACGAGTACCTGAAGGACCAGGGCATCCACGCTCGCGAGACCGACCTCGCCGAGATGATCGTCCAGCTGGCCGACGACATGCCCAGCCACATCGTGGTCCCCGCGATCCACCGCAACCGTTCCGAGGTCCGCGGTATCTTCCTGGATCGCATGGAGGACGCGCCCCGCGACCTCTCCGACGACCCGACCGAGCTGACTGCCGCCGCACGCTCCCACCTGCGCAAGAAGTTCCTGCACGCCAAGGTCGCCGTCTCCGGCACCAACATGGGCATCGCGGAAACCGGCACCGTCTCGATCTTCGAGTCCGAGGGCAACGGCCGCATGTGCCTGACCCTGCCCGACACGCTCATCACCCTGATGGGCATCGAGAAGCTGGTTCCTCGCTTCCAGGACATCGAGATCTTCTCCCAGCTCCTGCCCCGCTCCGCCACCGGCGAGCGCATGAACCCCTACACCTCCATGTGGACGGGCGTCACCCCCGGCGACGGCCCCCAGGAATTCCACCTGATCCTTATGGACAACGGCCGCACCAAGGTCCTCAGTGACCCGATCGGCCGCCAGGCACTCGCCTGCATCCGCTGCGGCTCGTGCATGAACATCTGCCCGGTGTACCAGCACACCTCCGGCCACGCCTACGGCTCCGTTTACCCGGGCCCCATCGGCGCGATCCTGACCCCGCAGCTCACCCAGGGCCTCGACGAGCACGATCCCGTGCACACCCTGCCCTTCGCGTCCTCCCTGTGCGGCGCCTGCGGCGAGGTCTGCCCCGTCAAGATCGACATCCCGACGATCCTCATCCACATGCGTGCACGCACGGTTGACGTCAAGCGCAACCTCGTGCCGGACGTGTGGGACCTCGCGATGGGCGTGACCACCCCGGTCATGTCGAACGCAAAGCTGTGGAAGGCTGCGAACGTGCCGACCAAGGCGACGCGCCTCTTCGCGAAGAAGGGCGCCATTGGCGCACTGCCCTTCCCGGCCTCGCTGTGGACCCGCGCGCGCGACCTGCCGGTCGCTCCCAAGGAGACCTTCCGTCAGTGGTGGAAGCGCACTCACAAGGATTCCGACGCCAACGCGCCTCGCACCGACGCCCCCGCGAAGGGCGTCCCGCTCGCTTCCGAGCACGGCATGACCACCAACACGACCCCGAAGGAGGCGTGACATGAGCACCACCATGGATGCAAAGACCGCGATCCTCGCGCGAGCACGCGACGCCATCTCTCGTTCCCAGCAGGGCCGTCCGGTGCGCCCGATCCCCCGCGACTACATTCGATCCACCGAGCACGCGCCCGGTTCGGACGCGGTCATCGAGGAAATGATCGAGACGCTCGAGGACTACTCCGCGCAGGTCGTCGTGGTCTCCGAGGAGTCCGAGGTCGCCGACGCGATCTCGAAGTTCCTGGCCGACCAGAAGGCCACCTCCGTCGTGGTCCCCACCGGCCTGGACGAAGCCTTCAAGAAGGCCGCCGCCCGCGACGGCCGCACGGTGCGCGAGGATAGCCGCGAGCAGGCGATCCCGACGCTGGAGCTGGACGAGATCGACGCCGTCGTCACGCGTTGCCGCGTCGCGATCTCCCTGTCCGGCACCATCGTCCTCGACGGTGAGCCCGACCAGGGTCGCCGCGCGATTTCGCTCGTGCCCGACACCCACGTCGTCGTCCTCAAGGCCTCCGACATCGTTCCCACGGTGCCCCAGGCCGTCGAGATCCTCGGCAAGAACCCGACCCGTCCGATGACCTGGATCGCCGGCGGTTCGGCGACCTCCGACATCGAGCTGGTCCGCGTCAACGGCGTGCACGGCCCCCGCTTCCTGCGAGTCGTCATCGTCAAGTGACCTGATCACGACGCAGTAGTGCCCGGCTGCCTCACGGCAGCCGGGCACCATGCTTATCTGGGCCAAGACCCATCTGATGTTTCCCTGCGACAGAGTCTCAGCGCAGGTAGCGTCCCGTCACCGAGGCCTCGCTGTCCACGATATCGCTCGGAGTGCCCTGCGCGACGATACGACCACCTTCGATGCCACCGCCCGGGCCCATATCAATGACCCAGTCAGCGCAACGGATCAGGTCCAGGTCGTGCTCGATGACGATGACCGTCGCTCCGCGCTCAATGAGGTGCTGGAGCACGTTCAGGAGGACCTGCACATCATCCGGGTGCAGGCCGATCGTCGGCTCGTCGAAGATGAAGAGAGTGCCCTCCTGGCGCCTACCCATTTCGGAGGCAAGCTTGAGGCGCTGGGCCTCGCCACCAGAGAGGGCGGGAGTGGCTTCCCCCAGCGTCAGGTATCCCAGGCCGAGGCCGGCCAGAGTCTCCAGGATCGTTCCGGCTTTCTTTAGCCCACGCACGGCCACCCGGGCCTCGTCGACACTCATCGCCATGATGTCGGGCAGGCTCAGCCCATCGCGGCGGATCTGCGACGCCTGCGCGCCGTAGCGGCTCCCTCGACAATCCGTGCACTCAATGTCCACGTCGGGCAAAAATTGCACATCCAGGGTGATCTGCCCAGTACCGTCGCACGTGGGGCATCGAAGCGAACCCGTGTTGTACGAGAATGCACCGGGCTTCAACCCGGCAGCCTGCGCCTCCTCGGTACGCGCAAACGCCCGGCGCAGCTCATCCAAGACACCGGAGTACGTGGCCACGGTCGAGCGCACGTTCACTCCGATCGGCGTCGCGTCGATCAGGTTCACCCGTGAGATACCGGCGGCGTCCACGTTGCGCACGTGAGCGGGTAAAGGCTCACCGGCAAGGCGCGCACGCAGCGCGGGAACCAGCGACTCAAGGACAAGTGTCGTCTTACCCGACCCACTGACGCCCGTGACGGCCGTCAACGAACCCAGCGGAATATCAACACTCAGGGGCCGCACCGTGTGGATCTGGTTAGTCTCTAGGTGAAGCGCACCGCGTCCATCGATATCCGCGCCCTGATCTAACTCCCCCGCTGCACGCTCAACCCGACGGACCCCAGCCATGTACGGGCCGATGCGGGACGCGGGGGCGTGGGAGGCCTCGTTGATGGAGCCCTGGAAGATGACGCGACCACCGTCCGCTCCCGCTCCGGGTCCGATCTCGATCAGGTGATCCGCGGCTGCGAGGACACGCGTGTCATGGTCGACGACGACAGCGGAATTCCCGTCGGCGAGGAGTTCCCGGATGATCGCCAGGACGCCGTCGACGTTGGAGGGGTGTAGGCCAATGGTCGGCTCGTCCAGCACGTAGAGGACCCCGGTCGTCCGGTTACGTAAGGCACGGGCGAGCTGCACGCGCTGGCGCTCACCGTTGGACAACGTCGAGGACGCGCGGTCGAGGGACAGGTAGGACAGGCCGAGCTGCACGAGGCGATCCATCGGTTCGGTCATTTCCTCGACGATGACGCGGGCCATGGGAGCTACCTCATCCGGAACGAGGCCGGGGACGCGCTGGACCCACTCGCGCAGCTCGGTGAGCGTGAGGCGCGAGGCCTCGCCCAGGTCGATGCCATCGATCAGCGTGGAGCGTACACGTTCCCCCAGGCGCGTGCCGTCGCACGCGGGGCATGTGCGGGTGATGAGGTATTTTTCCACGCGGGCGAGGGCCTTCTCATCTTTCGCCTTCGACAAGGCGTTTTCGACCGTGGCGAACGCGTTGAAGTAGGTGAAGTCCAGCTCCGTGCCACCGGTCTTGGTGGCGACGACGATGTGACGTTTCTCGGCGGGCCCCTCGTAGACGATTGCTTTTTCGGCGTCGGTCAGGTCCCGGAAGGGCACGTTCGTACGCACGCCCATTTCGCGGGCGACGTCCTTCATGAGCTTCCACATGAGGGATCCCCACGGGGAAACCGCGCCCTCGTCAATAGTGAGGGATTCATCGGGCACGAGGGAGGCTCGGTTGACGACGCGCTGGACGCCCGTCCCCTCACACACCGGGCACGCACCGCCCGAGTTAAATGCCATCTCCTCCGCACCGAGGCCGTAGAAGGACTCCTCGCACTGCGGGCACGTGAGAGGCACTTCTAGGGCCACGTTGCGCGAGGGTGGGACGCGGTGCCCATTGGGGCACAGATAGGAGCCAACGCGTGAGAACAGCAGGCGCAGGTGGTTGAGAAGCTCCGTCGCCGTACCGAAGGTGGAGCGCACGTCGGGTACACCTGGGCGCTGGCGCAGCGCGAGCGCGGCGGGCACGTGCTCAACCTCGTCGACCGAGGCCTTGGCAGCCTGGGAGATACGCCGACGCGTGTAGGTCGCCAGGGACTCCAGGTAACGCCGCGATCCCTCTGCATAGAGCGTGCCCAGGGCCAGGGAGGATTTGCCCGACCCGGACACGCCCGCGACCGCGACGAATTCGTTCAAGGGAACGTCGACGTCCACGTTCTTCAAGTTGTGGACGCGGGCGCCACGTACACGGATGACGCTGGGCATGTCAGAACCCCAACCTTCCCAGCATCTTCGGGTCGGACTGCCAGTCCTTCGCGGTGCGCACGTGCAGGTCGAGGTACACGCGGCGGCCCAGCAGCTCCTCAATGTGCGCGCGGGCCTGGGTGCCGATCTGCTTGAGGCGGCTTCCCTTGCGGCCGATGATGATGGCCTTCTGGGAGTCGCGCTCAACGTAGACGTTCACATGAATGTCGAGCATGGGCGGGCGGTCGTCGCCCTCGCGGCGCGGCCTCTCGATGATCTCCTCGACCTGGACGGCCAGGGAGTGGGGCAGCTCGTCGCGCACGCCCTCCAGGGCGGCCTCGCGGATAAACTCGGCGATCAGGGTGTCACGGGACTCGTCGGTGACGTCACCCTCGGGGTACAGCGGCGGCGACAGCGGCACAGTCTGCGCGAGCACCTCGCGCAGGTGGTCGATGCCCTTGCCCTCCACGGAGGAGACCGGCACAATGGCGGCCCACTCCCCCAGCTTCTCAATGGACAACAGGTGCTTCATGACACGCTCGCGCGGCACGGCGTCGCACTTGGTCGCCACAGCAATGATGGGTCGCTTGATGCCGCGCAGCTCACGTGCGATGAACTGGTCGCCGGGGCCGATGCGCTGGTCGGCGGGCAGGCAGAAGAGCACGACGTCAACCTCGGAGAGGGCCTCGCGCACCATGTCGTTGAGTCGCTTGCCCAGCAGCGTGCGTGGGCGGTGGTATCCGGGGGTGTCCACGAGCACCAGCTGGTAGTTATCCCCGTGCACGATGCCGCGAATGTTATGGCGCGTAGTCTCGGGACGGCCCGAGGTGATCGCAATCTTGTGCCCGACCAGCGCGTTCGTCAGGGTCGACTTACCGACGTTGGGGCGCCCGACGATCGAGATGAAGCCGGCGCGGAAGTCCTCCGGGAAGTCCGGCATCTCGATGGTCGCGGCCGCGTCCTCGCGCAGGGAAGCCAGCGAGGTCATCGCCTCGAAGGCATCGAGGTCGGCGTCCTCCTCGTCCTCCAGGCCCTCGAGGTCCTCGTAATCGTCGTCCTCGTCTTCCTCGGAGTCTTCAAAGTCCTCGTCGTCGCCGGGCTGCGCCCCGGCCTCGTCCGCGGTCTCTTCGCCGAGGCCGGCGTCGATCTGCGCGCGAGCGTCGGCTTCCGGGTCGGCGGCGTCGGGGGCAACCTCAATGCGAGCGTCGCCGAAGGCGTTGGGGCCGGCCATGAGTTCGTCGTCGGAGGGGAATCGCATGTCAGTTGTCCTTGTCGTCGGCGGGGTTGAGGTCGGGGGTCAGGAGCTGTGCGTCGGGGTCGAGACGGCAGAGAATCGTGGAGACTTGGCGACGGCGCCCGCGCGCCTCTTCCGCCGTCATTATGACGCCGGCGAGGGTGCCGGTCGCGCCGGGGAGGGGCACCCGCCCAATCGCCTTGGCGAGCAGGCCGCCGACGGAGTCGACGTCCTCGTCTTCGATCTCGCGGTCGAGGAGCTCACCCAGCTCGGAGATCGGGTAGCGTGCGGGGACGCGCCAAACGCCCGGCTCGACTTCCTCGGGTTCGATGGAGTGGCGGTCGTGCTCGTCGGTCAGCTCGCCGACGACTTCCTCAAGGAGATCCTCGAGGGTCACCAGGCCCGCGACGCCGCCGTACTCGTCGATGACGATGGCCATGTGGAAACGCTCGGCCTGCATCTGGCGCAGCATGTCGTCCGCGGGCTTCATTTCGACGGCGAACTCGGCGGGGCGCATCATCTGCTCGGCGCGCATGTCGAGTTGGCCGCCCGTAGCCTCCCAGCGCGACACAAGGTCCTTGAAGTACAGGATGCCGCGGATGTCGTCCACGTCGTCGCCGACGACGGGTACGCGGGAGAAGCCGGAGCGCACGAACAGGCGCAGGGCGGAGGGGGCGGGCGTGTCGGCGTCGATGGTCACCATGTCCGTGCGCGGCACCATGACCTCACGCACGAGCGTGTGCCCGAGGTCGAGGACGGAGCGGACCATGTCGCGGTCCTCTTCCTCGAAGCTCTCGGGTTCGCCGACCTCGTCGACGATCTCGCGCAGGTCGGAGATCAGTTCGGCGCGCACCTGAGCCTCGGTGGGCTCGGGGGCGGGGCGCGAGGAGCGCACGCGGGTCAGCAGCGGGTCGACCATGTGGCTGAGGCGCGCGAGGCGGTCCGCGAACCTGGTGCCTGCCAGGGCAATGCCCTCGGGGTTGCGCGCGCCCCACTGGGCGGGCAGGAAGGATACGAAGAGCAGTTGCAGGGCCGCGATCACCAACACCGCGATGAGGGCGACCGCCCACCACGGCAGGCGTGTATCGACCAGGATGATCGTGCCCATGACCGCGTAGACGACCTGCCAGAAGGTACGGAAGGCGCGCAGCGACAGCAGGGTGCGCTGGCGATGATCGACGAGGCCATAGAGGATGCGCGCGTTCCGGCGCTCTTCCTCGATGAGATCCTCGACGCCGGCCAGGGTCAGGCGCTGGACGGCCTGCTCGACGCTCTGGGCGACAGACGCGAACGCCAGGGCAACGACCGCGAGGACCAGGAGCGCCACGGAGGGCACATCCAGGATCGGCAAGGCCGGGGACGCCTGCAGGGGAAGGATCATCGGGTGGCCAGGAAGGTCAGGAGGAGCTTGCGCTGGAGGGCGAACATGACCTCGCGCTCGGCGTCGGTCGCGTGATCGTAGCCCAGGAGGTGCAGCATGCCGTGCGTGGCCAGGAGGAGCATCTCCTCGGCGGCACTGTGGCCGGACTCGGCGGCCTGGCGGGCGGCAACCTGCGGGCAGATGCAGATATCACCGAGCATGCCGGGGGGCGTGGGGTGATCCGCCGTGCCGGGGCGCAGCTCGTCCATGGGGAAGCTCATGACGTCGGTGGGGCCGGGCAGGTCCAGCCAGCGCACGTGCAGGTCTTCCATCGGCTCGGGCTCGATGAAGATGATGTTGACTTCCGCGTCGGAGCTGACGTGCATCTGGTCGAGCACGTAGTCGGCCAGCGCGGAAAACTCGGCTTCGTTGATCTCGTAGTCGGTCTCGTTGATGACCTCGGTCATGACGTGTACTCCCTGCGTGCGGTGTTGTGGCTGCGTGCGCGTGCGCGACGCGCGGCGTTTCGATCGTCAAAGCGCTGGTAGGCATCAATGATCGCGCCGACCAGCTCGTGGCGCACGACGTCGGCGCTGGTCAGGTGGCAGAACTCGATGTCGTCGATGTCGCCGAGGATGTTTTCGACGACGGACAGACCCGAGGTCTGGCTGCCCGGCAGGTCGATCTGCGAGGCGTCGCCCGTGACGACGACCTTGGAGCCGAAACCCAGGCGGGTGAGGAACATCTTCATCTGGCCGACCGTCGTGTTTTGGGCCTCGTCCAGGATAATGAAGGAGTCGTTGAGGGTGCGTCCGCGCATGTACGCCAGGGGCGCGACCTCGATCGTGCCGGCGGCCATGAGCTTGGGCAGGGCCTCGGGGTCGAGCATGTCCCCCAGCGCGTCGTAGAGGGGACGCAGGTAGGGGTCGATCTTGTCGGTGAGAGAGCCGGGCAGGAAGCCGAGGTTCTCCCCCGCCTCGACGGCTGGGCGGGTCAGGACGATGCGGCGCACCTCGCCGGAAAGGAGTCGGCGCACGGCCTGGGCCATCGCCAGGTAGGTCTTGCCGGTGCCCGCGGGGCCGATGCCGAAGACGACGGTGGCGCGGTCGATGGCGTCCGTGTAGGCCTTCTGGCCGGGGGTCTTGGGGCGGATCGAACGCCCGCGCGCGGAGAGGATCTCTTCCGTGGGTGCATCGCCCGAGGTGAGGCGTCCGAGCAGACCAATGGCCTGCTCGACAGCGGTGGCGTCCAGGGCGGTGCCGCGCCGGGCCATGCCGATGAGTTCTTCGAGGAGGCCCGCGGCCACGTCGATATCTGCCTGGGTGCCGGCCAGCGAGATTTCTCGCCCGGTCACGAGGAAACGGACGTGCGGGAAGCCACGTTCGAGGGCGCGCAGAACCTGGTCTGCGACGCCGAGGACCACGATCGGGTCCATGTCTGCGGGGATGGTGACGCGCCCCGTAGTGTGTGCGAGGGTGGCCGCCGCGAGCGCCGGCGCTGTGTTCTCCGTAGTCATACTGCTTCCATTCTACGCTGGAGCGCCCCTCCACAGGCTTCACGTTGCCCTCTCACGCAGTGACCCCGGACGCATCGGAGCGACGCGGCGGATGGTTCCCGGACGCATCGGAGCGACGCGGCGGATGGTTCCCGGACGCATCGGAGCGACGCGGCGGATGGTTCCCGGATGCATGGATGCCCTGGGTACACGCACAATGAAGCCATGCCCACCCTCGAAGAACTCGTTTCGCACCCGCCGCAGCTGCCGGTCACGCGCGCCTTGGGCGATATCGCGGCGGCGACGCGGCCGGGTGGCTGCGCGGTGATCACGGCGCCTCCGGGCACGGGTAAGACGACGCTACTGCCGCCCGCGGTGGCGGTGGCATTGGCCCAGTACGACGCATCGGCGGGGCGTGTTCTCGTCACGCAGCCGCGCAGGGTGGCCGCGCGGGCTGCCGCTCGCAGGATCGCGCGCCTGCTCGGCGAGGAGGTCGGCGGGCAGGTCGGCTATTCGGTGCGCGGAGATTCGCGCGTCAGCGAGCGTACGCGCGTGGAGATGGTGACGCCGGGCGTGGCGCTGCGTCGCCTGCAGCGTGACCCCGAGCTGCCCGGGGTATCTGCCCTGATCGTCGACGAGTTCCATGAGCGCGACCTGGACACTGACTTGGCGCTGGCATTCGCATTGGATGCCCGCTCGGCGCTGCGCGACGACCTTTTCGTTACACTTACCTCGGCGACGCTCGAGGCCTCGCGAACGGTTGATTTCCTGCGCGCCTCGACGGGCGAGGAGCCCGCGCTCGTTGATATTCCGGGGGATATTTTTCCGCTGGAGCTGCGCTACACTCCCCCGCCGCGCGGCGTCGAGGCCGTGGGTGCGATCGGGAACGAGCGCGTGGGTGTGCGCCGCGAGTACCTGGCGCACGTGGCACGCACGGTCGAGGAGACGGTCGCCGCCACCGAGGGCTCGGTCCTCGTGTTCCTACCGGGCGTGGGCGAGATCGAGACCGTCCGAGGCAACCTGCACCTGGGCAACATCCCGGTCCTGACGCTTCATGGACAGCTCAGCGCCGCCGAGCAGGACCGCGCACTCTCCCCCGCTTCCGGTCGCCGCGTCATCCTCTCCACGTCCATCGCGGAGTCCTCGCTCACGGTTCCCGGCGTGTCCGTCGTCGTGGACGCGGGGCTCGCGCGCGAGCCGCGCTTCGACGCGGGGCGCTCCCTCTCCTCTCTCGTGACCGTTCCCGCGGCGCTCGCCCGACTCGACCAGCGTGCGGGCCGCGCCGCGCGCACCGGCCCGGGCGTCGCCGTGCGCGTCATGGACTCGGTGGATGTGGCCCGCAGGCCCGCGCAGTCGGCGCCGGGCATCGCCACGCAGGACCTGACGGACGCGCGACTCCAGGTCGCCGCGTGGGGCACCCCGGTGGAGGAACTCGCCCTGCTTGACGCTCCACCCGCGGGTACGTGGGAGGCCGCCGGGCAGCGCCTGTCCTCCCTGGGCGCCATCGACGAGGCCGGGGCCGCCACCGCTCTCGGCCGTACGCTGGCGTCGCTGCCGTTGGACCCGCCCTTGGGCAGGGCCCTCCTGGCGTCGAGCGCGATCCTGGGGACGTCAAAGGCGGCGCGTTTCGTTGCCCTCCTGTCGGAGGACCTGCGCGTTCCGGGGGCTGACCTGGGTGCGCTGGAGCGTCGGCTGGGTCGCGGTGGCGCCAGCGATGCGGGAGTCGGGAAGGCGCAGGCGGCGCGGGTGAAGGAGACGCGGGCACGCTTGGAGCGCCTGGCGCAGCGTCTGCCGAATTCCGCGTCGGACGACGCCCTCGCGTCCGTTGTGACTACGCACCAGGAGGCGGGCTCGCGCACGCGCGAGGACGAGCTGGCTCTGACGTGCGCGCTGGCGTACCCGGAGTGGATCGCGCGGCGCCGCCCGGGGTCTGCCGCCTACATTCTGGCGGGCGGCGTGGGTGCCGAGCTGCCGCAGGGCTCTCCCCTTGAGGGGCAGGAGTGGCTGGCTGTTGCTTCGATCGACCGGGCTCCGGCGTCGCGCCACGCGCGTATTCTCGCGGCGGTGCCACTGTCGGAGGAGGACGCCCTGGTGGCCGGCGCGGCACTGCTGGAAACCCGCACACAGGCCTCGATCGACAAGGGGGCCTTGCGTGCGACCCGCACGCGCGCCCTGGGAGCTATCCCCCTCAAGAGCGCCCCGGCCTCGTCCCTGAGCGAAGAGGAGGCGGTCGCGCTGGTGGCGGAGCACCTGGCCGCGCGCGGACTGGGCGATCTGGGCTGGGGGAAGGAGGCCTCGTCCCTGCGCGAGCGCATGCGGGTGCTCCACGAGGTGCTCGGCGATCCGTGGCCGGACGTGTCGGATGAGGCCCTCGCGGGCAGCGCCCACGAGTGGCTCCTCCCCTGGGCGAAGCGCCTCGCACAGGGTGGTTCCTTGAGTAGCGTGTCGGTGCTTGAGGCGCTGCGCTCGATGCTGCCGTGGCCTGACGCTGCACGTCTCGACGAACTGGCGCCAGAGAAGATGCCGATTCCTTCCGGAGGTACGCGGCCCATCGACTGGAGCGGCGCGCACCCGGTGCTGACGCTGCGCGTCCAGCAGGCGTTCGGGTGGACGGACACTCCCCGACTGGTGGATGGGCGCGTTCCCCTGGTGCTGCATCTGACGGATCCGGCGGGGCGCCCCGCTGCTGTTACCTCTGACCTGACGTCGTTTTGGGCGGGGCCGTATCGGGACGTGCGCGCACAGCTACGCGGGCGCTACCCGAAGCATCCGTGGCCCGAGGACCCGCTCAACGCGGAGCCCACGAACCGCGCCAAGCGCCGGGGGTAGCTGTCCGCTCCCCCTGCGCCGGGCGATCAATCGTCCAGTTTGCCGACGATCCCCCGCCCGTCGGGCAGGTTCTTGGACGGCATCTGGTAAGCGTCGAGGTCCGCCATAGCGGGGCGCTCGAGGCCCAGTTCGCGCAACTGCGCGTAGGTCGACATGCGCACGGGACCCAGCTCGGCAACGGGCTGACCTTCCTCAGTGAGCGTGACGACTTCACCGGATGAGGCGCGCGCCAGAGCGGCCCCCACATCCTCTTTGAAATCACCAATTTCTAGAGCCCTCATACCCCTAATCTAAGCATGCCGAAGGGGGTTTGAACGAACGGCACGATCACTATGTGAGCCTTCGTTTCTTTACACCCGCCAAACGAGCGTCATATGGCCGTTTCAACGTGATAATACGCACCCGATGATTGACCACCTGTTGGAATAGATCCAGGCACGGAGCGTTGAGATAGGTAACCCTTTACTACCCAAGGAGAAACATGTCCACGAACGCAATCGAGAACGTCGACCTGCTGGTTGTCGGCGGCGGCAAGGCCGGAAAGTCCCTCGCGATGGAGCGCGCGAAGGCGGGCTGGAAGGTCGCCATGGTGGAGCGCCAGTTCGTCGGCGGCACCTGCATCAATGTCGCCTGCATCCCCACGAAGTCGCTGGTCAACTCGGCTCGTCGCCTCAGTGACGCCCGCACGGACGAGGCGTTCGGCATCGTCGGCACCGAGGGCGCGCGCGTGGACCTGGCCAAGCTCCGCGCCCACAAGGAGGGCATCGTCGGCGCCATGGTCGGCGCGCACGAGAAGATGTTCGCAGCCCCCGGCCTGGACTTCATCCGTGGCGAGGCTCGTTTCACGGGCGAGCGCACGGTCACCATCGCGCTGGAAGACGGCGGCGAGCGCACGATTCGTGGTGAGCGCGTCCTCATCAACCTCGGTTCGCGCCCGGCGCGTCCCGCGATCCCGGGCCTGTGGGAGTCCGGCGCGTGGACGAACGAGGAGATCCTGCGTCTCGAGGAGCTCCCCTCCTCCCTGGCGATCATCGGCGCCAGCTACATCGGCGTGGAGTTCGCGTCGATGATGGCGACGTTCGGCGTGGACGTCACGCTTATCTCTTCGGGTGATCACGTGCTGCCTCGCGAGGACGAGGACGCCGCCCGCGTCGTCGAGGCGGGCCTGGAAGCCGCCGGCGTGCGCATCGTGCCCGGCCGCGCTGAGTCTGCCTCGCGCGAGGGCAACACGACGACCCTGACGCTCTCCGACGGCTCGACGGTGTCCGCCGAGGCGGTCCTGGTGGCCGTGGGTCGCGTGCCCAACACGGACGGCATCGGCCTGGACGAGGCCGGGGTTGAACTCACCGATCGTGGTTTCGTCGCGGTGGATGAGCACCTGCGCACCTCCGCTGAGGGCGTGTGGGCGGCCGGCGACTGCGCGGGCACCCCCATGTTCACGCACGCGTCCTGGTCGGACTTCCGCATCATCCGCGCGCAGCTGACCGGCGCGTCCCTGGACGATGCGACCACCACCACGAAGGGCCGCACGATCCCCTACGCCGTGTTCGCCACCCCCGAGCTGGCGCGCATCGGCCTGTCCGAGGGCGAGGCCCGCGAGGCCGGCCTGGACGTGCGTATCGCCAAGGTTCCCACGGCCGCGATTCCGCGCGCCAAGACGATGCGCTACGCGGGCGAGGGCTTCTGGAAGGCCGTCGTGGATGCGAACACGCACCAGATCCTGGGCGCCACGCTGATCGGCCCGAACGTCTCCGAGGTCATCACTGCCGTGCACGTCGCCATGGCTGGCGGCCTGACCTACGAGCAGCTGCGCTTCCTGCCGATCGCGCACCCGACCATGGGCGAGGGCCTGCAGGTCCTCTTCGACTCCCTGGGCTGATCCGCCCATCGCGCCCCTGGGCACCGTTGGGGGCGCGCCCGGATCCCTCCCGGGACGCGTGAGGGAACAAACGGGGCGGGTCCGAACGCTAGGTTCGGACCCGCCCCTGTTTGTCTTCAGTTGGGCGCTGTCAGCGCTCAGCCCGGGGTTCGAGGCCGGAACGTCCCAGCCCCGGCCTCGTCCCCTTTTGGCTCAGCCGAGCCACGCGCCGGAGGGCGCGAAGTGGTAGCGCGTGCCATCGATGGAGACCCAGCCGGTCACCATCTTGCCGGAGGCGTCAAGGTAGTACCAGGTGCCGCCGTCGTTGACCCAGCCGATCGCCATCGCGCCGTTGCCGGTCAGGTAGTACCACTTGCCGTTGACGGCGGTCCAGCCGGTGGCCATGGAGCCGTTGCCGGTCAGGTAGTACCAGTAACCGTCCACGTTGACCCAGCCGGTCGCCATCGCGCCCGAGGCGTTCAGGTAGTACCAGGAGCCGTCGACGTCAACCCAGCCGGTGGCCATCGCGCCGGTGGCGGGATCGAGGTAGTACCAGGTGCCACCCACGTTGGCCCAGCCCGTCGCCATGCGGCCGGACGGAGTCATCCAGTGCCACGCGGCATCGAAGGTGACCCAGCCGGTCGCCATCACGGCGTCGCCGTTGAAGTAGTAGGTGGCGCCGTCAATCTCGATGTACTTGCTGCGGGCGCAGTAGCCGTCGTTGTAGCAGTACTTCCAGCCATCGGTGCTGTTGGTCCAGGCGCCGCCATCGCGCAGGGATTCATCCACGCGGAAGTGAATCGAGTCCTTGACGTCGTCATCGGCGCGGGAATCCTTGTTGCGCCCCTCGGCGACAACCGTGACGTCCACATGGGGGGCGTCGCCGATCAGGTCGGTGGCGTTGTAGGGGCCGGCCACGAGCGTGACCTCGTTCCCCTCGAAGGCGCCCGTGCCGGTGCCGGTCACGGCTTCCTTGTCGCCGACCTTCAGGGAGGCCTTGGTGACGGGGCCGGAGACCGTGGTGCGCACGTAGACGGTACCGGAGACAGACGCATCGGCCAGCGGACGCCAGTCGGTGGCACCGTCGTGGGAGTACTCAAGGCTGCCGAGGACGGGCTGCGGCTGGTCCTTGAGGACTGCGGCCAGGGCGTTGACGAGGCCGGCGCCGCGGTATTCCTTACCATCCTCGGGCGCAGCGAGGCGGTCGTAGGTGTAGCCAGCCTGCTTCTTGAGCAGGGCGATCGTCTGGTCGGGCGTGTAGTCCGGGTGGATCTGCTTAATCAGCGCGGCGACGCCCGCAGCGTGCGGGGAAGCCATTGAGGTACCCGACAGGTAACCGAAAGGCGGATCCTTCTTCCAGGTCGGCAGGGTCGACCAGATGCGCGAGCCGGGGGCGGCCACGTCCACGGAGGTCTTGCCGTAGTTGGAGAACTTGGAACGCTCGAACTTGGCCGTGGCCGGGTCGGTACCGGTGGGCAGGGCGACGGCGGCCACGGAGACGACCGAGTCGTTGACCATGGCGGGCACGTCAATGCCGCCGGCCACGTTGCGCTCGACCGCGGCGCCCTCGACGTCGTTCGGCGAGGCCTTGTCGATCGTCGGGTTGTCGTGGTCGTCGTTGTCGTTACCCTCGGCGGCGATGTTGACGACGCCGTGGTTCTTCGCGTAGCGGATCGCGCGCGAGGCAGCCTCAAGGCCCGCGGCCTGGGAGCCCTCGGTGGGCATCCAGAAGGCGTAGGGGTCCATGTAGTAGCTGGAGTTCGTCACGTCGATGTCGTGCTCGGCAGCCCAGTCGAAGGCGCAGGCCACATACTCGGGGTAGAAGGAGCCGGCCTCGTTCGAGGTCTTGATCGCGACGATGGTCGCGCTGGGGGCCACGCCGTCCACGCCATAGGCGTTGTGCGCGGCGGCGATAGTGCCGGCGACGTGCGTGCCGTGGTAGTGGTCATCCTTCCAGTCCGCGGGGTTCTGGCTGGGGATGCCGTTGATCTGGCAGCCCACGGAACGCGAAGCGTCCAGGTGCTCCTTGAGGTCCTTGTGGTCGGGGTCGATGCCGGTGTCCATGACGCCGACAGTCACGTTCTCGAGGGGGACGTCGACCTGCTGGGCCTCGAGCGCGCCGACGGCGGCCAGGCCCCAGGCGTTGGCGTCGCCCTCGTCGGGGGTGAAGTCGTTGAGCTGGGAGTCGGCGGACAGGCCGGTCGAGCGGGTGCCCGCGGCGTCAGCGACGGCGTTGGCCTCGGACGCGGTGGTCTGCGGCTGCTCGGTGCGCACCTCGGAGCCAGTGACCGTCTTGTAGCGGGTGGGGCCGATCGACTGGTAGGAGATGCCGGCGTCGACGAGGCTCTTGCCGAGCGTCGGGGCGAAGGAGGCCTTCACCGACTGGACGAAGAAGGTGTTGAATTCGGGGTACTGGGCCAGGACCACACCATTTTCCGAGGCCTTGGAGACGGCCGCGTTGAAGTCGTAGTGGGAGGCGTCGGCGGTCAGGTTGACCGCGTAGTTCATGACCTCGTCCTGGGCGCGAGCCTCGGAGGTGATCCCCGGGACGCCCGCCGCGTGGGCGGGGGCGCCGAACGCGGTGAGCGTGACGCCGACAGCGAGCGCCGCGCCTCCCGCGATGAGGGTCTTCCATGAGCGTTGATGCATCATTGTTCCTCGTTTCTGTACAGATGGGGACGCGTCTCCGGGGCTTTCCGGATGGCACGCCATTGCTCCATCGTCTCAAGGTTTGTCAACAACCTCCTAGAGAGTTTCACAATTTAAGAATTCTTGACCTTTTGGTGAAGAAGTGGAGAGGATGGCGCCTCAGCGAGGACCACCCCCTCCCCCACACATCCCACACCACGCGAGGAGCATCTGGCCCGCAAACCACTGACGGCTCCGTTTTGTCGCCTACCTACGAGCGCTTTGACGGGTGCCGCCGATCCTCTCCCTTCCACCAGGGCATCCAGGCACGGTAGCCATCAGCGGGCGGCGTGGGCGAGTCGGACTCGAAGCCGAGCTCCTCGGGGGTTTCTGGGATTCTGTCGACGAGGAAGTACTTGTCCTTGTCGTCGCAGTGCTCGCGCACGATGGTGCGGAACTCGGCCAGCTCGCAGTACAGGACGCCCGTGATCGGATTCCTCTTGTACGCCACGATCTTGTACAGCCAGTAGGCGAAAAGCGCGACGTTGGCCGCGAGCGCCAGGGCCGCGCACGCGATGTTCGCGCGCGGGTCCATCGTCGCGAAGTTGAAGATGTCCGAAGGAGGGACCAAGACCTCGGGCAGGAGGGTGTTCATGGAGATCCAGAAGACTAGCGTGAAGCAGCGGAACCAGATCCACTGGCCCTTTGCCCACGTGAACGCAGGGATCGTGCAGGCGAGCAGCAGAGCGAGCGTGCAGTACCACGTGTAGTCGGCCAGCGAGTTGTACAAGAACGCGTGGTTCCACAGGTCGTAGGCGATCACCCACGGCCACACCATGTCCACCCAGATGAGGCCTCGCACGGAGCGCTTCCCGGGCGAGGTCACGATGATCTTGCCCAGGCCCGTGATCGTGATGATGTTGAGCAGGCCGGCCGCGGCGGACAGCAGGTTCCAGTAGCCGCCAATCGTGCGGAAGCCCGTCTCCGGATCGATGCCGACGTGGCGGGCGGAGAGGTTGGCGGCGACCTCCTGATACCACTGCTGGGAGTGCAGCTCGGCGGTGACGCCCCTGGCCTCGGGCAGGCCGGCAATCATGTCGATCGTGTGCGCATCGTTGACGCCCTTCAGGCACTGCCAGTCTGCACCGCACGCGTAGTACGCATCCGCGTTGAAGTAGATCGTCAGGTCGCGGATGTTCGCCTCCATGATGTTGACGGCCAGGCCGATCCACAGGGCCACGCCCAGCCAGATCGCGTACTTGTGGGCCTTGACCGGGTTGCGCTTCGCGTACACCAGCACCGTGCCCGTCATGGTGGCTGTCAGGATCATGATCGCGTACTTGCCGAACGGGAACCACCCCACCATGGGTGTCCCGTGGATCCACGCGTATGGCATGAGGGCGATGCCGCCGACGGTCCACACGGCAAAGATCGTCCAGTTCCACCGCCGGTTAATCTCCGCGACGACGATCTGGGCAGCGAGCACCAGCAGCCAGATGAGATAGACCTTGGGAGTCCCAAGCTCCCACAGGAAAAGCGAGTCCACGGCATTCTCCTTCGAACGCACAACCGGGCTAATAGTTGTCGGCTATCATAATCCGAAACACTAACCTAGTGTGCGGGGTTCACCGTCAAATCCCCATCGTTCCGGGGCTCCCCACGAGCCAGCGCCAGCGCGGGCGCCCCTCGTCAATTCCTCAAGGAGGAGGATCCATGACACGCCACCGCCTACCCCGTCGTACCCTCTGCGCCGCCGGCCTGACCGGCACCGCCGCGCTCCTGGGAGGCATGTACGCCTTCAGCCAGCTGAGCGGCAAGGCCACGCCCGAGGAGCAGGCCTGGCACTACCCGGGCGACGACCTCATCGACGCTAACTACGACAACGGCTACTCCTCGACCTACGCGATCACGATCGACGCGCCCGCCTACGCGGTGTGGCGACTCTTCAAGCAGATCGGCGCGGAAAAGTCCGGATCCTTCTCCTCGGAGTTCCTCGAGCGCGTCTTCGCGCGCCTGCCCTTCTTCAACTCCTACGAGATCCAGGAGGAGTTCCAGCAGCCCGACTCGATGGTGCCCGGCGACATCGCTGCCTTCGACTTCCACGGCATGTCGATGGAGTGGGCGGACGTCGTGCCCGGCAAGTACATGGTCCAGTGGGTCGACACGAAGAACCCGCCCAAAGCACCCGGCTCCTACGCGTTCCGATTCCCCGGGATGACGCACTTCGCGGCCGCCTGGTGCTTCTACATGGTGCCCCTGTCGGGCGGGCGCACGCGCCTCATCAACCACTGGCGCATCGGCTACGAGCCCGCCTCCCCAGCCATGAAGGCCCTGAACTGGATCAACATCGAGTTCATCGGCGGGTGCATGACCCACCTGCAAAACCTCTACGTCAAGCGCGTCCTCGAGTTCAAGAAGAAGCAGCACCTGACGGGCCGCTTCATGCGCGGGATGCTGGGCGGGCGATTCTTCAACTCGGGCACGCCCGCCGGGCGCTACGACAACACTCCCCTGTTCGAAGACACCTTCACCCAGTGGTTCCGCTACGGACGGTCCGCCCCGGCCGTCGCCGAGATACGTCCGCCCGTCACCGACGACCCGTCGTGGCCGCCGACGGGAGCGGACAGCCCGTGGGCTGGCGAGGTCGACTTCTCCTACTTCGAGGGCTGGACCGAGCCGGCCTTCTCCTGGGAGGAGCAGATCCGCCAGAAGATGGAGCGCACCTACCTGCCCAATTGGGGGAAGGAGCAGCGCTGATGGGCACCGTCACTCCCCCGGACTACCCGACGCTCTTCTTTTTCGAGGTCGGCCAGTGGTGGGACTACGCGATGCTCCTCCTCGTCATCGTGCTCCTCGCCGGCGGGGCGTGGCTGGCCCAGCGCAACATGTGGGTGGTCCTCGCGCTCTTCGTGGTCGTGCCCATCGCGCTGACCATCTTCTGGTGGCCGCACTCGACGGCGGGGACGGCCTCGGCGGGCTGGTTCCCGATCGTGAAACAGTACTCGGCGCTGGCGGGGTCCCTGTGCCTCGTCGCCCTGCAAGTCTTCCCGAGGCTGCGCTACAACCGCTGGTACCTGATCATCCCACCCGCGATCCTGGCGGTGAACATCGCCGAGGCCGTGGTGCGCGACTTCCAGTGCTACGGGATTCACGGGGTGGATCCCTCGCAGGGGATGGTCACGTGGGGCGGGCCGTGGAACATCATGAACGGCATTGCCGGCATCTTGAACCTGCTCGCCATCTCCGGGTGGGTCGGGATCTTCATGTCCAAAGGCAAGGAACGCTCCCTCATCTGGGGTGACCTGACGATCGGGTGGATCATCGCCTACGACCTGTGGAACCTCGCCTACGTGTACAACTGCCTGGCGGACCGGGCGTGGTACTCGGGCGTGGCGCTACTGGCCTCGTGCACGATCCCGGCGCTCATGAAGTTCGGGCGAGGCGCGTGGATCCAGTACCGGGCGTACACGCTCACGCTGTGGTCGGCCGTCGTGCTCACGTTCCCGCATTTCATGCAGGATTCGATGTTCGCCCACCGCAGCGCCCACAACCCCTGGGCGATGGTCATCCTCTCGGCGGCCGCCCTCGTGGCGAACGTGTGGGTGTTCGCGGCGCACGTGCGCACGATCGTCTCCAAGCGGCGTAACCCGCTCACGCAGGAGGTCCACGCCGACGAGGCCACCTACGCCTCGTGGGTCCGTGACCTCGCCTCCGATGAGGACAAGGAGCTGATCGCCGCACGCCTGGGCACAACGCCCGAGAAGGCGGGCTTCACGTCCGCCAGAGAAAGGTAGCGAAGCGGCATTTTTGCGCGGCTGTCCTCCGATCGCCCCCTTGTGCAGGTCGGAGGGCAGCCACGTTCATTAAAGGCATTCTCGCGCCAAGAGGCTGCGAGAAAGGGACTATCGAAGTTCCTCTAGAAATTGCGGACGTGCCTTCATCGCATGAATCAGGAGTTCACCGCCACTGTCAAAAACCAAGACGACCATTTCCAGAACGCGTCCAGATTGATCAATACCCACCACGAGCCACCGCCTGGGGTCATCCTCATCATCGAGGGGTCGAGAGTTCAGGGCATGCTCATAGGCATACAGGACGGACTCATCGGTGAGCCGGTCGCGCCCAAAATGCTTGCGTGCACTGGCGTGCAGTTTAGGCGACATGGGTCCACTCACGCACCGCAGCACGTATCGCGTCGGAACGGCTATCGATCCCCTCAGAAGCAGCACGTTCCATCAGCGCGCTGAGCGTCTGCTCGTCCAAACGCACCGTGACGGCCACTCCCGGCCCCTTCCCGACGGAAGGACGGCCCGGACGCGGGGGCGCCAGCTTGGTCAGGTCATAGCCGCGCTCAGCCTCATCAGCCCACGCCTGAATCTGTTCATCGCTGACGGGCTTTCCATGAAGAAGACGCTCACTCATACGAATATCGTATACGAAATTGTCGCTTTACACTATCGAATTCATAATGGCGATCCAACTCGGAAAACACCCTCCCCACACATGCGAGGGGCCGCGCACGAGACATCGTGCGCGGCCCCTCACCATCTCAACCGGGAAGGAACCCCGGCCTCGTGATGTTTACTCCTGGAGGCGACCCTCGTCGTCGAACACGTAGCGCGTGCCGTCGATCCAGCGCGCCCCGGTCACCATCGCCCCGGAGGAGGAGAGGTAGAACCAGGAGCCGCCGTCCTTCACCCAGCCGGTGCTCATCGCGCCGGAGGTGGCGAAGTGGTACCAGGAGGATCCGATGCGTGCCCAGCCTGTGGTCATCGCGCCGGAGTCGGACAGGTAGTACCAGGTGGAGCCGTCGCGCATCCATCCCGTGCGCATCGCGCCCGAGGAACCCAGGTAGTACCAGGTGTCGCGCACCTTGGTCCAACCACTCGCCATCTCGCCACTGATGGGATCCAGGTAGTACCAGGTTCCGCGCACCTGCATCCAGCCAGAGGCCTGGCCGCCGGAGGGTCCGTAGTAGAACCAGTGGCCGCCCTCGCTGACCCAGCCGGTCACCATGTACCCGCGGGCGTCGAAGCGGTAGATCGCCCCGTCGATGCGCAGCTGCGTCGAGGTCGGGTAGGTACCGTCCTCGTAGCGCCACCACCAGCCGAAGGCGCCGGAGACCCAGCGGCCCGAGCGGGCCTCGTCGGGGCCGACCTGGTCGGGGCTGACCGTGAAGGGAACCTGGAGCGTCGCATCGTCGTCGGCCCGCGAGTCGTTGTTGCGGCCCATGGCCTCGACCGTGACCGTCGCGGCGCCCGCGAAGCGTCCCGTGCCGTTCGGGTGGGACACGTCCACGCCGTCGGCCTGCAGCATCACCGAGTTGCCCTCGAAGGCGCCGTTGCCCACGCCGGTCACGACTTCACGCTCACCGACGAGGAGACGCGCGGAGGTCACCGGACCGCTCACCGTCACGCGGATGGAGACGCGTCCGGCGACGCTCTCCCCCGCCAGCGGCTGCCACGTGGTGCCATCGGTGGAGTATTCGACGCTGCCGATGACGGGCTTCGCCTGGTCCTTAAGGACGGCGTCCAGGGCGTTGGGCAGGCCCGCGCCTCGGTACTCGCGGCCCTCGACGGGCTTGAGACGATCCCAGTTCGACGGATCCCCCGCCTGCTTCTTGGCCAGGGCGATGATCTGCTCGGCATTCATCTCCGGGTGGACCTGGCGCAGCGTCGCGATGACGGCGGCTGCCAGAGGCGAGGCCTGCGAGGTGCCGTACAGGTTGCCGTAGGCCTTGCCGTACCAGCTCGTCAGCGGCGCGTAGATCTTCGCGCCGGGGGCGGCGAAGTCGATGCTGTTCGCACCCCAGTTCGACCAGGAGGCCGGCTCGAGCACGCCGGTGGCAGGGTCGGCACCCTCGGGAAGCTGCAGGGCGGACACGGAGAGCGTGCCGCGCAGCTTCGGCGGCATGTAGACCGCGCCCGTCACATCGCGCTCGTGCGCACCCCAGGTGTCGCCGGGGGCCGAGTCGTCGGTCGTGGGCAGGTTGTCCAGGTCGGTCGAGAAGTTACCGGCGGCCACGACGTTGATAACATCCTTCGAGGTCGCGTAGTCGACCGCGCGCTGCACAGCCTCCTGGCCCGCGGCCTGCTCGGGGTCGTTGGGGAGCCAGTACTTCCACGGGTCCACGTAGTACGAACCATTGGTCACCGAGATGCCGTGCTCAGCAGCCCACACGAAGCCACACACGATGTACTCGGGGTAGAAGAATCCGCCGTTACGCGAGGCCACGTTGATCGCGGCGATGCGCAGCGTCGGGTTCACGCCGTCCACGCCCACGCCGTCATGCTTCGCAGCAATCGAACCGGCCACGTGCGTGCCGTGGGTCGCGTCGTCCCAGCGCCACGCGGCGGGGTCGCGGTTCGGGATGCCGTTAAACGAGCAGGACACAGACTTGTCGTGATCGACCTGTCCGACCAGGTCCGGCACGGTGTCATCGATGGACTGGTCCATGATGCCCACCGTGACGGGCGCGCGCATGACGTCCACGCCTTGCGCCTCGAGGGCTCGCAGGGCTTGGAGGTGCCATCCGTTGCCGGTCTGCGGGTCCGGGGTGAGGGCCGCGTCCTGGTCACTCTGTGCGCCCTGCGAGCGGGGCGCGGCCGCAATCGCCGCATCCGCCGCAACTCGGGTCTCGTAGGAGATGGGAACCATGGCCTCGTTACCGCCGACGGGCGCCTGGCGGGTCGGGCCGATCGAGTCGTAGCTGATGCCCTCCTTCACGAGCGCCGCGCCCAGGTCGGGCGAGAAGGTGGGCGATGCCGACTGCACGAAGAACGTGCCGAAGGCCGGGTACTGCGCCAGCAACAGGCCACCGTGGAACGAGGCCTGGGCCGCCGCACGCTGGAAGGTGGCGTTATCGGTGCCCTTGGGCAGGTTGACCGCGTAGTTGGCGGGCAGCTGGTCGTTGCTGCGCGCGGGGGCGGTGATGCCGGCCTTGGCGGGGCCCGACGGCGCGGGCGCGTCGGTGTCTGGCGCGGGGGCCGGGGTCGCAGCGGCGTTCGGGTCGCGCGAGACGGTGAAGACGGCCTCGCGGCCCGTGTCGTCGTCGGCCTGGCGATCGAAGTTGATGCCGGTGGCGCTGACCTGGACACGGGCGGTCACGGAGTCCGTGCCCTCGGGCAGCAGTGCGCTGAGATCCACGTTTTCGATCGAGGCACCCAGTGCACTATCGAAGAACTTGCCCGAGCCGTCGCGGTCGACGGATGCCAGGCCGGCAACATCCATGTGCAGGTGGCTGATCGGGGCGATCGCCTCGGTGTAGAAGGTGACGGGGCCGGCCGGCAGGGTCGCTCCGTGCACGTCCTTCCATTCGCCCTTGCCGACCCGGTACTGCAGGGTCTGGACGGTCGGCTGAGGCTGGTCGCGGCGCATGGTGGTCAGCGCGTTGATGAAGCCGTAACCGCGGAATTCCTTGCCGTCCTCGGGCGCTTCCAGGCGCGTGTATTCCATGGCGGCCTGCTTGCGCATGAGGTCGGTGATCTGCTTGCCCTGGAATCCCGGGTGGATCGACTTAATGAGCGCGGCGATGCCCGTGATGTGGGGCGTGGCCATGGAGGTGCCGCTGGTCTTGGCGTAACCCGAGGAGAAGATCGACGTGGGTACGGTCGAGTAGATGTCCTGCCCCGGCGCGGTGAAGTCGACGCTCTTGCCGTAGTTGGAGAAGTCGGCGCGCTTGAGGTTCGCCCATTCGGGCTTGGTCTCGACGTTGGTGCGCGTGGCGGCGCTGACCTGGCTGACGCCCTCGACCATGGCGGGGACCTTTACGCCGTCCTTCACGGGGCGGTCCTTGATCGGGGTGTCGAGGTCGGTCGGCGACCCGCTGTCGGTCGTGACGTTGTCGTTGTCCATGCCGTCGTTGCCCGCCGAGGCGATGACGGCCAGCCCCTTACCCTGCGCGTATGCGATGGCGCGGGTCGCGGCCTCGAGGCCGGCAGCCTGCTCGGGATCGCTCGGGCTCCAGTAGACCCAGGGATCCATCGAGTAGGAGTTGTTGACGATGTCGACGCCGTGGCTGGCGGCCCACATGAAGCCGCAGGTCACGTACTCGGGGTACATGAGCTGCTCGTCGTTGGAGGCCTTGATGGACACGAGGGTCGCGGTCGGCGCAATGCCATCGATGCCGATGCCGTTGTGGTTGGCGGCGATGATGCCCGCGACGTGTGTGCCGTGGAAGTAGTCGTCACGCCAAGACCCGTAGGCCTGAGAAGGGATGCCGTTGTGCCCGCAGGAGACGGAACGGGAGGTGTCGACGCGACCCACGAGGTCAGGGTGCGTGTCGTCGATGCCGGTGTCGATGACGCCGACGGTGACGGGCGCGTGAGCGATCGGCACAGCCGCGGCGTCGGTGGCACTCATCGCCTGGGCTCCCCAGTTGACGACCTCCTCGGGTTTATCGGCCTCGGTCGCACTCTGTCCGCGCAGGGAGGACGGGCCACCCGACTGCGCTCCGGATTGAGCGCCCGACTGGGCTCCGGACTGAGCCGGGCTCGCCTCGCCGGACTGCGGGGCCGGCTGTGGGTCGGGAGCGGCCTGGCGCTCCCCCTCGGGCACGGCGGCCACGCGCGTCGGGCCCACCGAGTGCACGGAAATTCCGGCCTTCCCCAGGGCTGCGGCCAGGTCCGGGGCGAACGATGCCGACTCGCTCTGGGCAAAGAACGTTCCCAGCTCCGGATAGGAGGCCAGCGTGACGCCACCGGCGGATGCGACGAGCGAGGTCGCGCGCGCAAGGTCCTCGGCGCTGGCCTGAGGGCTGAGGTTGATGGCGTAGTTCATCAGGCCGGCGCTGGCGCGAGCGGGCGCGATGAGGCCGGTGCGATCGTCGGCCCGGGTGGGTGGGGCGGTCGCTGTGGCCACGCCCATGGACAGGGCGAGGGCGGCGACGAGCCCGATGCGTGCAACATTGCGGCGCATGGTTCCTCGACTTTCAGTTGTGGGTCTGGCGAGTACGACAATGTACCCATCAGAACTATCATGCTTTAGTTTGTCACTCGCCACAATTTAGCGTCACTTAAATTGGTCAACACCTGGCCAGAGGCACGAATTTCAAGTAACCACTCCCCTGCCCGCCTATGCCCAACTCTCACGACAGCAAGGCGGGGCCGCGCACCCTCAGATGCGCGTCCCCGCCTTGACAAGCAGCCTCAGACACCTACTGCATGCGACCGTCCGGGCCGAAGGTGTAGGTCACACCATCCACCTGCCGAGTGCCGGTGACCATCGCACCGGACACGTCCAGGTAGTACCAGGACCCACCGTCGTTCAACCAGCCAATTGCCATCGCGCCGGAGGGCGTGAGGTAGTACCAGGCACCATCGACGTAAGCCCAACCGGTCACCATCGCACCCGAAGCGCTCAAGTAGTACCAGGCATCATCGACATAAGCCCAACCGGTCACCATCGCACCCGTGGGGGGTTCCAGGTAGTACCAGGTGCCATTCACGTTGGCCCAGCCCAATACCTGGGCCCCCGAGGCCTCGTGGTAGAACCACCGGCCACCGTCAAGCACCCATCCGGTCACCATGTAGCCGCGTGCATCGAAGCGGAAGGTCTCCCCGCGGATCTGAATCGAGGTCGAGGCCGGGTAGGTTCCGTCCTCGTAGTAGTACCACCAGCCTGTGGCATCCTTGACCCACTCACCAGCCATGGCCTCGTCGAACCGTCCCAGATCATCCGTCACCGCATCGAGCGCATCGAGGAAGCCGTAGCCTCGGTACTCCCTGCCGTCGATCGGCTCATTGAGGCGTCCGTAATTAGCCTCAGCCTGCCTCTCCATCACCTTGATGACCTGGGCGCCCGTGAGCTCCGGGTGCACCGACTTGATGAGGGCCGCGACGCCCGACACGTGCGGGGTCGCCATGGAGGTGCCGTCGGCGACCGCGTAGCCGCTGCGGTAGAAGAGCGTCGTGGCCGTGGAGTAGATCTGGTCGCCCGGGGCGGCAAAATCAATCGTGCGACCGTAGTTGGAGAACTCGGCGCGGCCCAGGGACAGGCCCGGCTTCACGTTGTACGCCTGACCGACCGCGCTCACCTGGGCGACGCCGTCGAGCATGGAGGGAACGCGGATACTGCCTTCCACCGCGCGATTCTTCGTCGGCGTGGGAACGTCGGTCGGTGATCCGTTGTCGATCCACGGATTGTCGATATCGACGCCCTCATTGCCGGCCGCCGCGATGACGGCCAGTCCCTTGTCCTGCGCGTACTTGATCGACCGCGTGGCCGCCTCGAGGCCCGCAGCCTGCTCCGGGTCGGTCGGGCTCCAGTAGACCCACGGGTCCATCGAGTAGGAGTTATTCACGATGTCCACCCCGTGGCTCGCCGCCCACATGAACGCACAGGTCACGTACTCGGGGTAAATGAGGCGGTTGTCATTGGTCGCCTGAATGGCAACGATGGTCGCTTCAGGGGCGATGCCGTCGATACCAATGTCGTTATGGTTAGCCGCGATAATGCCCGCGACGTGCGTGCCGTGGTAGAACTCATCGCGCCACCCATAGAAGTCCTGCGTGGCAACGCCGTTCACCGAGCACTTCACGGAACGCGACGTATCGACGCGCCCCTCCAGGTCCGGATGCGTGTCCTCGACGCCGGAGTCCACGACCGCGACGGTGACGGGGGCGCGCTTGACGTTGACTGCCTCGGCCTCGCGCGCGTGCATGGCGACGGCGCCCCAGTTGAAGATCTCCTCGTTCGCTTCAGCGGGAGCGGCGCTCGCGGTCTCATCGCGCATGGAATTCAGGCCGCCTGCCGCTCCCGACTGCGGGGCGGGGGCCTCGTCCTTCTTGTCGGTGGGCAGCTCGACGCGCTCGTAGTAGAGGACAGGGGCCACGCGCGTCGGGCCGATCGAGTGGATGGAGATGCCGGCCTGTCGCAGGGCGGCGGCCAGGTCGGGCGCGAACGAGGGCGTGGCGCTCTGCGCGAAGAAGGTACCAATCTCCGGGTACGAGGCCAGGGCGGCGCCACCGGCTCCGGGGACGAGGGCGAGGGCCCGCTGGAGGTCCTCGGGGTTCGTGCCCGCGAGGTTGATCGCGTAGTTCATCTCGTCGGTGTCGGCGCGGGCGGCGGAGACGAGTCCGGGCTCCTCAGCACGGGCGGAGGGGGCGTTCACCGCGGCCACGCCCATGGACAGGGCGAGAGCGGCGACGACGCCGATGCGTGCGGCAGTGCGGCGCATGGTTCCTCGACTTTCGATTGTCACTATCAGGATTTCGACTGCATTCACAGCTGCGTCCATCATCCTAGAGTTTGTCAGTAACAACAAAACCTAGGCTTACCTAAGCCCACCCCCCAAGACCGCTCCCCAAGATGAATCCCACCCCTCAATCTCGCACATAATTTCCCTTGGTCAGAATTTGCGCACACCCACAAACGCTGCAATTCCAACGACGTAATTTCAAAATTCGAAATAGCGAGACGGGAATTACGTGCGAAATTTGGGGGAGCACAAAACGGGGAGCGTACATGAAACGGGGAGCACCCGTAGGTGCTCCCCGTTTCGTCACTCGGCTTGTTGCAGGCCGGCGGTTACTCCGGGCCGGTGTTTACTCCAGGCCGGCGTCGAGGGCCAGCAGATGGTCGACCGTCTGCGGACGGATGAACCAGCGGGCCACCCCATCCTCGACGGCGAGCACGCCCGGCTTCGTCAGCATGTTGTAGTTCGAGGCCATCGAGTAGCCGTACGCGCCGACAGCAGGAACGGCCAGCAGGTCGCCTCCCGTGATGTCGGCCGGCAGGTCGATGTCGCGGATGATGATGTCACCGCTCTCGCAGTGCTTGCCGACGATGCGGCAGCGCGCCAGAGACGAGGCCTGCGCGGGGTCACGGTTCGCGAGCGTCGCCGTGTAGGCCGCGTCGTAGAGGACCGGGCGGATGTTATCCGACATGCCGCCGTCGATCGCCACGTAGCGGCGCACTCCCCCGTCTTCCAGGGAAATGTCCTTGACGACGCCGACGCGGTAGAGCATGACCATCGACGGGCCGGCGATCGAGCGGCCCGGCTCGACGGACACGTGCGGGATCGGCAGTCCATGGTGGGCGCAGCGCTCGCGCACCACGGTCGCCAGCGCACGGGCAACCTCAACCGGGGAGGTCGGGACCGGATCCTGGCCCGTGTAGGCGATGCCCACTCCGCCGCCCAGGTCGATCGCGGGAACGTCCAGACCCAGCTCGGCCTTGAGGAGCGCCGCGAAGTCGATGACGATACGCGCGGCCTCGGCGAAGGCCTCGGTCCCGAAGATCTGTGAGCCGATGTGGCTGTGCAGGCCCCGGAAGTCCAGGTGCGCCGCATCCTTGATCGCGGCCACGGCCTCGTAGGCCTGGCCGGTGGCCAGGGACAGACCGAACTTCTGGTCCTCGTGGGCGGTCGCGATGTACTCGTTGCCGCCCGCGTGGATGCCGGACTTCAGGCGCACCATGACGGGCGCGACGACGCCGAGGTCAGCGGCGATGCGCTCGATCTGGTGAACCTCGTCCATCGAGTCAATGAAAATGCGGTGGATACCGGCCTCGAGGGCGAGGCGGATCTCCGCGTCCGATTTGTTGTTGCCATGCAGGCCGATGCGGTTGGGGTCTACCCCGGCGCGCAGGGCCAGGCTCAGCTCGCCGAGCGAGGCGGTGTCGATACCCAGGCCCTCGGCCGCGACGAGGCGCGCGACGTCGGCGCTCAGGAAGGCCTTGCCGGCGTAGAAGGCGTCGCCGCCGCTCATGCCGTAGCCATCCCAGAACTCCTCGGCCATCGCCGAAGCCCACACGCGGGCGCGGCCGCGCATGGCCTCGACGTCGAGCACGAAGGTGGGCGTGCCGAAGTCGGCAGCGACGCTGGTCAGGTCGACGCCTCCCACGCGCAGCACGCCGTCCTCCCGACTCGCACTCCACGGCCACAGGTCGGGGCGCTCATCGGGGGTCGGACAGGTGAGGGTAGCGACGTTTTCCGTCTCGCTCACCAAGTCACATCCTCTCGGGGGCGCTCACACCGAGGAGGCCGAGGCCGGTGCGCAGCACCTGGGTGACCGCGTCGTTGAGCCAGAGGCGGGCGATGTGGCCGGGCTCGACCGGGTCGTCGCCGCGAGGCGTCACGCGGCACTGGCCGTACCAGGCGTGGTAGGTCGCAGCCAGGGACTCCAGGTAGCGGGCGATGCGGTGCGGCTCGCGCAGCTCGGTCGCCTGCGCAACCTGCGCGGGGAACTGGGCGAGGGCGGCCAGCAGGGCCTCGTCGGCCTCGGAGTCGAGGGCGGCCGGGTCGAAGCCGGCGTCGCGGGTGACACCGTGATCGGCGGCGTTGCGGGCGACGTTGCAGGTACGCACGTGGGCGTACTGCACGTAGTAGACCGGGTTGTCGTTGGAGTGCTGCGAGAGCAGGTCCAGGTCAATGTCGACCTGCGTGTCCATCGACACGCGCACGAGGGCGTAGCGCGCGGCGTCCACGCCCACAGCATCGACGAGGTCGTCGAGGGTGACGATCGTGCCGGCGCGCTTGGACATGCGCACGGGCTCGCCGTCCTTGACGAGGTTGACGAGCTGGCCGATGAGGATCTGCAGGTTCTCGCCCGGCTTGTCGCCGAACGCGGCGCACATCGCCATCATGCGGCCGATGTAGCCGTGGTGGTCGGCGCCCAGCAGGTAGATGGCGGCGTCCGCGCCACGCTCGCGCTTATTCAGGTAGTAGGCGACGTCGCCCGCGAAGTACGCGGCCTGGCCGTCCGACTTGATGAGGACGCGGTCCTTATCGTCGCCGTAGGTGGTCGTGCGCAGCCACACCGCGCCACCCTCGTCGAAGATCTCGCCGCGCTCACGCAGGCGCTCGATTGCCGCGGCAACCGCGCCGGAGGTGTGCAGGGACTCCTCGTGGAAGAACACGTCGAAGTCTGCCCGGAAGGTGTGCAGACGCTCCTTGATCTCCGCGAACATCAGCTCGACGCCGCGAGCTCGGAAGACCTCGATGGCCTCTTCTTCGGGCAGGGTGATCGGGTCGGGCTCGCCGGCCGCGCGCGCGTCGGCGCGGACCTGGTCGGCGATGTCGGCGATGTACTGGCCGCCGTAGCCGTCCTCGGGGACCTCGCGGCCCATCGCGCGGGCGTAGAGGGAGTGCGAGAAGCGGTCGATCTGCGAGCCGTGGTCATTGAAGTAGTACTCGCGGGTCACAGCTGCGCCGGAGGCGGCCATGAGGCGGGCGAGCGAGTCGCCGACGGCTGCCCAGCGGGCGCCACCCAGGTGCACGGGGCCGGTCGGGTTCGCAGACACGTACTCGAGGTTGATCGAACGGCCCGAGAGGGTCTCGTTGCGGCCGTACGCAGCACCGGCCTCGACGATGGTACGAGCCAGCTCGCCGGCCGCACCCGCGCCCAGGCGGATGTTGATGAAGCCAGGGCCAGCGACCTCGACGGAGTCGATACCGTCGGCAGCGGCCAGGTCGTCGGCGAGGATCTGCGCGAACTCGCGCGGCGCCATGCCAGCCTTCTTACCGAGCTGCATCGCGACGTTGGTCGCCCAGTCGCCATGCTCGCGCACGCGCGGGCGCTCCACGGTCACGGGGTCGGGGACCAGCGAAGGGTCGATCGAAATGCGACCGGCGGCAGCAGCGTCCAGCAGGGTCGCGCGGATGAGAGTAGCAAGTTCTTCAGGAGTCACCCCTTTAGACTACGGGGTTTTTGCTCCTATCCGCGAACTCTCCCCGGGTCCGTGGATGAAAACCTGGCCACACGAGGCGTGCCTGGGTGGCTTTCGTCCCGCCGTGAGGGACGCGAGGCGAGTAATATTTCGGGTAGCCGAATATTTTTCTACCTATAGTGAGGATCCCCGTGAGCGCCACGGACACCGAGCAACACCACAAGCTCATCCCTCTCCTCGGCCCCGCCTTCGTCGCAGCCGTCGCCTACGTCGACCCCGGAAACGTCGCCGCCAACATCACCGCGGGCGCACGCTACGGGTATCTGCTCGTGTGGGTTCTCGTGGCCTCGAACATCTTCGCGATGGTCATCCAGTACCTCTCCGCCAAGCTCGGCCTGGTCACCGGCCAATCCCTGCCGTCCCTGCTGGGCGCACGCATGAGCAAGCCCGGGCGCATCGCGTTTTGGCTGCAGGCCGAGATCGTGGCAGCCGCGACCGACCTCGCCGAAGTCATCGGCGGCGCGCTCGCCCTCCACCTCCTGTTTGGCATCCCCCTCCTGTGGGGCGGCGTCATCGTCGGCGTCGTGTCGATGGCCCTGCTGCTCGTTCAGGGCGGCGGGCGACAGCGCCAGTTCGAAACGATCATCGTCGGCCTACTCATCATCATCACGCTGGGCTTCCTGGCGGGCCTCTTCGTCGCGCCGCCCAGCCCCTCGGGAATGCTCGGCGGGCTCGTTCCTCGTTTCCAGGGCACCGACTCAGTCCTCGTGGCCGCGTCCATGCTGGGCGCTACGGTCATGCCGCACGCGGTGTACCTGCACTCCTCCCTGGTCAACGACCACGAGGCCGACAAGCTCGGCCCCTCCACCGGCGACGCCCGGCATTCCTCGGGACACCTCTCGCGCCTGTTGCGCGCGACCCGCATCGACATCTACTGGGCGCTCAGCATCGCGGGCCTGGTCAACATCGGCCTGCTGCTCCTGGCGGCCGCGGCCCTGGCCGGCCAGAGCGGAACCGACACTATCGAAGGCGCGCACGCCGCGATCTCCTCCACGCTCGGACCTGTCGTCGGCACGGTGTTTGCGGTGGGCCTGCTGGCCTCGGGGCTGGCCTCCACGTCGGTGGGCGCCTACGCGGGCTCGGAGATCATGAACGGTCTGCTCCACATCCGCGTGCCGATCCTCGTGCGTCGCCTCGTCTCACTGATCCCCGCGCTCATCATCCTGGGCGCGGGCGCCGAGCCCACGTGGGCGCTCGTCGTCTCGCAGGTCGCCCTGTCGTTCGGCATCCCCTTCGCGATCATCCCGCTCATGCGCCTCACCGCCTCGCCCGAGGTCATGGGCAGCTACGCGAACAATCGTCCCCTGCGTGTCACCGGCTTCCTCATCGCGGCCGTCATCGTCGCCCTCAACCTGTTCCTCGTGTACCTCACCCTCACCGGCCAGGGCTAAGGGTCGAGGCCGGGGCTGGGTTAGTCGTGCGGGGCGCTGCCACTGGGCCAGATATGCTAGTGCCTGGCTACGAGGAGAGCCACAACCATGGTGCCCCCGGCGGACCGTTTCGCGCGCCATCCGGGACAAAACTCGCCCAGCACGCATGCTCACTCACCCAAACCGGTACAAAACTCGCCCAACACGCATGCTCACTCACCCAAACCGGTACAAAACTCGCCCAACACCGCAAAAATCGCCCATTTTGGGCCATTTTTGGCCCGCTGGGCGAAAAATGTCACGCTCAAGGCACAAACACCCCAAGCAGGGCGATTTTTCTCTCACAGTTGGAGCCCAACCTACATCGGTGAAACCAACGACACCGTTTCCCACCCCAATATGCCACCATTGAAACCACTGACGCCTTTGCGGGGATCCAATCAGACCTCATTGAAACCGCGAGCACCTTTGCAGGTCGAAACGCGTCCTGATTCAGCTATTTTTCACCCGCAGTGGTGACGGCGGTTTCAAACCGCGATGACGACGAGCTAGCAAAGGTGTCACCGGTTTCATCCCTCGGAGATGTGCCGTTCGCAAAGGTGTCCTCAGTTTCGTGCAGCAAGCACCTCCCTCACTGATACGCCGATGCGTCCCCCACACCCAAAGTCGCATGCAATTCCACGATTGCCTGCACCGACGTGTTCTCGGAAACGCTGCAATCTCAAGGCTCTGCCATCACAGCTTGAAGGACTCACTGGGGAATTGCATGCGGAAATACCGAGCCCCCATAAACAGGCACACAAAACGGGGCCGGTGATCATTCACCGGCCCCGCCTCGTATGTATTAGCGCGGATGCGAGCGACTATCAGGCGCGCACGGAGCGCTCGTAGTCCTTCATCAGGTCGATGCGGCGCTGGTGGCGCTCGTCGCCGCTGAAGGGGGTCTCCAGGAATGCATCGATGAGGGCCAGAGCCTCTTCTTCGCTGTGCTGGCGGGCGCCGACGGCCACGACGTTCGCGTCGTTGTGCTCGCGGGCCAAACGTGCGGTCGCATCCGACCACACGAGGGCAGCTCGCACGCCTTCCACGCAGTTGGCGGCCATCTGCTCGCCATTGCCGGAGCCACCGATGACGATGCCGAGGCTGCCCGGCTCATCGACGACCGCCTGGGCGGCTTCAATGCAGAACGGCGGGTAGTCGTCGAGGGCATCGTAGGTGTGGGCGCCATGGTCGACGACATCGTGACCGGCCTCGCGCAGGTGCGCGACGACCTTTTCCTTGAGTTCGAAACCGGCGTGATCGGTGCCGATATGAACGCGCATGGGATCCTCCTGAAGAGTTCTCAAACAAGCAACGCCCACTAGTATGGCACACATCACCGTCCCGCGTGGTTGTATGAAACCCTGCTAAACTGACCGAGCTGCCCCGATAGCTCAGCGGATAGAGCGCTTGCCTCCGGTGCAAGAGGTCGCAGGTTCGAGTCCTGTTCGGGGTGCCACTCATATCCACACCGCTCACAATGCCCGCGTCTAACCCAGCGGAAACCCGCGAGCGAACGCGCCCCGGCCTCGTCGATGAGGCCACTCCCACCTCCTGGAACACTCCGCACCCCGCTCCCCACCCCATAAAATGGTGAGCGTATTTATCGTCAACCAAGGACTGGCCGATGACCTACCCCTGGTGGAGCCTGCTCCCCTTCGTTGCGATGCTCGCATGCATCGCGCTCTTGCCTATCATCCCGAAGACCTCGCACTGGTGGGAGAAGGAATCCTCCCAGCTGTCCGTCGCACTCCTCTTGGGCGTGCCGACGACGATCTGGATGTTCATGAAGGCGGGCACCGGCCCGCTCATCGCCACGGGCGTGGAGTACGTGCAGTTCATCGCGCTGCTCTTCGCGCTGTTCGTGGTCTCCGGCGGCATTCACCTGGCCGGCGACATCAAGGCCACGCCGCGCAACAACACGATCTTCCTGGCGATCGGCGGCCTCCTGGCCTCGTTCATTGGGACGACGGGCGCGGCCATGCTGCTGATCCGCCCGCTCCTCGAGACGAACAAGGAACGTAAGCACCGCGTGCACACGGTCCTGTTCACGATCTTCATTGTGGCGAACTGTGGCGGCATACTGACTCCGCTCGGCGATCCGCCGCTGTTCCTCGGCTACCTGCACGGTGTGCCGTTCGCGTGGACGTTCGCGCTGTGGAAGGAATGGCTGTTCGTCCTGGTGCTGTTGCTCCTGTCGTACTACTCGATCGACCGCGTGCGCTACGCCTCCGAGGACACCGCTTCCATCGAGGCCGACGACCGCGAGGTCAAGCCCCTGAGCCTGCACGGCAAGATCAACCTGCTGTTCTTTGCGATCATCATCCTGTCCGTGGCTTTCGCTCCGTCGTGGGACGGCGAGGCGCTGGCTGAGGGCCACGTCCACTCGTGGGTCGACCTGGTGCCGTGGCGCGAGGTCATCATGTTCACGGTCGCGGGTCTGTCCTACAAGCTCTCGGACAAGAAGGTGCGCTTCGAGGAGAACGCGTTCACGTGGGCTCCGATCATGGAGGTTGCGACCCTGTTCATCGGTATTTTCTCGACGATGGCGCCGGCGCTGCGCTACCTGGAGCAGATCGCCCCGTCGCTGCCGCTGACCCGCATGACGTACTTCGTGTTCACGGGCGGCCTGTCCTCGATCCTGGATAACGCCCCGACGTACATGACGTTCTTCGAGATGGCGAAGGCTTCCGGCGGCGAGGGCACCCTGGTCGCGGGCGTGCCCGAGTACTACCTGATCCCGATTTCGCTCGGCGCCGTGTTCTGCGGCGCTATCACGTACATCGGCAACGGCCCGAACTTCATGGTCAAGTCGGTCGCCGAGTCCGACGGCGTGCCCATGCCGTCGTTCGGCCGCTACATCGGCTACGCGTTCACGCTCCTGGTGCCCGTCCTGGCCGCCATGGCGATGATCTTCGTGGGCGAGACCTGGCTGGTTCGAGGCCTGGGCATCGCTCTGGCTGCCGGCCTGGTGTTCCTGTCGCTCGTGCGCATCCGTCGCGCGGGCCTGGACGAGGCCGTGGCCGACTTCAGCGGCAACGAGTGAGTCGGCAATCCTGACGGACGCGTCGAGGGGGTCGGAGCCAAGCGGCTCCGTCCCCCTCGTTTCGTTATGCCGAAGCGACACCCACAAGTCACACTATTTGGCGAGCAGCTCCATCAAGAACCCCCACAGCGCCGTGCGCGGCGGAGCGTCCAGGGTGGGTGCGTTCCGCTCCCGCATGAGGGCGAGCGCGCGAGGATCGAGGGGCGCGTGGATTTGCGCGTGCATGTGGTCGGTGATGATGCACTCGACGTGCCCGGCATCCTTCCACCCGCCCGGGGTGCGCTCTTCCCGCACGCAGAGCACGACGCTCCAGCGCTTGTGCCAGCAGTCCTGCGAAAAGTGAGAGTCACTGGGGCCCTTGGCGGCCACATCGATCAGGGCTGACTGCGCCCTTTCCAGGTCCACGTCACGCACCGCCTGCACGAAGTCGGCGGAGATCCACGGCGGGCCGTCATGGATGGTCGGCCCGGGCTTAATGAGAGTCTCCTCGGCGAGGATACGCGGGACATCGCAGTCATCGACCTGGGTGAAGTGCGCGCCGTCATCCTCGACGCGCATGACGACCGAGAGCGGCCGCGAGGGCCAGATCCGCACATTGCGCACCCCGATGCTCGGCCTCGGTGAGACGATGCGGATAGCGAGGCGCGAGTCGACCGTGCGCGCGGGGCCCAGCATCGCCTCAGCGTCACCGATGAGGCCGTTGGAATCGGCGAGGCCAGCGGCCATGAGTCCACTGACCGGCAACGCACTCGATAGAGCGTTGTGCCCTTCCCGTATACCAATGAGGTCAATAAGCGCATTCGCCTGTTCGAGGGAGACGACGAGCTCCTCCGGCGACGAGGCCGTGGTTCCTTCTGCGGTCACGATTCCACCTCCAGGGTCTGCGCCATCTCCATGAAGCTGGCAATAACCGTTGGGAAGTCACTACTCGCGCACGTACATGTCGCGGCCCATAGGAATCGACGGGGTTCCTCGTCCCCTTCGTTTCTATGCCGGGTGAGCCACACGAGCTGCGAGACAGTCATCGAGGTGCCGTTGAGGGTGTACACGCCCGTGATGAGGCGGGTACGCGACGTGGGATACGGCGCGACGGTGTCGTCAATGAGGCGGCATCCAGGATGCGGCTCAGCCAGGCGACGAGCGCTGTCGTCGAGGAGTTCCTTGTCGCCTTTGCCGCTGAAGACCTCAGTTTCAGTAATAACGATGTTCGGCACGTACCCCTCTGTCGCCTCTGCGACGGCAATGAAGCGAATACTCTCATCCTGGCCGAGATCCCCGAGCTCTCCGCGTTCCTCCTCGGACAGCTGCCTCCAACCGGAAGCCACACGCATCGTCACGCCTGTGCCCACGTGACGATCTACCCCGCCGGAATCGCGGTTCTGAGAGGATTTCTTCCCGGCCTTTCCTTCTTCTAAGAGGCCGTGCCGTTTGGCATATTGCCAATCTTCATAAAAGCAATCGGGGTACTTGAAGGGGATGATAGCGATGAAAGCAGCGATCATGAGAAGCATAGATACGCCAACCAGACTGACAATCAACCATGTAGGTGCTCCAAGCGACTCGGCGCATTTCGCGGGGGCTATCAGTAAGAATGCCGTCGAGATTGCAGGAAACGACACTGCAGTGAAGTTCTGAGCGGCCCTCCCCGTTCCAAGGATCCTTCCCAGACGAAACCCGAGCCCCACGCTCCGCCACAGCTCGGCGGTCGGGTTGTCACAGAACATTCTCATGTACCACATGAGGAGGCCCAACGTTCCGAGAATGAAAGCTCCCAGTACCCACATCGGCGTTTCCCTCTACTACTCGTTTTCCCAGAGCCTCATCGACGAGGCAATCAACACGTTTGTTCAGGTGGATTGGCGGGCGTGCACCCGCCGGTGCGCGCCCGCCATTTCAAGCAATAACCTCAGTCCCTGGGGCCCGAAACAGAACCCGGAGCCGGGGGCTGCGTCCACAGGCCGCGCTGGTCCAGGAAGTCGCGCAGGAAGACGGGGCGGTCGGTGATGATGCCGTCGACGCCGACCTCGAGGAGGCGCAGCACGTCAGCCACCGTGTTGATGGTCCACACGTGGACGGCCAGGCCCAGGGTGTGGGCGGTGGCCACGAAGCGCTCGTCAACGACGCGGATGGGGCCCTGGTGCATGGGAACCTGCGCGGCGATGGCGCCCTGGCGCGGGCCGGGTACGTGCCACCAGGCGGGGTTCGTGGCGCTCTTCGCGGCGCCCACGAGGCGCACGACGGCCTCGGTGCCCAGTGACGTGGCGACCGCGCGCGAGGGATCCGAGGCGGCAATGTCGCGCACGGCGCGCAGGCGCGGCTCGGAGAAGGAGGCGACGAGCACGCGGTCGGCCGCTCCGTGGTCGGCGATGACGTCGAGGAGCGGGCCTTCGACGCCCGGCTCCTTCGCATCAATGTTGAAGTACATGTCCGGGAACGCCTCGAGGACCTGGGCGAGCAGCGGCATCTGCTCCCCGGAGTCGCGGTGGCGCAGCTTGGACAGCTCGCGCCACGTCATCTGAGCGATCACGCCAGTACCGTCGTAGCAGCGGTCCACGGTCTCGTCGTGGCAGATGACGACCTTGCCATCGGCGGTGATGTGGGCGTCGGTCTCCACGTGGCGGATCCCGGCATCGTAGGCGTAGGCGAAGGCGCTCATCGTGTTTTCGGGGGCCTCCTCGCTGCCGCCGCGGTGGGCGAAAACGATGGGCCCCTGACGCATGGTGACGGGCATCATGAGCAAGACTCCTGTCCGAGATAAACAGCTTTGTTTGCCTGCATCCACGCGTCCGGATCCACGGGGGTATCCGAGGAGTCGTGGATTTCGAAGTGCAGGTGCGGGCCCGTCGACCAGCCGTTGTTGCCGACCGCGCCGATGACCTGCCCGGCGGTGACGGTGTCGCCGACCTTCACCTTAATTTTGTTCATGTACTGGTGCAGGTAGGCGGAGTGGAAGACGGTGCCGTCAGATTTCGTGTGCTTGATCTGCACATAGGCACCCGATCGCGAGTTCTCCGCGACCTCCTCGACGACGCCGCCGTACACAGCGGTGATGGGGGTGTCGAGCGGGGCTGCCATGTCGATACCCTCGTGGGCCAGGAGCTGGCCGGACACGGGCGAAATACGCATCGTGAAGGGCGAGGTGATCGTGTAGGTCCCCTGCGGGAGCGGCCAGTAGATTGTGTCGGCGACGACGCGCACGTTGCGGTTGCCGTCCGCGCCGTTGCCCGACGCGCAGCCGGTGATGGACACGGGGGCCTTGGCCTTGGCGCGGGAGTTCGCGGTGAGGGTCGCGTCCAGGGCGGTGGCCTGGGGCAGCGCGGAGGACAAGGCCCAGCTGGGGCCACCCACCGACGCGCCGAAGGCTCGCGCGGGCACGGTCAGGGAGGAGTCGGATCCGACGCGTCCCGTCATGGGCACGGCGATCGTCGTGCCCGCCAACCCGAGCACAAGGAGGGCGCGCAGGACGTAGCCGACCGGGTGAACATTGCGTCGTCGCTCCCCCATCGACGAGGCCGGGGTTTCCTCCGCGTCCTCTCGATCCGTCGCGGGATCAAGGGTGGGGGCCGAGGCCTCGTCAGTCATCGGAATCGCCGACGTCGTCGGGTTCTCCTGCTGGTCGTCCGCGTCGTGGGGGCGCGCCGCGCGCAGCTGCGAGCGCTTGGGCAGCGGGCACTCGGTGTCGCTCACGCTCTCCCCCTTGTCTGTGTTCGTCACGAAGTTTCGACCTCGATCTAATGTACCTTGCGGATCCCGGCTCGTCACGGGCGCTGGAGAACGTCTCGGACTTCGCCGACCAGCAGCTCGAGGATGTCTTCGAGGAAGAGGATGCCGACGACTGCTCCCGCATCGTGCACGAGGGCGCAGTGCACACCGGTGCGCTGCATGTGGCGAAGCGCGTCTTCGACCTGGTCGTCGGCGGACACGGCCTCGAGGCGTCGGATGCGCCACGGGGTGATCGGCTGCTCGCGATCTTCACCGGTGGCGTACAGGACGTCCTTGAGGTGCACGTATCCGACGATGGAGCCGTCGTCGCCGGCGATCGGGAAGCGCGAGTAGCCCGTGTGGGCGACCTGTTCTTCCACGTCAGCCGGGGTGGCACCCTCGGGCAGGACGATGAGCTTGTCGAGGGGGACCATCGCTGTCCCGGCCGTCTCCTCGGAGAATTCCAGGGTGCCGCTGAGCAGGCCCAACTCGTCGGTCAGTACGCCCTCCTCCTGCGAGGCGACGACGATCGAGGCGACCTCCTCGATCGTGTAGGAGGCCGAGATTTCCGAGCGCGGCTCGTAACCGGCCCGGCGCACGAACCAGTTCGCAAAGCGGTCCATGGCCTCGATAATCGGGCGCAGGACGTGGCCCAGGCGCACGAGGACGGGGGCCAGGATCAGCAACATACGCACGGGGGCGGCGATCGAGATGTTCTTCGGGACCATCTCACCGAAGACGACGTGGCAGAAGAGAACAACGACGAGGGCGGCGGCGAAGCCGACGACGTGGCTGGTCGCATCGGGCGCGCCCAGGCGCTCGAGCGGCGACTCGACGAGGTGGGCGATCGCGGGCTCGGCGACGACGCCCAGGGTCGTGGATGCGACCGTCACGCCCAGCTGGCAGATCGCCAACATGAGGGAGACGTGCTGCAGCGCGTACAGCGCGGCGGCCGCGCCGCGCGCACCCTCGTCGGCGAGAGGCTCGACCTGCGAGCGACGCGTCGAGGTGACGGCGAACTCGCCGGCGACGAAGAAAGCGTTGACGGCCAGCAGGGCCACGGTGATGGCGAGACCAACTCCCACGCTCACAGCGACACCTCCTCGTCCTCGGCCTCGGGGGCGGGCGTGATCGCCACCTGAGCGACGCGTCGTCCCTGCATCTGGGTGACCTCAATGCCGATGCCGTCCACGCTCACGCGCGATCCGACGACCGGGATCTCGCCCAGCTCGTTCATGACGAGGCCGCCAATCGTGTCGTAGGGGCCGTCCTCGGGCAGGTTGATGTCCGTGCGGCGCGCAAGCTCATCGGGACGCAGCGTGCCGGGAACGAGGAAAGTCCCGTCGGGGCGCGGGCGGATGCCAAGGCGACGCTGGTCGTGCTCGTCGGAGACCTCGCCGACGATCTCCTCGACGACGTCCTCGAGGGTGACGATGCCCGACACGCCGCCGTACTCGTCGACGACGACGGCCATCTGCAGGCCCTCGTCACGCAGCTGGACCATGAGGGGACCGATCGGCACAGTCTCGGGAACCGATGGCGCGTCGGTCATAAGGGACGAGGAGATGACGGGGACCTCGGCGCGACGGTCGGCGGGCACGGCGACCGCGCGACGCAGCGAGACCAGGCCGAGGATGTCGTCGGAGTCGTCACCGATCACCGGGAACCGCGAGTGTCCGGTTTCGCGGGCCAGGTCCAGCACGTCCTGGGCGCTGTCACCCTCGCTGAGGGTGTGCAGGCGGCCGCGGTCGGTCATGACGTCGGCGGCGCTGAGCGTGGACATACGGATCGTGTTGACGAAGAGGTCGGCCGTGGACATGTCGAAGGTGCCTTCTTCGACGGAGTGCTCGACGAGGGCAGCCAGCTCGGAGGCGGAGCGCGCCGAGGAGATCTCCTCCTGGGGTTCGATGCCCATGCGGGCGAGCACCCAGTTCGCGGTCCCGCCCAGCACCCAGATGACGGGGCGGGCGATGGCGGTGAAGGCCATCTGGAAGGGGACGACACGTACGGCGGTGGCCAGGGGGTGGGCCAGTGCAAGGTTCTTGGGGACGAGTTCGCCGAAGAGCATCGAGAAGACATTGATGAACGCGGCGGCCACGAATGCGGCGATGCCGGTCGCAAGCCCCCAGGCGAGGCCGACCGATCCGAGCAGGTCCTCCAGCAGGTCGGCCAGCGCACTCTGCGTCGTGTAGCCGAGCAGGATCGTGGTGAGCGTGATGCCCACCTGCGCGCCCGACAGCTGGGTCGACAGCGTGCGGGTGGCGCGCAGGACGGAGGCGGCCCCTCGGTCCCCTTCCTCGGCCTTCTTGTCGAGGACGGCTTGGTCAACCGCGACGAGCGAGAACTCGGCGGAGACGAAGATGAAAGTACCGGCGGTCAGGACGACGCCGAGCAGAAGCATGAGGACGGTCATCATCGCGTGGCCCCCTCGACGAGGCCGGGGCGGGTCGCGGGTACGCGCGCGGATAAGGGGTGAGAAAGAGCGGCCATAAAGCCGGCAGTGTCGCAGTCCATGATGGTTACAGTCTAGCGGCCCAGCCCGCCTCCCCCAGCGCGCATTTCCACACACCGCGGGCCATGTGCCAACAATCATTCTTCAACGGACCAAAGGCCCTTGAAGTACACGCCAAAGGTATACCAGGTTTCGTGAAGACGATCACGCGGCGGTACGATTGTCAAGGTATGGCCGCGTGGGAAATAACCTGATCGCGCGGCGCGACACTTACGGAGGAACACGTGCCCACTCCCACCGCTTCCCAGCCCGATCCGCAGTGGTACATCGCAAAGATGCGAGACCTCTACGAGCGCGATCCACAGCTCCTGGATCCCTCCTGGCGTGCCTATTTCTCCACCGAGTCCGCTCCCCCACAGCTGCGCGCCAAGCGTCCCGACATCCCCGAGGGCGCTCCCTCAACGCCGGAACCAGCCCCGGCCTCGTCGGCCCATGCCGCACCCCCAGTTGACCATGTCGCCCCTGTGACGGTCACCCCGCCGACCCTCGATATCGAAGACGATGCGCCCGAGGCGGCCGCCACCGAGCACGCACACGTCGTCTCCGTGACGCGTTCCGACCTGCCGCCCGCCCCGCCCGCCGCCGTCGCCGAGGCCACCAGCCCCTACACGCGCCAGCAGCACGGGCGCGCGGCCTTCACGCTCTTCCAGGGCGCCCCCTCGCACGACGAGCTCCACATCCTCAAGTCCGCGGCGCGCGCGACCGCCAAGCACATGGAGGCCTCACTCTCCATCCCCACGGCCACCTCCCAGCGCCAGATCCCGGCCAAGCTCCTCATCGAAAACCGCGCCCTCATCAACGCGCATCTGGCGCGCACCGTCGGCGGCAAGGTCTCCTTCACGCACCTCATCGGCTACGCCCTGGTGGAGGCGCTGTGCGAGATGCCCGACCTCAACGTGCGCTACACGATCGAAGGCGGCAAGCCCGCGGTCGAGCAGCTCGCGCACATCGGCTTCGGCCTGGCCATCGACGTGGCCGACGCGCAGGGCAACCACTCCCTGAAGGTCCCCGTCATCCACGACGCCGACACCCTGACCTTCGCCGAGTTCGTCGACGCCTACCAGGACCTCGTTGCGCGCGCCCGCACGGCGACGCTGACGACCGCCGACTTCCAGGGCGCCTCCGTCACGCTGACGAACCCGGGCACGCTGGGCACCACCACCTCCGTGCCGCGCCTCATGGTCGGCCAGGGCCTCATCATCGGCGTGGGTGCCACCGACTACCCGGCGGAATTCCGCGGCGTCTCCCCCAAGCGCTTGGCCGCCCTCGGCATCGGCAAGACGATGTTCTTCTCCTCCACCTACGACCACCGCATCATCCAGGGCGCGGCGTCGGGTCGCCTCCTGGCCCTCGTGGACGCCAAGCTCTCGGGCCGCGACGGCTTCTACGAGCGCGTCTTCACCTCGATGCACGTCCCCGCACGCCCCTACGCGTGGGAAGCGGACTACGACTACGATCCGAACCACGAAAAGGGCAAGCCCGCGCGCATCGCGGAACTCATCCACGCCTACCGTTCGCGCGGCCACCTCGCGGCCGACACCGACCCTCTGGCCTACCGCGTGCGTCGCCACCCCGACCTCGATCTGTCGTCCTACGGCCTGAGCGTGTGGGACCTGGATCGCCCCTTCCCCACCGGCGGCTTCGGCGACTCGGACCAGATGCTGCTGCGTGACATCCTCACGCGCCTGCACGACACCTACACGCGCACGGTCGGCATCGAGTACATGCACATCCAGGACCCCGAGCAGCGCGCATGGGTCCAGAAGCGCATCGAGCGCCCGTACGAGGCCCCGTCCCCCGACGCGCAGCGCCACATTCTTGGCACCCTCATCCGCGCCGAGGCCTTCGAGGAGTTCCTCCAGACGAAGTTTATGGGCCAGAAGCGCTTCTCCCTCGAGGGCGGCGAGTCACTGATCCCGCTGCTCGACCACATCCTGGCAGACTCGGCGCGCACCGGCATCCACGAGGTCGCCATCGGCATGGCGCACCGCGGACGCCTCAACGTGCTGGCCAACATCGCAGGCAAGTCGTACGCGCAGATCTTCGACGAGTTTGAGGGCAACTACATGCCCAACTCCGTCCAGGGTTCGGGCGACGTCAAGTACCACCTGGGCACGTGGGGCGTGTACTCCCTCGACGACGGCCTGGCCACGAAGGTCTACATGGCCGCCAACCCCTCGCACCTGGAGGCCGCCGACGGCGTCCTCGAGGGCATCGTTCGTGCCAAGCAGGAGCACCTGGGCGACCCGGACCTGCCGATCATCCCGATCCTCATCCACGGAGACGCGGCTTTCATCGGCCAGGGCGTCGTCCAGGAGACCTTCAACCTCTCCCAGCTGGAGGGCTACAAGACCGGCGGCACGATCCACATCATCGTCAACAACCAGATCGGCTTCACGACGGGCCCGACGCAGGGCCGTTCCACCGGCTACGCGACCGACCTGGCCAAGGGCCTGCAAGTCCCGATCCTGCACGTCAACGCGGACGACCCCGAGGCCGTCATCCGCTGCGCGCACCTGGCCTTCGAGTACCGCAACGCCTTCCACAAGGACGTCATCATCGACATGGTGTGCTACCGCCGCCGCGGCCACAACGAGGGCGACGACCCGTCGATGACCCAGCCCGTCATGTACTCCCTCATCGACCGCATCCCCTCCACGCGCGCCGTGTACATCCGCGGCCTCGTGGGTCGCGGCCAGCTCACCGAGGACGAGGCCCGCCAGTCGATCGCCCAGTACGAGGCGGAGCTCGGGCGCATCCTCGAGGAGACCCGCGCGGGCGGCGCCTCCTCGGTGTCCGAGATCAACCCGGGCAGCCGCACGCACGACCCGGCGCTCACCGTCGGCGTGGGCGGGGCCGGGGAATCCCCCGACGAGGAATGGACCATGCCGGAGTCCCAGATGCCCGGCATCGGCATGATGATCGGCTGGACATCTGCTGCCCCCGCCAAGCAGCTGCGCCGCATCGGCCGCGCGCACACGCGCTTCCCGGAGGGCTTCGAGCCCCACCCGAAGCTGCGTCAGCTGTGCGAGCGCCGCCTCGAGATGGCGCTGGGCAACAAGCCCATCGACTGGGGCTTCGCGGAGCTCCTGGCCTTCGGCACACTCCTCATGGAGGGCACCGGCGTGCGCCTGTCCGGCGAGGACGTGGGCCGCGCGACCTTCGTCCAGCGTCACGCGATCCTGCACGACGCGAACGACGGCCGAGAGTTCACGCCGCTGCGATTCCTCACCGAGAACCAGGCGCGTTTCGACGTGTGGAACTCCCCGCTGAGCGAGTACGGCGTACTGGCCTTCGACTACGGCTACTCGCTGGAAAGCCCCGAGACGCTGACGATCTGGGAGGCCCAGTTCGGCGACTTCGCGAACGGCGCGCAGACCGTCATCGACGAGTTCGTGTGCTCGGCCGAGCAGAAGTGGGGACAGCGTTCCTCGCTCGTCATGCTCCTCCCCCACGGCTACGAGGGTCAGGGACCCGACCACTCGAGCGCGCGCATCGAGCGCTACCTGCAGCTGGCCGCCCAAGACAACATGTGGATCGTCCAGCCCTCGACGCCGGCGAACTACTTCCACATGCTGCGCACGCAGGCCTACAAGCGCCCGCGCAAGCCGCTCATCGCGTTCACGCCCAAGCAGCTGCTGCGTCTGTCGGCCGCTTCCTCGCACCTCGACGAGTTCACCTCGGGTGCCTTCCAGCCCGTCATCGGCGACTCCTCGATCACCGATCCGTCGTCGGTGACGCGCGTCCTGCTGTGCTCGGGCCGTCTGTACTACGACCTCGTCAAGGAGCGCGAGCACCGCGGCGACACGTCGACGGCGATCATCCGCTTGGAGCAGCTCTACCCGCTGCCCGAGGCCGAGGTGGCCGAGGCCCTGGCTCAGTACCCGAATGCGTCGGTGACCTGGGTGCAGGACGAGCCTCGTAACCAGGGCGCGTGGCCGCACCTGGCGCTCAACCTCTTCCCGTCTCTGGGACGCCCCGTGCGCGTGGTCTCGCGCCCCGAGTCGGCCACGACCGCAGCGGGACGTGCCTCGCTTCACAAGGAGCAAGCAGCTACCCTTATTGCGCAGGCCTTCGAAGGCTAACGAGGGCCGGCGCTCCCACCGGGGGCGCGGGAGGCACCGGAAAGGAACACCATGCGGATCTGCTTCATCGGAGACGAGCTCGTCGCAGGAGTCGGCGACCCCCGAGGCCTGGGCTGGGTCGGTCGCGTCAACGCGCACTCCACCTTCGATCTGCCCGCCACGTTCCTGACCCTCGCCGTACCCTCAGAGACGACGAAGCAGATGGCTGCGCGCTGGGAGGCCGAGGTCCTGCCGCGCCTGGCCGAGGGCGAGCCCCACGGCCTCGTCATCGGTGTGGGCCCTGGCGACGTCGCGGCCGGCATTTCGACGGCCCGCTCGCGCCTGAACCTGGCCAACATCACCGACCGGGCGACCGCTCTGGGCATCCCCAGCTTCGTCGTGGGTCCCCCACCGCTCGCTGGCGTGGACTCCGGTTCACTGAAGGCGCTGTCCTCCTCATGCTCCGAGGTGTGCGCGCGCCGAGGCATCCCCTTCGTCGACTGCTACACGCCTCTGGTCGCGCACGACCAGTGGTTCGAGGACATGGCCGCCTCCCTGGCGCGAGGCGCGGACGGGCAAACCCTGCCCGGCCAGGCTGGGTACGCCCTCATGGCCTGGATCGTCCAGCACCAGGGCTGGTACGAGTGGACGGGAGCGACCCCGGCGGACGTGTAGTATCCCGGCATGAGCAGTAACAATCCATACGCGCCGCCGACCGGGTCGGAACCCGCACTGCCCGAGGAGAACGTGGAGGCTGCGCACCGGGTGCCACGCAACGCGCCGGTGCCCGTTGAGCCCTCCGCAGACGGGCCGGATCCCGCGTTCCCATACGGAGTTTCCACCCCTCACACCGAGGAAGAAAAACCCAACGCGGACCCGCCCCCGTACATCTCCGAGGCGCATGCGGACAGCGAGCCGACGGCGCCTGCACCCCGCGCCGCCTCCCCTTCAACCGCTGCGCAGCAGGATCGTTCATCGTCGCCCACCACTGCACGCCCTCACGCGACGTCGACAGGCTCAGACCCTCAGGACAGTCCCACACGCGAGGACGAGTCCACGAAGGCCTTCACCCTCCCGATTAGCACCGACGTGTTCGCGGGTCTCGCAGTTGTGATCGCCGCGCTGTTTTTCACGAGCATCACAATGGCCCAAGCCAACGATTTCGGCACGGGCAAACTTCAATGGCAGTTCGCCGCATGCCTGTTCGGGCTCGCAGCCGCAGGTTTGTGTATTCCCTTTGTCCCCACCACAGTGCGCTACGCGCGCATCTTGTTCACAGAAGGCGAGAACGAGACGGCCGAAACTCGGGCGTCCGGGTATGCCCTCATCTGCCTCGTCGGACTTGCCGCCGCAGTCATCGCGATCAGCAACGCAGTGCCGGCAGCACGCGACCTCAACGAAGGACCCCAGACCAGGACAGTCGCCTCGTGTTACTTCTACCAAAGTCCGGTGAAGAGCTCACCAACAAACACCATCCCGAGCAGCTATCAGAACGAATTCAACATGACACTCGGCGACAAGAGCAAGCTTGTCCTCGTCATCAAAACAGAAAAGCAGGACGACTTGCAGTTGGCATCGGGCATCCGCGGCACCCTCTACAACGGATGCTTGTCGCACCACCCCTCATCGAAGAAACTGGTCCTCGACCTGTATCCGCGCACGCAGATCATCGCTGACGCGCGCATCGTCTAGCGAGTACCTGTCCATGAACGAATACCTCTGCCGACTCATCATCACCTCTCGGCCATGTGCCCCCACGCTCACGCGCACCCGTAGTATTGTCGGTGCACGCCCAACATTGAGCTAGCCTCCGTACGAGGACACCACCCCACTGACCAGCGAGACACCATGAGCAACCAATACCCCCACGGTTATCCTCCTCAGCAGCCCTTCCCGGGCCAGGTCCCGATGCAGCCGCAACCCGGCCAGTACCAGGGCGGCATGTATCCTCAGCAGCCCTTCCCGGGCCAGGTCCCGATGCAGCCGCAGCCCGGCCAATACCAGGGCGGCATGTATCCTCAGCAGCCCTTCCCGGGCCAGGTCCCAATGCAGCCGCATGGACTGGGCAACGTGGGCCGTCCGGTCATGAACACGAACTACGCGACGGTGCTCAACGTCCTGAAGTTCCTCACGTTCAGCGGTGTCGTTGCCTATTTTGTGCTGAGCAATTTCTACGACGTGGGCGACATCAAACTCACGTGGCAAAGCATCGCGAGCGCCGTGGGCACCATCAGTATGCTCATCTGTGCGGTCATCATTGTCATGACGGCTCTCCGTATGAACCGAGCGAAGCGCGCTGGCGACAGGACGAACATGCGTCAGCCAATCGTCTGGCTCGTGGTTCTCTCCATCCCCGTCCTCATCGTCGGAACGATGGCGGTCATTGGTTCCGTGCAGTCGGTTGCGGACACGATCGAAGGAACACAGACCGTCACCGTCAAGTCGTGCAGCTACAGTGAACTCCGAATGCGCTCGCGACGGAGAGGCACCTCTACGTCCTACAGGTTCGATCTCACCCTCACCGACGGCTCGAAGCACACGACTCGCTTGAGCACCGCCTACGACGCGACCGGTGTCTACAACACCCTCTACGAAGCGTGCGCTGACAAGAAGGGGGCCTCACCTCTGACACTTGAGGTCTATCGCCACAGCTGGATCATCGTCAACGCGCGGGTTGAGTAGGATGCTGCGTTTTCTCACCGACGAGGTGGGGGCGCCCGCCCAGCCCGAGCCTCGTCGTCACGAGGCCACACGGCACCACTGAGACACCATCACCGAAAAACTCCCCGCCTTCAATCCACACCACGCTACCTATGCAGGTGGGCAGTGACATGGAATAAACAGCCTCGTCCGTCTCCGTCCCAGCTGAAACGGTTTTTATGAGCAACGAAGCGCCTCTCTCCCCCGATCAACCCTCCGTTGATGAACCCCATATCTCGCGCACTGCCATCGCGGTAGCGGCGGGGAGCCTCACCGCAATTGTGTGCTGGATGATCATCCAATTCGCACGCATGTCACCCATCGCCGTTCCCGTCATCATCCCCATCTGCGCGGCTATTATCCTGAGCGGGATCATTGGATGTGCCATCTATTATTCAATCGGTTTCGCTATACGAGACTCGCATAGGCCACGTCGGCACCGCAAAGAACGCGACTGAGCACCGCTACCCGCAGTACCACCATTGAAGCCCCCATGAGCAAGCGTAAGAACACGTCTACCACACCCCAATCCCCAACAAGTTCGCTGACGAAAGAGCAGAAGCGCTATGGGACAGCGTTCTGGATCGTCCTCACTCTCATCTTGTATGGTTTGGGCCATTTGGCAGACACAATTTCCCCTCATGGCCCCGCGCGGTTCCGCTGGCTGACTTTCTCCTACGGCACAGCGTTTCTCATCATGCTCGCATGCATCGCCGCCATTTCCTACTTGTTTCAATGGTTCGACAAGCGCGAGAGAGCTGGCACTGCAATGGGCTTGCACAAACGAGCCACAGCTCTCGTGATACCGGTGCTTATTCTGATTCCAAGCGCCTACAACGCTCTAGGTTACGGGACGCGTGTCGTCTTCGATCTCTTCACCGGTCCGCAGACAGTGACCGTTTCATCGTGCACACGCGAAATTGTTTCGCGCCGAGAACGACATGGACGCTACCGAACCATGTCCGTCGCTGACTATCACTTCATCATGACCCTGGCCGATGGAACCACCCGTCAGACAGTCATCGATAGCCGCGTATTTCTCGATGACCGACGCATCGACGAAGTCCTGTACAGTGCTTGCATCAAGAATCCAGGGACAACTTCGATGACACTTGACGTCTACTACTACTCGTGGATCATCGATCAAGCAAGGCTGGATTGACGAGGCTCGCCGTCACTTCGACGCACGTACTCATCGGCGGCTTCTTGCCCTCGATCAGCGAGGCCGTGAAACGGGGCGTGAAACGGGTCGGCTCACGGCTGGGTGAGAATCCCCGAGATGAAGCGCGCGCTGTGGTCGAGGGCGGCCTCGGCCTCGGGAATAACGGGGACTGAGAGCACGTAGACGTGGAAGCCGTCCGGCTCCACGCGCAGGCGCACGTCGACGCCAGCGCGTGCCGCCTTGCGGGCGAACTCGATCGCGTCTGGGCCCAAGATGCCCACGTCGCATGGGTGAGATGTGCGCCCTCATCGAGGCCGTGAGCGGTACTGTGAAGAGTGACGAGCAAGTCGGTGCCTGGTCGCAACCGCACACCGGGATTCTCCCGGAACCTCACCCGATCCTGTGGAGAGGCCCTAGGCTCGTCATCATGCACCCGTCCGACAGGCAGCAGCCATGAGCAATCAGTATCCTTATCCGTCGCCTTTCGATCCGTCCACTGACGGCAGTCAACCCGCCAACCAGCCGCAGGTGCCGCAGCCGCAAGCGGGCGACACGCAGTCTTCCTGGCCACCGCTGTCGTACCAGGGTTGGGCATTCCAGGGGTCCCCATACGGGGAGGCGTACGCCGCATCGTCAGACACTGATGCAGCCTCTCAGAGTGTTCCTTCCCCCACCGATCCTTCCGGCGAGGGCAAGGCACCGAAGAAGCACACGGGGTGGTGGCTTCTGCTCGCGCTCGTGGGTCTCCTCGTCGGCATGGTCTTCTATTTCTTCGGCGAAATGTTCGACTTCGGCACGGAACGGATCGTCTGGACCCTCATCAAGTGCGCCGTTGCACTCGTCTTCGCCCTCGCCATGATTCCCCTCTATGCCGCTACGCGGCGCAACTACCTCATAGCGAGCGCACAGGGCGACGAGAAAGTGGCACAACAACGCCAGCTCGGCCTGGGCATGGTCGGTGTCTTTGGCTTCGGATTCGCCATTTACGCGCTGTCGAACGGCGTTCCCGCGGTGCTTGACGTCGCCGACGGCCCACACACTGTCACGGTCACGTCATGCAGCTTCGACCAGTACAAGACGAGTCGGTCACGCTACCGCAGCGGCGTCTCGACCGTGTATAAGAACCAGTTCATCATGACGTTTGAGGATGGCTCGACCCACACGCAGACCGTTGAGACGGACAGCAAGGATGAGATTGCGAGGCAAGGGGACGTGACAGCCGTCCTCTACGAGGCCTGCGCCCTGCGCTCCGGCAACGCGACCATGACCATCGATTACTACACGCACTCGAGGGTCGTCGCGACCGCGAGGATCAACAACTGATTGCTCGGCCGACATGCCCAGGAGGCCTGCGCTAGTGCCCCGACCTCTTCCCCAACCTCTGCGACCCGAAAGGGAACCCATGTCACGCAACCCCGCTTCCTCTCCTCGTCGGGCTTCCTCGCCCGCGCAAGGCTCGACAGGCGCAGGCGTCCTCAAGAAGATCGCCACCTCCATCGGGGCCGTCCTCGTGGCTCTGGTCATTGCTGCCATCGCCCTCTTCTGGTTCATCGGAGATCACACAGATTTCGGCCGCGATCGCGTCGTGTGGAAAGCGCAGGCCTGCGGCGTTGGGCTCGTCCTCGTCGCCGGGCTCCTCATCGCGTGCGCGTTCGCGTACCTCGGTGTTCGGCGCGCCAAGCGCGACGTCGATATCGAGAGATACAACCAGCGTTCCTTCGGCATCGTCGTCCTGTGCGTCACCGCATTATTCGTGGGATTCCAGTCAATCAGCCGCGGCCTGCCCGCCTTCCGCGACCTGAAGGAGGGCACCACCACCGTCACCGTCACCTCGTGCAGCTTCGAGCAGATGCCACGATCAAACCCGGGGACGCGCGCCGATCGTACGCCCGACAACGGATGGGACAACACCTTCACGATGACCCTCGCTGACGGCACCAAGCGCGCCACGGTCATCTCAACAGACAATGCGGGCGACATCGCCTCGCGCGGCGGTCTCACGGGCGTCCTCTACGAGGCCTGCGCTCGGCGCTCCGGGTCCGCCTCCATGACCATGGAGGTCTACCCCCACACGTGGTCCATCGTCGAGGCGCGCATCGACTGAGGCCACATCCTCCCGCCACGCGGCAGTGTGCCATTGGCGTGCGCCTCCCTCGCCCAGCCGACCCCTGGTGTGCGAGCCTCGACTAGTCGTATCGGTACCGGGCGACGCGGGGTTACCTGCAACCGTCGTCCTCGATCAACGACGCGTGAAACGGGTCGTCTCACGCCTGGGTGAGGATCCCCGAGATGAAGCGCGCGCTGTGGTCGAGGGCGGCCTCAGCCTCGGGAATGGTGGGAACGCCCAGGACATACACGTGGAAGCCATCCGGCTCCACGCGCAGGCGCACGTCCACGCCAGCGCGAGCGGCCTTGCGCGCGAACTCGATCACGTCGGGGCCGACGATGTCCGCGTCCCCCTGGAAGACGCGTATCGGCGGCAGGCCCGCTGGGTCACCGTACAGGGGGCTGACGCGCCAGTCGGCCGGGTCCAGCTCGCCAGCCCACGCGCGGCCCGCCCACGCCAGCCCGGGCACGCGCAGGATCTTGTCGCGGCGCTGCATCTCCTCGATCGCCGGGTTCGTCATGGTGACGTCCACCCACGGGGCGTACAGGACGAGGCCGTCCACCTGACGCGTACCCGCGTCGCGTCGCTGCATGGCGAGGGACAGCGCCAGGCCGCCACCCGCCGAGTCACCAAAGATGATGACGCGACCGAACTCGGCCTGCGCCTCGTCGATGATGGGCTGGACGAAGTCGAACGCTTCTGCAGCGGTGTGTTCGGGGGCGAGCGGATAGTCCGGAATGATGACGGGCAGGCCGGTGCGGTCGATGAGGCCCTCGACGATGCCCCATTGGCCGTCAACCAGCGGGAAGAGGTAGGCACCGCCATGCAAGAAGATGAGAGCGCCGCCCGAGCGCAGGCCCTGCTTCGGTAGCACGCGGGTCACGCCTTTATCGCATGTTGCCGTGAAACGCGCTCGCATCGACGCAGGCATGGGGTGCTGCTGCGGGGCACCCGCCGCCATCTCACGCGCGGCTTCCTCGGTGTGCAGCGCGGGAGGCGTGAGCCCCTTGCGGGCGTGAACGAGACGCATCTGGAGGGACATGGGACCTCTTTCGTATCGACGAATCAGTCTGCGCGCACCGGGACGCACCCGCGCGCCAACAGGTACCAGGATACGCTGCGAGAGTGGTTCGCTCCTCACTGCGCATGTTCCCCCTAGCCACCGGAGGAAGCAGCAAAGGGCGGACAGTGCCGGTGACTGAAGGCCGTTTCTGCTCGCCGCCGGAACCGCACCTGGCTCCCGCCGGCGGCGCAAACAAAACGCATACACAACGCGCATACAAAACGCGCCCGGACCAACCGGTCCGGGCGCGCAACGTATTCGGCTCAGGCGTTAGGACGCTTGCCGTGGTTCGCGCCGTGCTTACGACGATCGCGACGCTTACGACCCCGCTTCGACATGTCATTCTCCTTGGGTTTGTTGTCTAGACTGAAGCATTTTTGCACACATTGGCCCAAACCACCAAGGCACAGGCCGTTCGCGGCGACGAAGGTCACCGAAAAACGGGCGGCAACCCCGGCCTCGTCAGCCCGCGCGGCGCGACGCGGTCACACGTCGTCGCAGCGCTCCTAGCGCCAGGTGACGGACACGCTGGTGATCGATGCGACGACGCGGGCGCGCAGCGCATCGGAGGCCTGCTCGGTCTCGTAGCAGCCGCGCATGAGGGCGCGCACGTGGCGCTCGGCGTCCAGGGCGTCAGTGCAGTGCGCGCAGGTGGCGACGTGCTTGATCATGAGGGCGCGGGCGCGCGCATCGGGCCCGGGCACGGATCCGGCGTCGATGAGGCCGCTGCGGCGGTCGCATTCCTCGCAGTCGATCAGTTCGTATAGGGCGTCCAGGACGTCCTGGCAGGTCACGTCAGTGTTCACTTGGCTCCTCCGATCCCGTATTCCGCGGCGACGTCGGCCAGCGCGGAGCGCAGGTTCTTGCGCGCCCGGTTCAGTCGGCTCATGACGGTCCCCATGGGAACTCCTAGTTCTTCGGCGATTTCCTTGTAGCTCATACCCTCAACGTCAGCCATGAGGACAACCATCCGGTGTTCCTCTGAGAGCGAATCGAGGGCGTCGCGCAGCTGAGCGGAAGGAAGCGCCTCGAGCGCCTCGACTTCCGCAGACTTGAGGCCAACCTCCGAGTGGGAGGCGGCATCGGCCAGCTGCCAGTCTTCGACGGTGTCGCTGGAGGCGCGCTTGGGCGAACGCTGCGCCTTGCGGTAGCTGGTGATGTAGGTGTTGGTGAGGATCCGGTAGAGCCAGGCCTTGATGTTGGTGCCGGGCTGGTACTGGTGGAACTTCTGGAAGGCCTTGAGGTAGGTCTCCTGAACCAGATCCTCCGCGTCGGCGCGGTTGCGGGTCATGCCCAGTGCCGCGCCGAAGAGTTGGTTCATGAGGGGCATCGCTTCGTCCATGAAGCGCGCCTCGAGCTCGGCACCATCCAGAGCGGACGAGGCCGGGGCGGCCTCGGGTGCCTGCGGCGTCGGTGAGGGGGTTGTCGTATCCATCGCTTCCCAGCGTAGTCGCGCAAGCGTGCGGCGCGAATGGGAGTGGTCGATGGGCGGTCATACTGAGGGGAACGCCTCACACCCCTCTATATTCCACAACCCTCTGCAATTGTGCGTTGCGCCACTTTCTCCCCGTTGTTTGGGAGTGGGCAGGCCGTTCGGCTTCCCCCAGGGGCAAAGGTGTCGAACAATAGGGGTATGAATCTGCTGCGCGTTGTTGCCCGTCCCCTGCTCGCCGCCCCGTTCATCGCCGATGGGGTTGATGCCCTCATGCATCCGCGTTTCCACGTGGAGCGCGCCGCGGGCGTTCGCCCTCTCATCGACAAGGCGACCGGCGCGGTCGGCCTGGAGCCGCTGACGGATCAGCAGCTGGCCGTTGCCACCCGTGTGACGGGTGCGGTCACGGTCGTCGCGGGTCTGCGCTTCGCTCTCGGCCGCAAGCCCCGCGTGGCCGCCCTGACCCTGGCTGCGATCGGCGCGCCGATGGCCCTCGTGAATGCTCCCCTGCCGGGCACGACGCGCGGTCTGTCCAAGGAGCAGATCAAGCGCCGCCGCTACCGCACGCTAAATAAGGCGGGTCTGGCTGCCGGCGTCCTCCTCGCGTCGACGGACCGCGTCGGACAGCCCTCGGCCCTCGTCGCCCACGCGATGCGCCGCGACCAGCGCCGCGCGATCGCTGCGGCCGAGGCCGCCGTCGTGGAGCGTCTGAGCGGCACCGCTTCGTGAGCGCGCCCTGGCCCGCTCCCCTGGCCACCTCCCCCGTGGATGCCACAGTCGAGGTGCCGGGTTCGAAGTCGATCACGGCGCGCGCCCTCTACCTGGCAGCCGTCGCCGATTCCCCCTCCGTCATTCGGGGTGCCCTGGACGCGCGCGACACGCGCCTGTTTGCGGATGCCTTGGAGGTGATGGGCACACACGTCGAGGACGAGGGCGCGGGCATCCTGCGCGTCACGCCGATGTCGCTGCCGCCGCGGGGCGGTCGCATCGACTGCGGCCTGGCCGGCACCGTCATGCGTTTCCTGCCTCCCCTGGCGGCCCTGTCCCCCGAGGAGACGCTCTTCGACGGGGATGAGCAGGCTTACGCGCGCCCGCTGGGTCCGCTCCTGGACGCCCTGGTGCGCATGGGCGCGACCGTTACGTATCACGGTGAGCGCGGGCACCTGCCCTTCACGATTCAAGGCCCGATCCACACGCCGCTGGGCGCGCAGGCCTGGGTGGACTCCTCGTCCTCTTCGCAGTTCCTCTCCGCGTTGCTGCTCGTCTCTCCCCTCGTGGGTGATCCGCTCTTCGTGTCGGCTCCGGGCGTCGTCCCGTCGATGCCTCACGTGGAAATGACGCTGGCGTCCCTCGCGGGCGCGGGCATCGACCTGGAGGTCGTGGACGAGGGGCGCGCGAACCTCTCCACCTGGCACATCTTCCCGTCCCGTCCGCGCGGCGGCGACATCACAGTCGAGCCGGACCTGTCCAACGCCGGCCCCTTCCTGGCCGCCGCAATGGTGACAGGCGGGCGCGTGCGCATCCCTGCGTGGCCGGGGGCGACAACGCAGGCGGGCGACGCCTGGCGCGCGCTGCTCGGTCACATGGGCGCGACCATCACCCTAGACGAGGAGGGCCTGACCCTGAGTGGTCCCGGCGCCGGCAACTACCCGGGCATCAAGGCGACCATGGCCGAGGTCGGAGAGCTCACCCCCACCCTGGCCGCGATCTGCGCCTACGCCTCGACCCCCTCGCACCTGAGCGGCATCGCGCACCTGCGCGGACACGAGACCGACCGACTGGCGGCCCTGGTCGCCGAGATCAACCGCGCCGGCGGGCAGGCTGAAGAGACCGAGGACGGCCTGATCATCACGCCGCGCCCGCTCCACGCCGCACAGATCCGCTCGTACGCGGATCATCGCATGGCGACCTTCGGCGCGATCCTGGGCCTGATCACGCCCGGCATCACGGTCGACGACATCGCCTGCACCTCCAAGACGCTGCCGACCTTCGAGGCCATGTGGGCTTCCTTAGTGAGCGCTCACGGTCAGGGAAGCGACCAGGCTGCCCCGGCCTTGTCGATCGAGGAGGAGGAGTGATGGCCCGCCGCGACACTGGAACCGACGACCCGCGCGTGCGCGTACGCGCCGGCAAGGGCTCACGCCCCCGCACGAAAGACCGGCCCGACTGGTCCTCCAAGCCGCTGGGCCGCGTCATCGGCATCGACCGCGGCCGCTACCAGGTGAGCCTGGAGGCGGACGGCACCCGTGTGGTCGCCGTGCGCGCCCGCGAGCTGGGGCGAGGCTCCGTCATCATGGGCGACCGCGTGCGCCTCACCGGCGACCTGTCGGGGCGCCCCGACACGCTCGCGCGCATCGTCGCCGTCGAGGAACGCTCCTCGGTGCTGCGCCGCTCCCTCGAGGACGCCCCGGATCAGCGAGGCGAGAAGGCGATCGTCGCGAACGCCGATACCATGTGCATCGTCGTCGCACTGGCGGATCCCCCGCCGCGCACCGGCATGATCGACCGCTGCCTGGTCGCCGCCTTCGAGGCGGGCCTCGACCCCGTCCTCGTCCTGACGAAGGCGGACCTGGCCAGCGCGGACGAGCTGATCGCCGCCTACGAGGACTTCGACCTGCGGGTGGTGCTCACGAGCGCCGAGGCCGGGGAGTCCGATCCGGGCGTCACCGAACTGCGGGACCTGCTGGCCGGCCACTGGTCGGTGCTGGTGGGGCATTCGGGGGTCGGTAAGTCCACGCTCATCAACCTCCTGGTGCCGGGCGCGGGCCGCGCGACGGGCCACGTCAACGAGGTGACAGGACGCGGGCGCCACACCTCCACGTCCTCGGAGGCCTTCGAGCTGGACGAGGGCGGCTGGATTGTAGATACGCCCGGCGTGCGATCCTTTGGCCTGGGGCACGTGAGCGTCGCCGACGTGCTCGGCGTCTTCCCGGACGTCGCAGAGGCCGCCGCCTGGTGTCTGCCGCTGTGCTCGCACGGCGAGGAAGAGCCCTCGTGCGCGCTTGACGCTTACGCGCGCGCCACCGGTCCCTTCGCCCTCGACGAGGCCGGGGATGAGGAGGCGGATCGGGTGAGGTCTGAGCGCTCTTCCCGCGTGGCGTCTGTGCGCAGGCTCCTCGAGGCCGTGGCGACGGCGGAGGCCGCCAGCAAGGCTGCCCGCTAGAGAAAAGTGCACGCCGAAAGTACTTGACAGAGATCCCCCTGCGTGGACAATGAGGATATAGCGATGGTCGCTATCTCTGGTTCACAAGGTCGTGATCGCTATGTCCACCATCGAGCAGAACCTTATCGGCAAAACCGCAGGGCTTTCGCGGGTCGACAAGGTCCTCCGCTACTTCTTCTTCACGCTGTTGATCGGTACGGTCGTCTATTCGATTGGCGGCACCTTCTTCGGGAAGGACAACCGCCTACCTGACTACGGGCTCGCCGACGCAGCGTTGCTCCTCGCTTCCCTGGCCCCTGGCTATTCGCGTCCGATTCCGGGCGCGCACCGGGCATTTCGGGCCTGCGAGTGGGTGGTGATGGCTTGTTCCCTCGTATCTACCGCCGCTGTCATCGTCGGTGATGTCACGGACCACGGCGTCCGCCCCGATCCCTACAACATGCCGCGGAACGTTGCCATGGGCGCTGCGCTTGTCGCCTTCTGCTTCTATACGATTCTCCTCGTCTCCAAGGAGCGGGCGCGCCGCCGCGGGCTTCTTCCCCCCGCCCGCTAGACACGCAGACAGGCACCCACGGCAAGAGTCCGCGGTGAAGGTGCCCCTCGCCCACTAGCTGGCGAGGGGCGCCTGCCTCGCGCCGCGTCCCGCTAGAGTGGTGGGCATGTCGAATCCCGAAAACTCCTCCCCGGAGCGTCCCGAAATCGAGCAAATAATCCGCGTTCTTTTCATTGTTGCTCTCGTCGCCATCGTGTTTCTCATGGTGTACTCAATGACCGAACTTGGCCGTTTGAGGACCTCTTCCTTCACATTGGCTATCTGCGCAACCTTCTTTGGCAGGCAGCTGCCGGGATCTGCGCGCCGGATCTTCTGGACAACTCCGGCTTATTTCATCGTCGAGCGTATCGGCCTCGTCTGTGCGGGCCTGTGCGTCGTTACCGCGATGGTGAGCGCATTCGTGCCCCTCACAGACGACCTGACGGCCTACCGCTACTCGATGCTGACGACCTGTGTCCTAGCCCTCGTCACCGTGGTGATCTTCTCCTACCTGCGCCGCAAGGCCCGCTAACCGCGCCGCGCCACGCGGCCCCGCCCGTCGGGCGAGGGTCAGCGCTGGAATCGGCGCACGAAGTTCTGGAGGACGAGGCGCGAGGGATCCGTGTCCACGGTCGCAACCTGGGCGCGGATCGCCTCGGCTTTCTCCACCGGGTAGTAGCGGCCCGCGTACTGGTCGATGCGCACGTTGACGCCCTCGAGGTCCATCTCGGGGTGGAACTGGGTCGCCCACGCCGCCTCGCCCACACGCACCATCTGGATCGGAGTGTCGTCACCGGCCAGGAGGACCTGCATGCCCGGGGCCAGCTCGCGCACGGCCTCGTGGTGGCCAACGTAGGAGTGGAAGCGGTCAGGCGTGCCCTCCAGGAGCGGGTCCTCGCGCCCCGCGTCGGTCTTCGTCAGCGCGATACCGCTGATTTCCTCACCGTGATGGGTGTCAATGACGCCGCCCAGGTGCAGGGTGAGGGTACCCAGCCCGTAGCACAGGCCCAGGATCGGGAAGGATTCGCCCAGCGCCCGGTCGTAGAAGGAGCGCAGCCATGCCTCGGCGCGCACCTGGCGTTCTTCCTTCAGGTGGTCGTCGGCGTTCGCGTCCCACGGGGACCCGCACACGAAAGCACCCGAGTACTCGGAGAGGTCAAGGTCGGGCAGCTCCCTCTCCATGCGCACCTGGCGGACCTGGTCGGGGGTCAGTCCCGAGAAGCGAGGCAGGTCGGCGGTCTCTGCGGCCAGGACGGGGCCGTCGTCGCGCGAGGTCAGCATGAGGAAGGGCTTGGTCATGCCCACCATGCTATCGACTACCTGCGCGCATGCAGAAGGTGTCCGCCTTCCAAGCGTGTGTGACGGACGCAGATGTGGGCGGCCTCTGCCACACTGGAGACATGTTGATTCTGCACACCTCCGACTGGCACCTGGGGCGCACGCTGCACGGCGCGTCCCTGGGCGACAGCGCGGATGCGTTCATCGAGTGGTTGGTGGCCCTGGTGCGTGAGCGCGGCGTGGATGCCGTGCTCATCTCGGGCGACGTGTTCGACCGCGCGGTTCCGCCCGTGGATGCGCTCGCGCGGATGCGCCGCGCCCTGCGCGAACTGACGGAGATCACGACAGTCATCCTGACGTCGGGAAACCACGATGGGGCCGCGCGCCTGGGGCTGTTCGCCGACATGCTCACCCCCTCGCTGCACGTGGTGACGGACCCGGAGGCGATCGGCACGCCCGTCGAGGCCGGGGGCGCCCTCGTGTACCCGATGCCCTACCTCGAGCCCGACCTCGTGCGCCAGAGCCTGTCGGACCTGCCTGTGCGGGGCGAGGACGACCTGCCCGCTCCTTTGCCCCGCTCCCACCAGGCGGTCCTGGCGGCTGCCCTGCGCCGGGTGCGCGCGGACATTTCGGCTCGGCGCGACGCGGGCGACGAGCGCCCGGCCATCGCGATGCCGCACGCCTTCGTGACGGGGGCACAGACCTCGGACTCCGAGCGCGACATCCAGGTGGGCGGCGTCCCCTCCGTATCGGCGGACCTGTTCGACACCCTCGGGGGTGAGGAGCCCCTGGCCCACGGCCTGGACTACGTGGCAGCCGGGCACCTGCACCGCCCGCAGGACATCTCGGGCGCATCCGTCCCGATCCGCTACGCAGGCTCCCCCATCGCGTATTCCTTCTCCGAGGCCGGGGCCACCAAGTCGATCACCCTCGTGACCACGGACGCCACCTCGGTGACCGACATCGAGGTGGTGCCCATCCCGACGCTGCGGGGCATCGCGGTGCTCGAGGGAACCATGGATGAGCTGCTCACGGATCCCGACGAGGCCACCACGGCCTCGTACGTGTCGATCACAGTCACAGACGACGCGCGCCCCGAGCGCATGGTGCCGCGCATCCGAGAGGTCTACCCGCACGCCCTGGTCGTCGTGCACCGTCCCTCCCAGGCACCCTCGCTGGCTCCCGCGATGACCGTGCGCGCGTCCCGCGATCCACGCGAGGTCACGGAGGAGTTTTACGAGGCCGTGGGCGGGCGGGCGCTAAGCGCTCAGGAGCGCGAGCTGGCCCTGGACGTGTGGGCGCAGCTTCGAGGAAAGGACATGCAGTGAAGATTCGGTGGCTACGTATTGTGGGCATCGGCCCCTTCGCGGGCGAGCACACGGTTGACTTTTCCTCCTTCGAGGACTCGGGGCTGTTCCTGCTGGACGGACCGACGGGCGCGGGAAAGTCCACGCTCATCGACGCGATCACCTTCGCCCTGTACGGGGACGTGGCGCGCACGAAGGATGCGTCGAAGGACCGCCTGCGGTCCAACCACATCACGGATTCGGATCCGTCGGAGGCGGACCTGGTGTTCGAGGTGGCGACCGGCATCTACCGGGTGACGCGCACCCCCGCATACACCCCGGCGGGCAAGAAGTCTCAGCGCAATTCGAAGTCGACGCTGACGCGGGTCGTGGAGGATCCGGATGCTCCGGACGGGTGGCGTACGGTGGAGCCGATCGCGTCGGGTCCGCGCGACGTGGGCTCCGAGATTCCGGCAATCGTGGGCCTGGATAAGGACCAGTTCCTGCAGACGATCGTGCTCCCGCAGGGCAAGTTCTCCCAGTTCCTCAACGCCACGTCGGATGCTCGCGAGCAGATCCTGCGCGACATTTTCGACACGCAGATCTACGTGGACTTCACGAAGGCTCTCGTCGATGCGGCCGCCTCGTCAAAGCGCGGCATCGAAGAGCGGCGCGTGGCTGCCATCAGCGCTTTCGAGCGCGTTCGGGCGCTGAATGACGCCCTGAGCGATGACGTGCACACGGCTGCACCCGGCGCGCGGGAGCGCTCAGCCGAGGTCGAGGAGGCCGATCAGCTGGATGCGGGCGCGGAGGATTCCAGCGCCGTGACGCGCTGGGCCGAGGACGCATGCGAGCGCGCACGCGAGGCACACGCGCAGACCCTGCGCGTTGCCGAGGCGGCCACGGCAACCGCTCGGGAGGCTTCCCGTGCCCTGTCCGAGGGGCGCGCCCTGGCTGACGCTCAGGCGGAGCACGCGCGCGTGAGCGCGACACTCGCTGAGTTGACTGCATCGGAGGAAGTAATCGCATCCAACCGTGAGCGCGCGGATCAGGCCCGCCGGGCGCTGGCCGTGGCTCCCCTCGACGCGGCCAAGGCCTCGGCGCGCGCTCGTCTGGAGGCTGCGGGAGACCAGGTCGCAGCCCTGTCTCCCGCCCTCGGAGACGAGGATTCCATCGATTCCGCGTCCTTGACACCCGAGGCGGTGACTGCTCTCGGCGAGCGGGCGCAGGATCTGCGCGACGAGGCGACGCGCACGCGCGGTTCTCTCGAGGAGGCCCTGGCCGTCGAACGCTCGCTGCCCGAAGCGCACACCCAGATCGACTCACTGCGCTCCCAGCATGAGCAGGCATTGGCGCGCATCGCGTCGATCGAGGCAGAGCGCGAGGCGTTGCCCCTGCGCATCGAGCAGGTCACCGAGGCCCTGCGCCTCATGCGAGCGGATGCCGACACGCTGCCCGAGGCCGCGTCCGCTCTGCGCACCATCAACGAACGCCTGGATGCCTCCATGCAGGCGGACCTGCTGCGCTCGGCTCTCCTCGGAGCATCGGATGAGCTGCGCGAGGCCACTGTCGCCGCGAAGCTTGCGAATGCCGCAGCAGCGGACGGCCACGACCTGTGGATCGCGCAGAGCGCATCGGCCCTCGCACGCGAACTCGAAGAGGACACGCCGTGTCCCGTGTGCGGCTCCACCGCTCACCCCAATCCGGCACCGGCCGCAGACGGGGAGATCACGCGCGAGCAGGTCGCGGAGCTCGACCAGGCGCGAGACCGTGCGGAGGCCGCGCTGCGGGATGCGCAGGCCCGCCACCAGGATCTCGTGCGTCGTATCGCCCAGCTCAACGAGGTGGCCGGCGCCCCCACTCCGACTCTCGAGACCGAGCGGGATCGAGCCGCCGAGCTCGTTGCGAAGCTCGAGGCTCTCAGCCCGCAGATCACAGAGATCGAGGCGGCCCTCGCGCAGGAGCGCGCCCGCCTCGACGGCCTCACGGACTCCCTCGCGAGCGCCCGAGAGACCGCCGCTTCCCTCGCGTCCACCCTCCAGGAGCGTGAATCCGCTCTGGCCGCGGCTGAGGCCCGCGTGGAGGCTGAGCGCGCCGACTTCGCCTCCCTCGATGAGCGCGCGGCTCACCTGGATGAGCGCGCACGCCGGGCGGCAGCTTTGGCCGGGGCCTGCGCCGATTGGGACAATGCCCGCGCCGCGCTCGCGCAGGCACAGCGTTCCCTTGCGGATGCGCTTGAGGAACAGGGCCTCGAGGCGGACTCCTGGCGCACGCTCCTGCTTCCTCTCCCCCAGGTCGAGGCTCTCGAGGCGCGCGTGGCCGCTCACGAGAAGGCACTTTTCGCGGCACACGAAGCGCTTGCTTCGGAGCGCCTGACCCGCGCGGCGTCGGCACCCGCACCGGACCTTGAGGCCCTCACCGAAGCCTCCCGCAAGGCCGAGGAGGACGCCGCTATGGCGGCCCGAGCCTCGGGTATTCTCGAGCAGCACTGCGCGCAGCTGGACGCCGCCCGCGCCTCCCTCGAGCAGGCGTTGGAGGCGCTCGGCCGCGCCCGGGAGCAGGCCGGTCCCATCCGCCGCCTGGCTGACATTGCCGCCGCGTCCGGCCCTGAGAACCTGGCCTCTACTCCCCTATCGGCCTGGGTGCTCATCGCGCGCCTGGAAGAGGTGTTGGCGGCCGCGAACCCACGCCTGGCGGCAATCTCGTCGGGACGCTACGAACTCGTGTCTGTCCCCGACGACGGCACCGCCTCGCGCAAGTCCGGCCTGGGCCTCGCGATCGTCGATCACGACACGGACGCGCTGCGCAGCCCGCGCACGCTGTCGGGCGGGGAAACGTTCTACACGTCCCTCGCGCTGGCGCTCGGCCTCGCGGACGTCGTCTCTGCCGAGGCCGGTGGCGTCGAGCTGCGCACGATGTTCATCGATGAGGGCTTCGGATCGCTCGACTCGCACACGCTGAGCCTGGTGATGGCGCAGCTCCAGGCGCTGCGCTGCGCGGGACGCACGGTCGGCGTCATCTCGCACGTCGAGGAGATGGCGACCCAGATCGCGGATCAGATCCAGGTGCGGCCTCTGCCGGAGGGCGGATCGACCCTCAGCGTGCGCGCGTAGGCATTAGCCCTGGTGCAGGGCCAGGACGTCGGGGCGCTCAGAGCGGTCGAACCACGCCAGGGAGGACTCCCACAGGGCGGCCACGGCCTCGTCGGCGTCCTCCTGTGTGTCGGCGCTCAGGACGGCCTGCACTGCGGGTGAGGCGTCGGGCAGGTCCGCGAGGATGGCGGCGACGTCCGACCAGGTGTATTCAAAGGCCGGGGCCGCGAAGATGCGGGGTTCGATCTGCTCGCCGGGGGTCAGCGTCGTCGAGGTGGGGGTGTCGACGGCCAGGACGACGCGAGCGAAGGCCGCGCCCTCCGTCTCGCGCGCCAGTTCGAGGGAGGACAGCGCCGCCTCGGTGATGGCGTCGTCCTCGAGGACCTCGATGTCCTCGCCACTCATGCCGGCCTCGGGCACGCACAGGACGCCGCTGCGCACGGGCGGCAGCGGGACGGACAGGTCGGACAGGATGGCGGGAACGTAGACGCGCATGGTCACAGTGTAGGCACCCACCGCTCGACAATCGCCTGCAACGCGTCGGAGGCGTCGCAACGCGCACCGTTTTCTCCCAGAGCCTTGCCTCGCAGGGAAGCCCGCCCAACGCCCTCATCCTCGGGAACGACGTAGAAAATACAGTCGGGCATGAAGGCGCCGATCGCCGCCTGCAGGGAGGGCACCGGGTGCGGGCCGATCGCTGCGGTACTCACGCGGTTGACGATCACCTCGACCGGAATGTCGCGCTCTTGCTCCTCCCACCACCGCGCCAGGAACGAGAGCCGGTTGATGCCGACGATGTCACCGCGTGCGACGATGACGAGCCGATCGGCGCGCTCGAGCACCCCGAGCGCGGCATCGTCACGGTTGGCCCCGCGCGAGGCCTTTTCCAGCGAGGTCGACGCAATGTCAACGACCGAGTAACGGGCGCTCAGTCGCAGTGCCCCGACGATGGATTCGATGCCAGGTTTGCTCACTTCGCGCCAGCGGTGCGGAGTCACGAGGCCCGTGATGATGTGCAGGTTCTCGGAGCGCATGACGGCTGCCCTGAGCGTGTCCGCGGGCGTGATGGGGCCGCGCGAGGCCGTCCGCGCGAGGGTTGACAGACCCGACGCATGGACGGGAAGGCCCAGCAGGTGCGCGATCGTCGGGTTGGCGGTGTCCGCATCGACGAGGAGGGTGGGCCCGTGGGCGGACAGCGCGGTCGCGATGCCGACGGCGAGGGTCGTACGCCCGGGCGCGCCGGATGTCCCCCAGACGGCCAGCACGCTGCCCGGAGCGGAGGGCGGAGGGGGTGGAGGTGGCGCGGACGAGGCCGGGGCAGGGGTCGAGCGGCGGGTGCGCGTCGCCGCGATGAGAGAGTTGACGACCTGGTCGGGGCTGCCGGGCGCGGCGACCGAGGCGACCCCCAGGGCGATGAGGCGGGAGCGCTCGTGATGCGCAGCGAGGGCGACGACGACCATCCCGCAAGCGCGCAGCGATTCAACGGTCTCGATCGTCAGGTCGGGGTCGGATCCGTCGATGACCGCGAGGTCGGCGAGGCCGGCGCGGGCCGCGGCGACGACCTCGGCCAGGTCAGCGCAGCGCCGGACGATGGCGAGGACATCCGATCGGCTCTGAATCGCCTGGATGAGGGGTGCCTCGTAGCGTTGATCGGCGAGAACGACGACCCCGTGGACGGAGCTCACGGCGCCCCCACGGGGACGGCGGCCAGCTCGTCGGTCGAGGACTGCGCGGCGAGGAGAACCGGCATGGACTGGGCGTTCGCGAGGATCTCGATCCGCTGGCCACGGTGCGACTGGGACGAGGCCTCGATTCGGCGTACGAAGGTGAAGGTCCCCTCGATCTCGCGCGCCTGATTACCAGCCTGTCCCTGCGTGCGCGCGGGGATCGTCCACAGCCGGATCCGCGTTCCATCAGCGACCCCGTCGGGCAGCCCAGCGCTGACCGTGACAGCCACGCGCAGCATGTCCGTCTGCGCTGTTCCGCTTTCCCCCTGCGACAGATCCGTGCGCATGACGATCTGGCCGGGGGTAATCTGCCGAGTCGCGACGGACCCCATGGGAGCCTCCGACGTGGGAACGTAGACGTCTGAGTCGACGCTGAGGACAACCTCGCGGACATTGTCCGCGGTGAGGGTTTCCCCCGGGGCGATGGTCGTCGTCGCGGCGTAGACGCGGCTTCCTCCCCGCAGGAGGCCGCTGAGAACACTGAATGCGATCACGGACGCGATGATAAGGACCAGGCCGATAACGAATCGACGGTCCATCTTGCCGGGGGCGCGCGTCGGGATCGACACTGAAGCTGAGACGCGTTTCACTCTTCTATGATGCACGCTCAACCGTAAAAGCGGTAGGTTGCCGACTATTCATCAGAACCAACCGATCCGATCGGTGAAATGACGCGTAAAAAATTGCCGACTCAAACCAATCAAACGAAGCAACCCCAACTGATAGCATGTTGCCATGGCAACACGATTCCTCACTCTCGCTGACGTCGCCGAGACCCTGAATCTCACGATGTCAGCCACCCGCGCCCTCGTTTCCTCCGGCGAGCTTCCTGCCATTCAGGTGGGCGGTAAGCACGTCTGGCGGATCGAAGAGTCCGTCCTGGAGCAGTTCATCCAGGATCAATACGCTGCGACGCGCGAGCGTCAGAAGGCGGAAAACGCTCACTAGTCGGCCGACCATCGCTGGCCGAGCACGCGGAGTCGACGAAGCCCCGCAAGCGCCAGCGACACGGTCATGCCACCTACTTCATCCCGGCCGTCATAGGTGAAGGCCTCTCCATCCAGGGCGACATCGACATGGTCCGCATAGACCGCGTCGATGATCCCCCGATGGTCACCCCCGTCGGATTCGATGACGACTCCGACACCGCGTGCACCTAGTTCACGCAGAACATGGCCGACACCGACGCCTCCTCGCACGGAGGACTCGCGCGCAACGCTGCGCCCGAGGGGCCATGCCGCGACGATTGCAGAGAGCATGATCAGGCTGTCGTCGCGACTTCCGCGCAGGAGCACCCACGAGCGGGTCGAATCGAGCACCGATCCGGTGATCGTCGAGCCGCCTCGCAGCGCCAGCGTGATATCACCGTCCGCACCAGCCAGGCGGGCAGACAGGGTAACCGAGGCGCGCTCGGCATCGGTGAGCTCATCGATGAGCGCATCGAGATCACGACCACGCTCATCATCGAAACGCGCTTCCAGCTCGGCAATGAACGCTGACATATCCATGCCCCCTACGATGCCACATTCATGCGCGACACATCACATTTAGATAACATGAACTAACATCTATTGACACGGTTCAGTATCAAGCGGATAGTTAACGCATCGAATCCGTCCACTCAATGAAGAGTTCACCATGACTGATGATTCACTGACCGTCGCCGGCCAATCTCACCTCACCGACGCCTTCCTCTGGCTCGTTGGTGCCCCGCTGTGCCTCCTCGATGCTCTCTATCTCTCCCACCTCGCTCCCCCACTGAGCGCGGAGCGTCCCGAGACGCTCGTCGTCTGGGTTCTCGGCATTGCTGCCCTCATGCTCCTGGCATGGAGCCTCCTGTGCTCAGCGTGCGCTCACCTCGCGCTCCTGCGCGTTGCTCCGCCCGCGGCACGCGCAGCCGCACGATTCTTCGTCTCCCGTTGCGGAACCCGTCTCTCACGGTCGCTTTTGACGCGTGCAGGAGCCAGCGCATTGATCGGCTCTGCACTCGTCACCGGAGCGCCCGCCACGGCCTCCCTGGCGGCTCCGCAGGAACAGACCTCCCCCGTCGTCTCTGTGACGTGGGCGGATACCCCCAGTACCCCTTCTCCCAACCAGGAGGCGACTCAAACGGCGCCGTCCGCGCTACCCGTGCCCACGGAGGATGCACCGGCGCCAGACGCGCCCGCTGGCCCCACCTCAATCACGGTCGCGCCGGGCGATTCACTCTGGTCGATCGCCGCCTCCCTGCGCTCCGATGGGGACGACGCGCGTATCGACGCCACCTGGCGAGCAATCCACGCGGCCAACGCCGAATCGGTTCGCGACCCCGCTCTCATCTACCCCGGACAGACACTCGCCATACCCCAGGACCTGCCATGAGCACCCAAATCGCACCCAGGCCTCGTACCTCCGAGGCCCCCAGACGACGGACCAGCACGAGGCCCACCCCCACCCGTCCGACCCAGCCCGCCCCGTTCCGGTGGAGTCAGGATCCTGAGTTGGCCTACAGGGCAGCCCCATCGCCGACACCAACCCACTACGTGTCCCTCCCGAAAGAGAGTCTCCCAGACCCCGGGCCGTGGGCGGCGAACCTCGCACGCGCCATCGTCGAGGTCGTCACGGGCGTTCGCCAGGCGCCCCAGCTACGCCGTTGGATGTTACCCGATCTCTACGGAGCCCTCGTGTGCGTCCACATGTCCCCGTGCGCGCGGGGAACGAGGCCCGTCCACGTACGCACGTGCCCCGTCGACGAGCGCACGACAGAGGCCGCCGTCATCGTCTCCACGGTCTCGCGTACCTTCGCCCTTGCTCTGCGCCTCGAGGAGTACCACGGGCGCTGGATCACGACGGCCCTCGAACTCGCCTGACGGACCGGCCGCGCGGCTCGACGGATACATAAACGGGCGAGGGGGCTCCCGCAGGAACCCCCTCACCCGTGACGTGTACCGATCAGCGGCGGCGACGCTTCTTAGCGGCAGCGCGACGCTCCGCGCGGTTACCGCTCGACGAGGACGCGGCCGACTCGGTGCCCTCAGCGGAGCTGTAGCTCACGCGGCTGGGCGCCTTCGCGCGGCCCACGTTACCCATCACCGAACGGGCGTGAGCAACGGCCTCGCGCGCGGCCGCGGAGGCCGCAGACTCAGCGGCGGCAACGTCCTCGACGCTGGGCTCGGAGGAGGACGACGAGGCCTCCTCCTGCGCGGGAGCAACGGTGGCGGCGGCGATCGAACCGCCGGCCTCCTCCTCGGCGGCGGCCAGGGCGCGCTCGAACTGCTTCGCGTAGGAGAACACCTGCTGGACGGACTCCTCGCGGATGCGCTCGACCATCGCCTGGAACATCTGGGCACCCTCGTCCTTGTACTCGACGAGCGGGTCGCGCTGACCCATCGCGCGCAGGCCGATGCCTTCCTTCAGGTAGTCCATCTCGTAGAGGTGCTCACGCCACAGGCGGTCCACCACGGAGATGACGACGCGACGCTCGAGGGTACGAATGGGCTCATCGCCCAGCTGCGCCTGCGCCAGCGGGTTGGCGTTCAGGCGGTCCTCGGTGTCCGCGTAGACGGCGTGGATGTCGCCGACCAGCTCGGTCACCAGATCGTCGCGCACGAGGGACGCAGCACCACCGTGCTCCTCCTCGACCTCTTCGATCGTGACCGACGGCGGGTAGTAGGCGCGCAGGTGCTCCCACAGGGTGGGCAGATCCCACTCGTCCACGGGCTTGTCGGCGATCGCCTCATCGACCAGGCCGGTCACGAGGGACTCCATGAACGCACGCATCTGCGGGCCCATGTCCTCGCCCTCGAGCACCTTGCGGCGTTCGGCGTAGATCGTCTCGCGCTGACCCGTCATAACGTCGTCGTACTTCAGGACGTTCTTACGGATCTCGAAGTTACGGGCCTCCACCTGGTGCTGGGCCGACGCGATCGAACGCGACACCATGCGGTTTTCCAGCGGCATGTCCTCCGGGTAGGCGCCCGAAGCCATGATGCGCTGGGCCATGCCCGAGTTGAACAGGCGCATCAGGTCGTCTTCCATCGACAGGTAGAAGCGAGACTCACCCGGGTCACCCTGACGACCGCTTCGTCCGCGCAGCTGGTTGTCGATACGGCGCGACTCGTGGCGCTCCGAACCGAGCACGTACAGGCCGCCCAGCTCGCGCACCTCCTCGCGCTCGGCCTCAACGGCCTCTTCCGCGGCCTCGAGAGCCTTGGGCCACGCCTCGCGGTACTCCTCCGGGTTCTCCTTCGGGTCGAGGCCCTCGGCAGCCAGGTTCGCCTGGGCGAGGAACTCCGAGTTACCACCCAGCATGATGTCGGTACCACGGCCGGCCATGTTCGTGGCCACCGTGACCGCGCCCTTGCGGCCGGCCATCGCGACGATGGCGGCTTCGCGGGCGTGCTGCTTGGCGTTGAGCACCTGGTGCGGAATGTGCTTCTTCTTGAGCATCTGGGAGAGCAGCTCGGACTTTTCGACCGAGGCGGTACCGATGAGGACCGGCTGGCCGGCCTCGTGGCGCTCCACGACGTCCTCGATGATCGCGTTCAGCTTGCCCTTCTCCGTCGGGTAGACGAGGTCGGGCTGGTCCTTGCGGATCATAGGCTTGTTCGTGGGGATCGGAATGACGTCGATCTTGTAGGTCGACGCGAACTCCGCAGCCTCGGTCTCGGCAGTACCGGTCATGCCGGAACGCGAGCCCTCGGGGTACAGACGGAAGTAGTTCTGCAGCGTGATCGTGGCGAGCGTCTGGTTCTCGGCCTTGATCTCCACGCCTTCCTTGGCCTCGATCGCCTGGTGCATGCCGTCGTTGTAGCGGCGGCCCGGCAGGACACGGCCCGTGTGCTCGTCAACGATGAGGACCTCGCCGCCGTCCACGATGTAGTCGCGGTCCTTAAAGAACAGCTCCTTGGCGCGGATCGCGTTGTTGAGGAAGCCGATCAGCGGGGTGTTCGCGGCCTCGTAGAGGTTCTCGACGCCCAGCTGGTCCTCGACCTTGTCGATGCCCGGCTCCAGGATGCCGACGGTCTTCTTCTTCTCGTCGACCTCGTAGTCCTCGTCGCGCTTGAGCAGGCGCGCGATGCGGGCGAACTCCACGTACCAGCGGTTCAGGTCGCCGTCAGCGGGACCCGAAATGATGAGGGGGGTACGCGCCTCATCGATAAGGATCGAGTCAACCTCGTCGACGATGACGAAGGCGTGGCCGCGCTGGACCATATCCTCGGGCACCTGCGCCATGTTGTCGCGCAGGTAGTCGAAGCCGAACTCGTTGTTCGTACCGTAGGTGATGTCGCAGGCGTACATCTCGCGGCGCTCGGCAGGCGTCTGCCCCACGAGGATACAACCGCAGGTCAGGCCCAGGAAGCTGTAGACGCGGCTCATGATGTCCGACTGGTACTTCGCCAGGTAGTCGTTGACCGTCACGACGTGCACGCCCTTGCCGGTCAGCGCGCGCAGGTACGACGGCATCGTGGCGACCAGGGTCTTACCTTCACCGGTCTTCATTTCGGCGATCTTGCCCTGGTGCAGGGCAATGCCACCCATGACCTGCACGTGGAAGGGACGCATGCGCAGGATTCGCCACGAGGCCTCACGGACCGTCGCAAACGCCTCGACCAGGATGTCGTCCAGGGTCTCGCCATCCTCGAGGCGATCCTTGAACTCCTGGGTCTTAGCCTGCAGCTCCTCGTCCGTCAGAGCCTCAAAATCCTCCTGCAAGGCATCAACCTGCGACGCAAGCCGATCCAGCTTGCGCAGCATACGCCCTTCGCCAGCGCGAAGGATCTTGTCAATAATCGACACGAATAGCTCCTGACGTTAATCGCCCGCCCCCTTGTAGAGCGGACAGTCAAATCCACCCATTAGTTTACGAACTAACTGCCCAAAGTGGAAACGCCCGCGCGAACTATGGACGTATTTAACGCTCACAGCGCACACGGGAGCGCCCCGGGCATGGTGCCCGGGGCGCCGCGGTCCTTCAACCGTCAGATTGTCGTGTTCAAGCGAAGCACGCCGTACGTCCACCCGTGGCGGTGGTAGACGACGCACGGCTGGTTCGTGTCCTTGTCGACGAAGAGGAAGAAGGGGTGGCCAACCATCATCATCTGATCCAGGGCCTCATCCACGCTCATCGGCGGGGCCTCGTGCACCTTCTGACGGACGATGATCGGGGTATCACCCCACTGCTCCTCGCGAGCCTCTCCGACCTTCAGGTCCTCAGCGCTGCGCAGCGGCTTGGGAGCCTCGGGTTCGAATGTGGCCGTCTCTTCGACGACGGGAGCTTCGAGGATTTCGGCTTCGGCCAGGTCGCGCGGGTACCGACGACGGTGGTCCTTCACGCGATCACGCAGGCGGCGCAGGCGCTCGTAGAGCTTGCCGGCGGCGATGTCGACGGCCGCGTAGCGATCAGCGGACTGAGCCTCAGCGCGGATGATCGGGCCCTTACCGTAAACGGTCAGCTCGATGCGCTCGGCAGTGTCGGCCTGGCGGGGGTTACGTTCGTGAGTCAGCTCCACATCGACGCGCTGAGCGCGGGGGTAGAACTGAGTGATCTTCGAAACCTTCTCCTCCACGTATTCCCGGAAATTCGGGTGAATCTCGGCATTACGTGCGACGACGGTGATGTCCATGTGTTTCCTCCATGGTGTGCGGCGGGCATCGTTGCCCGCAGGTGGGGATTGTTCGGTGCTCACTGCCCGAACCGTGGTCTGAGCTATCACCTCCCGCACTGACGTGAGGAGCGTCCCTGCTGCTCACGCTATCGAAAGTCTGTACTCACATCATACCCCAGCCGGTGACCTGCGTCATGAGATAAGCCCGGGTCGGCACAGAGTCACAACCGCATCGAGCCCACCCAACACACGCTCCATTTCCCGAACCGTCGCGCCCGTCGTCACCACGTCATCCACCGCAACAACACACACGCCAGGCCCCGGGACCGCGAGCGCACGCATCGCCCCCATGCGCCCCACCGTACGCTGTGCCCCGGCCTTACCCGACTGGGAGGTCGCGCCCACGCGCAACCGCACAGCATCCACCACCCGGACGCGCACACCCGGAGTCGCACTCGCCGCCAACGCTCGGGCAACTGCGCGCGCCAGCGGCAGCGCCACCTGCTTGCCCCGCAGGCGCCTCTTCCACGACGAGGGCGCGGGCACCACCCACACCTCCACCGCTCCCCCGGTGGACGAAGCCCTCCCCTCCAACGGACCCGCAGCGGCGGCGGGCGACCCAGCCACGCCCAGCACCCCGGCCAGTGCGGTGCCGAGGCGGGCCCCGGCCTCGTCGAGAAAATCGGTGACGTCCGTACGTGCGGAGTGCTTGGCGGCAAGGACGATGCGGCGCAGCGGCCCGTCGTAGTCCCCCATGGCCACCAGGGGAAGGGGGCCTCGCACACCCTCAAGGGAGGCCACGTGTGCGGGGCTGCCAGCCAGGGAGCGGCATGACGGACACAGGACCTCGTCCCAGGCGCGACACCCGGCGCATTGCACGGGAAGGAGCGCGCCGACCAGCCCCCGCATCAGGCCCCGGACTCCGCTCCCGCCCACCACGGTTCTTACCCCGCGTATCGGGCGGATGTGAGGGACTCGGGGGCGTTTTGCCACAGGGCGCCCGAGCGGATAAGCACCTGCGACTTGCCGGCGGCATCGGTGCCCGAGATGACAACCGCGGAGGAGGACCCACCGGCGCTCATCGATGTCACGCGAATCGGGAGGGACACGTTCGAGGGCAGACCGCCGAGGGGCAGCGTGACCAGCTGGTCGTCCTCGCCGGTCGCGCGCACAACGAGCATGATGCCCGTCGATGTCGTCCATGACGCGTCAACAACTGAGCCGTGTTCAAGCGGGATTTGTTCGAGGGCACGGATCGCCAGCGGGCGCCCGGAGGCCCCGCGTTCGACGACCCCCACCCACGCGCTCGCGTCGCTTCCGCGCAGGACGAGCGCGCGCGTGCCGTCGGGGGAAATGCGCACCGCGTGGATCTCCCCGGCGCTCTCGGACTCCACGCTCACACTGAACGCACCATCGACTCCCCCACCGACGCTCACCGACGAGGCCGTGGCGGGGCCCCACACCCATCCGAAGCGGTCCACCGACGGGCCGAGAGGCGCGTGTCCGGGCAGGAATGCGACCGACGTTCCGCCGCGCTGCGCGTACACGCCGTCGGTGCCGCTCCAGGCAACCAGCGAGGGATCCACGGGCGAGACTGTTGGGTTGGAGGCATCGGTGGTGCCGGTCAGGCTCGTCAGCCCCGACGATGACACGATCCCCACCCCGTCGGGTCCCGCCCCCACGAGAGTGTCAAGAGAGTAGGTCGGGGGCACCGGGATCCTCTGCGTATCCAGCACGTCACCGGACAAAGAGACGCTCACCTGCGACACGTCCGCCACCTGGGTGAGGGTGCGGGTGAGCTCCCACGCGAGGTTCGCACGCGCCCCCTCGGTCGCGGGAACCACCGCGTTCAGTTCCACGCGCGCCACCCCGTCGACGACGTCAAGTCCCTGGGAGGGCACGGTCGTGCCCGGCGGGATTGCGTTCGCCGTGACCGGCTCGAGAGATTGACGCGGTCCTTCGACGAGGCCCGCGAGCAGGTGGGAGGCCAGGCGTCGCGACGGGTACCAGCGAGGATCGGCGACCAGGTCCCCGCCCTCTGTCGTTGGGAAGTAGAGATTGGCGAGGGAGAACGAGGCCGTGAAAGACGCCCGGCTCATGAGGACCATGTTCTCGGGGCTGTTGATGCGCCACTGTCCGTCTTCGCGCACGAGGCTGAAGGTGCGCGTCACGGTCGAGGCGGCCACGCGGGTCAGCACGCCCGACGCGTCGATGCTGGCCACGCCGAGCACGGAGACCGTCACGTCCACCTCGGAGCCGTTCTCGGATCCGGCGGTGACCGCGGGGGCCGTGTCCGTGTCGTAGATGAGGATTTCCGTCTCCGGCTGCCACGAACGCGCCGACGTTGCGCTCAGGAACAGGCGCGCGGTCGCGTAGTCGTCCTGGGGGCCGGCGGCGCACGCCAGCAGGAAGTCGCTCACCAGGGTCGCGGCGTCCGCCCCGTCGGAGGGGCCCTCCGCGGAAAACTGGATGCCGCTGCCGTCCCGAGCGGACACGTCGAAGGGCGCGGGTGCCGAGGAGGTGGGCAGGGAGGTACATCCCGCGAGGGCCAGGCATGCGGCCACGGCGAGTGGCATCAGGCGGCGTCTCATTCGTCCTCCCACAGGGCCAGGGGGCGGCTGACGATCTCTTCGCCGGCGCGTTTGGGCAGCGTCATGAGGAAGGACGCACCGCGACCGGGTTCTCCGTACGCCTGCAGGCGTCCTCCGTGGATAGCGACGTCCTCGGTTGCGATCGCGAGGCCGAGGCCGGTACCGCCAGTCGTGCGGGCGCGGGCGGTGTCGGCGCGGTAGAAGCGGTCAAAGACGTGGTCGGCGACCTCCTGGGTCATGCCCACCCCGCGGTCGCGCACGCGGCATGCGACATCGGTCTCGGTCGCGGCGAGCGTGATCGTTACGGGCGTGCCGTCGGCATGCTCGATCGCGTTGACGACGAGGTTACGGATGACGCGTTCGATGCGGCGCTCGTCAACCTCGGCGGCGACGCGGGTGGGGGCAACGATCTCGACCGGGACCCCCTGGCGCTCGGCGAGATCAGCGCATGCCTCGACGACGCGAGTGACGATGGGACGCAGGTCGCGGTCTTCCGCGTCCAGCAGGGCGCTCGCCGCATCGTAGCGAGAGATCTCGAGCAGGTCCGCAGGCATCTGCTCCATGCGTTCGGTCTGGTCGTGCAGGAGCTCGGCGGATCGGCGCGCGTGGGCCGGCAGTTCGTCCCGGTTGTCCCACACGATGTCCTCCGCCATGCGGATCGTCGTCAGCGGGGTGCGTAGCTCATGCGAGACGTCGGAAACGAAGCGCTGCTGGAGCTTGGCGAGCTCGTCGTAGCGCGAGATCGTGTCCTGGAGCGAGGAGGTCATCGCATTGAAGGCGTGCCCGAGGTCGGCCATCTCGTCGTCCCCATGCACGTCCACGCGCACGTCGAGGTCTCCCTTCGACGCCTTCGTCGCAGCTTGGGCGGTCACTCGCACGGGCAGCAGGAGGCGATGCAGCAGCGCGAACACACCGATCGGCAGGGCCACGATGATGGGAAGCGCGGAAAGAACGAGGACCCGCAGAACCACGTCGACCTGCGCCTGATCTGCGGACAGCGAGTAGAGAATGTAGAGCTCGTGCGTGCCTGCGCGAGGCAGCTGCACCTGAGTGCCGACGAGAATTCCGGGGACCACCTTGTCTGAGTCGCTCGAGCGGATACCAACCGACTGCCACTGCGCGCCCCCACCCGAGACCGCGGTGCGCATCTGCGGGGTGATGAGCGCGCGCATCTGCTCATCCTCGATCTGGTTGATGCGCAGCGACGCCGTGGCTCCCTCCGAGCGCAGCAGCGCCACGTTCGTCGCACCCGCGCCGGCCGCCGAGGCCTTGAGCGATGCCAGCGCACCGCGCGCGGACTCCTGAACCTGCGCGGGAGACGAGGCCGTGGACGAGGAGAACACGGATTGCGCGGATGAAAAGCGCAGGGACGCGTCAGCCAGGATTGCATCCTTACGCGTCTCGAACATGGAGGTGCGCAGCTGGGAGGCGATAATCACCCCAAATACGAGGAGAATAACGAGCGCGGCGACCGTGATCGCCAGGGCGATGCGGGCGGACAGGGAATGCCGAATCCGACTGGCGAGGTGAGAGGAAGCGAGAAGGGACCACGGCCTCGACGATGCGACGGCACGCAGCAGATCCTTGAGCGCGTCCCTACGCCCCTGCGCCGGCACGGTACCCAACCCCGCGGACAGTTACGACCAGCTCGGGACGCTCCGGATCGTGTTCAATCTTGGAGCGAAGGCGCTGCACGTGAACATTGACGAGCCTGGTGTCGGCGGCATGACGGTAGCCCCACACCTGCTCGAGGAGCTCCTCGCGTGAGAACACCTTCCACGGCGAGCGCGCCAGGGTCACCAGCAAATCGAATTCCAGAGGGGTCAGCGCGATGACGCGCCCCTCACGCTTGACGATGTGGCCGGCAACGTCGATCGACAGGTCCTGGAGGGACAGGCCCTCATCGGCCTGCGAGTCCTCACGGCCCCGCAGCCGCGCGCGCACGCGCGCCACGAGTTCCTTGGGCTTGAAGGGCTTGGGAACATAATCGTCGGCACCGGCCTCGAGACCCGTCACGACATCAGAGGTATCGGAACGGGCGGTCAACATAACGATCGGAGCATCCGAGACACGACGGATCGCGCGGCACACGTCAAAGCCGTCCATGCCGGGCAGCATGACATCCAGGAGGACCAAGTCCGGATTGTGCTCTTGAAATTGAGCCAACGCAGCGGATCCGTCGGCACAGAAGACGACCTCATAGCCCTCGTTCTGGAGGACAATGCCGATCATCTCAGCCAGGGCGACGTCGTCGTCGACGACGAGGATGCGCGAACTCATATCACGATAGTGTCACGAAATCGTCACGAACGCAGGAGACTCGCGCAGCCATCCCTCAATTTCTCCCCGAGATAAGGTTTCGCGCAAGTTGCGCATATGGCAGGATGGACGCTGTAGAAGCACCATCAACACGGAGGCATCAATGAGCTCCCCCTGGACCTCTCCCGATCCGTCCGCCCCCTACCAGGGATGGACGCCGCAGCCCCAGACCGGCGAACCGACGCCCCAGCAGGGCTATGGGGCACAACCCGCCTACGGCGCTCAGCAGGGTTACGCGGCCCCCCAGGGATACGGAGCCCAGCAGGGTTACGCGGCCCCCCAGGCCGCCCAGGGATACGGAGCCCAGCAGGGTTACCCGGGTTACACGGCCCCCCAGGCCGCCCAGGGATACGGAGCCCAGCCCTCCTACGGCGCACAGCCGGGCTACAACGCCCAGCCCGGGGCATCCGGCTACTCCACCACCAACCGGTGGGGATGGCAGGCCAAGCCCGGCATCATCCCGCTGCGCCCCCTGACGATCGGCGACCTGTTCAGCGGCGCCTTCGAGGCGATCCGCTCGAATCCGAAGGTTCTCTTCGGCTTCACCGTCGTCATCATGCTGTTGGTGTCGCTCATCGCCAGTGTGTCGATCCTGCTCTCGGGCCTCGGATACGAGTCCGTCACCGGTGCTGCGAACGACCCCCAGGCACTCCAGCGATCGACGACGGATGAGGCCAACGCTCTCCTCCTGCGAATGATTTCGAGCATGGTGCAATGGATCGTCACGTTCGCGGGGACGAGCATCCTCACGGGCCTGCTGGCCTCGACCGTCTCCCAGATGACGGTCGGTAGGAAACTGACGTTGAGCGAGGCGTGGGCGATGACGCGCAAGCGACTCGGGTCACTCATCGGCTCCTTTGCGTTGACCGCTCTCATCACGGCGACTCCGATTGTCCTCTGGATCGTCGCTGTCTTCGTGTCGATCGCCGTAGTGGACGGTAACCGTGATATGTGGTGGCTCGCTCTTCTCACCTTCGCTGCAATTATCCCCATCTTTATCCTGTTGTATTTCTTCCAGGTCAAGCTGCTGTTCGCCCCGATGTGCGCGGTGCTGGAAGAGATCGGTCCCGTTGCTTCGCTGAAGCGTTCCTGGTCGCTCGTCAAGGGTGAATTCTGGCCGACTCTCGGCCGCTTCCTACTCATGAACCTCGTCATCGGATTCATCGGCGGATTCATCGGATTCATCATCGGCCTCATCGGCGGCCTGTTCACGCTCGCGGTGACGAACGACCCCTCAAGCCCGATCGGCTTGGCGATCTCCATGTTCTTCGTCATGCTCGGCTCCGGGCTCCTGCTGCCCTTCTCTGCAGCGTTCGAGACGCTCATGTACACGGATCTGCGCATCCGCAAGGAGAACTTCGCCGCGGTCCTGGCACAGGCAGGCGCTCAGCAGCAGTGATCGGCCTGTTCTCCTGCGATGCTCCGCTGACCCCCGATGAGGGGGAGGCGCACGAGTGGATCGTTGAGGAACTCTCTCACAGCGAGTACGCGAATGTTCCCAACCCCATCGCGCGCTGGATCGCGTCGCTCATTGACTCGTTCTGGGATGCCCTGTCCTGGAAGGGGCAGGGCACTCCCCCGGTCTCCCTGATCTTTATGATCGTGGGAATCATCGCGGTCGCCGCAATCATCATTGCGCTTATCCTCAACCCGATCCGCCTCGCCAAGCGCGTCTCTCCCACCGTGTTCGAGGAGGAGGCCAGCGAAACGGAGGCCCAGGCCTCGTTCGACGAGGCCGTGGCAGCCCAGGACTGGGACCTGGCCTACGTGTGGGCGTACCGTCTCATGGTTTTGGGCCTCGATGCTCAAGATGTCGTGACGTCCACGCCCGGCTTGACGGCGCGCGAGGCGGCGCACGCTGCGACGCGAGTCGCACCCATGTTCGGCCCCCAGCTCGATCAGTTTGCACAGGCCTTTGACCAGGTGCGCTACGGCCGCTCCGGCGTTTCATCCGATCAGGTCGATGCGTTGCGCCGCTTCACCCCGGACCTCCTGCGCGCGTGCCGCGATGCGGAGGTGGCATCGTGAAAGCCACACAGGTCGCCGTCGTCACTCCGACGGCCCGCGAGCGCTTCGCCGCGGCACGCCCGATGATCATCATCGTCGTATTCTCGCTGCTGTTAGTGATCGCGGCGTCCATCCTGCCCGCGGCCGGGTACAACAACGCCCCCGTCGGTATTCGGAATAAGGAGGGCGATGGGGCGCGTGCCCTCGCCCAGGTGCTGGGCGACCACGGTATCTCCGTGCGTGACGTGAACGCGCAGCAGGCCGCGTCGGTCGACGAGAATACAACTCTCGTCGTTATTTTCCCGTCGCGTATGACCGAGGAGATGGCGAAGGCTATCGAGACGCGCACGAACGTCGTCTACGTGGGCCTCGAGGAGGATCAAGGATCATACTCCGTCTACCTTCAGGGCTTACGTTCCAGTCGCAAATACAGCAGCAAGACGTGGCTCACCCCCGGCTGCACGTCCGTTATTGCGGGCCGTACCCAGCATCTGCAGGCCTCGGACTACGTACTGTCCGGCACAGTCGACGGATGGAATCTGTGCTTCTCCGACGACGGCAGGAACTACGCGTACGCCGAGCGCTCCGACTCTGGCCGATTCCGCGCTCTGATCCCCGACTCCCTGCGCCTGCGCAACCGCGCGATCTCCGAGGGAGGAAATGCCGCGCTGGCAATCAACGCGATCGGCCGAACCCCGAAGGTCGCATGGTATTCGCCGACGCGCACCGATACTCCGACGGGCACGTCGACGCAGGAGCTGCTCACTTCCCCGTACCTCATGCCCGCGTTCCTCATGGTCATCGCCGCCTGCCTGCTGGCGGGCCTCGCGCGTGGGCGCAGGCTCGGCCCCCTCACCTCCGAACGCCTCCCCATCGAGGTCCCGGCCTCCGAGACGCTTATCGGCAAGGCCCGCCTCATGCGTTCCCAGCGCGCCTACGAGCATGCCGCGCAGGCACTGCGCAGCTCCACGGCCTCGCGCATCGCGACCGCCCTGGGCGTTGCGCACACCGCCGACCGGGAGGCCCTCACTCACGCGATGGAACAGCGAGGCCTGCCCGCCTCGCGCTGCTCCGCCCTCCTGTGGGGTCCGCCCCCAACCTCCGAAAAGGCGCTCATCCGCCTCGCCAATGACCTCGACGCTCTCGAAAAGGAGATTCGCCATGACTAGCCCGATCCCCGGCCCCGCGCCCGAGGGCATGCCCCAGCCCGGCCCCATCCCCGCAGCGCCGCCGAACGGCTACGCTCCGCAGGGCGCGCCGGCCCCCTACGCACCCCAGGTGCAGGTCGCCCCGCAGGACGCCCGCGCCTCGTTCTCTGCGCCCACCGGCGAGGGCTGGTCGGGCCGCGCGCTCAATGAGACCGAGAAGCGTACCCAGGAGGCGCTCCTTGCCCTGAAGGCAGAGATCGGCAAGGCGGTCGTCGGCCAGGACGCCGCGATCAGCGGGCTCATCGTCGCCCTCGTCGCGGGCGGTCACGCGCTCCTCGAAGGCGTGCCCGGCGTCGCGAAGACGCTGCTCGTGCGTACCCTGTCGCGCGCCCTCGACGTGGACATGGCGCGTATCCAGTTCACCCCCGACCTCATGCCCGCCGATATCACGGGCTCGATGGTGTGGGACGCCGGTCAGTCCGAGTTCGTCTTCCGTGAGGGCCCCGTCTTCACGAACCTGCTGCTCGCGGACGAGATCAACCGTACGCCTCCGAAGACCCAGTCGGCCCTCCTCGAGTCGATGGAAGAGCACACCGTCTCGATCGACGGCGAGACCCGTCAGCTCCCCGAGCCGTTCATGGTGATCGCGACGCAGAACCCGGTTGAGTACGAGGGCACCTACCCGCTGCCCGAGGCCCAGCTGGACCGTTTCCTGCTCAAGCTCGAGCTGCCGCTGCCGTCGCGTGAGGCCGAGATCGACATCATCGCGCGTCACCAGGCGGGCTTCAGCCCGATGGCGCTGGCCGAGGCCGGCATCCGCCCGGTCGCCAGCGCAGCCGATATTCAGGCTGCCCACGCGGTGGCATCCCGCATCGAGGTCTCACCGGCCGTCATGGCCTACCTCGTTGATCTGTGCCGCGCGACGCGCACCTCCCCCGCCGTGCGTCTGGGCGTGTCTCCCCGAGGCGCGACCGCGCTGCTGCGCACCTCGCGCGTGTGGGCGTTCCTCCAGGGCCGCGGCTTCGTCACCCCCGACGACGTCAAGACGATGGCTCCCGTGACGCTTGCACACCGCCTGGGTCTGCGCGCCGAAGCCAACCTCGAGGGCGTTACCGCCACGGACGTCGTCGCCGGTGTCCTCGCGGCTACCCCCGTGCCCCGCTGAGGCCCCCGTGGCGATTTCGGCGCGTAGCGCGCTCCTCGTACTGGTCGGGCTCATCCCCCTCGCCTTCGCCCCGTCCCGCGCTCTGGCGTGGGCGTGGTGTGGCCTCGTCGTGGCCGTGTGCCTCCTCGACGCCTTCGCCGCGCCCTCCCCGCGCACCCTGCGTCTCAGCCGTGACGTAACCGGGCCGATTCGTGCCGACCAGACCACCGAGTCCCGCCTGCGGCTGACGAACACGACGAAGCGTCACGTGAACCTGGATGTGCGCGACGCGTGGCCTCCTTCGCTCAACCCGTCGCCGGTGCGCCAGCGAGTGCGACTGCGCCCAGGCACCTCCGAGCGTGTCTCCACAGTGCTTGCCCCGACCCGGCGCGGCACCCGCGAGGCCGACGTCGTCACCATTCGCTCGTGGGGTCCCCTGCACCTGGGAGCGCGCCAGGTGAGCCTGTCCGCTCCCCTGTCCCTGTCGGTGCTCCCCGAGTTCAAGGCGCGCGTCCTGCTGCCCTCGCGCCTGGCCCGCCTCCACGAGCTCGAAGGAACCACACCGACGACGCTGCGCGGCGCGGGAACCGAGTTCGATTCCCTGCGCTCCTACGTCGTGGGCGACGATCCGCGCGACATCGACTGGCGCGCGTCCGCCCGTTCGACGGAACTGATGGTGCGCCAGTGGAGGCCCGAACGCGACCGCCACGTCGTGATCGTCGTGGACTGCGGGCGCGCCTCTTCGGCCCTGCTCGGAGCCCCCGAGCACGAAGAGGTCGACTCGATCGCGCTGGGACGCGCCCCGCGCCTCGACTCCTCTATCGAAACCGCCCTGCTTCTCGCTGCCCTGGCCGACCGTGCGGGCGACAAGGTGCACCTCATCGTCCTCGACTCGGCTGTCCGCGCACGCGTGTCCGGCGTGCGAGGAGCCAAGGTCATCGAGACCCTGGCCCACACGTTTACGGATATTTCGCCCCGCCTGGACGTCACCGACTGGTCGGAGATGGTCAGCACGGTCGAGCAGACCGTTCATCATTCCGCGTTCGTCGTTATCGCTACGAAGATTCCGCCGGCCGGCATGGAAACCGAGTTCACCGACGCGCTAGCGCGTCTCAGCGACCGCCACACGGTGCTGGTTGCATCGGCGACCGATCCGGATGAAATCCGGGCGCGGGCAGGACGCGAGGACGCCGAGCAGGTGTTCCTTGCTGCCTCCGCCTCCCTCGCCGAACGGTCCGACGAGGCGGGAGCCACCGACGCTCGTCTGGCCGGCGCTCTGACCGTGCGTGCCTCGGCGGGTCTGCTTCCCGCCCGGACCGCGGACCGCTACATCGAGCTCAAGAAGAGCGGCCGACTCTGAGCCGCGCCTGCTTCGCGCGCGTTGACGCCGTGTGAGCGCCTCACCCCGAGACGGGCTGGTAGTAGCCGGCGTCAATGCCGACGTCGGCGCTGGCGCCCGCCTGGTACGCGCGCCGCCCGAGGATGAGGATGTACGCCCACACGGCGGCCGTCATGAGGGCACCGAAGGTGATCTTGACGGCGTCAGGCAGGTCGGAGGGTGTCACGAAGCCCTCCAGGACGCCGGATCCGGCCAGGAGGATGGCGCAGCCCGCCGCGACCGTCATCGCGCTACGAGCCGCCTGTCCGACAGCCTGGAAGCGCGTCATCGGACCAGGCACGAGCAGCGACCAGAAGACGCGCAGGCCCGCCGCGATCGAGATGAAGACGGCAGTCAGCTCGGGAAGTCCGTGCGGCAGAATGAAACGGAAGAAGTGCCAGACTCCGCCGTAGCTGAAGACGATGGCCGTTGACGTGCCGATGCTCGTGGCATTCTCCCACAGGATCTTTAGCGGGTAGACGCCCGTGATCCCCGTGGCCACACCCACCAGAGCGATCCAGGCATTGTTGGCCCACACAGACAGGCCAAACTCTGCGTTCGTGTCCTGGTGGTAGTACTCGACGAACGCGCTCTGCGCATAGTACTTCAGCTCCTCAGGGGTACCCAGCTCGTTCATGACGTCCGGGTGACTCATCAGGTAGTGCGCTTGGACGCCGGCGATAGCGATGAACGCTGCCATCACGGCCACGATCACCCAACGGATCCGGTAGAGCGTGAGAGGTAGAGACACCGTGAAGAAACGTGCGATAACGGCTCCGGACAGCCCTCCGGTGCCCGCGAGACGCCCGCGCGCGGCGGAGAGGATGCGCGACAGCTCCGCGATCACGTCGGGATCGGGGTTGAGCGTGCGAACGCGCGCCAAATCCGTCGTGGTCGAACGGTAGAGACGGTCGAATTCGTCGATCTCGTCGCCCGACAGCGAGCGCTGGCGCGTCAGCTGTTCCAGCCGTTTCCATTCCGTTTCGCCACTTACCCGCAGCACATCAATGTCCATTGGACTAGCGTGTCATATATGAGCACGCAACGCAGTCAATCGAGCGCCATTCAAGACGACTTTGTGCGCACGGGCGAGGCAGTCACCCTGGACGTGACGCCGGCCTCGCCTCCGGAGCGATTCGCCGCCGCAGTTATGGATGCGACGACGTACTTGATGTGCACGGTCGTGCTGGTACTCATGGCCGTCAGGTTTACCTCGCCGTCCGCGTCGATCCAGCGCGTGATCATCGTCGGTTTCTTCTCGACGACAATGTTTTTCCTGCCGCTGGTGGTCGAGATCGCGACCCGTGGGCGTTCGTTTGGGAAGTGGGCATTTAACCTGCGGGTCGTGCGCGACGACGGCGGTGCGATCACTGCCCGCCATAGCGCGGTGCGCGTCTCGACGGGCATTCTGGAGAACTGGGCGACCTTTGGTGGCCTGGCTGCACTCGCGGAGATCATGAGTTCAAAAGGCAAGCGCCTGGGCGATCTGGCGGCCGGGACGATGGTGTGTTCACAGGGCGCATCCGTGTTCTACCCGCCGCTCGTGCTGCCGCCGGGCCTCGAAGACTGGGCGCGCACCGCGACAATCCTTCCCCTCGACGATGCCCTCGTCGCCGAGGCTCGTGCCTTCCTGCAGTCGAATCGTTCGTTGAAGACGGACGTGCGAGGACAGGTCGCCGTCTCGCTCGCACAGCGCCTGTCGCGTCGCGTGCAGACTCCCCTCCCCGATGGCCTCCACCCGGAGGTTGTGATTGCGGCCGTGCTGGTGGCCCGCAGGGATCGCGACTGGGGTCGGGAGGCTGAGCGCCGCTCGCGCGGCCAGGCTCGTTTCCACGAGGCGACGCAGGCTCGTTTCGGCCTGTAGTAACCCCTAGCCGTTATCCTCGTTGTCCGTGCCGTCGACGACGGTGAACTGGGCGCGGCGTCGCGCGTAGGGGCTCGACGGATCGAGCGGGCTCGAGGTGTCGGGGGTCCCCACGGAACGCGCGGGCCCGAACGGTCCGGTGGTCGGCTTGCGGGGCTCCTGAGGCGGCGCCGGGGCTGCCTGCGCCTCCTGGGCGACCCTGCGCACAGCATCGACGAGCGCCGCGAGGTCATCCCCCGAGGGCGGAGCGGGTTCGAAGGTGGTTGCCAAACGCACGACCTGCCAGCCGAGCGGCGCGGTGAGGTTGTGCGCGTGTTCCTCGCACAGGTCGTAAGAGTTAGGGTCGGCGACAGTCGCGAGGGGGCCGACAACGACCGTCGAGTCACGGTAGTCGTAGGTCAGGGTGGCGACGGCGACCGTGGAGCAGCCGGGCTTGGAGCAGTGGCGTTGGGCAATCACGCCCCTAAGAGTACGACACTCTGTACCGGTATCGCCCGCTTCGGCGCGCCATACGCCTACCCTGAGGGGGTGTTTCCTACGCGCCGCCATGTTTCGAGTCGTGACCGCCACGGTCGCGGTCCGCGCGGTCCCCTGTTTTTCCCGGGGACTCCGGCGTGGAGGACGCGGCGTGAGGATTTCGATCTGATGGTCGGCGAACTCGTCACCGAGCTCATTCGTCGATGGCCGCAGGTGGCCACGATTGAGTTTGCGGTCGAGGATGTTCCCCCGTCGAATCCTGCTCCCTGGGAGTCTCACAACGTCGTCGTCGCGCGTATTTTCCCGGCGGATCGGCGTCGCGGTCTGCATGATCGTATCGTCGTCTATCGCTTGCCGATCACGCTGCGGTGCGCCCCGGAGGAGGTCGCGGTTATGACGCGCAGGGTATTGATCGAGCGCATCAGCCACATCCTGGCGTTGCCGCCGGACGAGATCGACGACGCGATGCGCTGATCGGCGCTTCAGTTGGTGGTGCGGATGGCGCCGCTGACGGCGCTGATGCCTTCCGTGCCCACGTTCCACGTCGTGGTCATGCGACCCACAGCCGTGTCCGCGGAGACGACGATAGCCGCCTGGATCGGAGAGTCCGCGCTGAGGGTTCCGCCGTTGTCGGGCAGATCCACGAGGGTGGGGATCCCGGGTGCAACGTAGATGGTGCGCCCGCCCACGCGCACGGCGACCGCTCCGGGTGTGGAAGCAGACGTACCGCTCGACTGTGGGTCCTGATCGGCGCCGGACTGGCTCGTCCCGGACTGCCCGCCGCTCGGCGAGGGCGACGCCCAGATGTCGGGGGTTGCGCTCGGGCTGGGGGCATCCGATGAGGCGACGCCTTGATCGTTCGACGAGGCCTGGGCCTCCGCGGGTGCGTAGAGCAGGAGGCTCGCGCGCACGTTGGTGACGCCCGAATTGGTGGCCAGGGAGGTGGCACGGATCGGCGTCGTGGAGAGGACCTGGCGTCCCATGCCCTCAATCTGAGTGGCGCCGGGAATAGTCGCCTCAGTCAGAGCTGTGGCGGGAGTCGCGTTGGACCGCATGATCCAGGCACTCGCTCGCTGCGCCCACGGCGCACCGAGGGTGATTGTCGTCGTCTGAGCCACAACCTCGCGATCGGAGGTCACAATGAGCGTGATCGGACTGGAGTCACTGGACGCGCCGTCGAGGGGCATGTCGAGGGTGGTGCCTTCGGCGACCGTCGCCTCGCCTCCAGCCAGGGGGTGCACGCCGGTCGAATCGGCGACGGAGACGCTCACGTGGGCCTCTCCCGACGGCGAGGCAAGGCGCAGCAGGGAGGTTCCCTTCGGGTCCACGCCGAGGATGGTCTGCGTGGTTGCGGGCACGACCGCGGAAGCCAGGGTGGTGCCCTGCGGGATTTCACCGTTCATGAGGGAGGCCTGCGCCCAGGCAGCAACCCCTCCCCCGTCGGCGGTCACATGCACGGCCAGTGCGCTCTCGTCGGGGAACCATCCGGCGAGCAGCACCGAGGCCGAGGATCGTGCGGGGACTGTCACCTGACGCGGCGCTGCGTTGAGCGGCCCCGACGCACCGTACCCATCGATGCTGACGACCGAGGCTGTGGGTCCGGGGTTGGACAGGATCAGGACCATGTCGGCACCCGCGGTGGTCGCACCGGTCGCGATCCACTGAGATGTGCGAGCGGCCGCGCAGCCGACGGCGCTCAGGCCGGCGAGTTCACCGCCGCCCTGACCGGCGAGGGTGAGGGCCGTCGGGATGACACCGCCCTGCCCTGTGACAGAAGCGGGTGCGGGAGACACGGGAGCCGTCGCCAGCGAGGACCAGGTAGTGCCCGCCGCGATGTTCGTGGTCTCAAAGGGGTCAACAATGCCGGAAGGGCAAGCGAGCTGGACCTGCGAGGGGTGCGCGCTCTGCGCAGTACCTTCCACCGCGGCAGGAGCAGACGACACCCACATGGACGCCGAGGCCACAACCGCCGCGGCGATCCCCGCTCCCACCAGGGTCGTCAGGGAGTTGGCTGGGCGCTTCGTCATCTCTTCCTCCACGCAGATAGGGCGCTTGCTGCGGCGACGACCAGGCACACGCCGGAGGCGATCTGCCAGGGGATGATCCACCACGCGCTGTAAGTGAGCGTCAGGTGCCCTGCGGTAGGCATCTCGAAGGCTTGTGACCATCCGTCGGCTGCTTCAGTGGCGGCCAGCGCGGTGCCGTCGACGGATGCGCGCCATCCGGAGTCGGCGCGCTCGGCGAGGATCAGGGTGCCGCTCGCATCAACGTCTCCGCTGACGCTGAGCTGGCTGCCGCCGACCGGGGTAGTCACGCCGGACGCCGATTCAACGCGGACGCGCGACGGGGTCACGCCGCCGGGGCGCACACGCCAGACGGTGCCCGAGTTCGTGTCGCCAACCTTTTCGAGGCCGGAGGCTCGGTCGAGTCCGGAGGTCAGGGCCTGGGATCCGCTGGCGCCCAGGGGCACCAGGATCGTGTCGATATCGTGGGCGGCCAGGGTCGCCACGGTCGCGTCATCGGGGTAGACGACGAGGGTGTAGGCCGCCTGGGCAAGTGACGCCGTAGCAGGGTCGCGCAGGACTCCTTCCGCAGCACCTGAGCGAGCACGAGCGAGGGCGACGGCGCGCGTTGCCGGCGAGCCATCGGTCAGGGAGGGGCCCGAGCCGCGCCACAGGAACGCGTTGACCGTGCCGTTCGTGGGGTCACCGTCGAGGACAAGGATGCGTCCCGCGCGCGTCGAGCGCTGAGCCTGCGAGGCGACAGCGGAGACGATCGGCGAGGACATCGGGGAAACGGTCGAGCGCTGCGCGAGCGTGAAGGTCGGGGTGTCCGCTGCGTCGCCACGTGCGGCGAAGGCGGAGGCTGCCACGACTCCTCCTGCACCTAGCAGAACGAGCGCGCTCAGGGCGCCGAGCGCGCGCACGGTGAAGGGACGAGAGCCGTCCCATGCGGGGCGAGGGCCATCGGCCTCGTCTTCGCTGCCCGAACCAGATCGGGCGGCGAGCACGAGCAGGGCTCCGAAAGACAGCGACAGCGCGGGAGCGGTCCATGCGTGAGCGACGAACGCACCGGAGATGCCCACGCCGATCTGTGCGGCTACCCAGCCGGCCGCGGCGGCCACGAGGGCTCCGCAGAAGGCGAGTGCAGCGAAGCGAGTACGCAGGCGCAGGAGAGCAATGCCCGCGGCGGCGATCACGCCGGCACCGATAGTACCCAGGGCAACAGCCTCGAGGGGCGTTGACGGCGCGGCGGGCATGCCAAGCATCGCCATCCACGAGTCGGCGCGCGTGTAGGCGTGCACTCCCCCGCTCGTCGAGGCGAGCGCCGGCCACGCCGAGGGTCGCGCCGCGATCGAGACGTAGGTGGGCACGAGGAGGACGAGGGCGGGCAGTGCCACGAGGAGAGAACGACGCGAGCGCCACGCCAGCACACCCGCACCCAGCGGGAGTGTCCAGGGAGCGCAGCAGGCCAGAATGACGAGGGCAAGAGCGGCGCATCCGCCGTTGACTCCACGCGGACGCAGCGGGGCCTCGTCGACGCCGCCGGCACCGGCTACCAGCAGAGGCTTCGGCTGACCCACACAGTAGGCAACAAAGACAGGCAGGGCCGCGTGCGCGAGGGTCGCTGCGAGAACGCCGTGCGTGGCGCTCATGAGCAGGGACGGGGCGAGCGACCAGGCAAGGGACACGAGGAAGCGAACGCGCAGCGACGAGGCGAGCACGCGCGAGGGATTCCATGCCACCATCGCGGCGATCGGCGTTGATGCGACAAGCAGGAAGGTGGCGAGAGCTCCCGGGGTGATGCCCATGGGTGCAAACGGAGCGCTGAGAATCGCCATGAGGATCGTCAGCGGATCAGCCCCGCCGGCGTACCCGTCACCACCCGGAATCCACGCGGACCACGCGGCGGCCCACAGCTCGGACCACGAGGAGGGCAGGGACACCCACGCGCCACCCACGAGGCCCCCCGCTGTCCCCCACCACTGCATGAGTGCCAGGGCGGCAGTCAGGATGAGGAGCCCCAGGGCAGTTGATGCCGAGCGGAAGCGGTAGCGCCGCATCGAGGCAACAACCAGCGGATCGATCCGCTCTCCATGTTCATCTTCGTCCACGCCTGCGGGTTCCTTGCGCAGCAGGGCGGGAGCCGTCTCAAGCGCGCGCAGGGCCGAGCGGGGAACGCGGCGCGACTGAGCTGCGCGTGCACGCCCCGCCAGCAGGCGCGGGGTCGCGCCAATCAGGGAGACGAGGGCGCCGATTTCGGGCAGAGCCAGTGAGGCCCGGCCCGTCAGAATGCGTCCGAGGGCGCGGGCGGGACTCCACACGAGGAGCCACAGCGCCAAGAACGGCAGGATGAGGGCGGGCACCGCCTTGCACCAGTTGTACATCTGGGCGTAGCGGCGCTTGCGGAACGATCCATCGGTCGCGTCGTTGCCATCGACGACGGCGTCGGAGACATCCCCCGTCGGTTCGCTGTGGTCCGTGTCCGAAGCGCCGTCGAGGCCGGAGTAGAGAGAGACGCGGGCGTGACGTACGCGCGCCTTGGGGGCCACAATGACGCGATATCCGGCCAGGTGCAGGCGGCGCCCCAGGTCGAGGCCGTCACCGAAGGGGCCGAGTGCGGGATCGAAGCCGCCGACGGCCTCGTAGGCCTCGGCACTGATGAACAGACCGGCGGTGCCGACGCCGAGGACGTCGCTCGTGCCATCGTGCTGGCCCTGGTCGATGTCGTCATCGCCGATACGCTCGAGTCGGCGGGCACTGGCCGTGGCAAAGATTCCGAGTTCGAGGAGCCGACTGCCGTCCCAGCTCATCTGCTTGACGCCGACAGCTCCGACGGTCCTACCGACGGCGGCGGCCTGGATGAGCTCGTCAAGACACTCGGGTTCGGGGGCGCTGTCCTCATGCAGGATCCACCACCACTGCTCCGACGCAAAGCGGGCACCCTGCGCGTGGGCTCGACGAATCGCGTCGCCGAGGTTGCGGGCGCGGCCGACGCGCACGAGCTCGGCACCGTCGGGAACTCGATCAGCAGGGAAAGGGGTGACGTGGCGCCCTGCGACGTCAATGATGGTCAACGAATGCGGGGCCACCGATTGATTCTCGATGGCCCGCAAAACGGACTGGGTCAGCGGCGCCTCTCCCCTTGTGACAAGGATCGCACCGACGGAGCGCTGCGTCGGACTCAACCGGCCATACGGCGCAGGCGCCGCCTCTCGCGCTCGGACATGCCACCCCAAATACCAAAGCGCTCGTCGTTAGCCAGCGCGTATTCCAGGCATTCTTCGCGCACCTGGCAGGCCTGACAAACGGCCTTAGCCTCGCGAGTGGAGCCGCCCTTTTCAGGGAAAAACGCCTCAGGATCCGTCTGCGCGCACAGGGCGTGCTGCTGCCACGCAAGGGGGCCGTCAATGCGGGCGTACTGCGCCGCGTCGGCGTCCTCGGACCACTCGATGGGCCCGTCACCGAAGATGTTCCACATTGCGGGAGCTCCTTATAACGAATCGATCAATACGAGAATTACACGCGTGTCATTGCAGGAAGTCAAGCCGTTTCGCGATATTGAGACCTTTTCCGTAGCACTTGACCCACCGGTAAAACAATGCCCTATTTCAAGGACTTCACAGTTACTAAGTACTTGGTATGCCTGGGACCTTCGATATACTTGAAACCATGAACAATAAGTCCTTAGAAACTATGAGCAGGCTCACCTACTGTATCACAGCGATTAACGGATGGTCAGGCCCAGCACTCACCCAATACGGCCAGGAGCGGGTTGAACTGGGAGGACCCGTGGTCAGCCGGTGGTTAGCGAAGATCGCGAACTACCTGACAAACGAACTCGCGGCCGACCTGTTCGGCACGGGCGAAGCGACACCAACTCGCATCTACACGACTCTTCAGCCCTGGCAGGACTCCCTCTGGCAGATCGCAGCGCGGGCGATGGGATGGGAGGTTCTCGATACACGACGTCCGCTCCCCGGAGACCTTTTCGTCACGAATATTCTCGGTTCCGAAGCATCCGACGCGCTGGACGCCGGGGCGCACGTGCTGGCGCAACCCGCGCAGTACCTGTCGTTCGCATGGGATGGTCCCCTGGATGGAGCGCTCGACGGCCTCGCGGAAATCGCCACGCAGCCGGATGCCCTCGTCGTCGATACTCCCCCGCTGCTTCTCCAGGCTCGCGACGAGGCACTGGCTGGGACCCGCCCGTCGGCGCCGGTTCAGGGAAGCCGCGTCGCGCTGCTGTGGGATGCGCGTACGGGTGCGGGCCAGGTCTTGGATCAGTGGATGCAGGGACGCTCCGTCGTCGTCATAGATCCGCACGCCGTCTCGCCAGACAGGCTGACGCAGATCCTGACGACGGAGGACGTGGACGGCGGGCTCGTCACCTATCAGAGGTAGAGGGTCACCACACGCCCAGGACTCGCGCAGCAGCGAGTTTGAGGCCCTCCATGCGGTCACGGCGGATCTGACGCCAGCGCAGGGCGAAGCGCAGCCTCGAGGCGGCACCCTGCCCCTCGAGCTCACGCAGGATGGCGCGCAGCTGGCGCGCGCGGCGCTCGTCGAACGTGCCGACCTTCTGCGCGGTGCGGGCAGTCAGAATGAACTGGTTGCGGTAGAAGCCGTTGCGCAGCTTGGCCATGCGGGCGTCACGCGCCCCGGAGCCGGAGTTCGCGCCCTGCACATTGCCGCCATGCTGACGGTATTCAAGCGTCGGTTCCTCACCAATCACCCAGGTCAGGCCAATTGAGCGGGCCAGCGCGTAGACATACCAGTCGTGCACGCCGATCTCGCTGTAGTCGAGGCCTTCCAACACCTGCACGAGAGCCTCGTGGGCCTTCGGACTGAAGACGTAGGTGGAGCCGGGCCCCGCGGCCTCGAAGAGAAAGTCCCAGGCCCGCTGGGGCTGCGACTTGCGAATGAGGCGACGCTCCCCCACTGCCCCGTCGGGCAGCCACTGGAAGGACGTCACGTTCGAAGACACGACGTCAGCCCCACGATCGGCCATGAGGGCCAGCTGAGAACTCAACTTGTCCTCGTGCCACACGTCATCCTGGTCGGTGAAGGCGACGTAGGAGCCGTCGGGGGCGTGCGTCGTAAAAAGGTGCAGGAAGTTGCCCGTCACGCCCGGCGTACCGTCGCGCTGGGGCAGCACCGTGATCCGAGGGTCGGCAGCGGCGCGCGCCTCGAGGTGTGCGCGCGTCCCGTCGCTCGACGCGTCGTCGGACACGACGAGACGGACGTCCACGCCCACCTGGGCGAGCACGGAGTCCACCTGTTCGTCGAGCCACGCCCCGCCCTCGGCCATCCCGTTGTAGGTGGCCATGAGGACGGTGACTCGGGGGCGAGGCACGGCCTCGTCTCGGGTCACGCGATCCAAGGAATCAGTGTCCTTCGGCGGCGTACTTCGCCTCGACGGCTTCCTTGAGGGGAGCCCACCACGCCTCGTTCTCGGTGTACCAGGCGATCGTGTCGGCGAGGCCGTCGCGGAAGTTCGTGAACTGGGGCTCCCAGCCGAGCTCGTTGACCAGCTTGGAGTTGTCGATCGCGTAGCGCAGGTCGTGGCCCGGGCGGTCGGTCACGTGATCGAAGTCGTCGGGGGCGTAGCCCATGAGCTCGTTGAGGATGGCGACGACGTCGCGGTTGTTCGTCTCGCCGTCCGCGCCGATCAGGTAGGTCTCGCCGATGCGGCCCTTCATGAGGATGTCCCACACGGCCGTGTTGTGGTCGCGCACGTGGATCCAGTCGCGCACGTTCAGGCCGTCGCCGTACAGGCGGGGGCGCACGCCGCGCAGGCGGTTCGTGATCATGCGGGGGATGAACTTCTCGATGTGCTGGTAGGGGCCGTAGTTGTTCGAGCAGTTCGAGATCGTGGCCTCAACACCGAAGGAACGCACCCACGCGCGCACCAGCAGGTCCGAGCCCGCCTTGGACGAGGAGTAGGGCGAGGAGGGGTTGTAGGGCGTGGTGGGCGTGAACTTCGCGGGATCATCCAGCTCGAGGTCACCGTAGACCTCGTCCGTGGAGATGTGGTGGAAGCGGACCTTGTGGCGGCGCACCGCCTCCAGCAGGGTGAAGGTGCCCACCAGGTTGGTCTGAATGAAGGGCGAGGGGTCGAGGAGGGAGTTGTCGTTGTGCGACTCGGCGGCAAAGTGCACGACCGCGTCGGCGCCGGCGACGACACCATCCACGAGGTCGGCGTCGGCAATGTCGCCCTCGACAACGGTCAGGCGAGCGGCGAGCTCGGCGGGCACGTCAGTCAGGGACGCACGGTTACCCGCGTAGGTGAACTTATCCAGGACGACAACGTCGACGTCCGGATGGTCCTCCAGCAGCGTGTGAACGAAATTCGCTCCAATGAAGCCGGCACCGCCGGTCACAACGATCTTCATGAGGTCTTCTCCTTTGCGCGCCCGCAGGCGTCCGAGGGTGCTACTCACCCGATTCCTGACCCTATTATGCCGTAGTTCTCACGCATTCCCCGCCACTGACCTCCACTTACCCGTCGGATACGTCACTATTCGCCACGCTGGAGGTCCCGTGAGGGGCCACAGTGCGCTGATAAATTGGACGTATTCCCCAACAGAAACGGACCTCTCGTGACTCGTCTCGTCCCCTCGCTCGCGCTGCTCGCCCTCTGCGCCCTTTCCACGGCCTCGTGCTCCATGCTCGAGGACACCCAGAGCGCTCAGTCGACGCCCGCAGCCTCCGTTTCCGCGGGAGACCCCGGCCAGCCGTCGAGCTCGGCGATGCCGACCCTGCACGCGGCCTCCCCCGGATGCGCCGCCATGGATGAGATTTTCACCGAGGCGCTCAACGGCTCCGAGACCGGCCAGGCCTACAGGTCTCTGGCGGCCAAGCGATCGGGGGAAACCAGCGCGGACGAACGCCACCGCGCGTGGGAGGCCTTCGCGGCCGCCTTCAAGACTGACTACTCCGACCGCCTCACCCAGGCGGCCACGGACGAGACCTCCAAGCAGGCCCTGGCGGCCCTCGCGGTCTACGTCGAGCGCAACGCGTCCCTCGACTCCGGCGCAATCCCCGAGTTCGCCGATCCCGACGCGGCGGAGGCGGCACTCAAGCGCGGCGAACAACCCGAGGTCAATCCCGCCTACACACAGGCCCTCGCCGAGGCCACGACCGCTCACGCCACGCTGACGACCTGCATGCCTCACTGGCCCGTCGTTTTCTAGCCTCTGGGCGGACTCGCACCCGCCGGGCCACGCCCGGACTCGTGTACATTAGACGTACCTATCCCGGACAGATTGGCTCATTTCATGGCACGTGCGCTCGTCGACCACCTCGCTCCCGCGCGGGATCGTTTCGTCTCTACCGCAGCGCGACCTCTGGCCTTCGTCATCTTGGCCCTGGGTATCCTCTCCGTGGCCACGGGCTGGATCTTCGCCTCTCCTCCGGGCGCCTCTCCGGACGACGACTACCACCTCGTCTCCACGTGGTGTCCGCGCCCCATCGAATCCACGGGCTGCGACACGACCACGATCGACGGCGATCTATACGTCATGGCCCCCGTGACCACGTCCCACGCACAGTGCGAGGCCTTCAGCCCCGACAAATCCCACGCGTGCATCCATGACTACTCGGACGACACGATGTACCCGTCGTACCGATACAACGACGGCCAGTACCCCTACGGCTTCTACCAATTCCACCACCTGTTCGCGGGCCACAACGTGGAGCACTCCGTGTGGATCATGCGCTCGATCAACGTCGGCATCGCGATCGTGCTGATCGGCGCTGTCTGCGCGCTGTCGACCCGCGAGGTCCGCCGCGCGACCGCGCTGGCCGCGCTCGTCGCGTGGACGCCGATGGGACTGTACTTCATTGCCTCCAACAACCCCTCCTCGTGGGCGATCACGGGCGTCTTCACCTACGGCGCGGCTCTCTACGGCGCGCTGAACGCACAGGGGTGGCGCCGCTGGACGCTCCTCGGCGTGGGCGCCCTAGCCTCCCTGCTGTGCTACGGCTCGCGAGGCGACGCCGCCTTCTACGTCTTCGTGGCCTCCCTCGGCGTCCTCATCCTGGCAGCCCGCCGCCGCCACCTACCCGAGATCGGCATCGCGTCCGTCCTGAGCGTCATCGGCATCTGGTGCATGCTCGGCTCCGGCCAGTCCGGCCACATCGCCCAGTCCGAGGCCTCGGTGACCCTGCGTGAGCGCATCGAGGTCGCGATCATGAACATCCGCTACCTGCCCGAGTACTTCGCGGGCTTCACCGGTTTGTACTCCGGCCCCGGCTGGCGCGACACTCCTCTGCCGGGCTACACGACGATCCTTGGCCTCCTCGTCCTGGGCGCGGTCGTCTTCTACGGGGCACGCACGATGAGCCTGCGCAAGATCCTGGCTGCCTTCGTCGTCTTCGGCGCGATGGCGGGCATCCCGCTGCTGATCGCAACCCCTCCGACCTTCCCCAACCTCGGCGGCTACCACTCGCGCTACGCCCTGCCGCTGCTGGGCACGTGGCTACTCATCTGGCTCTCCTGCGCCATCAAGAAGTCCTCGCTGACCCGCGGCCAGATCGTCATGTTCGTGTTCTTCCTGAGCGTCGTCGACGCGGTTGCGATGCACACGACGATCGCCCGCTACGTCCGAGGCCTGCTGTCGATCCGCCACATGGGGTGGATCGCACCGGGTAACCTGAATGGTGACATCCAGTGGTGGTGGGCCGACATGCCGCTGAGCCCGATGGCCCTGTGGGGCCTGGCCTCCCTGGGATACGCACTTGCCCTGGCGAGCGCCATCTACCTGCTGCGTAACCGCCAGGCGGAGGTGCCCGCCTCGACCACTCCGACCGAAGAGGAAGAAACCGCATGAGCGCAACAGTCACCGTCGTCGTGCGCACGCGTAATCGCCCGGCGATGCTCACCCGTGCCCTCGCATCGATCGCTTCTCAGACCTTCGACGACTACGAGGTCGTCATCGTCAACGACGCCGGCGACGAGGCCGAGGTCCGCGAGATCGTCAAGAAGCAGAAGAGCGCCGTACGTTCGAAGATTACGATCGTCACGAACGAGGTCTCGAACGGCCGCGAGGCCGCGCTCGAGTCGGGCCTGGCAGCGTCGCACAACCGCTACTACGCGGTCCACGACGATGACGACTCCTGGCACCCGCACTTCCTGAAGAAGACGGTCGCCTACCTGGACGAGCACCCCGAGGCGGGCGGCGTCGCCACCCGCTGTGAGATCATCCGCGAGCGCGTGCGCGCCGACGGCACCTGCATCGAGATCGAGCGCGAGGTCCTGTCGACGGATAACTACGGCCTGTCCCTCGTGGACATGATGGTGGAGAACTACACGCCGCCGATCTCTCAGCTGATCCGCCGCGAGGTTGCGGACCGCGTGGGTCACTGGGACGGGTCCCTGCAGACGCAGGCGGACTGGGATTTCAACCTGCGCCTCCTGGCGGACTCGCCGGTCGGCTTCATCGATGGCGAGCCGCTGGCCTACTGGCACCACCGCGACACGATGGACGCGGCCCTGGGCAATTCCGTCGTCACGGACGCGTACCTGCACAAGTGGGACAACCTGCATATCCGCGACCGCTACCTGCGCGCGATGCTGGCGACGGAGGATCCTTCGTCCCCGCATCTGGGCCAGGCTCTGCTGTCGGCGGAGTACTACCGCCGGATGCGCGAGGAGCTGGCGCGCGTGGATTCGGGCTTCCACTCCTCGCTCAACCTCGTGCACGTGAACATGCTGAACACGATGACGGCCTTGCACGAGCAGGTGCACGAGCTGCGCGGAGAGGTGAGCGCCCTGCGCGAGCAGCTTGATGCTGGCTCGTCCCTGCAGCAGTCGCTGCGTCGTACGGCGTCCCTGCCCAAGCGCATCCTGCGTCGCCTTCTGGGGCGCTGAGGACCCCCTATCTCAGACAGACGGGCCGGCCGTGGAACACTCCACGGCCGGCCCGCTTCCGTTTCTGCCCTAGGGCAGCGGGCGCACGACGTCTGGCGTCATGCGGTCCCACCCGTATCCGGCGGTGATGTGCTGCATGCGGGCGGGGCGCCCCATCCAGTCCGTGTGGACGACCATGTCGTCCCCCAGGTAGATCGCGACGTGCGTGACGGTGCCGCTCGTCGTGTAGAAGATGAGGTCGCCACGCTGGCGCTGAGAGAGGGGCACGTGCTGGAAGCGCGGGTATGCGTAGAGCTCCTGCGACGTGCGGTAGGAGGGCCACGCGTGCTTGATGACGTCGATGGGCTGGGGATCCAAGCCCGCGGAGTAAAGGGATTGAAGGACCAGGCCCGAGCAGTCAAATCCCTGGTCGTAGGGGCCTGCCCCTCCCCACGTGTAGGACGAGCCAGTCTGGTTCCACGCGTACCCGATCATGGCCTCGACCCGCTCGGAGCGCGTGGCCGTCAGGGGCAGCGGCGTGGCCTGGTACTGGTCGACGGTCCACGGGTAGCCGGTGTCCATCGCATCCCAGGTGGCCTTGTCAACGACGCCGGTGACGGGCAGGCCTGCGCGCTGCTGGAAGTTTTTGACGGCGGCCACGAAGGGCGCGTCGACGGAGGCAAGTTTGTTTGCATGCCACAGCCCGAGGCGTACCTGGACGATACGTACCTTGGTGCCGTTCATCCCCCAGGTGAGCGTGTTAGTCGCGTCCCCGAGGCCCGTGATGTGGTCGGTGGGCTGCAGGTAGCCGGCCGGCGCCTCGTACCCGCGCCATGCGCCCGAGGAGTCGAACTCGTAGCGGCGGCCGTTCAGCTCCAGAGGCGCGGTGCGCATGATGCCGGTGTCGGGGTCGAGGTAATACCACTCTCCCCCGTCGCGCAGCCAGCCTCCCATCTGGGCGCCGCTGGATGCGAAGAAGTGCCAGCCGTCAGCGAGGCGGACCCAGCCGGTGCGCATCACACCCGAGGAGTCCAGGTAGTACCACGTGCCATCTACGCCGGTCATACCCGTACGCATGACGCCAGTGTCGGGATCCAGGTAGTACCACTGGCCCCCGTCGCGCAGCCAGCCGCCGATCTGCGCACCGTTGGAGGCGAAGTAGTGCCACCCGTCGAAGAGGTGCTCCCAGCCGGTACGCATCGCACCCGAGGAACCCAGGTAGTACCACGTGCCATCCACGGGCGTGAGCCCCGTACGCATGACGCCACTGGCGGGATCCAGGTAGTACCAGGAGCCGCCGTCGTAGAGCCAGCCTCCGACGAGCGCCCCGGAGGGAGCCAGGAAGAACCAGTCGGCACGGTCACGAAACCAGCCGGTGGCCATGTAGCCACTGTCGTAGAAGAAGTAGCGCGCGTCCCCAATCCGCACCCACTGGGAGGCGGGGTAGGTGCCGTCGGCGCGCCGCCACCACCAGCCGATCGAGTCGCGCACCCACGCGCCCCTCCCGGTCTCGTTTGGCGCGTCCATCGTCGGGGGTTCGTCACTCTCCGACGAGGCCGGGGCCGCCCGATCCTCGTCGCTCGCGCTGGGGGTGGCGGGCTCGGGCGCGTCCGTGGCCTCGGGGCTGGGCGAAGCCGACGGCGCGGCAAGCGAGGCGGACTGGGCCGCGGTGGAAGTGTCGGCTGCGGACTGCGGTGTGGCCTCGTCCCCGGCGTCGGCGCGGGCCTGCGCGGGCAGGGCGATGAGCGCGAGGGTCAGGGCTGCGGTGAGGGCGCGCGCGAGTGCGCGGCGGGCGAGTGTGGGCGTCGATGCCATGACAGTGCCTTGTCGCTGGAAAACAGTTCTCCTATAAGTGTAGGACGCTCCTCACATAACGCGGGCGCATTTGAGCCACCAACTCGACAAAAAGCCGGGGCCCGGCGGCATCACACCGCTGGGCCCCGGCCTCGAACGCTGACGCGTCCGTCAGTCCTCGTTTTCGAGCGCGTCGGCCTGCTGGGCCTGCATGCGCGCGAGGTGCTCGTAGTCGGCGGCGCCGCGCTTGGGCACGTCACGCATGGGGCGTGCGGGCGTCAGGTCCGTGAACGACGCTCCCAGGTTCACCAGGCCGCCGGACTCCATGCCTGGGCCTGGCAGGACGTCGAAGCGGCGCGCCTTCTGCAGGGCGTCGATGACGCTGGTCATGTCGTGGTTCTGGATGGCCGCGGAGATCGTGTAGGCACCCGGGTTGAAGGTCAGACGCGGGATCTCGATGTCGAGGTGACCGGTGCCCGGCTCGATCGACGTCGGCACGTAGCAGGCGTCCATGCCGTGCAGGCCCCACACGAAGACGCCCTCACGAGTGTCGATGGAGGCGCCGAAGACCGGGGATTCGATGCGCTCGTTCGCACGGTAGTGCAGGCGCAGGCGCACGGGATCGCCCGGGTACACGAGCGACGTGGGCTCGCCGGAGGCGTTCAGCAGTTCGATGCGCTCGATCATGGCCTCGCCGCTACCGAAGCGCGTACCGCCACCCTCGACCTCGACGGCGTGGTGAGCCACGTCGGAGTAGGTATCGATGACCTCGGCGGCCGCGCCCACGTCGACGAGCGTGCCGTGATCCAGCCACGCGGCCTGGTCACAGAAGGTGCGCATCTGCTCGAGGCCGTGGGACACGACGACGACCGTGCGCCCCTGGTCCTTGAGCTGGGCGAACTTGTCCATGCACTTGTTCTGGAATTCCATGTCGCCCACGGCCAGGACCTCGTCGACGAGGAGGATGTCCGGCTCGACGTGGATCGACACGGAGAAGCCCAGGCGCACGTACATGCCCGAGGAGTAGTTCTTGACCGGCTGATCGATGAAGCGCTCGACGCCGGAGAAGTCGATGATCGCATCCAGCTTGGAGTCGATCTCCTTCTTGCTCATGCCCAGGATCGCGCCGTTGAGGTAGATGTTCTCGCGGCCCGACAGCTCGGGGTGGAAGCCGGAGCCGACCTCGAGCATGGCGGCCATGCGTCCCGTCGAGGAGATCGTTCCTCTGTCCGGGGTGAGGATCTTCGCGATGCACTTGAGCAGCGTCGACTTGCCCGAACCGTTGTGTCCGAGCAGGCCAAAGGTCTTGCCCTGCGGGATCTCAAAGGAGACGTCGTCGAGAGCCCAGAACTCCTCGAACTGCGCGCGCGACCGCTGCAGGAACGCGCCCTTAAGGGACTGGTTGCGGTTCTTGTAGATGCGGAAGCGCTTGGAGACGCCCTCCACCGAAATCGCGTTCGTCATCAGAGTTCCTCCACGATTCGTGCCGAGAAGCGGCGGAAGATCAGCGAGCCGAGGCCGAAGATGCCGAATGCCCAGGCGGCGCAGCCGAGCCACACCTGCCAGGACGGCATCGCGAAGCCGTACAGCGTCGAGCGGTAGGCCTCAAGGAAGAGCTCGGCGGGGTTGAGACGGAAGATCGTGACGATTGGAAGCGGCTCGCCTCCCCAGGTCCAGCCCTTGGCCGCCAGGTCGGTCTGGACCTTGTTGAGCATCGACAGGGAGAAGACGACGCCGGAGGCGTACATCCAGATCTGGTTGAAGATCTGCCACAGGTGCGAGATGTCGCGGAAGTAGACCGAGGCAACCGACAAGATGAGGCCCATGCCGATCACGAAGAGCATCGCGAGCAGCGTGATCACGATGACCGCGGGGATCATGAGCAGCACGCCGGGGCCGCCGGCGATGCACATGATGAGGATGATGACGCCCAGCTCGAAGGCGAAGTCGTAGGCCAGGGCCAGCACCGAGGAGTAGATGAGGACCTGACGCGGGAAGTAGACCTTGGTGAGCAGGCCGGAGTTACCCACGAGGGAGTCCATGCCGCGCTGGATACCGCTCGACATGAAGTTCCAGGCGATGACGCCTACGCCGATCCACAGCGCGAAGGAGGACAGACCCGAGTTCACGCCCTTGTCGGCCTCGCCTCGGAAGACGACGCCGAAGATCAGCGCGTACACGGCGATCGTGGCGATCGGGTTGATGAAGGACCACAGGCGGCCGAGCGCGGTGCCCTTGAACTCCGAGGAGATCGAGCGCTGCGCCATGCGCATCGTCAGGTCAATGACCCGTTTCGTCTCAGACACGGCTACTCCCATCGCTTCTGTCGTGGTCAGGAAATCTATTCTACTTGCCTGCGGCCGGCGTGAGCGCGAGGTAGCGCTGCGTGAACTCCACGATCACGACGCTGGGCTTGTAGGCCTCGATGAGGGCGGCGACGTCCGTCGGCTGCTCGGAGTCGAGGGCGTGGCCGACCTGGATCGTGTACTCGAAGGTCGCGGCCACGTCGGGTCCCAGGTTGTTGCCCTGGGAGTCACGCACGATGAGCGCGGTGCCGCGTCCGTTCGGGTTGTAGGTGAGCGCCGGCTTGTTCTGGAAGTCGACGGGGCTGGCCAGGGACACCTCGGGGGCGCCCGTCACCTCGGCCAGGCGCGCGGCGGTGTCGGCCAGATCGTCGCGGCTCTCCAGCTGCAGGAGGTGAACGCTGCCCGGGTCCTGCTCGTATGTGGGGACCGCCCACGGCCCCGCCTGGGCGGGGGCTCCCAGGGCCTCGTACTCGTTGGGGGCGTCCACGCCGCTCACGCCGGACGGCGTCAGGGAGGGCAGGCCCTCAAGCTGCGGGTTGACCGCGGCCAGGCAGGACAGCGTCTGGTTCCACGCGACGTGCGCGGCGTAGGGCGACCAGTGGGGGTTGACCGCCGAGTACAGCGGTGCCTCGCTCCCCTCGCGGGCCTCGCGCAGGCCCTCGCGCACGTCCACCCACGCGTGGGCGGGCAGCGCCGAGCGCATGAGATCCAGGGAGGTCGTGCCCATCAGCGGGTCGGCCCACTGGGGCAGCTTGTCGGAGTAGACGTCCCACGTGGCCGGGGCGGGCACAAACAGCGCGGTCGCGCCCTGCTCGCTCGCGGCGGTCTCGATGCCGCTCATGTAGCGGTCCCACGCGCTCACCTGCTCGGGGGTGGGGCGCACGCGGCCCAGCGCCTGGGAGAAGTTCGCGTTGAAGACGTCGGAGAGGAACAGGTAGCCGTCGCGGCCCTGAACATACGTGGTCACGCCGGTCATGGACTGCTCGAACGAGGCCTGGGCGGCGTCCGTGGGCAGGTAGCCCGCGGTGCCGGCCACGCCGGGCGTCCACGGGCCCACGTCGGCGCGCGGGGTGGGGGCGCAGACCTCGGGCAGGGACTGGGGCGTGGTGCGCGCGAAGGACGAGGCCTGGGCAGCGGGTGCCGCAGCTGGCTGAGGAGCGGGGTGGGTGACCTTGTACCAGGTGCCCACGCCGGTGGCCGCACACGCGCCCGCAAGGAGAACGGCGAGGGGCACGTAGTGGAGGCGGCGCTTCCATGAGCCGGCGGGAACCCCCTCGTCAAAGGAGACGTCGCGCAGACCGGACTCGGATTCCTTGAACTGGCCGGCGGCCTTCTTCTCGCTCACTTGGTCTCCTCCTCGCTGCGTGCGGCCGCCTCTTCGGCCTCCATGACCGTCGCAATCCTGGTCGAGGACAGGGCCGGCGTGACGATGCGGCGGGCCACGGCCTCGTACGTGGGACGGAAGTGCTCAATGAGCTTATCCATCCAGCGCGGCAGATAGTTCTTCAGGCTCATCGCAGGCTTCTCGATGAGGTGCCACGACAGGTAGGCCAGGATGTGCACGGTCACGACAACCGTCAGGTGGTAGGCGATCCAGCCACGATCCTGCAGGTGGAAGTAGGCGGCGAACGCCATGATCGGCCATGCGTAGATGTAGATGCCGTAGGACAGGTCGCCGTGCTTCTCCCAGTTCTGCAGGGGCAGGCGAATCGCCAGGTACATGAGGAAGTACAGGAAACCGTACTGGCCGACGATGTTCCAGCCGCCCGACGCGTAGGAGAGCACTCCGAAGATGAGGCCGCCCCACGCCAGGCGCGAGTCCATGGGGATCTTGTCGCCGTAGAGCGTGAACAGCATGCCGAAGGCGAAGGGGCCCATGAACATCAGCATGTAGGGGTCGCGCAGCAGGTAGTTGACGTTGGAGACCTGACCCGCGCCCATCCACTGCAGAGCGTTGAGGGCGATCAGCACGAGGGCGAAGGCGCCGCCGACCTTGCGGTTCGCGAGCGCTCCGAACAGGCCGAGGATCGCCACCAGGATGTAGGCCTTGAACTCGTAGATGAGTGTCCAGGCCGAGCCGTTCCAGTCACGGGCGCCGTGCAAGATGTAGTACGGCAGGTTCTCGCCCATGCCGGCGATATTGCGCTGGCCCAGGTTCAGCCACATGTTGTTCACAAAGTACGTGAGTGGGGACTCGGTGGCCGGGTGCAGGTATCCGGAGATGTTGTGGAACGTGTGCCAGTACGCGATCGGCGCGAGGATGCCGACCGTGAAGAGCAGGGCCGCCCAGAAGGCCGGGAAAATTCGCAGGACGCGGCGCCACATGTAGCGCCAGATCGTCGCGCGTCCCATGCGCGAGCGCGTGATCAGGAAGCCCGAGAAAAAGAAGAATCCTGCGACGGCGACGCCACCGATGGACTGCTCCTTGGAGATCTGCACGCCCAGGTCCTCGCCGCCGTAGAATCCGGCGATCGGTCCGGCATGCGAGAAGATGACCATGAAGGCCATCAGCCAGCGCAAAAACCCGATCGAGTTGGACCTGGAGTTGAATGCCTGCGCGACGGACTGGGGCGTGTGAGGGGCCGCAGCCCGGATCGTGGAGGCCAGGCTCATCGCTCACCCTTCATGGATCGGATCTTGTGGGCGACTCCGCGGGCCGCGCGGTACGCCGGCTTGAGCGCGTTCCCCAGTCCGGGCGTGCGCACCATGATGTTGGTCTTGACGGCGCCCAGCAGGTTCGGGACCGCGCCCATGCGCGCCTTCAGGAAGGGCACCTGGTCGATCGCGAAGGCGGGCATCATCGACGAGGTCGCCGCCAGCTTGTACTCGAGGTAGCCGTAGTACACGCCCGCCCACTTCGGGGTCATGACGGGGCGCACGTAGTAGCCGCGCGACAGGACCGCGTAGGACAGGAGGCGCTCGATGACGTGCGCCAGGGAGCCGTCCTTGTAGCCGCCTTCTTCCGGGAAGTCCTCGGGGACGAGGCCCGCGCCGGTCAGCAGGGACAGGGCCTCCGGGCGCGCGATGAACATGGAGCCGTAGGGGGCCAGCGGCTGGTGGTCGTCGAAGGGGACGGTGATGCCGACCTTCTTGGCGAACTCGCGGGCGGGGGCGCGGTTCGCGAACCACGCGTGGCCCATCGTCGGGTAGCCCATGTGCGGCATGGGTGCGATCGCCATGCCCAGGCCCGGGTGGGCGGCGAACTCGGCGAGGATGCCGGCCACGTGATCGGAGGAAGCCAGCAGGTTGTCGTAGAGGTGCTCCTTGAAAAGCTGGGCGGCGTTGTAGTCGTCCTGGACGGACTTCTTGGAGTGGATCTTCACGACGATGTCGTACTCGCCGGAGGTGAGCACGTCGCCACAATCCACCAGGAACGCGCCGATGTCGCGGCCGCGGTTGGAGGACACGACGCGCACGTCGGCGTCCACGCCCCGTTCCTGGGCGCGTGCCTCGATAAGGGCCTTGTTCTCCTCGTTCGAGGTCGTGGCCACCAGGTGGTAGCCGTCGGGCAGGACGCTCAGGCGGTCGAGGATCTCGTCGGCCATGTCGGCGTAGAAGATGTGTGCGACCGCGAGGACCTTCAGGGAGGCGGCGGCGTCCAGGGTGGCCTGGTCGGCGCGCGGGGAGATGACCGTCGTCAGGCCCGCGTTGGTCACGAGGTCACGCGGACGCGAGGTGCGCGCGAGGTTCGTGAGGATCAGGTCGGTGTCGTAGCCGGCCTTTTCCGCCAGCTCCAGCATGTCCGCGCCGATGATCGCGTGGCGGTCCAGGTAGAGCGGGTCGTGGAAGAGGTTGCGGCGCTTGAGGATCGGGCAGCCGTCCGCGAGCAGCATCGAGGCGTTGTCGAAGACGGGGTTGCGCGACGGGTAGTCCTCGCGCGGGTAGGCCACGACGTGCGTGTAGCCGAGGTTGCCGAAGTACTCCGTGAAGCGCGACTCGTGCCACTGGATCGAGTCGTTGTAGGAGCGGATCGGGGGCATCTCGTCCCAGTACTTGCGGAAGTCCGGGGAGCTGAGCAGCGGGTTGCGCACGGCGATCCAGTGGGACTGGATGTGGCGCGGCATGCGGGTGGCTGCCAGGAAGGGGTGGGGGCGCACCTCGTCGTGTTCGGTGATGCCCCAGAAGTCCACAGCTCCGGCGGCGTCCACGCGGTCGAAGAGGTTCTTCCACGGGTTGACGGGTGCGAAGAAGGTGTAGTTGAAGAGGATCAGCTCGTCGATCTGGCCGAGGCGGTCCCAGCCGAAGCGGGCGATGCCGTCGCGGTAGCCGCCCACGTCGAAGCCGGTGTTTTCGCGCTCGAAGACCTCGGTGGCGCCCTTGAGGAGGCGCTCACGAGCAGTGTCGTCCAGAGGAGAGTTGGAAACGACGAGGATCTCATCAAGGTACTCGCGCAGCGAGGTCAGGCACTCCACGATGTAGTCATCGACGAGGCCCTGGGGATCAAAGAACAGGAAAATACCGGCGCGCTTCACGGCCTTACTCCCCCGTGCCGTCGACGGTGGCCAGGATCTGGCGGATCTTCGTGGCGTCGCCCCACACTCCGGGCGAATCGTAGGGACGATCCGGGAAGGCCCCGTACTCGAGGGCGATGTCCAGGTTGTTCTCGCGGATGTAGGCCTCGACGCGGTCGGCGAGGCTCATCGGCTCGCCGCTGCAGATGTTGATGATGCCGGTGACCTCGTCCTGGGAGACGGCGGCCGCGATCTGGTAGGCCAGTCCCTGGATGGAGATGAAGTCGTAGAGGTTCTTGCCCGTGGTGAAGGGGAAGGTCTTCTTGCCTTCCTGGGCGGCGGCCAGGAGCTTGGAGAAGATCGAGGAGCCGTGCGCGTCGTCGCCGACGATGTAGTAGCCGCGCAGCCACTGCATGGTCGCGCCGTGCTTGGCGGTCAGCAGCGACGTGATCTGTCGCAGCGCGTTCTTGGAGATGCCGTACAGCGAGGCGGGGTTGCACGGGGAGTTTTCGTCGATGGCGCCCTCCCAGTAGCCGACCTCGTGCATGGAACCCATGACGGCCAGGTGGGTGCAGCCGCCCTCGAGGAGGTTCTCGATGAAGCGGTAGTGCGCGGGCAGGTCCTCGATGTGGGCCGGCGAGTTGTGCACAAAGCCGTCGCGCCACGCGAGGTGCAGGACCACGTCCGGGCGTCCGAGCTGGTCGTAGATGTCAGCGTCTCCGCTGAAAATCTGGGTGTCGATGCGGCGCGCGCGCTCGTCGACACCGTCGAGGCGGAAGTCGACGACGCTGACGTCGAGGCCGCGCTCCAGCAGGGCGTGAACAATGTGGCGGCCAATGTAGCCACCGGCTCCGGTAACGAGGACAGTCTTCACCATGTCAGTCAGTCTATCAAGGCGTAGGCGCTACGCAGCTCCGCCCCGCGTTGTGTGCCGTGACGCACCCATCGGCCCCGGCCTCGTCCACGAGGCCGACTCCCCTATCGTCGGGGAGGCAGCGCGGTGCGGTGGCGCAGCGCGCGGGGCAGGGCGAGGAGCCCCTGGAGGACTCCGCGGGCGACCGGTCCCCGTCCACCCGAGCGCACCGCCCGAGCAATCGAGCGGGCGATGGCACGTGCGACGACGCCCCAGGGGGCGTGCTGGGCGGCGACGATGATGCGGTTGCGCGCGTTGACCCGCAGGAACATGGGCGAGGACGTGCCCGAGGAGGCCGCGTGCTCATGGTCGACGACGGCACCGGCGACGAAGCGCACCTCGTACCCGGCCTCACGCAGCTTGTAGGACAGGTCGGTGTCCTCGTAGTACATGAACAGGTCGGTGCGCACTCCCCCGACAGCTCGCCACGCGTCGGCGTCGATCGCGCAGGCGCCGCCGCACAGGCCGAAGACCTCGGGGGCGGGCAGCGGGGAGTTGGCGGGGTCCAGCCAGGAGCGGTCGTAGCCGTTGCCTGCGTGATCGACCTCGTTGCCGGTGGAGTTGATGAGGACCTGCCCGCCGCTGTCTCCGTCGGCGACGCGCGTCCAGCGGCTGCCGTCGCGGGCGACGAGGAACTCCGTGTCGGAGGGGGCGGAGGGACGCCAGGTGCCGGTCAGCAAGATGAGGGCCGTCGTGGCTCCCACGGTCCCGCTCAGGGGCTCCAGGAGCGCGTCGAGGAATCCGTCGCGCACGGTCGCGTCGTTGTTGAGTAGGACGACGGCATCTTCGCTCAGGCCGGCCGCTCCGGCCATGACGCCGGCGCCGAAGCCGTCGTTCGTCCCGGCGTTGACGAGGGAGACGCGCGCGGGATCGGCGGCGCCGCGCAGCTCGTCGAGTCCCTCGCGCAGGACGATGAGCGAGTCGTCGTCGGATCCATTGTCGACGATGACGAGGTGGTCCCCCTCCCCCATCTGCGGGGCGATGGAGTGGGCGGCGCGCAGGGTGAGCGGCGCGTTCTTCCAGTTGACGAGGATGACCCTCGCGCTGCGCGCCCTCATCGGTCACCTGCCAGGGACGCGTAGATGGCGGCGTGAGCGGCGGCGGAGGCCTCCCACGTGTAGTCGCGGGCGCGCTCGATACCGGCGGCGGCGAGCCGGTCGTGCTCGCTGCCGGCAGCTGCCTCAAGGGCTTCGGCCAGGGCCGAGGCGTCGGTGGCCGGCACGAGGAGACCGGCGTCGGCGCCCGTAATCTCCGCCATGCACGTGTCCGCGCTGGTCACGACGGGCGTTCCGTGCGCCATGGCCTCGAGGACGGGCAGGCCGAAGCCCTCCCAGATCGAAGGGAAGGTGAAGACGCGCGCACCCGCGTACGCGCAGGCCAGGTCAGTGTCGTCGAGACGTCCGAGGACGTGAACGCGCCCGGCGGGAAGCGGCGCGTCGGTGGGGTCGCTTCCCCATCCGGCGGGCCCCACGAGGACGAGGTCGAGGTCGGTGCCCTGTAGCTGCTCGTAGGCCGCGAGCAGGGTGGGCAGGTTCTTGCGGGGCTCACGGGTGCCGACCCACAGGACGTAGGGGCGTTCGAGGCCGTGGCGGGAGCGGAACTCCTCCACCTGCGCATCGGTGACGGGAGTGTGGCTCAGGCCGTGCGGGATGACGGTGATGCGCGAGGCGTCCAAGCCCGCTTCGACACAGTCGTCGGCGGTGGCCTGCGAGGGCACGATGATCGCGTCTGCACGCTTCCTCGTGATCTCGAGGGCGCGGTGGAAGTAGGCCGACCCGTGGGTCGTGAAGTGGTCGGGGTCGCGCAGGAAGGCGACGTCGTGGACGGTGACGGCCAGGGGGCGCGAGGTCGGCGGGATCGCCCAGGTGGTCGCGTGCACGACATCCGCTCCCCCACCCGAACCGACGCCGAGCATCCGATCCACGCTGGGGGTACCCAGTCGGTCCCACGCCGCGTACAGGGCGCGGCGAGGCAGCGCCGAGTTAAGCACGGGGATGGTCAGGCCCACCTCGTTCGGTGTGGGCTCGCCCGCACCGCGCCGTGCGGCGATACCGATAGCACGCACGCCCTGGTCTGCCAGACGGGCGGCGACCTCGATGATGTACCGGCCCGATCCTCCGGGCACCGGCTGCCACATTTGCTCGACGACCATTCCAACGTTGACGCTCATACATCCAGGGTAGTTCACGGGCGCGCGGGGGCGGTAACAAAAGTATCCGCGAGCGCAAAATGGCATACGATAAGGGGAATAGTTGTTGCTCCCGACCCAATGGGGATGATCGTGGCCCACTTCGTTTCTCACTCGCATCCGATCCGCGTCCTGCTGGACGGCACCGCGATCCCCGCAGACCTGGGCGGCGTCGGCCGCTACGTGGACGACCTGGTGCCGGAGCTGGTCGAGCAGGGCGTGGACCTGACGATGGCGGTCCAGGAGCGCGACGCCGAGCACTTCGCGACGCGCCTGCCTTCGGCCCGCATCATCCCAATTTCGCAGCGCTTCGAGTCCCGCCCCGCGCGCATGGCGTGGGAGCAGACGGGCCTGCCCAAGCTGATCCGCAAGGTCCGTCCCGACGTCCTGCACTCCCCGCACTACACGTCTCCGCAGTTCCCGGGCGTTCCGGTCGTTATCACGCTGCACGACGCGACGTTCTTCTCGCACCCACAGGCTCATTCGCGCCTCAAGCAGCGTTTCTTCACGGCAGCAATTCGCCGCGCGATTCGCCGCGCGGACGCCCTCGTGGTGCCCTCTCTGGCCACGCGCGACGAGACCATCAAGTACGCGGGCGGAGACCCCTCGCAGTTCTACGTCGCCTACCACGGCGTGGATCGCTCGATCTTCCACCCGGTCTCGGACGCCGAGCGCGAGCGCGTCAAGGCCTCGCTGGGCTTGGAGGGCCGCGACTACATCGGCTTCCTGGGCACGCTGGAGCCCCGCAAGAACGTGCCGAACCTGGTGCGTGGCTGGGTGAAGGCCGTCTCGGATCGCCCGAATCCCCCGGCCCTCGTATTGGCCGGCGGCAAGGGGTGGGACGAGGACATCGACCCGGCCCTGGCCTCGGTGCCTGAGCACCTGACGGTCCTGCGCCCCGGTTACCTGCCCCTCGAGGACCTGCCCGGTTTCCTCTCAGGCTGCGTTATTTTGGCCTATCCCTCGATCGCGGAGGGCTTCGGCCTGCCGGTCCTGGAGGCGATGAGCTGCGGTGCCGCGACACTGACGACCCGCCTGACCTCTCTGCCGGAGGTCGGCGGCGACGCCGTTGCCTACTGCGACATCGACCCCGACTCGATCGCCTCGGCCCTCACTGAGCTGCTGGACGACCCGGCTCGCCGCGAGGCCCTGGGGGCTGCTGCGATTCCGCGCGCCGACGAGTTCACGTGGGCCCGCGCCGCTTCCGTCCACATCGAGGCGTTCCGCGCCGCCGCCCATTTCTGAGTCGACCGCGCCCGAAGGAGGCCGCCGCATGTCCACGTCCGCCCCGCAGCGCCGCACGCTCGTCGCGGTGCTCATCCTCGTTGCCGCGGTCATTGCGGCGTCGCTGGCGTGGGTCGTGGCGTCCCCGGTCGGCTCCTCCCCGGACGAGGACTTCCACGTCGGCTCCATGTGGTGCCCTCCCCCGGTGGACAAGACGGGCTGCCAGATTTCCACCAAGGACGGCGAGAAGGCCGTCATGGTGCCGCAGTCGCTGGCCAAGGAGTACGTCACCTGCTACGCCTTCGACCATGACAATTCCGCTCTGTGCGCCCTCAATGCCTCGGACGAGGAGCTGGCGCCGACCCTGCGCTGGGACGACGGAAACTACCCGTGGGGCTACTACCAGTTCGCCCACCTCTTCGTGCAGCGCTCGACGAGCCACGCGGTCCTCGCGCTGCGCACGGTGAACACGCTGCTGGCGATCGGCCTGATCGGGGCGATCATCGCTCTGGCGGATTCGGGGCTGAAGCGCGCGATCAGCGTCGCCGTGACGGTCGCGTGGCTGCCGATGGGCTTCTATTTCGTTGCCGGCATGAACCCCTCGTCGTGGGCGATGACGGGCACGTTTGCGTTTGCCGCTGGGCTACTGGCCGCCACCCGTTCGGTGGGGCAACGCCGGGTGGGCCTGATCGCCTGCGCCCTAGCCGGCGCGGTCTTGGCATGCACGTCCCGCGGCGACAGCGCCTTCTTCCTCTTCGTCGTCACTGTCGCCCTGGCCTTCGCGGTGCCGCTGACCAAGCGCATCATTCCCGAGGCAACCCTGGCATGCGTCGCCTCTGTCGTGGGCATCTGGGTCATGGCTCGCACGAACGTGGCTGCCTCGCACCTGGGTTCGGGTAACGAACTGGCGGAATACTCTCTCAAACACATCGCGTGGCTCAACGTGTCCTCACTACCCAACTACCTGCGCGGCTTCGTCGGGCACCTGCTGGGACCGGGGTGGAACGACGTGTCCTACCAGGGCACCGTGTCCTACGGCGCCTCCATCGTGGTCGTCGCGGTTCTGTGTTGGTCGCTGCGTTCGCTGTCCTGGCGCAAGGCTCTGTCGGCGATCACGGTGGCCGGTGCAATCACGGGTGTTCCCGTGGTGATTGGCCTGCGCGGACACTTCAACAACGTCCTCACCTACCAACCGCGCTACATGCTGCCGCTCTTCGCGGTATTCCTGCTCATGCTCCTGGCCCCCTCCCCCGCACGCGCGAACGATGAGGGGCGGCGCGTGGGCAGCGAGGCATTCCACCTCCCCACGAGCATCGCCGGGCGCGTAGGCACGGGGCTCGTGGCGGCGATATGGACCCTCACCAACGCCCGGGCTCTCTACCTCGTCATCGAGCGCTACGCGTTCGGACGCACGCAGCACGGCTACCCCATCGACCTGTCGACGCGGAACCTGAGCGCGGGGAACGAGTGGTGGTGGCCAACGGCTCCGATCGGACCGATGGCCGTGTGGATCCTTGGCGCTCTCGCTGGCGCGCTTGCAATTGGCCTGGCCGTTTTCTTGTGGCAACGCTCGCCCGAAAAGGCGCCCGAGCCTCGTCGATAGACACTTCACACCCAAACCGTTCACAAATCCGCCCAATAGTGCTACGCTCGAACATGTAGCGCCCAAGTGGCTTCCATGAACGAAAGGTGATCGCATGCCCACGACCAACGTCGGCACGCTCAGCGAGCCCCAATTCAACATCCTGAACGCACTGGCCAAGGCCGACTCTCCCCTCACGCAGCGGGCCCTGTCGGAGGCCACCGGCATGAGCCTGGGGCGCGTCAACACCGCCACCCGCGAGTGCGAGGCCGCCGGCTACATCGACGAGCGCGCGATCACCGACGCGGGCCGCGAGGCCCTCGAGCCCTACCGCGTCACGGGCGCCGTCATCATGGCCGCGGGCCTGTCCTCGCGCTTCGCTCCCATCAGCTACGAGCGCCCCAAGGGCACGCTCAAGGTGCGCGGAGAGATCCTCGTCGAGCGTCAGATCCGCCAGCTCCACGAAGCCGGCATCACGAACATCACGCTGGTCGTGGGCTACAAGAAGGAATACTTCTTCTACCTGGCCGACAAGTACGGCGTCGACATCATCGTCAACCGCGAGTACTCCACGCGCAACAACAACGGGTCCCTGTGGCTCGTGAAGGACCGCCTCGACAACACCTACGTGTGCTCTTCGGACGACTACTTCACGACCAACCCCTTCGAGCCCTACGTCTACAAGGCCTACTACTCAGCGAACTACGTCGAGGGCCCCACCGACGAGTGGTGCATCAAGACGGGCCCGGGCGACCGCATCACGGGCGCAACCGTGGGCGGAGCCGACGCGTGGGTCATGCTCGGCCACGTCTACTTCGACCGCGTCTTTTCCGCGAAGTTCCGCGAGATCCTCGAACAGGTCTACCACCTGCCCGAGACGGTGTCGAAGCTGTGGGAGTCCATCTACCTGGACCACATCAAGTCCTTCGACATGGTGATCCGCCGCTACCCGGACGGGGTCATCCACGAGTTCGACTCGGTCGACGAGCTGCGCAGCTTCGACCCCCTGTTCATGGAGAACGTCGACTCCGAGGTCTTCGATCACATCGTGGCCACCCTGGGCTGCCAGAAGTCGGACATCCGCGACTTCTACCCGCTCAAGCAGGGCATCACGAACCTGTCGTGCCACTTCGCCGTGGGCGACGACGAATACGTCTACCGCCACCCGGGCATCGGCACGGAGAAGATCGTGGACCGCAGCGCGGAGTTCGCCGGCCTACGCCTGGCCGCCGAGCTCGGCATCGACGACACCTTCCTCACGGGCGACCCCGCGGCCGGCTGGAAGATCTCGCGCTTCGTGCGCGACGTGCGCAACCTGGACGTCACCCGCGACGAGGAGCTCAAGGCCGCGATGGAGATGGATCGCGCGCTGCACACCTCCGGCCGAATCCTGGACCGCTCCTTCGACTTTGTCACCGAAGGCTTGCGCTACGAGGGCCTCCTCAAGGCCTTCGGCCCCATCGACGTGCCCGGATACTTTGAGCTGCGCGACAAGGTCCTGCGGCTGAAGGCCTTCGCTGACGCGGATGGCTTCGATAAAGTCCCCTCGCACAACGACTTCTTCCCGCCAAACTTCCTGGTGGACAAGGACGGAAAGATCAGCCTCATCGACTGGGAGTACGCGGGCATGTCGGACATGGCCGCCGACTTCGGCACGATGACCGTGTGCACGGCGGAGATGACCCGCGAGCGCGCGGCCGCCGCCCTGGAGTACTACCTGGGCCACGCCCCCTCCGAGCGCGAGGCGCGCCACTTCTTCGCCTACGAGGTGTTCGCCGGCTGGTGCTGGTACCTGTGGGCGCTGGTCAAGGAGGCCGAAGGCGACGACGTCGGCGAATGGCTCTACATCTACTACTCGCACGCGACACGCACGCTCGATTCCCTGCTCGCAGCCTACGAGGCCGCCTCGAGCACTCAGATCTCCACGGAAGGTGAACTGGCATGAAAACTCAGCACGGAGGCAAGCGTTACGGAATCTTCTCGGGCGTCCTGTGGGGCCTCGACACGGTCGTGCTGGCGATCGCACTGGCCATGATCCCATTTGCCGACTTCGGCCAGTCGGCGCTCGCCGGCGCGGTCCTGCACGACGTCGCGTGCGCCGTGATTCTGCTCGCGTACATGGCGGTTCGTGGTCGTCTGAAGGACACCTGGGCGGCGCTGCGGACGCGCCCGGGCAAGTCGGTGATTGCGGCGGCTCTGCTGGGCGGCCCGATCGGCATGAGCGGTTACCTGATCGCTATCGACAACATCGGCCCTGGCCTGACCGCGATCATCTCGACATTCTACCCGGCGCTCGGCACCCTTCTGGCTTTCATCCTCTTGAAGGAGCGCATGGCTCCCCGCCAGATCGCGGCCCTGCTGGTCGCCCTCGCGGCCATCGTCGCGACGGGTTGGTCGGCGACGTCGGAGCCGATCGAGGGCGGCAATGCGATCCTCGGCGTGGTCGGCGCGCTGGCCTGCGTGATCGGTTGGGGGTCCGAGGCCGTGATCCTCACGTGGGGCATGCGCGACGAGGCCGTGGATAACGAGGTGGCCCTCCAGATCCGCGAGACGACCTCGGCGGTCGTGTACCTGTTCATCGTGGCCCCCATCGCCGGAGTCTTCGGCTTCACACTGCATTCGCTGGCTCACCTGTCGGCGGGCGTCGTGGCGCTGGCGGGCCTGGCGGGAACGGCCTCGTACCTCTTCTACTACAAGGCGTTGTCGGCGATCGGCGCGTCGCGCGGCATGGCCCTGAACATCTCGTACTCGGCCTGGGCGATCATCTTCGCTCTCGTCCTGCAGGGCACGGTGCCCACGGCCACCCAGGTGGTGTGCTGCGTCGTGATCCTCGTGGGCACGGTCCTGGCGGCCACCCCCTCGTGGGGTGACCTGCTTCCCAGGCGCGCGGAGAAGGTCAGCGGCCAGTAGCCGTGAGACAATGGCGGGTGAGCGCACGTGTGCTCACCCGCTTTGTCATATTCGGAGGACTGATGACGACACCCGAGACCGACCTGCGTAAGGTCCAGAAGCTCCTGACGCTGATCCTGGCCGAGCTGGACCGGGTGTGCCGACACATCGGGGTGTCCTACGCGATCTACGGCGGCACCGCGATCGGCGCGATCCGCCACGGCGGCTTTATTCCGTGGGATGACGACATCGACGTGATGATGACGCGCGCCGACTACGAGCGCTTCCTGGCCGAGGCTCCCGCCCTGCTCGATGAGCGTTTCCGCCTGGATAACACGCGCACGCGCGACGATTTCCCCTTCATGTTCACGAAGATGGTCATGCCGGGAACCCTGTTGATCCCCGAGGCGGACAAGGACTCGAAGTACCGGATGCCCTTCTTCCTGGACATCCTGCCCCTCGATGAGATTCCGGCCGACGAGAAGGCCTTCCAGGAGATGTCGCGCCAGTCGTGGCTGTGGGGTCGCCTGCTGTTCCTCCAGGGCACGCCTCGGCCCCACCTGATCAACACTCCCACCTGGAAGAAGGCCCTGATTTTCTCGGCGACGACCCTCGCGCACCTCGGCCTGAAGGCGGTACGCGCGACGCCGGCGAGCCTGCAGGCTCGGTGGGAGCGCGCGGTTCGCCGATACGAGGGCACGGGCACGGGCGTGTACGCCGACTTCACGATGCGCGACCCGCAGAACTGGATCGTGCGCGAGGAGGAGTTCTTCCCCACCCGCGACGTTCCTTTCGAGGACATCACGGTGATGATCCAGAACGAATACGACGCCCTGCTGCGCCGCGGATACGGCGACTACATGCAGCTGCCTCCCCCGGAGCAGCGTTACAACCACGAGGCCGCCGTCATCGACTTCGGCCCCTACGCCGACAGCCTGTAAGCCCCACGGCCCTGAAACGATCGGAGAACTGATGAGCGCAGCAGAGCCCGCAACCCTGGCAGCCATTCAGCGCGTCACCAAGCGATGCCTGGCCGAAATCGATCGCGTCTGCACACTCCTGGATATTCGTTACGTCGCCTACGGCGGCACTGCGATCGGGGCTGTGCGCCACCAGGGTTTCATCCCGTGGGACGACGACGGGGACGTGTGCATGCCCCGGGCGGATTACGAACGTTTCATCGCCGAGGCTCCCGCCCTCCTCAGGGACGAGTTCTTCATCGCTTCCCCCGCCACTCACCCCGACTACCCGATCAGCTTCGGCGTCCTGGGCCTGAAGGGCTCGGAGTTCGTCTCGAAGGTCGCGAAGGACCGCTCGTTCCGCATGCCGATCGGCGTGGATCTGTTCGTCCTGGATGAGATCGCGGACGACCCCGGCCGCTTCCGCGCCCAGTCGCGCGGCACCTGGCTATGGGCGCGCCTCATGTTCCTGCGCTCCATCCCCAACCCGCCGACGGGTCTGCCCACGCCCGCGCGCCAGCTGGCCTCCGCGGCGATGGCCTGCGCCCACTGGGGCATGCGGGCGCTGCGCGTCAACGAGGCCTCGCTGTACCGTCGCTGGCTGCGCGCCGCCCTCAAGGGTCGTGAGAATCCGCAGAAGGCAGCCGACGACTCAATCCTCTTCGGTGATTTTTCGACGCGCGATCCTCGCCGCTGGAGCGCCTCCGAGGCCGAGCTCTTCCCGGCCCGCTCCGTTCCCTTCGAGGACATCACGGTGCGCATCCCGGCCGCTTACGACGTCGTGCTCACGCGCGGCTACGGGGATTACATGCGCATTCCAGATCCCCAGGATCGGGTCACCCACGAGCCCTTCCACATCGTCTTTGGACCCAACGATCCGGGGCCCGAGGCCCCCGAGGAGGCCGGCGCGTGAGCGAGAAGGACACCACGGCCTCGTCCATGCCGCCCGACTCCGGCGACGCGCAGGTCGACGCCACAGAGGAGGCCCTCGAGTCGCGCGGCCAACTCGGGCGCGACTACCTGTGGAACACGGCGGCCTCCCTCATGTCGAGCCTCGCCGTCGTCATCATGGGCGTGGCGATCATGCGCTCGGGTGCCACAGATTCCTTCGCGCGCGCCCAGTACGGCCTATTCACCCTCGCGCTGGCGATCGGCCAGCAGTACCAGACCGTTGGCCTGTACGAGGTGCGCACCTTCCACGTGACGGACGTGCGTCGCCGCTTCGACTTCGGCACCTACCTGTCGACACGCCTGCTGACCTGCCTGGTCATGGTCGGCCTCATCGCCTACCACTCGTGGACCGCGTCGACAAAAGACCCCTACCCCGCATTCACGGTCATCGCAGCGATGGCTCTCCTGCGCATCTTCGACGCCTTCGAGGACGTGTATTACTCGGAGTTCCAGCGCTCGGGTCGCCTCGACATCGCGGGCAAGGCCTGCTTCGCGCGCATTTTCACGACAACGTTCCTGTGGTCGGGACTCTACTGGTACACCCAGGACCTCCTCGTATCCACGATCATTACCTTCGTGGTCACCTGCGTGGTGCTCGTGGTGGCCTACGGGTTGCCCGCGCGCGGCGTGTTCTCACTACTGCCCTCCCTCAATCTTCGAGGCATCACCGGGATCCTGTGGGAGTGCCTGCCCCTGTTCATCGCCGCGTTCCTCAACCAGTACCTGGCGAACGCGCCGCGTTTTGCTATCCACGCGAGCCTCGGCGACGAAGAGCTGGGCGTCTTCGCGATCATCTACATGCCGGCGGTCGCGATCAACATGCTGTCGCTGTTCGTATTCCGCCCCCTCCTGACCCGCATGGCGCTGCGGTGGGCGGAGGGCAAGCGTGAGGAGTTCCTGTCGATCGTGCGCAAGGGCCTGCTGACGACCGCAGCAGCGTTCGTCGTCGTCGCCGCGGTTACCTACGTGATCGGCGCTCCGCTCCTCACCCTCGTATTCGGCACGGACGTGTCGGGCTACGTCGGTGAGCTCATGGTGCTCGTCCTTGCGGGCGCACTCAACGCCGCCGGCGTCATCCTCTACTACGCGCTCGCGACGATGCGCCGACTGCGCGCGGTCCTGGTCGCCTACGCGGTGGCTGGCGGGACGGCCTACCTGATCGCACCGATGCTCACGAAGTCCCACGCCATGATGGGCGCCTCGCTCGCTTATGCTGCCACCATGGGGCTGCTCGCAATCCTCTTCGTCGTCTTCATGCTCATCCCCGTCCCTCGCGCGACCAACAAAACGGAGCCCGTCAATGACTGATCGCCCCCACTCCCGCGTCAAGGTCGGCATCTTCATGGAGTTCTTCCTGCCCTACCTGGGCGGGATCGAGCGCTACCAGGATCGTCTCAGCGAGCAGCTGCGCGCCCTGGGCTACGACCTGTTCATCGTCACGTCCCTGCACGACGAGTCCCTGCCTCGTTTCGAGGACAAGGACGGCCTGCGCATCTACCGACTGCCCACCAAGGGCCTCTTCAAGCAGCGCTACCCCTTCTTCAAGCGCGACGAGCGCTTCAAGGAGACGATGGCCGCGGTGGAGGCCGAGAACGCCGACTTCTACATCGTCAACACGCGCTTCCACCTCACCAGCCTGCTCGGCGCACGCCTCGCACATCGCCTGGGCCGCCCCGTCGCGCTCATCGAGCACGGCACCGCGCACATGAGCGTCGGCAACCCAGTGCTGGACTTCTTCGGAGGCATTTACGAGCACGGCCTCACCCACTTCGTCAAGAAGCACGTGACCTCCTACTACGGAGTATCGCGCAACTGCAACAAGTGGCTACGCCACTTCGGGATCGAGGCCTCGGGCGTGTGGTACAACGCGGTCACCCCAGAGGATACGGCCGTCGCTGACGACCGCTACGAGCGCGAGTGGCCGCGCGGCGGTGCCGACTCCGAAATCGTCATCTCCTACGCCGGCCGCCTCATCGCTGAGAAGGGCATCGTCGCGCTCCTGGACGCGTTTGCGCGCCTGCGCGCCGAACTCCCCGACGTACCTCTGCGCCTCGCCGTCGCCGGCTCTGGTCCCATCGAGAACGAGCTACACGAGCGCTACGGAGGCGACCCCGCCGTGTCCTTCCTGGGCAAGCTCGACTTCCCCGCCGTCATGAGCCTATACCGCCGCTCCGACGTGTTCGTCTACCCGTCCATGTACCCCGAGGGCCTGCCCACCTCGATCCTCGAGGCGGCCCTGGGCGACTGCGCGATCGTGGCGACACCTCGCGGCGGCACTGAAGAGGTCATCACCTCTCCCGCACTCGGATGGATCGTAGACGGACGCACGTCCGCCGAGCTCACGGATGCGCTCGTCCCCGCCCTGCGCGAGGCCGTCACCGACCCCGTGCGTCGCGCGTCCTGCGCGGCGGCTGTGGGCGCGCGCGTGCGCGAGCATTTCACGTGGCAGTCCGTGGCCCAAGAGGTCGCCTCCGTCATCGACGAGGCCGTGGCGCGCTAACTTCCCCGCCTCCTCCCGCCGCCAGACCTCCGTGCGGCCTCCCGCCGCCAGACCTCCGCACGGCGCGAGGCCTGCCCGCCCGCGCTGCGAGCTTCGCTCGGCGCGTCGTCTCGAAGCCCGGCCAGGCCCGGCAGGCCTCGCGCCGCCCTCCAGTCGGGCGGCCTCTTACCCACCGGCCCTGCCACCGCCCACCGGCACCGCAGCCACCTCCACCCAGCAGGCCTCGCGCCACCCTCCAGTCGGACGGCTAGCAGCACCTGCCTTGCCAGCCCAACCGGCTCATGGACTACGTCCACGACAAGCTCCCCGCCGTGTGTGATCACCTCGATCAAGCCAGGGCAGACGTCCTCGCGTTCGCGTCCTTCCCTACCGGGGTATGGACCCAGATTTGCTACAACGCCCCGCGCGAGCGCCTTAACCGCGAAATCCGCCGACGCACCGACTCCCTCGGTATCTTCCCCAACCCACACCCGTGGAGGACACCCCACTCCAACTCAGCGTATAACCAACCCGAAGGACACAAAACGATGACGCCACTCCGCAGAACTTATCGAGGCGCGACAACGTGGCGACGTTGAAACCAACAACACCACTGCGCACCCCCAACAAGGGATCGCTGAAACCGGCGTCACCTCTGCTCCCAGAAACTGCACCAAAAACGCCCTTTTCTCGCCCGCAAAGGCGATAGCGGTTTCAGTTGAGGCTCGGCCGGTGCCCGCAAAGGCGATAGCGGTTCCAACCCCACACAGGCACACGCAAGCAAAGGCGATAGCGGTTTCAGACAACCGGGCCACCTCGCCTACAGTGACCGGCAGCTCCACCCACTCTCACTAAACCCGCCCACACCTGGGTAGCGTCTTGCCCCACGTCCGCCAGAGGACGACCACCGCATGCCGCTTAGACAACGACGCCCGTGACGAGAATATGCGGATAGGTTATCGCTGCGTGGACAGGTTATCGCGGTGCGGATAGGCAAATAACCTATCCGGATACGGACAACCTATCCGTAACAACACAACCTATCCACGTGCATGAGGATCTCCGCTCCGCTGCCGCCCACCGGCGCCGCAGCCACCCACCCAACAGGCCCCCGCCGTCAGACCTCCGTTCGGCCTCCCGCCGCCAAACCGCCGCGCGCCCTCCCGCCGCCAGACCTCCGTGCGGCGCGAGGCCTGCCCTGCCGCCGCCCACCGGCACCGCAGCCACCTCCACCCCAGCAGGCCTCGCGCCACCCCAGCCGAGCAACCACGTATCCGCAGATCAAGCTGCCGACCAACATGAGAATTACTGACAAAGTGACGACTTTGTCCATTCCACAGTTCACTCGTTTTTGTATAGACAATTAACCGCCGCGGCGAATAGGCTTATACACGTCGGAAGGAACGAGCCAAACCGGTTCAACACCCTTCAATTCACAAGGCCGTGTGGGCGCACACGGCCTTTATCCGTGTCTCCCGCACACGTTGACTTTCAATCACACACAGGAGACACCATGGAAACCCTCGTCCGCGAGACCACGATCGCCGCTCAGTCCGTCCGTTCCGAGCAGGCCTCCGAGACTTCCCTCACCAACACCCTGAGCTTCGCCTTCGCACTGACCGCCGTCTTCATCGCGGGCATCACGATGGCCATCGTCGGCGCCGCCACGGCCTCGACCGTGATCCTCAGCTCCGCCATCATCATCACGACCGTCGCCGCCTTCGTGGGCGTGTACGGCATCCTCAACATGATGACGCGCTGACCCTCACGTCAGATCGATCCCACGCGGATCACCACAAACAACAAGTCAGGCCCACTCCCCCGCCCCCCGGGCGAGTGGGCCTGACTCGTTGCGTCGTCAGGTCTCACAGAGACATGTCGACAACAGCGCGGCCCTGGACGGCACGGTTACGCAGGGCCTCGTATCCGGCGGCCGCCTCGTCGAGCGAGAAGCGGCGCGTGACCAGGTCGTCGTAGTTGATAATGCCGCGCGCGGCCAGATCGACAACCGCGGGCAGATCCTGGCGGGTGCGGGCACCGTAGGAGCCGAGGATCGACTGCGAGCGACGCACGGTGCGATTAATCTCCACCTCAGCAGTCTGGCGGCCAGCACCCAGGCCGATCGGAACCATGCGGCCACCGTCGGCGAGGACATCGAGCGCGGTGTTCCACGTGGAAGGAATGCCCAGGGCCTCGAAGGAGACGTCAACGCCGCGGCCATTGGTCAGCTTAAGGACCTCTTCGCGCGCATCCTGGGTCATGGAGTTGATCGTCGCGGTCGCGCCGAAGGCCTTGACGGCCTCGAGCTTATCGTCGGCAACGTCGATGGCAATAACCTGCGAGGCACCGAAGGCACGCGCGATCTGGACGATGTTGGAACCCACGCCACCCACGGCGACGACGGCGACCGTCTCACCGTACTTAATATCGGCGCCACGACGCACGGCACCGTAGCCGGTCATGGCGGCGCAGCCCAGGATCGCCGACGACACGGGATCGACACCCTCGGGCACGGGAGCCAGGGCCGTCGCGGGGACGACCGAGTACTCAGCCAGGCCACCCATCGAGTACATCTGAATGGGCTCACCATCGAGGGAGTACAGGCGGGTCGTGCCGTCATAGAGGACACCCTTGAGGCGGTTCAGCTCGAAGAAGGGCTCGCACAGCTCGTCGTGGCCGGCGGCGCAGTGACGGCACTGACCGCAGGGCATGAGGAAGCCGCCGGCAACCTGCTGGCCAACCTCAAGGCCAGTGTGCTCGGTACCGGCACCGAGTTCAACGATGATGCCGGCAACCTCGTGACCGAGGACGGCGGGCAAAGGGAAGGCAATGGCACCTCCGATGACGTGCAGGTCGGAGTGGCACAGGCCGCACGCAGTCACCTTGATAAGGACTTCACCGGCCTTGGGGCGCGGCGTGCGGATGGTCTCGACCTGGAGGCCCTTGTCGTAGTCGCGCAGGACGGCCGCGCGCATAGTGTCAGGAATAACGGGAGTTTCGGTGCTCATGGGCTTCACCTCGTAGTGGTTGGATGCCGCGTACTTCGTCGATCACGGACACTCTCATGTTAGCCGAGGAGCGCACCAATTGTCAGGACAAATGGCCTAGGTGAGGGTAATGACCGGACATAAACGAGGCCGAGGCCCCTACTCCGCATACTCGTGAGGCAGGCGCACCAGCAGGAGAATCAGGGCGATGCACTGCAGGCCAAAGTAGACCCCGAGGGCCACGCCACCCGGCAGGAAGACGGTCACACCACCCAGGATCAGCGCGAAGGTGCGCGCCACCACGTTGAGGGTGATGACAGACTGGCGCTGCCAGGTGACCAGCCACGGCGGGATGCGCGGGTCAATGGCACCATGGCAGGCGGGGTAGATCCAGATGCGCTGCGCGGCCATCATGAGGAGGGCAACGATCAGCATGGCGACGGGGCCAATCTCCCCATTCACGGAGAATACGGCGACACCAATCATCGAGGACAGCACAGCCCCCACGGACCCCAGCGACGCACGCAGGAAACGATGGGCACCAACGCGGCTGACAGCGGTCAGCGTCGCCAGCGCGATGAGCACGACGCCAGCGGCAAAGGTCAGCTGCATCCACCCGGCCGCGCCCACACCAGCGAGCAGCGCCGGCGTAAAGATAATGATCGCAACGACGAGGGGCGCCTCCTGCACACACACGAGGGCGAGGGCCGTCAGCAGTGCAGAACGCACCTGAGGGATCGCGACGTCACGCAGGCGCAGGGGGTGCTGTTCGCGCGCCATCTCCGCGTCGAGGCGTACGTGATCGATCTCGACCGAGGCCTCGAGCGCGCCATGCAGGGATTTGAGCGCGAGGAAGGCGTCGACCTCGCGCCCCTTGGAGGCGTACCAGGCGGGAGATTCTGGCAGGAGCGAGGCAGCGATGAGGAGCGCGAGAGAGAATCCGACGAGCGTCACGGACGGCAGGAGGGGCCCAACCCCGTGCACGAAGCCGAGGGCGATCCCCACTCCCCCGCCAACGCCGAGGAGGGAGTTGGCACGAGGCACAAGGCGGGCATGACCGCGCAGGGACAGCTCGTGCGCCGTGCGGGGCAGCAGCGACCACAGGGCCCCGTAACCCAGCCCCAGGAGGGCGTAACCGATGCAGTACGAAACGACGACGCCCGTCCCAGTTCCATCCGAGCCGACCGCGACGGCGCAGGTCGAGGCGATCACGAGTGAACCCGCGGCAAGAGTCACGGCTCCCACGCAATTGGGGATGCGACGCCCAATGTGCTCGGACAGACGCGGGGTGAGGATCGCGGACAGCAACGACGGGAGCGACAAGGCGGCGATGAACAAGGCGACGGCATGGGTGAACCCCGCGGACCAGATATGAATGGCCAGGACGCCGTCGACAAGGCCGACAGTGATGCCCGTCAGGTACGCGAAGGCACGCATGCGCACTTCGCCGCGGCCGACCGGTGGCCGCGACGTACGGGACTGGGCTGCCTGCTTCTGCTTCGTCATCGCCTCTCCTCTCCCTCATCGTGCGCGAGTGCCCGGTGGGGCGGCATGGCCGCCCCACCGGGCTCACGGACGTGGATGAATCCCGATCAGGAGTAGTCCTTCTGGAACTTCAGCTCCAGTTCCTCCAGCGAGTGGAACTTCGTCTCGGGGACGACCTTCCAGTAGAAGAGGAAGGAGAGGAAGTTGATGGCCGCGAAGATCGCGTACGTGCCGGCGCCACCGACGGTCGCCATGAGCGGCGGGAAGATGACGGAGACGAGCGCGTTGGCGAGCCACAGCGTGCCCACCGCGATACCGAGGGCGCTGCCACGGACGGCAGCCGGGTAGATCTCGGAGACAAGAACCCAGGTCACGGTGCCGGACTGCTTGATGAACACGAAGAGGCAGACGATGCCGAGAACCAGCCAGGGCGCGAAGTTCGGAGCGCCGGAGATGTTGCCGTCGGCATCCAGGTAGGGGCTGATGAAGAAGGCGAACACTGCGGACAGGGCAGCCAGGGAGATCGTGATGCCGAGCTCCTGGTACATGCCGACGTGGCGGCGCGCGAAGCGGGCGACGAGCCACAGGCCGACGGCGGAACCGATCGCGGAGATACCACCGGAGACGACGTTCAGGGTGATGGCGTCTTCCATGGGAACGCCGGCGGCGTTGAGGATCTTCGGCGTGTAGTACATGGCCGTGTTGATACCGGTCAGCTGGTCGGCGATACCCAGAATGATTCCGATGTAGAGGAGCTTGCGGGCCCACTTGACCTTGAGGATCTGGGACAGCGACCACTTCTCCTGCTTGGACTCGGCGCGCTGGACCTCGAGCATCTCATTGAGCTCGCCGGCAACGTCGTCCTTCTTCTCGTCACGCACGCGCTTGAGGGAGCCGATGGCATCGGCGATGCGCAGGTTGGCGGCGTACCAGCGGGAGGACTCGGGCATCATGCGGATGCCGACCCACAGGGCGATGGCGGGCAGCGAGCACAGGATGAGCATGTAGCGCCAGGTCATGCCGTTCCCGCCGCCCGTAACGTCGGCGATGTTGACGGCGGCCTGGACGGTTTCCCATGCGACGGAGGTTCCGGCCTGTCCGAGCACGTGACCGGAGGCATCCACGGCGTCGCCGGTCAGGTGCACGGTGGGGCCACTCTGCAGGCGGGCGATGACGGCGTTCATGGAGAAGGCCAGGAACTGGCCGAAAACGATCATCATCTGGTCGGTCGCGACGAGGACGCCGCGCAGTCGCTTGGGCGCTGTTTCGCCGAGGAAGACGGGAACCGTCGCGGAGGCTCCACCGACGGCGAAGCCAAGGATGATGCGCGCCAGGTAGAGAACCCAGATGTTCGGGGCGATCGCACATCCGATGGCGCCGAACAGGAAGACGATGGCCAGCAGCGTGATGTTGTGGCGACGCCCGTATCGGTCGGACAGGCGACCGCCGAAGAACGCGCCGGCGGCGGCGCCGATGCACAGCAGGCCGCCGACCCAGCCTTCTTCGAAGGTGGTCATCTGAAGGCCACCGGCGTGACCCGGCATGTACATGTAGGGCAGGGCACCAGCGATTACGCCGGTGTCGTAGCCGAAGAGGAGCGAACCCAGCGTGGCGACGGCAGCGATCGCGCCCAGGGAGCGCTTCTTGCCGGAGGCAGGGGTCGTCTCGACGAGCTCGCGCACCTTATCGGGCGTGTATTCGTCAATCGTTGGACCGTGTGACATGTGGTTCTCCTATTGCTTCGTCGTTGGAGCTTTCTAAGTAAAAGGGTGATCAGCCCAGTTCGGCCTGCAGTCGCGCGAGGACCTTCTTGTTGATCTCATCCGCGCGCTCGTGCCATCCGAAGACGCACACGGACAGGACGCCGTCGAAGTTGATGTCGCGCAGGGTCGAGAAGACCGTCTCCCACGGCACCTCACCGAAACCGATTTCGTTGTGCTGGTGGACGGTGACGTCGGCACCGGGCGGGTTGACGATGTAGCGGTTGCCATCGTTCGCGGCATGGTTGAAGACGTCGGCGATGTGGACCTCGCGCAGCTTGCCGGCGTCAGCGGCGTCGCGGATCATGCGCTCCACGTCTCCGGCCCCCTTGGACAGGTGGTACGTGTGCGGGCAGCAGTATTCGTATCCGATCCAGTCCTTGTTGGCTCCGCGCACGAGGAGCATGGCCTCGTCGTGGGTTTCGATGAAGTCATAGGGGTGCGCCTCCATGTTGAGGCGGATGCCGTAGCGCTCGAAGTCGGGGGTGAGTTCTTCGATGGAGCGGTACCACTGGGCTTCGCACTGGCGCGGAGTGTTGCGGTCTCCCGAGAACTCCGAGGTAATCTCACGCACGTCGAGCTGGTCGGCGATTTCGAGGAGGCGGCGCCAGTTACGCACCTGGGCGTTGCGCTCGGCCTCGTCGGTGGAAGACCAGTTGAACACGGGGTTCAGGGTGCGGATACGCACGCCGGAGTCGCGCTGGGCGCGGTTCAGGTCCACGATGAGGGCGTCGTCGGCCTTCGGGTAGTGGTGCCAGAAGTGCACGGGGGCCAGGGGCGACATCTCGATGAATTCGTAACCGAGTTCCGCCGCCTTGTACAGCACCTGCGTCGGGCTGTGCGTCGGGTAGTACATGTTCGGGTCAAGGGCGATATCCACCATGATGTCTTCCTTTCTAGGTTCGTGGGACGAGGCCGGGGCTGGGTATCCGCATCCGATCGGGCCAGCCCCGACCTCGAGTTTTGTCAGCGCTCGTACAGGGACGGGCGCTCGATGAGGGTCACCGGGTATTCGCGGCCGCCATCCTCGAGGGAGGCGATGGCTGCGTCGACGACTGCGGTGGCGGCGTAGCCGTCCCACGAGTCGGATCCGGTGTGTTCGTCGCGCTCGACGGCGCGGATCCACTGCTGCACTTCCGCGTTGAAAGCGTCGTGGAAGCGGTCGATGTGGCTGGAGCAGATCGCGTTTCGGTTACCCAGGGAGTCGCGCACGTAGGTGTGCTCCTGGTCGCCGAGGCGGATCGTGCCCGCCTCGAGGACGAGCTCGCATTCGATCGAGTAGCCGAACTGGATGTTGACGTTGACCTCGTCGTCGATGAGGACGCCGGACTCGGTCTTGGCGACGAGGACCAGCGGATCCTGCAGGTGCTCGAAGCGGCGGGAGGTGGCGCGCGGGGTGTCGATGCGCACCGAGACGATCTCTTCGCCCAGCAGGTAGCGGCACGCGTCGATCTCGTGGATCGCCGTGTCGTCGATCATGTTGCGGGTCGTGTAGCCCTCGGGAACCGTGGGGTTGCGGTGGCGGCAGTGCACGAGGGTGGCGTAGCCGAGCTCTCCGGATTCGCGCAGAGCGCGCATCTCCTGGTAGCCCTTGTCGAAGCGGCGCATGAAGCCGACGGTCACGAGCTTCTTGCCGGCTTCCTGCTCCACTTCCATGATGGCGATGCAGTCTTCGGCGGTGGTAGCCAGGGGCTTCTCGCACAGCACGTACTTGCCGGCCTTGACGGCGGCGATGACGTCGGGGGCGTGGACCTTGCCGAAGGTGGCGATGAGGACCGCGTCGACATTCGGGTCTGCGATCAGCTCGGCGCCGCTGCCGTAGGCGGTTGCGCCCAGGGGCTCGGCAACGGCCTTCGCGCCCTCCAGGTTGAGGTCGGCGACGGCCACAACCTTACCGCCTGCCAGTTCCTTCTCGATGCGTTCCACGTGGGCGCGGCCCATGCCGCCGGCGCCGATGAGGCCAATACGAACAGTCATTGCTTTCTCTCCTTACGATGCGTCGAGCGTGTCTCAGGCCAGGCCCAGGCCGCACTCGGCCAGGTACTTGCGCATGTTGATGGCGTTTTGCTTGGGGAAGGACGGCTCACAGGGGTAGCAGTCCTGCTCACAGATGCAGTAGATGTCCTTATTCAGGTCCGCGAGCGCGTCGACGAAGGCGTGCATCTCGGGCAGGCCCTTGGGCGGGCAGACGGAGGCACCCTTGGTGACGGCCTCACCAAAGGGCCAGTCCTTCTCGTGCGCCTCGCGGGTGATGTCCTCGTCGAAGGCCTTGATGTGGACGTAGGTGATGCGCTCGGGGTACTTGCGGCACAGCTCGATCGGGTCGCCGCCACCGTAGACGACGTGTCCGGAGTCGAGGCAGAGGTTGACGTAGGTCGGGTCCGTGGCGTCGAAGATGCGGCCAATTTCCTCGGGGGTTTCGATGTGAGAGTCGCCGTGGGGGTGCAGGACCATCTTCAGGCCGTACTCGTCGAGGAGCATCTGGCCCAGGGCGTTGGCATGGTCGACGTAGAGCTTCCAGGCATCGTCGGAGAGGACGCGGTCATCGGTCCACTCCCAGGTCTTGTCGTCGCGGTAGAGCGGAGGCAGGTGCACGATGTACTCGGCGCCGACGGCCGCGTGGGTTTCCGCGATCGCGCGGAACGTCTTGATGGTGTCCGCCCAGGCCTCCTGCTTGTGGAGGATGCCCCAGCCGGTGCCGGCGACGACGCGCATGCCGTACTCATCGCACCACTTCTGAAGCTCCTTGGGGTCGGTCGGGAAGTATCCGAACGGACCGGTTTCGATGACCGAGAAGCCTGCTTCAGCCATTTCCTGCCAGGCCTGACGGGGATCCATCTGCTTGGGATCCTCGGGGAACCAGACGCCCCACTGGTCGGGGCACACACCGATGGTGAGCTTGGAGTAGCGAGGATTCTCCGTGTTGACTGCTTGTGACATCGTCGTCTCTTTCTTCGTCGAAAAGGCTTCGTGCTATCCACTGGCGCGGATGTGTCTATCGTGCCAGACAGGCACTCACCCAATCAGACCTTTGACCGTACAAACATTCAATTGAGCATCGCCACTTCGTTGATATAACAATGATAACCCGCGTTATCCACGTTTTCAATTGACATCCACAATATTTTTGTTCTAACAAAGATACAAAGAGTGGAGGGGCGGGCACACTGCACCCACCCCTCCGCTCGCAGAGTTATCGGACTCAGGCGTTCGTCGGGAAGTTCATGCCGACGTAGCCAACCTTCTCGCCACGCTTGGGCCAGCGGGTCGTCACAACCTTGGCCTTCGTGTAGAAGCGCACACCCTCGGGGCCGTGGATGTGGGTATCGCCCAGCAGCGACTCCTTCCAACCACCGAAGGAGTAGTAGGCAACCGGAACCGGGATCGGCACGTTGACGCCGACCATGCCGGCCTCGACGTCGACGACGAAGTGGCGGGCGGTGTCACCATCGGAGGTGAAGATCGCGGAGCCGTTGCCAAACTCGGAGGAGTTGACGATCTCGATAGCCTCTTCATAGGTGTCGGCGTGCACGACGACCAGGACCGGACCGAAGACCTCTTCGCAGTAGACGCTCAGGTCGCGATCCACGTTGTCGAGGATGGTGGGGGCCAGCCAGAAGCCGTCCGCGTATTCCTCACCCTCGGGACGGTAGCCACGGCCGTCGAGCACGACGGTCGCGCCCTTCGCCTCGGCCTCGTCGATCCACTTGGTGATGCGCTCCTGGGACGAGCGGGTGATGACCGGGCCCATCTCCGAGGCCGGGTCGGTGCCGGGGCCGACGACGATCTTCTCGGCGCGAGCCTTGATGGCGGGAACCAGCTTCTCCTCGACGCCGCCGACGGCGACGATCACGGGCAGGGCCATGCAGCGCTGACCGGCCGCACCGAAGGCGCCGGCGCTGATGTGCTGCGCGGCGAACTCGATGTCCGCGTCGGGCATGACGATCGCATGGTTGTTCGCGCCACCCAGGGCCTGAACGCGCTTACCGTTGGCCACACCCGTGTCCTGCACGATGTGCGCGACCGGGGAGGAACCGACGAAGGAGATGGCATCAATGCCAGGATGGGTGAGAATGTCGGTCACCAGGTGGCGGTCGCCGGCGATGACGTTGAACAGACCGTCGGGCAGGCCGGCCTCCTTGTAGAGGCGTGCGATAATCAGCGAGGCGCTGGGGACAGTCGAGGCAACCTTCAGAATGAAGGCATTGCCGGTGGCCAGAGCGACCGGGTGCATCCACATGGGGACCATGGCCGGGAAGTTGAAGGGGCAGATGCCGGCGACGACGCCGACGGGCTGACGCAGGGTGTGCACGTCCACGCCGGTCGAGGCCTGGTCGGTGAATTCACCCTTGAGGGCGGCGTTGATTCCGCAGGCGAAGTCGACGGTCTCGCGGCCACGGGCGATCTCACCGAGGGCGTCGCCGTGGGTCTTGCCGCCCTCGCGCACGATGGCATCGGCGATCTCATCCTGATGCTCGATGACGAGCTGACGGAACTTGAACATGATGTCCACGCGCTTGGCCAGGGCGGTACGAGCCCATTCCTTCTGCGCCTGGCGAGCGATCTCGACGACCTGGTCGAGGCAGTGCTTGTCAGCCAGGGCCAGCTGATCGACGACCTTGCCGGTGGCGGGGTTCTCGACGTCGATGGTCTTGTCAGAGTGGGCGACATACTCTTCGCCATTGACCCACAGGTTGATTGTCATTGGTTTTACCTTTCTTCCCATTCATCCACGAATGGTGGAACAACTTTGTTAGGACAAACAGTAGCATGTTTCTGGGACCTATGTCGCGATATCAGCAGCTCCAGCACATACCAACACACATTTGTCCCGTCTATCGGACACACTCCCCCACCGCGATCACCGTCTCATCAACGGCACCACAGTTTCACGGAGCGTTTCACGACGAATGCCGACGCGCACCACGAACAAACACGTGAGGGGCGGCCCCAGATTTCTCCGGGGCCGCCCCCTCACGCGCTCAGCTCATCACAGGTAGTGACGCTGCGGCTTGCGATCGCGCTGGTAATCCTCGTAGGCGCGCTGCGTGGACTCGAGCGCGGAAACCTGCGAGATCGCCACGTCCCACCAGGAGGATCCGGGCGGGTTGGGGCCCATCAGGTCGGTCTCGATGTGGATCATGGTCGCACGATCCGAGGCGGCGGCCGCCTTGTATGCCTCCTTGAACTCCTCGATCGTGTGGACCTCGAGCACGTCGATGCCCCACGAGCGAGCGTTCGCCGCGATGTCCACTCCAGCGATCGTGTCCGTATCCTCCAGGTGCGACCCTTCTCCACGCTGGCGGTACTTCGTGCCGAAGCGCTGGGAGCCGCGCGACTCAGACAGGGCGCCAATCGACGCGAAGCCGTAGTTCTGCAGCAGGACGTAGATGACCTTAATGCCCTCCTGGGCGACCGTGGCCAGTTCCATCGGGAGCATCTGGTAGGTGCCGTCGCCGACAATCGAGACGACCTCGGATTCGGGGCGAGCCAGCTTGACGCCCATGGCGGCCGGAACCTCGTAGCCCATGCAGGAGAAGGCGTATTCGACGTGGTACTGGACGGGGGTCTTCGCCTGCCACAGGGCCTGCAGGTCTCCGGGCATCGAACCGGCGGCGTTGATGACCACGTCCTCGTCACCCATGAGCTCGTTGAGCGCACCGAAGACCTCGGTCTGCGCGGGCAGCGGGGCGTTGCCCACGTGGTAGCACTGCTCCACCTTGGCGGCCCAGGCCTCGCGCTCGGCGGCGATCTCGGCGGTGTAGGACTCATCGACGCGGTAGTCGGACAGTTCCTCGGTCAGTGCGACGAGGGCCTCGCGCGCGTCGGCCACGACCATCTCTGCGCTCTGCTTGGCGGCGTCGAAAGGCGTGATGTTGATGTTGACGAAGGAGACGTCGGGGTTCTTGAACTGCGTCTTCGAGGCCGTCGTGAAGTCGGAGTAGCGCGTGCCCACGCCGATGATCAGGTCAGCCTTGTCGGCGAGGTGGTTGCCCGAGTCGCCGCCGGTCGAACCGACGCCACCCACGGAGCAGGGGTGATCGCAGTTGATGGCACCCTTACCGGCCTGCGTGTCCGCCACCGGGATGCCGGTCGCGGCCGCGAACGCGCGCAGCTCCTCCGAGGCCTCGGAGTAGATGGTGCCGCCGCCGGCGATGATGAGGGGACGCTTGGCGGCGCGGATCTTGGCGACCGCGCGCTCGAGTGCGGCGCGCTCGACGGGAGGACGGCGCACGTGCCACACGCGCTTGGCGAAGAACTCGACCGGCCAGTCGTAGGCCTCGGCCTGGACGTCCTGGGGCAGGGCGATCGTGACGGCACCGGTTTCAGCCGGGTCAGTGAGGACGCGCATACCGTTGAGCAGCGAGGGGATCAGCTGCTCGGGACGATTGATGCGGTCGAAGAAGCGAGAGACGGGACGGAATGCGTCGTTGACGGTCACGTCGAGCGAGGTCGGATCCTCAAGCTGCTGGAGGACCGGGTCCGGGATGCGGGTCGCGAACTGGTCGGAGGGGAAGATGAGGACGGGTAGGCGATTCGTCGTCGCCGTGGCGGCACCCGTGACCATGTTGAGCGAGCCCGGGCCGATCGACGCGGTCGTCATCCAGGTCTGCAGGCGGTTCGTCGTCTTGGCAAATGCCGCGGCCGCATGGACGGCGCCCTGCTCGTTGCGGGGCATGATGTAGGGCATCGGGTTCTCGCCCTCGGCGGGCGCGATCTCGTTCTGCAGCAGGGCCTGACCGATGCCTGCAACGTTACCGTGGCCGAAGATGCCGAAGGCGCCCGCGATGAGGCGGTGCTCGACGCCGTCACGCTCGGTGTACTGGTTGGACAGGAAGCGAATGATTGCCTGTGCGACCGTCAGGCGCACGGTTCCCTTGTAGGCTTCTTTGCTCATGGGTGATCCTTTCGGGGCTGTCTTACTTGTTCATCGGGAGACGGGGGTCCACTTCCTGGTGTTCCCAGGTCGCGCGGATCCAGTGGTGGGCCGGATCGTCGGGGGCTAGCCACACGAGGTCCTCGTTCGGGCCGGCCATGACGTTCAGGTAGTACATGTCGTAGCCGGGGGCCGCGACGCAGGGGCCGTGGTAGCCGTGGGGCACGAGGGCGACGTCACCGTCGTGAACCTCGCAGCACAGGTCGATCGGGCGGCCGGGGCTGCCGTAGGTGCGGTGCAGGCCGAATCCCTTGGAGCCCTCGGGGCCGTCCTCGATCTCGAAGTAGTAGATCTCTTCGAGCTCACGCTCGTCCTCAGAGTCCTGCTCATGCTTGTGGGCCGGGTAGGAGGACCAGTTACCGCCGGGGGTGATGACCTCACAGGCCAGCAGGTGGGAGGTGGTGACGCCCTCGACGGCCAGGGAGTAGTTGTTGACCTGGCGCGAGCAGTCGCCGGCGCCGCGCAGGTCGACGCGGACCTGGCTCTTGGGATAGTAGGCGACGGGGATGTCGCGGGTGGCGATCGCGGAGGGGAAGGCGAAGCGGCCACCGTCGGCCGAGGTGATGGTCAGGCTCTTGCCTCGCCCGACGTACAGGTAGTCGGTGACACCGGAGAAGACGCCGCGACGGCCCTCGAGCTCGTAGGTCTGCCCGTCGACCTCGACGGTCGCGCCGCCGGCGAGGGGCAGCACGAGGAGCTCGGCCTCGCCGGTCTCGACGATCTGGGAGGCGCCGGCCTCGAGGACCAGGACGCGCAGGCCCGAGAATCCCCAACCGGCGCGCTGGGGGTCAATGTCGACGGTGAAATTGCCGTGGCCGGAGGAACCGGCGGGAACGTAGATATCGGGAAGAGTCATCGTAGTCTCCTGAAAGTTGGGCATCGGTGCCGTTGGGTGAAAAGGGGGACGAGGCTGGGGCGGGTCGGGTGGGTTACGGGAGGCCCCCCGTTTCGACGAAGGTGCTCAGCTGCTCAAGGGTGGGCATGGCGGTCGAGCATTCGATGTGCAAGCACACGTAGGCTCCCGCGGCCGAGGCGTAACGGATCGTGCGCTCGAGGTCCCACCCTTCAACGAGGCCGTGAATGAGTGCGCCTCCAAAGGCATCCCCCGCACCAAGCCCGTTAACGACGTCCACGTCCCAGGCATCGACCCACACACGCTCGTCGGCGGTCTTAGCGAGGGTACCCTTGGGCCCCTGCTTGACGATCGCGAGTCGAACGCCGCGCTCGAGGAGGGCATCAGCAGCGCCTTCGGGATCGGAGACGCCGACGGCCATCTCGCATTCCTGGCGGTTACCGACGGCGACGTCCACGCGGGACAGAACGGCTGCGACGCGCGAACGCGCCTGAGCCATGCCGCTCCACAGGTTGGAGCGGTAGTCAAGGTCGAGGATCGTGACGCCATTGGAGCGGTCGCGATGATCGAGGGCGCGCAGGTGCAGGCCGAAGGAGGAGTCGCGCGACAGGCCGGTCACGGTAAACCAGAAGATCCCGGCGCGCTCGACAGCGTCCCAATCCACCTGATCCTCCCCCAGCTCCAGGTCCGGGGCGCTGGGTTCGCGGTAAAAGTAGAGCGGGAAGGAGTCCGGCGGGAATAGCTCGGCAAAGGTCACGGGGGTGTGGAAGTCGCGCACGGTGACGACATGATCGGAGGAGACGCCGAGGCGCTCCAGCTCCCGGGTCACGAAACGGCCGAAGGGATCGTCCCCCACGCCGGTGATGACGCCGGCACGGTGCCCGAGGCGCGCGGCGGCGACGGCGACGTTCGTCGGGCTGCCGCCGAGGAACTTTCCGAAGGTCTCGACGTCTTCGAGGTGGGCGCCAACTTGGAGAGGAAAAATGTCAATACCGGAACGACCCATTGTCAGAATGTCGACATAGCGGCGCTCGAGAGACATGGCGCCTCCTTCCTCTCCATTGGGGTGGCCCGTAAACCTTTCGCTCCAAGGATGCACCATCAGCAGGCAATCGTCAAACTTTGTCCATACAATATGTAACAGCGCGTCATACTTCCTCCTGACATCAACGCTGATACTATGTAACCGTATTTAATTAACACTGCCATCGCGCCGCACACGAAGGTTTGACATGTCCAAAGCATCGACCACCTCGGAGAACACCCCCTACGTTCCGGACATCACGCTGGACCGCTCCTCCCCCGTGCCGCTGTACTTTCAGATTTCGGAGCCCATCGCACAGCTCATCAACTCCGGCGCCCTGCCCGCGGACACGCGCCTGGAGGACGAACTCTCGATGGCTGCGCGCCTGCACGTCTCCCGCCCCACGGCACGACAGGCGCTCCAGCGCCTCGTTGACCGCGGCCTCCTGACGCGCCGCCGCGGCGTCGGCACGATCGTGTCCCCGCGCCACGTCCACCGCCCCATGGAACTCACCTCCCTCATGCGCGACCTTGTCAACGCCGGCCACAAGGTCCACACGACGATCCAGCGCTACGAGGCGCGCCCGGCCAACGCCCAGGAAGCCGACGTCCTCAAGATCACCGAGGGAACCCTCATCGTTCACATCGAGCGCACGCGTTTCGCCAACGACGAGCCGATCGCAGTGCTCACCAACTTCATCCCGACGGACATCGCGCCGACCATGCAGGAGCTCGAGTCCGCGTCCCTCTACGACCTGATGCGCGAGCGCGGGGTCACCCTGGCCTCGGCCCGCCAGGTGATCGGCGCCCGCAGCGCGACAACGAAGGAAGCCAAGCTCCTGTCCGAGCACCGCGGCGCCGCCCTACTGACGACTCAGCGCACCACCTACGACCCCTCGGGGCGCATCGTGGAGTACGGCAACCACATCTACCGCGCATCGCGATACTCCTTCGAGGCCAGCCTTTTCGCCCAGTGACAGGGTATTGACACTTTGTCCTAACAAACTGTTGACAGGCGGATGCGCTCGCCGTAGACTTATTCCCGACGGAGAAAGTCGAAAGCAATCACAAAGGAGTGCTTCCCGCCATGTCCATCGAGTACACCCCCGGCCCCCTTCTGGACGCCGCGCGTAACACGCCCACCGCCCTGTGGAACGATTCGTCGGATCCGAGCGAGCTGGCGCAGTCCATCTCCTTCGGTGGCGTCGGTGCTACCTGCAACCCGACCATTGCCTACACCTGCATCAACCAGCGTCGCGACGTGTGGCTGCCCCGCATCGCCGAGCTCGCCAAGGAAATGCCCGAGGCTACCGAGTCTGAGATCGGCTGGCAGGTCGTGCGCGAACTGTCCCTTGAGGCCGCCAAGCTCCTCGAGCCCATCTTCGAGGCCGAGAACGGCCGCAACGGCCGCCTGTCCATGCAGACGGACCCGCGCCTGGCCCGCAGCGCCAAGGCCCTGGCCGACCAGGCCGAGGAGTTCCACAACCTCGCCAAGAACATCATCGTGAAGATCCCCGCCACCTCGGTGGGCGTCGAAGCCATCGAAGAGGCCACCTACCGCGGCGTCTCCATCAACGTGACGGTGTCCTTCTCCGTCGCTCAGGCCGTCGTCACCGGCGAGGCCATCGAGCGCGGCCTCAAGCGCCGTGAGGCCGAGGGCAAGGACACCTCCCAGATGGGCCCGGTCGTCACCCTCATGGTGGGCCGCCTCGACGACTGGATCAAGGAGGTCGCCAAGCGCGATCGCCTGTTCATCGATCCGGGTCACCTCGAGTGGTGCGGTGTCGCCGCCTTCAAGCGCGCCTACCAGGAGTTCCAGAAGCGCGGCCTGCGCGCCCGCATGCTCTCCGCCGCTTTCCGTAACGTCATGCACTGGTCCGAGTTCGTCGGTGGCGACGTCGTCGTCTCCCCGCCGTTCAAGTGGGCCAAGCTCATCAACGACTCGGACTACAAGGTGGAAGAGCGCATGGACATCCCCGTGCGCGAGGACATCATGAAGACCCTGCTCTCGATCCCCGAGTTCGTCCGCGCCTACGAGCCCGACGGCATGACCCCGGAGGAGTTCGACACCTTCGGTGGCACCGTCCGGACCCTGCGCGGCTTCCTGCAGGCAGACGCTGACCTCGACGCACTGGTGCGCGACGTCATTATGCCCGCTCCGTGATCCACTCGGTGACCCCGCACGTCGCGTGTGGGGCCACCACCGGTCACGGTTTTCTGCTGCCCAGTACACCCCTCTCACCTAGAAAGAAGCAAAGATGCTCAACATTGCCGTTATCGGCGCCGGCCGCATCGGCCACGTCCACGCCAAGACCATCGCCGCCCACCCCGGCGCCACCCTCGCCCTCGTTGCCGATCCGTTCGGTGACGCCGCGCAGAAGCTGGCCGAGGTCTACGGCGCCCACCACACGACCGACGTTGATTCCGTCTTCACCGACGAAGGCGTCGACGCCGTCGTTATCGGCTCTCCCACGCCGCTGCACATCCCGCACCTGCTCGCCGCCGCCAAGGCCGGCAAGGCTGTGCTGTGCGAGAAGCCGATCGCGCTGGACATGAAGGACGTCGAGGCCGCTCGCGACGAGCTGGGCGCTGTGTCCGTGCCCGTCATGTTCGGCTTCAACCGCCGCTTCGACCCCTCCTTCGCCGCGGTTCACGCCCAGCTTGAAGAGGGAAAGATCGGCGACCTGGAGAACCTGCTCATCATCTCGCGCGACCCCTCCGCTCCCCCGGCTGAGTACGTGAAGGTCTCCGGCGGCATTTTCCGCGACATGACCATCCACGACTTCGACATGGCCCGCTTCTTCCTGGGCGACATCGTCGAGGTGCACGCCTTCGGCCAGAACTTCAACGAGGAGATCAGGGAAGCCGGCGACTTCGACGCCGCCGTGGTCACCCTGAAGAACGCCGCCGGCGTCGTCGCCACCATCGTCAACAACCGCAAGTGCTCGGCCGGCTACGACCAGCGCCTGGAAGCCCAGGGTTCGACGGGCACGCTCAACGCGGACAACATCCGCGCCACCACCGTGCGCCTGTCCAACGCCGAGGTCACGGATGCGGCCGAGCCGTACCTGGACTTCTTCCTGCAGCGCTACGCGGACGCCTACCGCCTTGAGCTGACCGCCTTCATCGACGCGGTTGTCGCGGGCACCAAGCCCACGCCGTCCATCGACGACGCGATCGAGGCTCTGCGCCTGGCCGAGGCCGCCACGGAGTCGGCAAAGACCGGAAAGCCCGTGTCGCTCGCCTGATAGCGTCTCGAAAGTCCCGGCGGGGTTCCCTCCCCGCCGGGACTTTCGTATAGTGTGCGAGTAAAGGAGGTGGCCATGGCCGCACGCGAGCGTCCCGTGACGCAGTCCGACGTCGCCAAAGCGGCGGGCGTCTCCCGAGGCCTCGTCTCTCAGGCACTATCCGGCGGTGGTCGCATGAGCGAGGCGACGCGCGCCCACATTCGCGACACAGCACAAAAACTCGGCTACTACCCACATTCCGCAGCAGCCGAGCTGGCTGGTGGACATTCGAAGCGCCTCGTCCTCATTCTCCCGTACCTGACCAACCCGTATTTCGATGAGCTCTCCAGCAACCTGCGCGTTGCGGCATCCGCGCGCGGCTACTCGCTCATCGTGATGGTGTCGGACCTGACGAGGTCGTCTCAGGTCGAGCGCGACACGATCGCCGAAGCGATCGGAATGCATCCCGCCGGCATCATTTTCATCGGCACGTCGCAGTCGACCGACGAGCTTGTCACTTTGTCGCGCCGCGTCACGGTCTGCACGCTGGATCGCAGCGTTCCTGACGGCACGATCTGGGCGGTTCGAATCGACGAGGCCGCAGCAGCCCGGGCCATCGTCTCTCACCTGCTCTCACAGGGATACCGATCCCTGTGCTACCTCTCCCCTCCCCCGTCTCACCGGGAGGCCATCGTGTTTGAGCGCGTTGCACAGTGCCGGCGAGCAGCTGCGCGCGAGGGCATGGACCTGCTCGAATTGGATGGCGCCGACGTGGAGGCGTCGGTCGCGGCCGCGGCACAGATGCCGACTCCCGCGCTGATTGCCTTTAACGACATGGTCGCGACGCACGCCGCGACCGCCGCTTACCGCCACGGCCTCGTCCTCGGGAGCGACCTGGGCATCGTCGGCTACGACGACATCGACCTGGCACGCCGCCCCGGCTTCGAGATCTCGTCGATCAATCAGAATCCCCAAAAGCTCGCACAGGCGACCGTCTCATCGGTACTCTCTGCACCCTCTCATGAGGCGACGACTCTGAGCACTGTTCCCCGTCTCATCGTGCGTCAATCTTCGACTCGACGAGGTGCCTAGCCCTTTTCGCATGTCACCCCTTGTCCTCCCCTTGTCAGGACAAAGAAATTAGGCTAGAGTTTGTCATGCCAAATGGTAACGCGCGTTTTCAGAGCCGATACGCGCCTTCCCCGCAATGTAGCAAGGAGCAACCTATGACAACACGAAAGCCTCTCGGCATCGGTGTCATCTCTTTGGGTTGGATGGGACGCCTTCACTCGCGTGCCTACGCCAACGTCACGAAGCATTTCCCCGACCTTGAGGTCGCGCCCCGCCTGGTCGCGGCCGCCGACCCGGTCCCCCAAGCACGCGAAGACGCTCTCGATATCCTCGGATTCGAGCGCGCGTACGAAGACTACCGAGACCTGCTCGCCGACCCCGAGGTCGACGCAGTCTCCATCGCCTCCCCCAACTTCCTGCACCACGAGATCGCCATGGCTGCGATCGAGGCCGGCAAGCCCTTCTGGATCGAAAAGCCGATGGGCGTGAACGCCGCGCAGTCCCGCGAGATCGCGCTTGCCGCCGAAAAGGCGGGCCTGGTGAGCGCCGTCGGCTTCAACTACCGCCACACGCCGGCCATCGAATACATGCGCACCCTCGTGCGCGACGGCTCGCTGGGCCGCATCACGAACGTGCGCGTGTGGTTCATCGCCGACTACAACTCCTCGCCGCTCTCTCCCCTCACGTGGCGCGCATCGCGCGAGAAGGCCGGCGCCGGTGTCGTGCCCGACCTGATGAGCCACGGAGCGGACCTGGCCCAGTACGTCGTGGGCCGCATCGACTCGGTCAGCGCCATCACCGATACCTTCATCAAGGAGCGCCCGATCCCCACGAAGATGGGTGTGGGCCACTCCGGCTTTGAGATCGGCGACGAGGTCGGACCGGTCGAAAACGAAGACTACGTCGCGGCACTGGTGCGCTTCGACAATGGTGCCGTCGGCACCCTGGAATCGTCTCGCGTCAGCGTCGGCCCGCGCGCCGAATACGTTGTCGAGGTGTACGGCACCGAGGGCAGCGTGCGCTGGAATTTCGAGCGCTTCAACGAGCTGGAGGTATGCATCGGCGACGGTGGCCCCACCCACGGCTACACGCGCGCCATGGCCAACCCGGCGTGGGGCCAGTGGGCTCACTTCCAGCCCGCCATCGGCACCTCGATGGGCTTTGACGACATGAAGGTGATCGAGGCGCAGCAGTTCCTCTCCTCGATTGCCACCTCCACCCAGCTTGCCCCCTCAGCCGCGGACGCGTGGTGCGCCGCGGAAGTCGACGAGGCAGTGGTGGCTTCCGCAGCGGACGGTGCCTGGCACACGGTCCCTCGCGTGTCGGCCCCCACCACCTTCGATCGGTAATTACCCTGTTCCAACAACGTAGTTAAGGAATTCCATGTCCAGCAAAAACCTGTCGCTCACGACGGTGACACCAGCTCAGCTGCATGACGCAGTTGAGAAGACACCCGCGTCCGGGCCCCGCCGTGGCGTTTTCGCCATCGCTGCCGTCGCCACCCTCGGCTCCCTGCTCTTCGGTTACGACACGGGCGTTATCTCCGGCGCGCTGCCCTACATGTACATGCCCTTCGGTGCTCACGGCCTCGGCCTGACGGCTCTGGAAGAGGGCGGCATCTCCGGCGTTCTCCTCCTCGGCGCCGCATTCGGCGCCCTGTTCGGTGGCATCATGTCCGACCGCTGGGGCCGTCGCCACAACATCACGCTCCTGGCGATCCTGTTCTTCTTCGGTGCCGTCGGCAACGCCATCTCCCCCAACGTGTGGGTGATGTACATCTTCCGCGCGATTCTCGGCTTCGCCGTTGGTGGCGCCTCCGCCACGGTTCCGGTCTACCTCGCTGAGACCGCGCCCAAGCGTATCCGCGGTGCTATCGTCGCCGTCGACCAGCTGATGATCGTCACCGGCCAGCTCCTGGCCTTCTCAATCAACGCGCTCATCGCCACGATGCGCGGCGGCCCCGAGCTGACCGTCACCGCTGACCCCTCCGGCCTGCTCCCCGCCGAGTACATCGGCCAGACGATCAACTTCGACACCCTTGCCCTCATGCAGGCCTCGCGCGGCGGCACCCTGAGCACCGCGCAATACCACGAGTTCCTTTCGCAGCTGACCGTCACGGCAGGCAATGGTGACACGTGGCGCTACATGATCGTCCTGTGCTCGATCCCTGCCATCGCCCTGTGGATCGGCATCCGCCTGATGCCCGAGTCCTCGCGTTGGTACGTGGCCAAGGACCGCCTGTACGAGGCAATCGGCGCTCTCAAGCGCGTGCGCAACGAGGCCGTCGATGGCCCCATCGTGGATGAGCTCAAGGACATCGTGGCCGTCCACCAGGCCGAGACTGCCAGCGAGCACAAGGGCTTCGGCCACGTGTGGCGTACCCCGTGGCTGCGCAAGCTCATGATCGTCGGCATCTTCCTGGGCACGACCAACCAGCTGACGGGCGTCAACACCGTCATGTACTACGCCCCCAAGGTCCTGCAGTACGCGGGCATGGATACGTCCTCCGCGATTATCGCCCAGGTCGCTAACGGCGTCATGTCCGTGGTCGGCTCCGCCCTCGGCATCTGGCTGATCCTGAAGTTCCGCCGTCGTCAGATCCTCATCGCGGACGTCATCGGCGTGGGCATCTGCCTCCTCACGATCGCCGCGGTCTTCCAGTTCATGATCGCCCCCTACATGAACGCGCAGCAGACGCCTCCGGCGTGGGCCGCTTACGTCATCCTCGGCCTCATGGCCGTGTTCATGCTGATCGTTCAGTCCTCGAACGGCACGATCGTGTGGACCATGATGGGTGAGATTTTCCCGAACAACGTCCGTGGCGTCATGAACGGCACCGCCGTCTTCTGCCTGTGGATCGTCAACGCCATCGTCGGCTGGACCTTCCCGGTCATGATCGAGGGCCTGGGCGGTGGCCTCACCTACACCATCTACGGTGTCGTCAACCTCGTGGTTGCCGTCATCCTCTACCGCGTGATGCCCGAGACCTCGGGTAAGTCGCTGGAGGAGATCGAGAAGGAGATGGAGGAACGCTTCTCCTGATCGATGAGGCGGGGGCGCTGGGGCGTCCCCGCCCTCCTCTAACCCCTTGATTTGTCTGAACAAACATCCATTTTCTGCTAGAATCACTGACACCGGCACACTGGCCGATGCAACACCGCGACTCATAGGAGAGCTGCAATGACTCACGTCTACGATCCCGCAACCGCGATCAACGACCCCAATGGCATCACCTGGGGCATGCACCCCATCGCATGGCGCAACGACGACATTCCCGAGGTCGGCGAATGGAACACCATCGACGTCATGTTCGACGACCTGGCCGAGGCCGGCTTTGCTGGCACCGAGGTCGCCGGCTGGTACCCCTCGAAGGAAGAGACGAAGGAAAAGGCCGACGCCGCGGGCCTGAAGATCGTCGCCCAGTGGTTCTCCAGCTTCATCGTCCGCGACGGCGTCGAGGCTGTCATCCCGGACTTCCGCACCACCTGCGAGTACCTGCAGTTCCTGGGCGCGACCCGCGTTGTTGTCTCCGAGCAGACCGGCTCGGTGCAGGGCGTCCGCGACATCTGCATCTTCGAGAACAAGCCCGTCCTCAAGGATGAGGAGTGGCCGGTCCTGGCCGAGGGCCTGAACAAGCTCGGCGAAATCGCCCACGAGTACGGCCTTGACCTGGTCTACCACCACCACCTGGGCACCGTCGTTCAGACCAAGGACGAGACGCTGCGCCTGCTCGAGCTGACCAACCCGGACAAGGTCTCCCTGCTCTTCGACACGGGCCACGCATTCGTGGGCGACGGCGACGTCATGGGCCTGCTGCGTGGCGCAATCGACCGCATCAAGCACGTGCACTTCAAGGACGTACGCCCCGCCAAGATGGAAGAGTCCCGCCAGGCCAAGCGTTCCTTCCTGGATTCCTTCCTCGCCGGTATGTTCACGGTTCCCGGCGACGGCACCATCGATTTCACCGAGCCCTACGCCTTCCTCGTTGAGCACGGATACAAGGGCTGGATCCTGGTTGAGGCCGAGCAGGATCCGAAGATCGCTCCTCCGCTCGAGTACGCGCACATCGCACGCGACTACGTGAAGGGCACGCTGCTGGGTCAGTGAGCAGCTTCGCGCGGTTCCTCAACTTCCCGCGCGAATCATATGGGGGTGGAAGCGACTCGTTCGTTTCCACCCCCGCTGCTCTCCAGCGGCGTGGCACGCAACATGCTGCGCGTGACGTACGCTCCCACTGAGGTGGTTCGGCGTAATTCTCTCTCCCTAGCCTGCAAGGAATGCTCATGGATCTGTCGACGCTGACCGCCCTCACCTGGGTCGCCCTCATCGCGGCCGCAGCCCTCACCGGGCTGGCGAAGACCGCCGTGCCCGGGCTTGCCTCAGTCGCTGCGGCGCTCTTCGCCCTGGTGCTGCCCGCGAAAGAGTCGACGGGCGTCATGCTCGCCCTGCTCCTCATCGGTGATGCGATCGCCCTGTGGGCGTACCGGCGCGACGCAAATACGGCGGTCCTGCGGCGTCTCGTCCCGTCGGTGCTGGCCGGCGTGGGGCTCGGGGCTCTCCTGCTGGCGGTGACCACGCAGGCGCAGATGCGCCGTGCCATCGGAGCAATCCTCCTGCTCCTCGTCATCGTGACGCTCGCCCAGCGCCGTTGGGGGCCTCCGCGCGTCAGCCAGGGGCGCGTCGCTCGAGCCGCCTACGGGACGCTCGCGGGTTTCACGACGATGGCGGCGAACGCGGGCGGGCCGGTGACCTCCATGTACTTCCTGGCCTCACGCTTTTCGGTGAGCGAGTTCCTGGGCACCACGGCATGGTTCTTCTTCACGGTGAACGTCATCAAGGCACCCTTCACGATCGGCATGGGCCTGCTACGCCTCGAGCACTTGCCCCTCATCGGGCTGCTGGCACCCGTTGTCCTTGCCTGCGCGTGGGCGGGGCGCCGCCTGGCAACCCGCATCCCCCTGCGCATCTTCGAACCCCTCGTCATCGCGACGACGATAGTCGCGACGCTGCCGCTGCTCCTTTAAAAAAGTTGTCGGCGCGAGCCCAAGGCCCGCGCCGACAACCTCATCTCAGGCCCGTGGGGCTGTGATGACCAGCGGCAAAGCATCGCCGCGAGCATCGCTCGGAGGCTGCTCCCCCGCCTGCAGGGTCAGGCTCTGCCCATCCCACGAGCACGTCGCGCCCGGCGTCAGAATCGTGGAACGCGAGTAGTCGAATCCGCTCGGCAGACCCGACACCTGCATCACGGACGCATCCGCCACAACGGCGACGTGGTCCTCGTGAACGAGGAGGCGGACCCAGGCCTCGTCTCCTGCGGACTGCGCGGTGACGACCTCGAAGTCCTTGGCCGACAGCGCACGCACGCCGCGCAGCTCCTCGCCGTACAGGTCATTCCAGGCACCCAGGCCCTCGAGGCACTCACGCTGCTCGCGCGGGATCGTGCCATCGGCACGCGGACCCACGTTAAGCAGGAGTCGCCCACCGCGCGAGACCACGTCCACCAGGTGACGGACCGCGGCCGCGCCACTGAGGTACTGGTGCTCGCCCTCTGCACGGTTGTAGCCGAAGGACAGGCCGACGCCTCGACAGTTCTCCCACGGCTTGCCGCTCGTCTCAGAGTCGCCCATGTGCTGGTATTCGCTGGTCAGGTAGTCCGCGTGGACGCCGCCGTAGCGGTCGTTCGTCACACCCTCGGGGCGCGCCGCGTAGAAATACTCGAAGAGCGTCCCCAGGCCGTAGGGGCCGAAGTCCTTCCCCTCGTCCGGCCAGTCGATGTCATTCCAGATGACGTCGGGCTGGTAGCGGTCGATCAGGTCGCGCACGTGCACGAAGCAGTAGCGCGCGTAGTCGGCGTCCTTCGGGCGGCACAGGTCCTTGCAGTCGTCCTCGGAGAGGATCGGACGCGCGGGCCGGTAGTGCCAGTCCAGACCACCCGAGTAGTACAGGCCGACCCGCAGGCCCTCGTCGCGCGCGGCGTCCGCGAAACCGGCCACGAGGTCTGTGCACGGGCCTCGGCGCACGGTGTTGCGCGTGCCCGTCTCAGGGGCATCCCACAGGGTCACGCCGTCGTGGTGCTTCGTCGTGAGCACCGCGTAGCCGGCACCCGCACGGTGGAAGAGTCGCATCCACTCAGCCGGATCCCACGCGTCGGGGTCCCACGCATCCAGGAACGCGTCGTACGAGGCCGACCCGTACAGGTCCTTGTGGCGCAGCGCGGCCGGGGAACCCGGGATACGAATCGTGTTGAAGTACCACTCCGCGTAGGAGTTGTGGGTGAACCAGGCCTCCCAGTCCTCCTCGACACCCAGCTCCCCGTGGTCCTCGGCCCACGCGGGGACCGAGTAGGGACCCCAGTGGACGAAGATACCCAGCGGGGCGTCCTCAAACCACTGCGGGGTCGGGCGGGACAGCGCACTCCAGCGCTCGGTATCGGTCATCGTGTCACTCATGTTCGTCATCGTCCTCCGAAGGCGCCCAGGGTGACGCCCTTTTCCAGCTGCTTCTGCAGGAACACGACCAGCAGGATCGACGGGATCGTCGTCATCGTCACCGCGGCCATCAGCGGGCCCCAGTCGGTGCCGCGCTCACCCGAGAACATCTGCAGGCCCAGCGGGATCGTCGCCAGCGACGAATCGTTAACCACGATGAGGGGCCACAGGAACGCGGACCAGTAGTCGATAAACGCGAACACGCCCACCACAGTGATCGGAGCCTTGAGCAGGGGCAGCAGGATCTTCGTCAGGATCTTCCAGTCGCTGCAGCCGTCAATACGAGCCGCCTCCTCGAACTCGAGGGGAAGGGACATGAGGAACTGCCGGATTAGGAACGCGCCGAAAGCGCCGAACGCGAAGGGCACGATAAGGGCAAAGTAGGAGTTCACCAGGCCCATGCGCTGCATACCGATGTACAGCGGGATCACGAGGACTTCCTGGGGCAGGACCAGCGTGCCCAGGAACAGCATGAACAGGTGATCGCGACCCCTGAAGCGCAGACGCGCGAACGCGTAGGCGGACAGAACCGACACGACGACCACGAGGGCCGCACCTGCCAGCGAAACGATGAAGGAGTTGAGGACAACTCGGCCAAACGGAATAGAGTTAAGAGCAGACGGATAGTTATCCCAGGCGATTCGACTGCCGGTCGGACTCAGGCTGAAGACCTCTGTTGTGGGCTTAAGGGAGGTCGCGACCATCCACACGAAGGGGAACAGGAAACCGACCGCGATAATCCCGAGCAGGACAACCGAAATGATCGTGGAAAGACGCTTCTTGTTATGCATCGTAATTCACCCACTTCTTCTGGCCAGCGAACTGCAGGGCCGTCACCGTCATAACAATCACGAAAAGCACCCACGCCATCGCGGACGCGTAGCCGAGCTTGTCGAAAGAGAAACCGTTGCGGTACAGGGCCAGCACGATCGTGTTGGTCGCCTCGCCCGGGCCGCCCAGCGTTAGGAAGTAGGGCTGAGCGAAGACCTTGAAGGCGCCGATGATCGTCATGACCGTGCAGAAGAAGACGGTCGGGGAAATCATCGGGAATACGACCTTGAAGAAGCGCTGAACGCCGTTGCAGCCGTCGATCGTCGCGGCCTCGAGCACCGAGGTATTCAGGCCGTTGAGGCCTGCCGTGAGCACGACGATGTTGTAGCCCAGGCCCTGCCACAGGCTCATCATGAGCAGCGAACCCATCGCAAGAGCCGGGTGGTTCAGGAAGGGGATGTGCTCGATCCCGAAGACGGCCAGGGCCGAGTTGACCACGCCGTTGTCGGAGAGCATGAGGCGCCAGATCAGCGCGTTACCGACCATCGGCGTGACAACCGGGATGAAGAAGATGACGCGCAGGACGCGGCTGAGCCACTCGGGAACGCGCTGGAGCCAGTAGCTCAGGCCGATCGAGATCACCAGGTTCAGCGCCGTGTAGCAGGCGGCGAACACGACGGTGTTGCGCATGACCGTCCAGAACGCCGGGTCCTCGCCGCTGAGCATGCGCCGGTAGTTTTCCACTCCGATGAAGCGGCCGCCGCCGAAGATCGACCAGTCGTAGAAGGAGATCACGAGGGACGCGATCAGAGGCAGGACGATGAAGAGAAGGAAGCCCATCATTCCGGGCGACAGGTAGACGAGGGCGCGCAGGCCATCGCCCCGCCGACCCTCAGCGCGCGCGGAGTTTTTGCCGCGCTTGGAGGCCTTCGCCTCCCCCGCGCCCGCCGCGCCCGAGGGCGCCTCGCGACCGGGTTTCACAGTGTCAACGCTCATAAGCTATGCACACCTTTCCGTCGAATGTCAGTGGGTTCCACAGTCCCGCTCACGCCGCCGTTAGCGCTAACGGAAAGAAACCCACGAAACGAGGCCGGGGAACCGAGAAGGTAGCCCCGGCCTCGTTCATGGTGAGCTGGGATCAGCCAGCGGAGTTCTGCAGATCGGTGAGGATATCCTGAGCGGTCTTGGTGCCGCGGAAGCCCTCAGGCGAGTACTGCTGGAAGGACGTGTTGATCTGGTTCCACGTCGTGGTCGTCACCAGCGGGGTGCCATTCTCAAGGAGGACGCGAACAGCCTCGGCGCTGTCCTCGGGCTTGTTGGCCGCCCACTTGTCCATCGCGGACTCGACGGAGGGGACGGTGCCCTGCTTGTCAGCAACGGTGCCGATGACCTCGGGGGTCACGAGCTGCTTCAGCACGTCGAAGGCCGCCTGCTTGTCCGGGCAGGACTTCGCGATACCAAAGCCGGAACCCTGGATGACCGCACGGGGCTGACCCGTGGGGGTCGGAATAACGGCGACGCCGAGCTTATCGCCCAGCTCCTTCTCGAAGGAGCCGTACATCCACGGGCCGTCCACGATCATCGCAGCGGTGCCGGAGGTGAAGGCGGTCTGCGCGGGGCCATCGTTGTCGGCGGCGTTCGGGGCAACCGCAACCTGCTCCTTGTGGACCAGGTCAAAGGCGAACTGGACGCCCTCGACAAACTTGGGATCCGTCAGGGTGTTCTTGCCGTCCGCAGAAACCTGGCCGCCAAAGGCGATGCCGAAGTCGCCGGGGGCGTTGCCCAGGAGGAGCGGCTTGACGGCCATGCCGTACTTACCATCACCCGTCAGGGCCTTGGCATCCTTGAGGAACTGCTCGGTCGTGTAGGAGGTCGAGGGGGCCTGCAGGCCAGCCTTCTCGAACATTTCACGGTTGTAGTACAGGACGTCGGGCTCAGCGTCGTAGGGCAGAGCCAGAACATGTCCGTCCACCGTCATACCCTGCATCATCGCAGCGTTGTAGTCGGAGGCCTTGATGCCGGCGGCTTCCATGTAGGAGTCGAGAGGCTCAAGCAGGCCGGACAGCTCCTGCGCACGGGCGGCCTGCGTGGTGAGGATGCAGGGCGCGTCCGAGGCAACCATACGGGTCTTGACCTTGGTCCAGTAGTCGTTGAAGGCGGGGCCGTCGAAGGTCAGGGTGAAGTTGGGATCCTTCTCCTTGGCCGCGTCGACGAAGGACTGCCACTGGGCGCGGTCGTTGTCCGTGGAGACCCAGGTGTACATCTGGTGGACCTGGTCCGAGCTAGCACCACCGCCAGAGCTGGCGCTTCCCGAGCCGCACGCACCTGCGAGCAGGGCGAAGGCCGAGGCGGTCGCACCGAGTGCGAGGTACTTGGAGATAGTGGGGCGCACGCTGCGCTCCTTCCTTGTCAGGGGCACCGGGGTTCCGTTGATCGCGTTGCCTCTCTGTAACGCGACTCCGGGAACGTTCCCGAAAGTGCCGTCTCTCGTCATTGAAATTGACAGGACAACTGTACCATCCTCTGAGCAGGGCACACAAGGGAGAATTGCGCATTCGCCACAGGGGGCGATTAAGTCTGACGAGCCTGTGAAGGCTTTTGAGGGCGAGGATGACAGGCTTTGCAAGCGTTTTTGTCAAACCCTTGTCAGCCTGTCACCCATCCAGTTTGAATAAACAGGGATTTTAAAAATCCAAAACATGGCGCAGCGCCTCGTCCAGGGACGACGCCCCCGTCCCCAGCATGGCCTCGAGGCTCTCGAGCGTGTGGTGCGAGGGGCCCGCCAGGAAGGCGACCATCGCGCCCACCTCGGATGCATCCACGCCCATGCGGGTCGCCCACGCGCGCTGGTACAGGCGCAGCTGAGTCACGAAGTACGCGACCTTGTCCGGCTTGGTCGTGGCGGTCACCGGGCGTCCGCTCTTCCAGTCGACGACCAGGTAGCGGGGACCATCGCCGCGCACGCGCTCGAACACGGCGTCGATGCGGCCCTGGACGGACACGCCGCCTACCTCCACCGAGAAGGCCTCCTCGATCGCGACGGCCCGGTAGTCCGACAGCTCGTTCGCGACAAAGGCGCGGAAGTTCGCGCGCAGCCGCTCCAGGCGCTCGCGCTCACCGTCCGTCAGCAGGGCCTCGTCCGCCGCGTCGTCACCGCCGGCGAGCGCGGCATCCTCACCCGCACCCACCTCGTTACCCGCGGTGATCTCCGAGGCCGGATCCGCGCTCGCGAGGTGAAGCTCGCGCTCCACCCACGCATGAAACGCGGTGCCCAGCGCGGAGAACGAGCTGGGACGAGTCGGCATCGGGCGCCGCATGTCGCGCGCGAACTCATCAGCATCCTGAAGGAGGGCCGACACGGACGTCGCGGGAACACGCTCGGCCCATAGGTCCACAACCGGCGTCTCCAGGCTGAGGTGATACTCCTCAATGAGTGCGACCGTATCGCGCACCGCGGGGTTATCCCCCAACTGTGCCAAGGCCTCGTACACATCCTGATCCTGAGGCATCGCGTCGATCTGAGCCTGCACTGCTGCAGCGGCAGCCGCAACGCGCTGACGCGAGGGGCCAGGCGCCTGTGGGAAGGTCTCGAACACCCGCGCAACCGCGCCCTGCTCACTGCCCTCCTCGGCCTGAGGGACAGGCATCATCAAGCACCTGCCCTCCCCCACCGAGGACTTCACGGCGTGGTCACGCCACCGCCCGTTGGACCACATCTGCGGGTCTTCAATGGCACCGACCGTGCCCGACGAGGCGCCAGGCGTGTGCTCGAAGAGCTGGGCGCTGGCATCCATCAGATAGCGCGATGGATGCGTCACCTTCTTATTGAACCCAGACGTCCAGGAGCCCACCAGCAGCTGAGCGCTGCGCGCACGTGTCATGGCCACGTAGGCCAGGCGACGCTCCTCACGCTCCGCGTGCTCCCCGAGGGAAGCACCGTACTCGCCCTCCAGCCACTGCTTGAAGGCAGTCGACGGATTCTTTGCCCCCTCAACGTCGAACTCAAAAGGCGGCAGATCTGCTCGATCCCCTCGCAACGGATGCGGCAACGAGCCGGCGTCGGTCACCCAAGCCTTGTTCGCGGGAGGATCATCCGTCCACGGCCGGCTCTTGCTCTTATGCAGGGGGAACGAGCCATCGGCCAGCCCAAACACCACAACCCCATCCCATTCAAGGCCCTTCGAGCCGTGGACGGTCAGGATCTGCACGGCGTTCGGGTCCGGCTCGCCCAGCGGAGCATCCAGCCCATCCTCACGTTTCTCCGCCATGTCCAGATACGCCAGGAAAGACCCGAGGGACGCACCCGGAGTCTCTTGCTCGTAGGCAGCAGCCACAGAAATGAACTCATCGAGCGCCGCACGCCCACCCATCGACAGCGGATCCGCAATCACATCATCCAGGGTGCCCATGATGAGGATCGCCCGCTCCACCTGCTCGGTGATCGAACGCCCCACCCCCTCACGGACCTGACGCAGGCGCTCAGCCAACAGGCGCACGCGGCGCACCGCCTCCTCGCTGATCGCAGGCCGCCCCTCGGCCGCCCACCCGGGCTTCGGAGGGGAATCCACCGCATCCAAAAGGATCGCCTGATGAGGGTTAACGCCCTCCTGACGTGCCAGGAAACGCGCCCAGTCACCCAGCGCCATCAGGTCGGCCGCGCCCAGGTCAATACCAGCCAGCAGACGAGCCAGCCACGGGGATGCCTCCACGTCGTATGCCAGTTCCAAGGCGGCGCGCACATCCTGCACGGCAGGCTGATCGAGCAGCCCGCCCAAGCCCACAATCTCCGTGGGGATGCCAGCCTCACGCAGGGCATCGTCGATCAACGGAAAGTCCCGACGCTGCCTGCTCAACACGGCGACGCTGCGCCGCTTGCCGTCCTTAACCGGCTTCGAGCGCACCCGCTGCACGAAATCGACCATCGCGCCGAGCGCCTCGTCGTAGTCCTGCGTGAAAGCAATGTCGACGGCTCCGGGCCCCGCCCCACCCCTGGGAACCAGGACGGGGGACTGCGCCTTGAGCTGCTGCTTGCCCACCTGGAAGGAGGGCACCTCACGCAGGGGCGCCGCCACCCTGTTCGCAGCATCCAGGATCGACACGTCGTTTCGCCAGGCAGTCGACAGGGTGAGGGTCTGCCTCTCCTCCGTCTCACCCGTCTGGAACCGATCCAAGAAGGACTCAAGGGACGAGGCCGAGGCTCCCCTCCAACCGTAAATCGCCTGATTCGGGTCTCCCACTGCGGTGACCGCATGATCTGCGAAGAGCATTGACAGCAGGTCCATCTGGATCACCGAGGTGTCCTGGAACTCGTCGAGCAGGACCGCGCGGAATTCCTCGCGCAGGGACGCACGAACCGCCGGTGCCTCGCGCACGATGCGCGTGGCCAGAACCAACTGATCGGAAAAATCCAGGACGCCCATCTCGCGTTTTCGCTGCTGGTAGGCGGCGATCGGACCCAAGAAGGCGATGCGACGCGAATTCACGTCCATGGCCTTGCGAGACTCCTTGTTCCCGCGCCCCACCTGCTCGAGCTCGCGCCCAAACTCCTCCAAGACCTCGCGCGCACGCTCCACCGTGTAGCCATGCTCCGCAATTTCGCCCGCGAGGTGCAGGACCTTTCCAACGACGCCAGCCGGGGTGAGCTCATCATCCAGGTCGGTGGGCCACGACTCAACGATCTGCGTCATGAGGTCGATCGCCCCGGCCTCGGACAGCATCGAAAAGTCCGGGTCGATCCCGATACGCATCCCGTGCTCGGACACGATGCGTTCGGCGAAGGAGTTGTAGGTCAGCGCCACCGGGTCCTCGTCGAGGCGCTCACGCAGCTGGGGCATCTCGCGAGAGAGCAGTCGGATTCGCTCACGCAGGCGCTCCCCCAGCTCGCCGGCGGCCTTGCGCGTGAAGGTGAGGCCAAGGATCGACGACGGGGTCAGGTCCGGATGGTTCGCCAGGAGCCAGAGGACCCGCATCGACATGGTCTCGGTCTTGCCCGACCCGGCGCCCGCCACGACGAGGAGCGGGCGGCGCGGAGCCTCGACCACGCGCACCTGCTCGGGCGTCGGCGTCTTCGTCGCGTCAACGATTGCCTGGATCTGCAGGGCACCAAGATTCATCGCTCTGTCCTTTTCCACGTCACTCCACCACCTTGTGGCCACGCTCGCGTGCCGGGCACAGCCGATCGAAAGAACAGTACGCGCAGGCCGCATCCGAGGGACGCGCCTCAAAGTAGGGGCCTCTCGCATCCACCGCGACTGAGCGGAGCTTATCGTGCCAATCCTCCAGGGCCTGCCCCTCAAGGCGCGGCTGATCGAAATACTTCAGCTTATCGTCGCCAAGCAGGGCAATGCGCGCTCCCGCGACCCTCTCGCCCGAGGCAAGCAAGGCCATCTGGTACGCCGCCAGCTGCGGATTATCGGGGACGGTCTTCGCCGAATATCCGCTCTTTCCGGTCTTCAGGTCGGTGACGCGCACCCCCTCGTCGACGTGCTCGAGGCGGTCCATCCGGCCCCGGATGGTCACGCCCTCAACCTCGGCCGACACCGTCTGTTCCACCGTGACCTCACCGGGTACGCCGACGACGTAGGAGGCCAGGTTGTTCACGATGTCGCGGGCGTGCCGGTCGGCGACACGCCCCGCCCACGTGTCCAGGTTGTAGCCCAGCTCCTCGATGCGAGCCTCGAGTGCCTCGGTGAGTTCCTCCGGCGTGCCGTGCGGGTGTTCCTCGGCCACGGCGTGAATCAGGGTACCGAGGCTGGCTGCCGCGTTCGATGGGCCATCCGCTCCGATCGTAGTGAGGAACCAGCGCAGCGGGCACGCCAGCGCGCGCTCGAATTGCGAGGGAGACAGCGTGAGCTCACCCGCGTACTCCGCGTCAGTCGTGGGCGTACCGCCCGCCCCCAGCCACCGCTGCGGCTGCGCAGAGAGTACGTCTTCGCGCGCCATCAGAGCCAACAGAGTGGCGGCAAGCTGAGCGTCGGCCGGATCGTCAGGGTTCGCCGCGCGCGCCCGCAGGTCCGCGATGTGACCGGACAGGGACAGCGGTGCCTCCACCGAATCCACCGGCACAATGTCATTTTCTCGATGCGTGCCCGCCAGGCGCGCAACCAGATCGAAGAAGACCGAAGGCGCGGCGTCCTCCGAGCGCACCGCACCGGCGTGCACGATGCTGCGCGAGCGCGTCACGGCCGCGACGAAGAGGCGATACTCGTCGTCCGTCACCGCGCGCCGAGCTGCCCTCGTCGAGTCGATGAGCTCCTCGCGCCCATCCTCGCCCACGGCGACGCGGCCCGCACCCACGTCCGCGAGAAGGTCAGCGCGCAGGATCCGGTCGCGCAGGCGCAGGTTCGGCCATGCCCCATCCTGCAGGCCAGCGAGGACGACGACCTGCCAGTGGCGACCCATCGCCTGCGCGGGGGTGAGGACCTCGACGCCGCCCGGGCGCACGCCCACGCGTGAAATCGTGTCGATGGGGACCGAGCCGGCCAGCAGCTCCGATGCGAAGCCCACGGCGGAGCCGGCGGGGTTGCGCTGCTCCCACACGTCGGCCACGCGCAGGAGCGCCACGACGGCGTCCAGCTGATCGTCGTACCAGCCCGACGAGTCATCCGAGGCGATGGCCCGCGAGCGCCACTCGCTGGCCACCCCGGACGCCTCCCACAGGGACCACAAGCGCTCCTGGGGGCGCGCACTCCCGCTCATACCCAGCTCCCACAGGCGCGCGGCGGTCTCGAGTGGGCGCGCGAGCATTGCGGCGGCGCGGGCCCGTTTGCCGCCGGCCTGCTCGGCCTGCTCGATGACAGGCCTCCACGCCTGCGGGTCACTGACAAGGTCGGCAGCCGTCAGCGGGATCGGCGCGGTCTCGTCTCCGGCCTGCTCCGCGGCCTGGGCGCGTGCGGCGTTCAGGCGGCGCAGCAGCCGGTGGACCGCGAGCGCGTCGGCGCGCACGAGGGGCGAAGGCAGGAGGCGCTCGGCGAGTTCGCGGCGCACGGCCACGTCCGTGTCGCTCTGGCCCGTCGGCATGGTCACGAGGTCCAGGAGCAGGCGCGTGGTCGGCTGTGTTGCAAAGTCGAAGGCGCGACTGCCTCCCGCGACGGGCACGCCGCCGCGCTCCAGGTAGCGACGTGTCTCGGCGACCATCGAGGAGCTGCGCACGATGACAACCTGCTCCGAAAAGTCGATGCCATCATGCAGGTGGTGGGCCCGCAGGGCACGCGCGATGAGGGCCCCCATCTGCGAGGGCGTGGCGCCCAAGTGGGTCACCAAAGTGCCCTCAGGAGCATCGTCCGCAACGTCGGCCTCGCGCCGGGCGGGCGATCCGGACTGGGCGATGCGCGCGCATGCCTGGCGCGCCAGCTCCCGCACGGCGCGGGACATGTCGTAGACCTGGCCCAGCTCAGCGATCTCGACACCAAGAGCACTGGCAAGCCTGCGGTCCATGTGCGGCTCGCCGCCGCGATACCCAGCCACGGCCACGTCGGAATCCGAGAAGGCGACGATCCGGGCACCCGCGTCGCGGCAGGCCTCCAGCAGCCTCAGCGTCGAAGGCGTGCAATCTTGCAGGTCATCGATGATCACCACGTCGGGCACCGGGCACGGCGCCTGCACGCCGCGCTTCGGCGCGTCCTGCTCCCACGCGTCGATCAGATCGGCCGCGAGCGCCTGGATACGCGACAGGTCCACGCGCAGGGTGCGCGGATACTCCGGGGAACGCTCGGGCCCCTCCTCCAGCGCAGCAATGATCGCGCCCGCGCCCTGCCACTCCGGACGGCCGAACCGGGCCCCGGCCTCGGACAGGGAGGACGCGTCCATCCCGGCCTCGCCCGCGCGGGCCACCAGGTTGCGCAACTCCGCGCGGAACGCCGGCATCGCGCGCATCTGCGGGCCAATGTCCTCGGGCCACGGTGCCTCCACGGACTCCAGGGCCTCGGCGAGCATCTGGTCCTGAGCCGCGCCCGTCACCAGCTCGACCCCCTCCAACGGCACGTCGCGCTGGGTGCGCCACGTAGCCACCACCTGATAGGCAAAAGAGGCGGGGGTACGCACCGGGCGCACCGAATCCGGGCCAAGCGCCTGCGCGCGCGGGGTCAGCACGTCGGCGCGCGTGCGATCGGGAGCGAGAATAAGCGCGGAGCGGCCCTGGGAGGCCGCCTCCTCGAAGACGGCCAGGGCACACGTCGAGCGGCCTGAGGACGGGGCGCCGCGCGCAATCACGTCACCCAAGCGCACCGCGTCCACAACCGCACGCTGGCGCGCGTTCAGCTCCGGCAGACGCCACCAATCGGCGCTGCGGCTGCGCAACCTGACCTGAATTTCGCTCATAACGCAATACTCGCAGACCCCACCCACATCTGCGGCACATATGATGGCCATGACGATATTTACCAGCAAGGAGTCATCATGGAGATCTTCATCGGCATCCGCGACAACACGCGTCAGCTCGGTCTCGACGTCGACATGACCGAAAGCGAGCTCATGGCCAAGGTTCACGAGGCCCTTGCCGCCACCAACGGCGTCCTCGACCTCACCGACACCAAGGGCCAGCGCACCATCGTGCCCGCCCACGCCCTCGCATACGTGCAGATCGCCGCCAAGACCGAGCGCCGCGTCGGCTTCGCGATCCACTGATTCGCGCCCAGACGAACGAGGCCGGGGAACCCGAGCGGTCGCGATACCGCCCGAGGAACCCCGGCCTCGTCTATACCCTGTGGCCTCAGGCCTTCAGGTGAATGTCCTTCATGCGCTCCCCGTGGCGCTTAATCACGTACTCCGTGATCTCATCGACGTTTTCCGGGGACGCAGCCAGCGACGGGTAGGTGAACAGCGTCGCGCGCACCAGGCCGAGGGCCTCGCCCGCCACACGGCGACCCCACAGGGACAGGCGCGCCGACAGCTGCTCGTCAGCCTCAATCTGCGGGCCCAGGTGTGCGCGCACCCAGTGCCCCTGCTCGAAGGGCCACACGTCCTCGATGCCCTCGAACAGGCCGTGCACCTGCGCGACGCGGATCAGCATGTCGCCCAGCATGCCGCGGGTAATAAACGTCTTGACAGCGCGCTCCGCGAACGTCGTCGGACGCGTGCGCGCATCCAGATCGTCGTACGCGCCCGAGAACGCATCACCAGCCGCCAGCAGATCAAAGCGGCGGTGCGCACTCCACACCTCCAGCTGCTGGTAGAGCTTGAAGCACTGCGCGGCCATGCGCGCATGCTCCACGTGAGCCTCGAACGTGGGGGCCTGCTCGCCGTCCTTCGCCAGGCGCGTCATAAACGCGAGCGACGAATAGGCGAGAATACCAAGGACTTCGGCGTCGTCGGCGGGGACGGATTCAAACTCGTGTGCCATGACTCCAGCATAGTGCCTGACAAGCCTCGCGGCCCGGTGCATGGAACCCTGTTCTTCGCGATTGTCGGCAGTCTCTGTGACCAGCCCCTCCCCCGCGAACTCGTCACACACCATTACACTGAAAGGTGACCACCGGAAGACCGGTCGCATTCTTGAGACATAACACCTACGCGCGGACGAGTTTCCCCGCGCCAGATAATGCGCGATCGGCACCGACCCCAACCCCGGAAAAGCCCGGGAGACAAGGTAGATCGTGACCAACACGAGCACTGAGGCAACTGTGCCCACCACCGACGTTGACGCCACCGAGAAGGCCACCCCGGCCTCGTCCGTCGAATACTCCGCAGGCGTCGTCCGCCTCGGCAACATCAAGCCCGCAGCCCCCGAGGTCGAAGATGCCACCCCGGACATCACCGGCAAGGGCGAGGACCTCGACAAGAAGTCTTTCGCGGACTTCGGCGTCACCGACCCGATCGTCGACGCCCTCGAAGACAAGGGCATCACGCACCCCTTCCCGATCCAGGCCCTCACCCTCGGCCCCGCGCTGGACCGCCACGACATCATCGGCCAGGCCAAGACCGGCACCGGCAAGACCCTCGGCTTCGGCATCCCCGTCCTCGAGGACGTCATCGCGCCCGACGAAGAGGGCTACGAGGACCTCCTCAACCCGAACAAGCCGCAGGCGCTCATCATCCTGCCGACCCGCGAGCTCACCAAGCAGGTCGCCCAGGACCTGCGCGAGGCCGCCAAGTACCTGTCGACCCGCATCGTCGAAATCTACGGCGGCGTCGCCTTCGAGCCCCAGATCGAGGCCCTCCAGCGTGGCGCAGACATCGTCGTGGGCACGCCCGGCCGCCTCATCGACCTGCTGCGCAAGGGCCACCTGCACCTGTCCGGCGTGGAGACCGTCGTCCTCGACGAGGCCGACGAGATGCTCGACCTGGGCTTCCTGCCCGACGTCGAGACGCTGCTCAGCCGTGTCCCCGAGAACCGCCACACCATGCTGTTCTCCGCGACCATGCCCGGCCCCGTCGTGGCCCTCGCCCGCCGCTTCATGGTCCAGCCGACCCACATCCGCGCGCAGGATCCCGACGACCAGAACCAGACCGTCAACACGGTCAAGCAGGTCATCTACCGTGTTCACGCCATGAACAAGGTGGAGGTCGTCTCCCGCATCCTCCAGGCCGAGGGGCGCGGACGCACCGTCATCTTCTGCCGCACCAAGCGCACCGCCGCCCGCCTGGGCGAGGACCTGACCGCCCGCGGCTTCGCGGTCGGCTCACTGCACGGCGATCTGGGCCAGGGCGCCCGCGAGCAGGCTCTGCGTGCCTTCCGTAACGGCAAGGTCGACGTCCTGGTCGCCACCGACGTCGCCGCGCGAGGCATCGACGTCGACGACGTCACGCACGTCATCAACTACCAGTGCCCCGAAGACGAGAAGATCTACATCCACCGCATCGGCCGCACGGGCCGCGCGGGCAACTCGGGCACGGCCGTCACCTTCGTCGACTGGGACGACACGCCGCGCTGGTCGCTCATCTCCAAGGCACTGGGCCTGGGCGTGCCGGATCCGCTCGAGACCTACCACACCTCCCCCCACCTGTTCACCGACCTGGATATCCCGGAGGGCACGACCGGTCGTCTGCCGCGCGCCAAGCGCACGCGCGCAGGCCTGGACGCCGAGGTCCTCGAGGACCTGGGCGGCTCCGCTCCCCGTTCCGAGGGACGAGGCCGTGGCGGCTCGCGTTCGGGTTCCGGTGGCTCGCGTGGTGGCTCGCGTGGCGGCCGCGGTCGTTCGTCGCGTGGTGGTTCGGCTGCTTCCTCCGACGCGTCGCGTTCGCGCGGGTCGCGTCGAGGCTCCCAAGACGGCGATCGCACGCTGAACGCCGGCAAGGGCGGCCGCTCTGACCGCGGCACGCGTGGCCGTGGCCGCGGCGAGCACTCGCAGCGTTCGGGTGAGGCACCTGAGGGCGCGCCCCGCGCCCGCAAGCGCATCCGCCGCCGCAAGGGCGGCGAGTGAGGCGATAGCGCGCTGCGTTGATGTGACGTGAGGAGGGGTCCGAGCCGAGAGGCTTGGGCCCCTCCCCTGTTTGGGACCTCAGGGCGCGACAAGATTCAACCTGATCGGGAACATTCAACCCGTTGGGGAAGGTTCAACCCTTTCTGATCGGGTTGAATCTTCCCGATCGGGTGCAACACCTCATCAGTAACAAGCTTGGACGTGGGTATCCTCGCTGACACTGCACATGCCGGCGTACGACAGGTCCTGGCCAGGCAGCGCTGCACCCGATCCGTCGCGATACACCCGATCAGAAGGGGTGTAATGCCTACGGATCGGGTGCACCGCCTCATCGGTAACAAGCATCGTTATGGAACCGGACGTCGCAACGTCCTCCGCAAACAACTAACAGGCCCGGGCCGCGCAGCACTGCACTAGATACGACAGCAATGCACTAGATAGGAGGGCATTACACTGCCTACTATCCAGTGCAACGCTGCGCTAACTAGTGCAATGCCACTGTCCAACAAGCTCCGTCGCGGTAAGAGCTACTCCGTAGTAGCTCCAACTAGCGTCCAACCGAGCCGCAGCAGACAGCCCTGCACCAGTTAGGGAGCATTACACCAGTTAGGGAGCATTACACCACCTCCGAGCTGGTGTAATACCCCGCTAAGTGGTGTAACACCACTTAGTAACAAGCCACAATGTGGGAACACTCCTCGATTCACCAGTCAAAGTGCAAGGCAACGCAGTTCAGCGGCGACTGAAGAGACGGTTCACAACCGAGAAACACGCGCCGGCGACGAGACCACCAACAACAGCACTCATCAGCTGCTTGGATAGAGCAACACCACTTAAGCCGGTGGAAGAGCCTGCCAATGCACTCTTGTCAAACGATTCCTTTTCTACGCAAAAAGCGGCGGGATGATCACAATGATGTGGAACATCATCAGAATGCATTACGCATTCAAATTCATTTTCTCCAGTAATTCTGCGTATAGAAGTACGAATAGAAGGAGAGACGATCCCAAACACGAACATTACAGCTAGAGCAGCAGCGTAGGAGACAGCCATTTCAAATAGCACGATACTACCGAGCTCACCATTACCACATTGCACCTCGTAGCAGTGAGCACGAAGCAGTGAATAGGAATCGAGCATTTTAGGCAGCAGAATACCTACGATAACAAGAACTCCACCATGAAGCATATTCATTTCAGCACGTCGAGCTTCATTGGAGATCAAAGTAATTTGAATTCCTACCCCCACAAGAAAAAGCGCCCACATAAAGAACACTTCATAGACCGATACTACTCCAGAAGTAGGTGTTCCAATGGAAAACGCAAGCCCCTCACCACCAAGCACATCAAACACAGAGCGAAATATTGTCACAAGTATGGCAAATGCCAGCAATTGCATAGTCACACAAAGACGTCGTTTCCCCTGGCGAATCGACAATCCGAAGAAAACGTAAGCCACACTGAGAACAACAGAAATCACATACATCACCACGCAGGCTTCAGCAATCTCCCCATCAGCACGATGCGCGATATCAGTGAGAGTTTTATGAAAAAACACTGCGATAACGAAGAACGAGAAACACCATAACACTCCATACATCACTGCAACTCGCCTTTGCCGCAGCCACCCAAGAATTCGTTTACCCATGCTCACAGTGTACCGCCGCGAGCTTTACACCTAGCCCACTCACCGCCCCACGTCGGGCAAATCCGTCTCGACAAGAACAGGGTTCAAACGCACCCACGCCACCGCCAGCTCCGCTTCGCAGAACAGCCCGGCTCACTCCCCCTCAGACACCCCGACACCGTGCTTCGCGCGCTCCGTGAGGACGCGCTCGACGACGCGCGGCAGGCGGGTGGGGGTGTCGCGGTGGCGGGTCATGGTGAGGAACAGGCGGATGCGAGTCAGCGGCGAAACGCGCACAGATTCGGGCCAGCGCGTGGCCACGTACTGCACGGCGTCGGCGACCTCGAGGCGCCGCGTCGAGTTGCCGACGCGCACCCACAGCTCGGCCTCGCCCTTACCCTTGGGGCCCTTGAGATACACGGGGCGCGTGGACGGCGGGATCGTCACCCGACACACCTCCTGACGCTCGTAGCCCTCCTGGGGGTCCGAGGCCTCGGCGAAGTCGAGGAGGGGCAGCGCGGCCGCGTTGGTGCCCAGGCGCTGGCCCCACAGGTCGCGGATCCACAGCTCGAAGCGGTCGGCGTCCGGGGTCTTGAGGGTCGCGTAGTCGGGGCCCAGACCAATGAGGCGCCCGTCGTCGTCGACGCCGATGAGGAGGGTGCCGCCGCCGGAGTTCATGAACGCGGCGACCGTCTTCGCGATGACGGTTTCCATGGCGTCGTCGCGCTTGCCGGCGCGCATGTTCCAGCGGGCGCTGGACTTGAATTCGAGGGAGTCGGATTCGCCGCGCTTGGCGACCTCGGCGATGGGCTCAAGGCCGGGGCGCGGATGCAGGTAGGCGACGATCAGGGAGACAATAACGACCACGATGGCGGCCACCAGGGCGGCCACGCCGATCATCGCGGGACGCCACGTGTCGGAGGACGAGAAGATCCAGCCTGCGACCAGCAGGCCGCCCCACAGGCCCCCGAGGCCGGTGAGGGTCGCCGAGGCCGTGGACATCGTCATGCGCGAAGCCAGGAGGCGGCGCACGACCACGCCGATCATCCATGCGATCACGAGCAGCAGGACCTGAATGCCGACCCACCGCAGCAGGTCGGGATTCTGGGGTGTGGCGCTAAACTGCGGTCCTCCAGCGGTCATAAGCGCTCCTCACGGACAAGTCGGCGGCGGGATCGGATGCAACAACCCTATCCCACCGCCGCCTGCCCCTCAGCGCATCACACCATCAGCGCAAGGACGTGTGCTTCTCAATCGAGCGGGAGGCCCACACGCCCAGGATCAGGGCGAACAGGGGCACGAGGACATAGGAGCCGATGCCGATGACGTTCGGGTGACCGTCGGTTCCCATCGTCGCGCGGTACGAGGTCCACATGATCTCTGTGGAGAAGTGGCCATCAGTCGTGACGGACAGCGGAAGGAAGAACGTGCCAACCGTGGAAAGCACCTGGTTCACGATGTACAGCAGGACGAAACCGATGATGGGCGCGCCGAAGCCGAGGTGGTTGAAGCGTCCTTCAGCGCCGATCGTCATGGCGGCGCAGGCCTGTACGACCCAGGACATCGACAGGATGACCTGAACGGCGATCATGAGGGCCACGGTGGAGGTGGGAACTCCGGCCACGAGCGAACGCGGTCCGGCCGTGTACTCGGCGAGGCTGATACCGTCGCTCCACGCGGCGGCTGAAGCGACGGCGAGGATTCCGCCGACGGCCAGGACGAGGGCCAGGAGGCACTCAATCATGATGCGGGTGTTCTTTGCCCAGAAGATGACCTTTCCGGAGATCGGCAGGCTCATCGTGAAGTAGCCGCGCTGCCCATACAGGGTCTTCCAGTAGTCGGCCATCGCTGCGATCGCGCAGGCGACCGGCGTGAGAGAACAGAGGGCGTAGGCGAGGACAGCGGTGGAGCCGCTGATCCCCGGCAGCCCCGCGGCAACGATTCCCGACGCGACGGCAATAGTGACGATGAACGCCCCGAAGGAGCGCGCGTCCGCCACGGCGCGCGACCGGATTTCGTAGGCAAGCAGTTTGGCGTACATCAGCGGTACTCCTTCCGGAAGATGGCGTCGAGGGAATCGCCGTGGGTGGCCCGCAGGTCGTCGGCGTCGCCCTGCAGGAAGACCTGTCCGTCCTTCATGAAGAGCGCGTAGTCGACGAAATGCTCGATGTCGGAAATGAGGTGGGTGGACATGATGAGCAGCGAGGCCGGGTCGAACTCGCGCAGGATGCCGTCGAGGATGACGTCACGAGTCGCCGGATCGACGCCGCTGATGGGCTCGTCGAGCAGGTACACGCGGGCGCGCCGGGACATGATGAGGCTGATCTGGAGCTTCTCCCCCATGCCCTTGCTCATCTCGCCGAGGCGGCGGTCGGTGGGCAGTCCGAAGAAGTTGATCATCGAGGCGGCCTTGTCGGCGTCGAAGTCAGCAAAGAACGTGGAGTAGACGCGGATGGCGTCCGCAGCGGTCCAGTCGGTGTTCAGGAAGTCGGCGTCGGGCAGATAGGAGACGATCGCCTTAGTGGCAACGCCGGGCGCGTGCCCGTCGATGGTGACGGTGCCCTGATAGTCGGAGAGGACTCCGGCGAGGATCTTGAGCAGCGTGGTCTTGCCGCAGCCGTTGGGGCCCATGAGGCCGACGATGTGGCCAGACTCGAGGCTCAGGTTGTAGTCGCGCAGGGCGGGGGTCGAGCGGTAGCTCTTCGTCAGGCCGGTGACCTCGACGAGGCCGGGGCCGGCCGCGGCAGCGCCTGTGGGTTGGGTGGTCATGAGAGTTGTCCTCCTGGTTTACAGGTCCGCGTTCCAGCGTTCATCGACGAGGCCGTGGGCACCTTCAACATCGACGCCGAGGGCTCGGCAGGCGCGGATGAAGGCGTCGGCCGCAGCGCGCGCGTCCTCCTGGCGGAGGGCATGCAGCGCAGAGTCGTCGGTGGCGACATACCGTCCGGCTGTCCGCTTGGGGACGGTCAGTCCTTCGTCGTCGAGGGCGGCGAGGGCTCGCTGGACGGTGTTGGGGTTGGTGCCGGCCTCGATGGCGAGGTCGCGGACGGAGGGGATCTTCTGGCCGGGCTTCCACGTGCCGTCGGTGATACGGGCGCGGAAGCTGTCGGCCAGCTGGATCCAGATGGGGCGGGTGTCATCGATGCGCATCGACGCGTCCCTCCTGTCTTGCTGTATTAATACACTAATACAATGACACAGATACCTAACTGTGTCAACCCACTAATACAGTTGGGTCGCATGGTGATACACCCACACGCCTTGACACAACAAGGGAGGCCCGGAACCGTGCGGTTCCGGGCCTCCCCTACGCGAATGCGTCAGTCGATCGGCTCACCCTCGATGTGCCAGACCTCGCGAGCGTAGTCGGAGATCGTGCGGTCCGAGGAGAAACGGCCGGAGCGGGAGATGTTCGCCCACACGCGAGCGTTCCAGGCCTTCTGGTCGCGGTAGTCGGCGGCCATGCGGTCCTTGGTCTCGCGGTACGCGGCAAAGTCACCGAGGACGTAGTACACGTCGGCCGGGTCGTAGCCGCCCTCGAGGATCGAGTGGCGGATGTCGTGGAACCAGCCGGAGTTGGAGTCGTCGAGCGTGCCGTCGGTCAGGGCGTCGATGACGCGCTTGAGGCCGGGGACGTTCTCGTAGTGCCAACGGGGGTCGTAGTGGCGACGCAGCTCGGGCAGCTCATCGTCGGTCGCGCCGAAGATGTAGGCGTTCTCGTCGCCCACGGCCTCGAGAATCTCAACGTTCGCGCCGTCCAGGGTGCCCAGAGTGAGGGCGCCGTTCATCATGAACTTCATGTTGGACGTGCCCGAGGCCTCCTTGCCGGCCATCGAGATCTGCTCGGAGACGTCGGCGGCGGGGATGATGTGCTCGGCGGGCGAGACGTTGTAGTTGTGGACGAAGACGACCTTGATGCGGCCGTTGATGTCCTCGTCGTTGTTCACCAGCTCCGCGATGGCGTTGATGAGCTTGATGATGGCCTTGGCGCGGATGTAGCCGGGGGCAGCCTTCGCACCGAAGATGAACACGCGGTTGGGGGTGTCCAGCGTCGGGTCGTCCTTCATGCGGAAGTACAGGTCCAGGACATAGAAGGCATTGAGCAGCTGACGCTTGTACTCGTGCAGACGCTTGATCTGAACGTCGAAGATCGCGTCGGGGTCGATCTCGACGCCCTCACGCTCCTTGACCCACGCGGCGAAGTCAACCTTGTTGGCGTGCTTGATCTCGGCCAGGCGCTCGAGCACCTCGTCGGTGCCGGCCTCGGTGAACTTGGAGAGTTCGGTGAGGTCACGGACCCACGCGTCGGAGCCGGTGACCTCGTCGAGGAGGGCGGCCAGGCGGGGGTTGCACTGCTTGAGCCAGCGGCGCGGGGTCACGCCGTTGGTCTTGTTGTTGAAGCGCTCGGGCCAGATGGCGTGCCATTCCTTGAGGGTGTCGCGCTTGATGATCTCCGTGTGGAGCGCGGCGACGCCGTTGATGGAGTACGACGCGTAGCAGGCGATCCAAGCCATGCGCACGGTGTTGCCGGCGACAGGAGCCATGTAGTCGATGGTGCCCTGGTCGAGGCCGCGCTCGGCCATGTCGATGCGGAAGCGACGGTCGATCTCGCGGACGATCTCGGCGATGCGCGGGAACAGGCGATCAAAGATGTGGATATCCCAGGTCTCGAGGGCCTCGGCCAGAACCGTGTGGTTCGTGTAGGCGAAGGTCTTGGAGACGACCTTCCAGGCCTCTTCCCAGCCGAGGCCATGCTCGTCCATGAGGATGCGCATGAGCTCGGGGATGGCGAGGACCGGGTGGGTGTCGTTGAGCTGGACGGCGTTGTACTCGGCGAAGCCGGTCAGGTCGGTGCCGTGGTGACGCACGTAGTTGGCGACGATTTCCTGCAGGGAGGCGGAGCAGAAGAAGTACTGCTGGCGCACGCGCAGGACCTTGCCCTCGAACGTGGTGTCGTTGGGGTACAGGACGCGGGAGATGTCCATGGTGCGCTCACGGTCGACGATGGCGTCGGTGAAGCGCTGGGAGTTGAAGGCGTCGTAGTCGAATTCCTCGATGGGCTCCGCCTTCCACAGGCGCAGGGTGCCCACGTTCTTGGTGCCGTAGCCGGTGATCGCGATGTCATAGGGGACGGCGCGCACGGTCAGGTCGGCGTAGGAGACGATGCGGGAGCGCTCTTCGCGGCGGATGACGAAGGGGTAGCCCTCTTCCATCCACGGATCCGGGTGCTCGGTCTGGAAGCCGTTGTCGAAGAGCTGCTTGAACAGGCCGTAGCGGTACAGGATGCCGTAGCCACGCACGGGCAGGTCGAGGGTGGCGCAGGAGTCCAGGAAGCAGGCGGCGAGGCGGCCGAGGCCACCGTTACCGAGGGCAGCATCCGGCTCCTCTTCGAGGACCTGGCCGAGGTCGAGGCCGTAGGCGGCGAGGGCTTCGCGAGCCTTCTCGACGAGGCCGAGGTTCGACAGGTTGTTGAGCAGGGCTCGACCCATGAGGAACTCGGCGGAGAAGTAGTGTTCCTGACGGCCCTTGGCGTAACGCTCCGTGGTGGCGGCCCAGTTATCGGCGATCTGATCGACGATTGCGGCGGAGAGTCCCTGCCACACTTCCATCAGGGTCGAATCTTCAACGGGGCGTCCAGAGGTCGCGCGCACGTGAGAGGGCAGCGACTGCGTCAGATCCAGCGTCATACGATTTCCTTTTGTGTAACTGCGCCGTGCCCGCCGCGGGGGCGAGCGCCCCGGGTCGGGGATGGCTTCAACTCTAGAGGGTAGCGAGTACACGGCCCAATTCCCTGCTCTGACACAGCACTGGGAGAAACCCCACCCCCGGCCACGTGACGGAATCCACCTGTCAATTACCACCCATGACTAAAGGCCCAGGTTGGCGCGCATTTACAAACGACAACTAATCCCCACCTGCAGCAAGTTGCGAAATACTCCCTCAATGATTTTTCGCAAACGTGAGACACGGTCAGTGTTCATGGACTAAGGTTCTCATGTAACCAATGCTGACCGGGCTAACAATAGTCCACACGGCCAGTATTCTTGAGACTGAATCACCTTCAACACGAGGAATACGATGAAACTGACGCATAGGTTGACCATCGCGACGGCTCTGAGCGCCACGCTCGCGACCGCCCTGATCGCAGGCCCCGCCATGGCCTCGCCCTCCGACGAAAACCAGCCCACGGGCCCCGGCACCGCCAACGGCGACAAGTCCACCGCCTGCCGCGCCGACTGGACCGCCGCGGCGATCCTCGACACGGACATCCTGGCCCACCACCCCGAGCTGGTGAACCCCGCCGACATCACCCGTAACGCCGACGGCTCCGTCAACACGATCGCCACCGGCTCGAACAACGGCTACACCTCGAAGATCTCGACGAACTTCAACACCGAGACCTACAAGGCCCCGGGTATGTTCGAGGCCAACCACTGGATCGCCGGTTCCATGCAGAACTGGCGCTTCCCCGTGGCCACGAAGAACAAGCTGGCCGCCGGCACGACGATCACCGTCGACCTGCCCGACGACATGGCCGACACTACGTTCATCGGCAAGCTTGAGACCCGCGCGGGCCTCAACGCCTTCATGCAGTCCTGGGGCCCTCGTGAAGCCGAGTACACGTGGAACGACGGTGACTTCACCGCCATTCTGACCGACGCCGCGAAGAACATCTGGACCATCACGCTGAACAAGGGCCTCGACGCCAACACCGGCACTGTCTTCCAGTTCACGGGCACCTTCCCCGAGGGCGCCGAGTCCTCGACCGCGTCCGCCAACCTGGTCGGCGCCCAGTTCCCGGCCGACGGCCAGGTGTGCGGCGACCTGCCCACCCCCGAGACCCCCGAACTCACCAAGTGCCAGGCCACGACCGTGGACCGCACCGTGTGGAGCCCCTACTCGCGCGACATCAACGAGCGCTCCAAGTACGCGGGCTCCTGGGGTTCTGAGGAGCCCAAGTGGGGCGAGGCCAACGCTGACGGCTGGTTCGTCGCCACCGGTACCGACCCGAAGGTCGGCGACTCGCGCACCCTGCGCCTGTACGGCGCCACCCACAAGGACCTCACCAACGCGACGCTGACGATCAAGGCCGTCCAGGGCCTGAAGTTCGACGCCTCCACGATCAACACGATCTCCAACCCCGGCGCTGGCGCGCTGCAGGGTAACGGCTTCACGAACACCGTCGAGGGCCTGGGCGAGATCAAGGTCAGCGAGGACGGCAAGACCATCACCGTCACGATCAAGCACATGCCGGCCAACTCCGGCTTCTCCTTCAACATCAACGGCATTCTGACCGGCGAGACCCTCAAGGACTCCCCGGTCCTGGCCCCGATCGTCCTGCACAACTGGCTGACCGGCACGGACAGCGAGTGCACGGTTCCCACCGAAGAGCCGACCATGCCGGCGCCGTCGGATTCCCCGACGCCCGAGCCGACGACCCCCACTCCCGCCCCGTCCGCAACCCCGAGCGGCAACCTTGCTCGCACGGGCGCTGACACCCCGATGCTGGCCGGAGCGGCCATCATGGCGGGTCTGGCAGGCCTGGGAGCTCTGGCTCTGCGCCGCCGTCAGCACTGACGGACCATCCCCCGCAGGGCGCGTCCCTGCGGGGGGCACGCTCCGCAGGGACGCATCAACAGGAAAGTGGCACCGCTCTTGATGAGTGGTGCCACTTCCCATCACCGGTTCATCATGAGGGCTCAATTCATGGTGACTTTCGGTAGTTCCATTGTGCATGTGATGCACGCATCATTTCAAGGCGAAACGATGACTTTTCGGTGCAAATTCGCGGTTTTTAACTGCACGTTCGTGCACAACTATCACGTGATCTGCGCAAACTAGACAAAACGCGGGCCCGCTCGGATCGAGCGGGCCCGCGTTACTTGTCAGGCGAAAATGCCTCAGTGGCGCTTGCGAGCAACCACCAGGGTCACGCCACCGGCCAGCGCGATAACGCCAGCGCCAGCGGCGATCGAAGCGACGGAGCCGGTGTTGGCGAGCGTCGGGTTCGAGGCGGCGGGGGTGCCGGCCGGGGCGTTCGTGTTGCGGATGCCGCCACGAGCGGAGACGGGGGCCGGGCCGTTGCCGGTGGAGATCTGGCCGCGGGTGGTCACGCCGGTGGTGCCGACGGGGCCGGAGGCAGCGCCAGCGCCACCCTGATCGGCGGCGGGGACCGAAGAATCATCGGAGACAGCAGGGGTCTCAGAAGAGCCGCCGGTGTTGTTGTCGCCCGGGGTGTTGTCGTCGGCCGGGGTCGAGGGCTGCTCGGGGGCCGGGGTCGAGGGCGTCTCTTCGGCGGGTGCCTCGGGGGCCGGGGTCGAGGGGGTCTCGGTGGACGGGGCCTCGGTGGCCGGGGCCTCGGTGGCCGGGGTCGAGGGATCGGTGACGGGCTCGGCGGCGAAAGCAACGCCGGCCGAAGCGGCGATCAGACCAAGCGCCGCGGTGGCGGCGAACAGAGACGAGGTCGTCTTCTTCATTGTTTCTCCTGGAACAATTGTGGTGAGGGATGAATGCGTGACCCTGACCAGTGCGGGCCGTGTCGCGTCACGGCGTTCTCACCCACCCTACAACACTTCCTGACCATTACGCACAGATTTTCGAAAATCACGCATCGGCGAGTCGCACCCCACTTTTTCGCGGGGCTTTGTTCGGCTCCGCTGCGCGGGAGAACAACCAGGTCAGGAGAGCTTGGCGGTCGCAATGAACTGGAAGATTCCCTCCATGATGAGCTGCGTCGCAATGGCCGCCAGCAGCAGGCCGGAGATCTTTGTCAGCAGCATGATGCCGCCGGGGCCGAGCATCCTGGACAGCATGAGTGAGAAGCGCATCGTCAGCCACATCACGATGTGCGCGAGCACGACGGCGACGATGACAGCGATCCACGACCCCACGTTCGTGCCGGCCTGTCCGACGGCCACCATGACGGCGACGATCGAGCCGGGGCCGGCGAGCAGCGGCGTCCCCAGCGGGACGAGCGCGACGTTCACGCCCTCGTCCCCCGTGTCAGGAGAGGACGAATCAGTGCCCATGAGGAGTTCCATGGCGACCAGGAAGAGCAGGACGCCGCCGGAGAGCTGGAGGGCCTCCATCGAAATATGCAGGAGGCGCAGGATCTGCCCACCCAGGATCGCGAAGGTTAGGATGACGCCGAAGGAGACGGAGGTGGCCTGGATGGCGGCGCGGCGCTGCTTGGGCTGGGAGTATCGGGCGGTGAGGCCCAGGAAGACGGGCACGGTCCCGATGGGGTCCATGATGACCGTCAGCGTCGCGAAGGCAGTCGCGAAGAGTGTGACGTCGAAGAGGCTCACGGCTCGATCACCTCGATGGCGCCCTGCGCGATGACCTCGGCGATCACCTGCGGGTCCGTCGTGTTTTCGCCGATACGGTTCGGCTTGCCCGTCCCGTGGTAGTCGGAGGAGCCGAACATCGCCAGGCCCAACTCGCGGGCGATGCGCTCGACGTCGGCGCGGTCCTCGGGGGCGTGGTCGCGGTGGTCGCGCTCGATGCCGAAGAGGCCGGCCGCCGCCATGTCGGCGATGACTGCCTCGGGCAGCAGGTGCTGGCGCTTACGGGCTCGGGGATGGGCCAGGACCGGCACTCCCCCGGCCTCGCGCACGCATCGCACGGCCTCGACCGGGTCGGGCGCCCAGTGGTGCACGTAGTAGGGGCCGGACGGGTGCAGGGCCTTGACGAAGGCGGCACTGCGGTCGGGGAATGCGCCGGCAGCGACGAGCGCGTCCGCGATGTGCGGGCGCCCCACGGGGCCGCCCTCAGGCGCGAAGGCGAGCACGTCGTCCAACGTAATCGGGTAGTCGGCCGACAGGTTTTCGACCATGCGCGCGGCGCGCGTCTCGCGGTCCTCGCGCGTGCGTCGGAAATTATCGACGAGGCTGGGGCTGGCCGGGTCGAAGAGGTAGGCCAGGAGGTGCACGGTGATCCCCGAGGACGAGCACGACATCTCAGCGCCCCGGATGAGGCTCACGCCGGTGTCCGCAACGGCGGCCGCGGCCTCGTCCCATCCGGTCGTCGTGTCATGGTCCGTCAGCGCGATGGCATCCAGCCCGGCCTGAGCAGCAATAAACAGGAGCTGCGCGGGCGTATCCGTCCCGTCTGAATACGCGCTATGAGTGTGGGGGTCAATTCGCTTCACCATTTGAGACTACCCCATTAATCCGATCACACAACCGCGCGGACGAACACCACCCGCGCGCGTCAGGAGGCCTCACAAAAACCCCATTTTTGACCGGTCTTGACCCTGTTTTCTGCACGTTCTCCCGTCTCGACACCACCCTTTTCGGTTAACCGCTCACCTGCAGCGACGAGCTGTCGACTGTAGGAAACTGGCATCACACGGCCATTTGGCCTCCCTCAACACCGATTGGAGTACACACGTGTCTGACAAGGATCAGACCCAGGTGTCCACCGCGACTGACGCGGGAGACGCCGGGTACAACAAGGCTCTGAAAAACCGACACATCCAGATGATCGCCATCGGCGGTTCGATCGGCACCGGCCTGTTCCTGGGTGCCGGCGGTCGACTGGCCCAGGGCGGCCCCGCACTGGCCTTCGCCTACGCGGTGTGTGGCATCTTCGCGTTCCTGATGGTCCGAGCCCTCGGCGAGCTGGCGGTGCGCCGCCCCTCCTCGGGCGCGTTCGTGTCCTACGCCCGCGAGTTCCTGGGCGAAAAGGGTGCGTTCATCACCGGCTGGTTCTTCTTCCTGGACTGGGCGGTCACCGTCATGGCTGACATCACCGCCGTGGCGCTCTACATGCACTACTGGAACATGTTTGAGAGCGTCCCCCAGTGGGTCATCGCCCTCATCGCGCTCGCACTCGTCTTTGTCCTCAACATGATGAGCGTCAAGGCCTTCGGCGAGGCCGAATTCTGGTTCGCGATGATCAAGGTCGCGACGATCCTCATCTTCATGGGCGTCGCCATCTGGGCGATCATCACCCAGGCTCACGTCGGCGAGTACACCGCGGGCGTCCACAACATCTCCGAGTCCGGCGGCTGGTTCCCTGAGGGCCTGGCCCCCGTCTTCGCGCTCACACTGGGCGTCGTCTTCGCTTTCGGCGGCACCGAGATGGTGGGCGTTGCAGCCGGCGAGGCGAAGGACGCCGCCAAGATCCTGCCCAAGGCCATCAACTCGATGGTCGTTCGTATCTTCTTCTTCTACGTTGGCTCCGTCGTTCTCTTCGCCTTCGCGCTGCCCTACACCGCCTACTCCAAGGATGAGTCTCCCTTCACGACCTTCTTCTCCGGCCTCGGCGTGCCCCACGCGGGCGACATCATCCAGGTCGTCGTCCTGACCGCCGCTCTGTCCTCGCTCAACGCCGGCCTGTACGCGACCGGCCGCACGCTGCGCTCGATGGCGCTCGTGGGCGAGGGCCCGCGCTTCGCCGCTCGCCTCAACAAGAACCACGTCCCCTACGGCGGCATCATCATCACCGCGTCGCTGGGTCTGCTCGGTGTCGTTCTCAATGCCCTTGTCCCTAAGAACGCATTCGAGATTGTTATGGACCTGGCGGGCATCGGCATCGCCGGCACCTGGGCGATGATCCTCATCTCGCACCTGGCGTTCCTGCGCAAGGTCAAGCGCGGCGAGGCACAGCGTCCGGAGTTCCGCATGCCCGGCGCCCCCTACACCAACTACCTTGCGCTGCTCTTCTTCGCGGTCGTCGTTGGCTCCAACGTGACCTCCGAATCGGGCCGTTGGACCCTCGCGCTCTTCGCCGTGGTCGTCGTCCTCATGGTCGCCGGCTGGTACTACGTGCGCGATCGCGTCGGTAACCTGACCGACGAGGCCGCCGCCTCGCTGCAGGGCGAGGAAACCCTGGTGGCGGGCGACTGAGAAAGGACGAACAGTGCGTCTTCACGTCACGTATGCCGGTGGCACCATCGGCATGGTCGACTCCCCCGAGGGTCTGCGCCCCGGCGCGGACCTGCAGGGGTGGTTCGGCTCCCAGCTGGAGGGCATCGAGCTGGCCTCGAACATCACGATGTCGACGCTGGACCCGCTCATCGACTCCTCGGAGGCTACCCCCGAGGACTGGCAGGCCATCATCGACGACATCAACGCGCACGCCGACGAGGCGGACGCCTTCCTGGTCCTGCACGGCACGGACACGATGGCCTACTCGGCTGCGGCCCTGTCGTACTCGCTGGCGAGCATGGGCAAGCCGGTCGTCCTGACCGGCTCCCAGTACCCGCTCGGCGTCGTCGGCTCGGATGCGTCGTCAAACGTCACGGGCGCGCTGCGCGCCGCGATTTCGCACCGCGCACGAGGCGTCATGCTGTTCTTCGGGCATAAGCTCCTGGCCGGCAACCGCGCCACCAAGACCTCGTCGTGGGCGTTCCGCGGCTTCGAGTCGCCCTCCGTGTCCCCCATGGCGCGCACGGGCGCCCCGTGGCGCTGGTACGGCGCCCCGAGCGCGGGCACCGGCTGGCAGGATCCGAGCCCGTACACGCGCCAGGACGTAGCCGTTATCGACGTGGTGCCCGGCATGAGCGCCGCGCGACTGCGCGCCATGACGACGCCCCATCCGGACGCCCTCATCCTGCGCACCTTCGGCGTGGGCAACATCCCCGCCTCCGAGCCGGGGCTCGTGGACGTCCTGGCCGAGCTCGCGCAGGCCGAGGTTCCGATCATCGTCGCCTCCCAGTGCTACCAGGCGGAGGTCATGCTCGGCCACTACGAGGCCGGCAACGCCCTCGCGCAACTGGGTGCGATCGGCGCGCACGACATGACGCTCGAGGCCCTCTACGCTAAGACTGTCTTCCTGCTCTCGCAGGGCAAGCGCGGCGCGGACTTCAAGCGCTGGATGGATCTGTCCATCGCCGGAGAGCTCACCCTCCAGGACTGAGCCTCTTCCACCCGACACGGCCCCGGCCTCGTTCCCGGCGCTAAGCGCGCCACAGGGACATGAGGCCGGGGTTTGTCATGACCATCGGGCCCGCCCGAGGGGCCGATGAGCCGTAGAATAGTGACCATGAGTGAAGAAGCCTCCCAGTCCATGGCCGATCGCGGCGAAAACCGCTCCCGCCAGCCCCAGTCCTCCGCATTCCGCGATTTCATCGGCACCGGATGGGGGCCTCGCCCCTCCGAACTGCCTGCACGTGAGCGCGTTGCCGACTTCCTGCACGACCGCACGCTCAAGGCCGGCGCCCCCTTCCCGGGCGAGCGCCTCGTCGTACCCGCAGGCCCCTACAAGGTCCGCTCCAACGACTGCGACTACCGTTTCCGCGCGCACTCCGCCTTCGCGCACCTGTCGGGCCTGGGCGGCGAGAAGGAGCCGGACACCGTCCTGGTGCTCGAGCCGAACGAGGACGGCACCCACACTCCCCTGCTCTTCTTCAAGCCCCGCGCCTCGCGTTCCTCCAAGGAGTTTTACGCGGACGCCCGCTACGGCGAATTCTGGGTGGGCGCGCGCCCCTCGCTCGAAGAGCTGAGCGCGCAGACCGGCCTGGAGACCCGCCACATCGACACGCTGCGCGACGTGCTGGCAAAGGACGCCGGGACCGTGCAGCTGCGCATCGTGCGCGGCGTCGACGCCAACGTCGAGGCGATGGTCAACGAGGTGCGCACGCAGGCTTCGCTGCCCGCGGGAGAGGATGCGCGCAAGGAGGACGAGGCCCTCGAAGAACATCTCTCGGAGATTCGCCTCATCAAGGATGCCTTCGAGCTTGAGGAAATGATCCGCGCGGTCGAGGTCACCAAGGCCGGCTTCGAGGACATCATCCGCGTCCTGCCCCGCGCCGTGGGTCACCGCCGCGGCGAGCGCGTCATCGAGGGCGCATTCCGAGCGGTCGCCCGCGAGGAGGGCAACGGCGAGGGATACGAGACCATCGCGGCCTCGGGCAACCACGCGAACACCCTGCACTGGATCGACAACGACGGAACGGTCCGCGAGGGCGACCTGGTGCTCGTCGACGCCGGCGTCGAGGTCGACTCCCTCTACACCGCCGATATCACGCGCACACTGCCCGTCAACGGTCGTTTCACCGAGGTCCAGGCCCGCGTCTACCAGGCCGTCCTCGACGCCTGCGAGGCCGCCCTGACCCGCGCCAACGAGCCGGGCTGCCGCTTCAAGGACGTGCACGACGCCGCCATGAAGGTCATCGCCGCCCGCCTGTATGAGTGGGGCATCCTGCCCGTCACCCCGGAAGAGTCCCTGGCACCCGAGGGCCAGCAGCACCGTCGCTGGATGCCGCACGGCACCAGCCACCACCTGGGCCTGGACGTGCACGACTGTGCGAAGGCGCGCGCGGAGCTCTACCAGGGCGCGCTGCTGGAGCCGGGCATGGTCTTCACGATCGAGCCGGGCCTGTACTTCCGCGCCGACGACCTGCTGATCCCCGAGGAATACCGGGGCATCGGCGTGCGCATCGAGGACGACGTCGTCGTGAACGCCGACGGCACCGTCACGCGCATCTCCGAGGACATTCCGCGTACGATCGCCGACGTCGAGGAGTGGATCGCGCGCGTTCAGTCCCGCTGAGCCGCGCGAAGACGCTGAGGTTACGCCTCGGTCTGGTCCTTTTCGGGGGACGAGGCCGGGGCGTCCTCATGTGCGGACGCCGCGCTCTCGGGGCTGTTCGTTGCAGGGGCCGAGGCCTCGGGCGCGCTCACGGGGGCGTGGGCCTGGGCGGACGTGGCCTCGTGCGTCTGGCGACCACCGGGCACCTCCCCGTCCTTGGTCGCAGCGCCGAAGCGGGGGCGGCCGTCGGGGAAGAAGCCGACGGAATCCTTCTTCGGGCGTGCCTGCTCCGTACGCGGGCGCACGACGCGCGCGCGGTTGCCGGGGGTACGCTGCAGGATCTGATAGGCGCGGTCGATGTCGGCCGAGGCCAAGACCGCGTAACGCTCCGCAACAACCTGCTGGGAGGACACGAGGTCGCGGCTGCGTCCGCGAATGATGAAGGACAGAGCGGACAGAGCCATGCCGATCAGGGCGCCGACGATGATGCCGCCGACGACCCACGAACCCGTTCCGCCCGCGTTTTGCCCGGCGGACATGAGCATGCCACCCAGGGCTCCCCACAGGCCGCCGCTGGAGGCACCCGAGAGGGAGGCGCGGGCGATCGTCAGGCGCCCTTTGACGCGCTCGACAAGGTGCAGGTCAGAGCCGACAATCGTGATCGCGGAAACGTCGAAGCCGGCATCCGACAGGAAGTCGACGCCCGCACGCGCCTGCGCGTAGGTCTCGTACGAGGCGACCTCGGTGCCCGTGGGCATCTGCGGGTCCATCACGACAGCCATTTCTTCTCCTTCGTCCCGGCCTCGGTGGCATGGAACGCATTGTTCATGCGGCGACCGGCTCATCAGTACGCATCTGTGGTCACCAGCCTAAGATGGAAGAGTGAGCATCGCATCTATTGAACTAGGCACCAAGGGCCGCCGCGTCTACATCGGAAAGCTCGCTGGCACTAGTGTTTTCGACCCTTTGGGCGACCAAGTCGGCAAGATCCACGATGTCGTTGTCATCTTTCGGCTGAAATCCGAAGCCAACGTCATCGGCTTCGTCGTCGAGGTCGGCCCGCGTAAGCGTGTCTTCCTGCCGCTCACTCGAGTCACCGCGATCGAGGCCGGCTCGGTCATCACGACGGGCCTGCTCAACATTCGTTCGTTCACGCAGCGTCCCATCGAGACGCTCGTACTCTCCGAGCTCTTCGACCGCGTCGTCACCATGAACGACGGCTCGGGCCAGGTGCGTATCCTCGACGTCGCGATGCGTCAGCGCCGTCCCAAGGACTGGGTGATCTCCACGCTGCACGTCCAGCGCGTGCGTACGTCCTCCCTCGGTTTCACGCGCAGCGGAGAGACCCTCACGGTCGACGTGTCCGAGGTGTCGGGCCTGCTCAAGACCGACTCGAACCAGGCGGCGACCGCGCTGCTGCAGTACACGGAGGACATGCGCCCCGCTGACCTGGCGGACTTCATGCACACGCTCCCCCAGGATCGCAAGATGGCGGTCGCCATGCAGCTGACGGACGCGCGCCTCGCCGACGTGCTCGAGGAGCTGGGTAACGACGACCGTATCGCGATCGTCTCCGCGCTGGAAGCCGCCCGAGCCGCCGACGTCCTGGACGTCATGCAGCCTGACGACGCGGCCGACCTCGTCGCCGAGCTGCCCGCCGCGAAGGCTCAGTCCCTGCTCGCCCTCATGGAGCCCGAAGAGGCCGAGGACGTTCGCCGACTCATGACCTACGACGAGTCGACCGCGGGTTCGCTCATGACCACCGAGCCCGTCATTTTCGGTCCCAACGCGACCGTCGCGCAGATGCTCGCGGCCGTGCGACGCGAGGACATCCCGGCCTCGATCGCGACCGTCGCCTTCATCGCACGCCCGCCCCAGGAGACGCCGACCGGCCAGTACCTGGGCATGGTCCACATCCAGCGCGCGCTGCGCGAGCCACCTCAGACGCTGCTCGGCACGATCCTGGACCGCGACATCGAGTCCGTGGACCCCAACGCGCACATCGCGACCGTGACACGTCTGCTCGCAACCTACAACCTGACGGTCCTGCCCGTCGTCGACGAGGACGGGCACCTACACGGCGCCGTCTCGGTCGATGACGTCCTTGACGAGCTGCTGCCCGAGGACTGGCGAGACTTCGACGACGACGTGACCGACCGCATGATGGCAAGGAGCATCGATGGCTGATCGTTTGGATAACCCGATCGACAAGCGTCGGTGGTTCTTCCGCCGCTCGTCGGGCAGCGGCGACGGCTTCGGCCGCTTCGCCGAGGCCACCGCCCGCTTCATGGGCTCGCCCAAGTTCGTCCTCTACATGACGATCTTCGTCATCGCGTGGATCGGCGCGAACCTGATGCTCGCCGGCATCAGCGAGGAAGCCGCCTGGGACCCCTACCCCTTCATCCTCCTGAACCTCGCGTTCTCGACCCAGGCCTCGTACTCGGCCCCGCTGATTATGCTCGCGCAGAACCGCCAGGACGCCCGCGACCGCGTCGTGGCCGAGCAGGACCGCCTTCGCGCGGAGCGTAACCTCGCCGACACCGAGTACCTCGCTCGCGAGATCGCAGGCCTGCGCCTGGCGCTCCAGGACGTCGCCACGCGCGACTTCGTGCGCTCCGAGCTGCGCGACATGCTGGAAGACCTGCGTGCGGAGATCGCCGCGGACGCGGCCAACGCCTCGTCGAACGAGGCAGAGGCTGAGCCCGAGGCCGAGGGCGACGGTGCCTTTCGTCCCCTAGAAGATGGGCACACCGGCCAGTAGAGTGGAGTCCATGCCAGTCACGCTTGATTCCGTCATGGAGGCTCTCGGCCAGGTCATCGACCCCGAGATCCGCCGCCCCATCACCGACCTCAACATGGTGACCCCCGACCTGGTCACGATCGACGGCTCCTCCGTCGCCGTCAAGGTCCTGCTCACCACCGCCGGGTGCCCCCTGCGCACCCAGATCACGAAGGACGTCACCGAGCGCGTGGGCGCCGTCGAAGGCGTCGAGAACGTCTCCGTCGAGATGGGCGTCATGGACGAGGCCCAGAAGAAGGCGCTGCGCGAGAAGCTCAACGGCGGTCGTCCCGAGCGCGAGATCCCCTTCTCTCGCCCCGACTCCCTCACGCGCGTCATCGCTGTCACCTCGGGTAAGGGCGGCGTCGGCAAGTCCTCCATGACCGCGAACCTGGCCGCCGCGCTGGCCGCGCAGGGCCTCAAGGTCGGCGTCATGGACGCGGACATCTACGGCTTCTCGATCCCGCGCATGCTCGGCGTGGACCACGACCCGCAGGTCATCGACGGCATGATGATCCCGCCCGTGGGCGCCGGCGGCGTCAAGGTCATCTCGATCGGTATGTTCGTGCCCGACGGCCAGGCCGTCATCTGGCGCGGCCCCATGCTCCACCGCGCCCTCCAGCAGTTCCTCGCGGACGTGTTCTGGGGTGACCTGGACGTCCTGCTCATCGACATGCCTCCGGGCACGGGCGACGTCGCGATCTCGATCGCGCAGCTGCTGCCCAACTCGGAGATCCTCGTCGTGACGACCCCGCAGGTCGCGGCCGCCGAGGTCGCCGAGCGCGCCGGTTCTATCGCAGCCCAGACGAACCAGAAGGTCATCGGCGTCGTCGAAAACATGTCCTTCCTGCCTCAGCCCGACGGCTCGCGCCTGGAGATCTTCGGTGCGGGCGGCGGCGAGTCCGTCTCGCAGCGCCTGACCGCGCAGCTGGGCTACTCCGTGCCGCTGCTGGCCCAGGTGCCCCTCGACATCGCGCTGCGTGAGGGCGGCGACCGCGGCGAGCCCGTCGCCGTCGCCTCAGGCCCTGCCGCCGAGGAGCTCACTGCCCTCGCCAAGCAGCTGTCGTCGGCGAACCGCGGCCTGGCGGGCCGCCCCCTCGGGGTCTCCCCCATCCAGCACTGAGCCCTCAGGGCTTCGCCCCGGCCTCGTCCCCATTGACGAGGCCGGGGTTTCGCATGCTTGTCAGGTGAGGTTTTCGAGTATTTTCGGAGCGCCAGCGCGCCCTTGCGCATCCTCGCCTGTACCCTGATGCCTGGGGAGGCATCAACGCGCAGGCGTACCTCACCCAGGCGATCAAACACGAGTGAGGATACGGCGATGGCGGACAAGGCCCAGACGTGGGTGTACACCGAGGACTACGTGGCGGAAAGCGACGCGCTGACCGCCGCACGCGCCGTCGCTACCGAAATGGGCGCTTCCCCCGTGTCTGCCGGTACCGGTGCTGCCCTACGCATGCTGGCGGCCGTCTCCGGCGCACGCGCGGTCCTGGAAGTGGGCACGGGCGCGGGCGTGTCCGGCCTGTGGCTGCTGGACGGCATGGCCGCCGACGGCGTCCTCACGACGATCGACTCCGAGTCTGAGCTGCTGGGCCACGCGCGCCGCAACTTCGCCGCCGCAGGCCTGTCCTCGCATCGTACGCGCCTCATCGCCGGGCGCGCCCTCGACGTGCTGCCTCGCATGGCTGCCCGCGGCTACGACATGGTCGTCCTGGACGGCGACCTGGAGGAAACCCCTCAGTACCTCGATCACGCGGTGCGCATCCTGCGCCCCGGCGGAACGATCGCTTTCGTGCACGCCCTGTGGCGCGACCAGGTCGCCGACCCCGCGCGCCGCGACGCGCTCACCGTGGTCGCCCGCGAGGTCGTCAACTACCTGCGCGATTCCGATGAGTTCGTGCCCGCGCTGCTGCCCGTCGGCGACGGCCTGGCGGTCGCCGTCAAGCGCTGAGCACCCCCATTTACGTAGAAGCGGCGGAACAGGAGATCCTGTTCCGCCGCTTCATCTCTATCTGTCAGATGGCCGCTCCGAGAGCTTCGGCGAGTTCCGCCGCCTCCTGCGCGGTCAGCTCAATGACGAGCCGCCCGCCCCCTTCGCTGGGAATTCGCATGACGATACCGCGCCCTTCGGCGCTGACTTCGAGGGGTCCATCCCCCGTGCGAGGCTTCATTGCTGCCATGAGAGTACTCCTTCTCAGAGTTATGCCCGCGCCTCCTCAGGCGGGGTAACATACCTATTTTACCGGATAAGCGCCATTTTTCCTTAACACATCGCAAAGAGTAATCAAAGAAAAATAAGCCAATCGATTAATTAGGCCTGTAATAAGTGGAGTTTGACAGAACATAGCACCCGCATAAAGGGTGTGAAACTACTAGGCACCCGTTGCCAGACGCACGGCCTGCTCCGGGTCGTCCACGACGCGGAGCAGGTCCACGTCACCGGGCGAAATCATGCCGGCATCGACCATCGAGGAGCGGATCCAATCGACCAGGCCCGACCAGTAGTCGGTCCCCACAAGGACCACCGGGAAGGAACGGATCTTCCCCGTCTGCACGAGGGTCGCGGACTCGAAGAGCTCATCCATGGTCCCAAAACCCCCGGGCATCACGATGAAGCCCTGCGAGTACTTGACGAACATGGTCTTACGGGCGAAGAAGTAGCGGAAGTTGACGCCCAGGTTTACCCACTGGTTCAAGCCCTGCTCGTGGGGCAGCTCGATCCCCAGGCCGATCGACGTTCCGCCAGCCTCCCACGCGCCGCGGTTCGCGGCCTCCATCATGCCGGGGCCGCCGCCCGTGATGACCGCGTAGCCGCGATCCACGAGGAGCTCGCCGATGCGCTGGGCGCACTCGTAGAGGGGATCGTCGGGGCGGGTGCGAGCAGAACCGAACACCGAGATGGCGGGGCCGACCTCCGCGAGGGCCTCGAAGCCCTCGACGAACTCGGACTGGATGCGCAAGACCCGCCACGGGTCCTCGTGCTTCCAGTCCGCGCTCTGGTCGGACTGGAGCAGCGATGCATCCGAGGTCATGCGCGGGATCTGGTCCCCTCGCAGGACGACGGATCCGCGGCGGTATGTGTGCGTCGGCTTGGTCATGGTCATGCCTCCCTATGTGGTGCCGGCGTCGGTGTCGGCTGCGCGAGCACGAACGCTCGCAGCGTGTCGTGCACCTTCACGATATCGGATACGGGCGTATGTTCGTCGCGCGTGTGCGCCAGCAGCGGGTTGCCCGGTCCGAAGTTCATGGCGGGCACGCCGACCTGGGTGAAGCGCGCGACGTCGGTCCAGCCGACCTTCGCGCTCAGCTGCAGCTCCTCGCCCCGCGAAGCCGCGACCTGGTGGGCGACCGACAGGAAGCGCTGGGCGACGTCAGAGTCCGCTCCCGGCCTGGCCCCCTCACACAGGTCGTCGACCTCGATCATGGCGCCCGTGCCCTCGAAGAGCCCGCGCACCCACTCCAGGGCGTCATCCGCGCGCGTGGAGGGAGCGAAGCGGTAGTTGACGGTCATCGACGCAGCTTCGGGGATCACGTTATTGGCGATACCGCCCTCGACGCGTACGACCGAGAGGGATTCGCGGAATTCGAGGCCATCGACGGTGACGACGGGGTTTCCGTAGGCAGCGATGCGCTCGATGACGGGGGCCATCGCGTGGATCGCATTGACGCCCATCCACGCGCGCGCCGAGTGTGAGGCCCGACCCGGGAAGTGCGCGATGACGCGCAGCGTGCCGTTGCAGCCGCCCTCCACGTGGGCGGCGGTCGGCTCACCCAGCAGCGCCAGGTCGCCGGCGAGCCACTCGGGGTGATTGCGCTGGACACGCCCCAGGCCATTGAGGTGGGAGGCGACCTCCTCGTGATCGTAGAAAATCCAGGTGACGTCGGCGCTCAGCGCAGCCTCGTCGCTGGAACGGAGGAGAGCGCCAACCTCGCACGCGAGCGCGAGCGCCGCCGCGCACCCTCCAAGCATGTCGACCGACCCACGACCCCACAGGACCGCGGCCCCGTCGCGCTCCTCGAAGCGACCGGGGACATTGTCGGCGATGGGGACGGTATCGAGGTGCCCGGCGAGAACCACGCGCTGGTCGAGGCCGAGACGGGTCCGCGCACACACGGCGTCACCGTCGCGCAGGATCTCCAGGGACGGGACCGATCCGAATCCGGCACCGCGCAGGGCCGCCTCGACGGCGTCAGCCAGGGGCCCTTCCTCTCCCGACACCGAGGGAATATCGATCATCTGGCGCGTGAGCTCGACCGGGTCCGTCAGGTTCGTCAGCTGCATGGTTCCTCCTTCATGGATGCCTCCAGGATAGCGGCGCACTCCCCCACCTGCGTCCCTCCGCCGTTTCCCGGGAGCGCGCCCCGGCCTCGTTCCTGATACCGGTTTTTGCGCGGACCACCCAAGGTGTTACCCTCAGCACATGACACGCTGTGCAAGCCCGTTGCTGTTTGCGGGTATCGCTTCTTTCCTGTCCGCGCGAACCGGGGGCCGTTTCCGCCTGATCATCGGCTACGAAACCCCTGAGAATCAGGACGCGGCGCGCGACGGCGCTGCGATCATCGAAGCGTCCGGCGGGCACGCCCTGCTCATGCCGCGTGCACTCCCCGCTCCCCTGACGGCGTTTTCGGTGCGCATGGTGATGGCGGACGGCGCCGTGTACGTGCGTGCGTCGGGAGAGGCCCTCATCTACCTGGGTGGGCGCGCGATCGACCGCTCGCGCGAGGGTGCTCTGGCCCCCGAGGCTGAGTTGGCCCTCATCAACGAGGCCGTGGCCACATGCGGGGACGGCTCGTCCCTCCCCCGTTCGCAGGGAGGCTGGGAGTCGGTAGGCGACGGAATGATCGGCGCGTACGTGGACCGCTGCGCCTCGCGTATTGCCTCGCTGGAGCCTTCCGGCGCACGCGCGGCCTCCGTGTCGATCGACGAGGCCTCGGGGCTCCTGGCGACTCTCCTGGAGCGTCTGGGCGTGCCGGTTGTCGAGGAGGGCGCTGCGCTCTCCCTGAGCGTTTCCTCGGACGGGCGCGCCCTGAGCGCCTCTGTGCCCGAGGAGCGGGTCCGCGCCGCGCTGGCGGATGCGCTGAGCACCTCTGCCGCCGCTCCCACTGGCCCGGGCCTGTACTGCGTGGACCCGGCTTTCGTGTTGGACGCGGACGGTCTGTGCGCGGGCGCGACGCTGGCAGTGCTGGGAGCCTGAGACCAAACAGTTGCGCCCCGGGGACGCGTCCCCGGGGCACTTCTGTCTATACCGTCAGCTCACACGTCGAAGGGCGTGGAGATGACCATGCCACCCGTCTCGATCTGGCCGGCCATGTCGGACAGGCCCAGCTTGAGCTCGGAGGACAGCATCGGCGTGTAGGCGCCAAAGCCCGTGAGGATCACGCCGCCCGAGGCCAGGGACACCGGGACGACGGATGCCTTCTCGCCCGCGGAGGCCTGGGCGATGAGGGTGTCCATCGCGGCCTTGTAATCCACGACGACGCCCGTCAGCACGGGAGCGCCGATGGCGGAGCGGACCTCGTCGGAGATCTGGATGTAGCTGAACGCGTCCGCGAATGACTGCGTGTCCACCTGCTGGGTCACCGTCGCGCCGGACTGGCCGGACATCGGCGCGGTCTCGGCCGACTGGGCCTCGTCGCGGGTCAGGCCCTTCAGGTCGTTCTTCGTCAGGCCCGACCACACGAGGCGCACGGTCGGGTTGGCGGCCTCGGTGACGGCGCGCGCTGCGCCCTCGTTGGCCTCACCGGCGAAGGGGGCGATGATGTCGGCGCCCTGAGAGATCGCGTCGGCGGTCGCCGCGCGCACCTCGTCGGCGCTGCCCGCGTACGTGCCGTCGCTCGTCACGGGGTTCCAGCCGAGCACGGTGATCGACGTGCCGTTGGCCAGGTTGTAGGCGTCCACACCCTGGGAGAACGCGGACATCTGCGAGCTGGTGACGTTGTCGCGCTCACCGCCGATGACGGCGAGCGTGCCCGTAGTCGTCATGCCCGCGGAGGCGTAGCCGGCCAGGTAGGCGGCCTGCGAGGCGTCCACGTCGACGACCGAGCCGTTCTTCAGGGAGGTCGCGGCACCCTTGGAGTCAACGAAGGAGGCGCCCACGAGGGCGAAGCGGACCTTCGGGTTGGAGCGTGCGGCCTCGGAGATCGAGGCGGCCATGGTCGAGTCCGTGCCCACGATCAGCGTGCAGCCGGAGGTCACGAGCGAGGCCGGGGCCTCCTGCCCGCTGGCCGCCTCGAAGGCGACAGACGCGTCGTTCGCGGCACCCGCGAGGGCGGTCGCGACGGGGTCCGTGGCGGCGTCGCCGTGGGCTCCGGAGATGGCGGCGCAGACCTTCGCGGAGGCTGCGGGGGTGGCGGCGGGCGTGGTCGAGCAAGCTCCAAGGGCCAAAGAGGCCGCGGTCGCAGTGGTTGCGAGGGCGGCGATGGTCCGCTTGTTCACGTGTGATGCCTTTCGTCGGGGCTTCTTGCTGCCCAACACGCTACCAGCCCCGCACCCCTGCGCGGCGGGCGGGGCGGCGCACCTCACCCGAGAGCGAACAGGACGCGGCGAGGCCGGACCCCCTCGTGGGAGCCCCGCCGGGCACGCGTCAGGCCGCGCGTCGGCGGCGCGTCAGAGCAGGTCGGAGCGCCCCTGGTCCGCGAGCTGGTCGACGACGGCCTTCACCGACTGTGCACGGTCGCGACGCGTCACGAGGATCGCGTCGGGGGTCAGAGCAACAGCCACGTCGGGGACGCCGACGAGCGCAACGAGCGGCCCCTCACCGTCCTCGCCCAGGGCACCGAAGACCGCCGCGCCGTCGGATTCGACGCGCAGCACCTCGCCCAGGTTACCTGCCTCCGCGACGATGCCGGTGAGGGCCTCGAAGTCGCCGAGGTCCGTCCAGCCCAGCTCGGCGTCGGCGGGAACGACGGCCACTCCCCCGTCGGCGGCGACGGGCTCGGCGATTGCGTGGTCGATGGCGATCTTCGTCAGGTGCGGCCAGTTGTCCGCCAGCACCTCGTCGAACCCGGGGGTGCCCCACGCGCGCGCAATGGTCTCCAGGCGCGCGTGCATGTCGGGCAACAGACGGGCCAGGTGCGAGGCGAGCACGCCCGCAGACACGATGAACATGCCCGCGTTCCACAGGTAGCCCGCCGCCACGTAGCGGGCAGCCGTGTCGGCGTCCGGCTTCTCCACGAACTCGGCGACCCGGCGGGCGCCGCGCTCAGCGTCGGCTTCCCCAGCCTCGTCAGAGAGGGCCGGACCGGGCGCGATGTACCCGTAGGCGGTCGAGGCCTCGGTGGGCGTCAGGCCGATCGTCACGACGTAGCCCTCACGTGCGGCACCGATCGCGGTTTCGACGGCGTCTCGCAGCAGCTCGGGGCGGGCGATCAGGTGGTCGGCCGCGAAAGACCCGACGATCGCATCGTCCCCGAAGCGTTCGCGCACGACGTAGGCGGCCAGGCCGATCGCGGCCATGGAATCGCGGCCCGACGGCTCGATGAGGAGGGTGCGATTATCCGACGAGGCGAACTCGGGTAGCTGGGCAAGCACGCCGTCTCGGTGCGCTTGGCCAGTCACGATGGTCACCGACGAGGCCGACTCCTCCAGGCGGTCCACCGTGCCCTGCAGGAGGGTGCGGCCCGTACCCGCCAGGTCGAGGAGGAACTTGGGGCGGCGGCGGCGCGACAGCGGCCACAGGCGGGTACCGGCACCGCCGGCGGGGATGATCACGTGGAGGTCACTCATGCCCCCAAGTATCGCAGATACGACGAGGGGGCGAGGCATTAGCCTCGCCCCCTCGGGGAAAGCGTGTGCTACGCGAGTGTCACTCGGCGTCGCCCTCGGCGTCGCCCTCGGCGGCGGCCTCTTCAGCGGCTTCCTCAGCCTCTTCAGCGGCGGGTTCCAGAACGGACACGACGACCGTCTCGGGGTCGAGCTCGACCTCAACGCCGGCGGGCAGCTGCAGGTCGGAGACGTGCACGGCGGAGCCGGCCTCGAGGCCCTCGATGGAAACCTCGAGGCTCTCGGGGATGGAGGTGGCGGCGGCCTTCACCAGGATGGTGAACTCCTCGAGCGAGTGAACGGTGCCGGGGGCAGCCTCGCCGACAACGACGACGGGGACCTCAACATCGACCTTCTCGCCGGCCTTGACGGCCAGGAAGTCGGCGTGCAGGATGTCGCGGCGCACGGGGTGAACCTGAACGTCCTTGACGAGAGCCAGCTGGGTCTTGCCCTCGATCTTCAGCTCAACGAGCGCGTTCTTGGTGCCGCGAACGATGAGGAAGAGGTCGTGGCCGGGAACGTCCAGGTGACGGGGCTCGGCGCCGTGGCCGTAGAGGACCGTGGGGACCTTACCGGCGCGGCGGGCGCGGCGGGCAGCACCCTTACCGAACTCGGAACGCTCTTCGGCAAGCAGGACGGGGTTGTCGCTCATGTGTCTTTCCTTCGTTTCTCAGGTCCGGCGTCGGTGTCGGCAGAGTGAAGGAAACGCGTGGCATTTCGATTCAGGCCCTGTCGATAACGGCGGATACGGATCCGCCCTCGCCGGAGCAACCCCAATAGGTTACCTCACGGCGAGGGCGGATGTGAAGCGGGAGCCGCTCAGTTAAAGAGCGATGTGACCGAACCGTCTTCGAAGACCTCCTGAATCGCGCGGGCCAGGAGCGGCGCGATGGAGAGGACGGTCAGCTGCTCGAAGCGCTTCTCAGCGGGGATCGGCAGCGTGTCGGTGACGACAACCTCGGCGGCGCCGGACTCGGAGAGACGCTTCGCGGCGGGGTCGGAGAGGATGCCGTGCGTGGCGACAACGATAACCTTCTTGGCACCGGCATTGTTGAGGACGTTGATCGCCTCGGTGATCGTGCCGGCGGTGTCGATCATGTCGTCCACCAGGACACATTCCTTGCCGGCGACCTCGCCGACGACGCGGTTCGCGACGGCGACGTTCGGGCGGGTGGTGTCGCGGGTCTTGTGAACGAAGGCCAGGGGCGCACCGCCCAGCTTCTTCGACCACTTCTCGGCGACGCGGATGCGGCCCGCGTCGGGAGAGACGACGGCGGTGTTGGCCAGGTCAACGCGGCCGCGCACGTAGTCCACGAGGACCGGCATGGCGAAGAGGTGGTCGACCGGGCCGTCGAAGAAGCCCTGCTCCTGCGAGGCGTGCAGGTCGACGCTCATGATGCGGTCGGCACCGGCGGTGCGGTACAGGTCAGCCATGAGGCGAGCGGAGATGGGCTCGCGACCCTGGTGCTTCTTGTCCTGACGCGAGTAGGGGTAGAAGGGAGCGACCACGGTGATGCGCTTGGCGGAGGCGCGCTTGGCAGCATCAATCATGATGAGCTGCTCCATGATCCACTTGTTGATGTCGCCCTCGATGGACTGCAGGACGAACACGTCGGCGCCGCGAACGGACTCGTTGAAGCGCACGTAAATCTCGCCGGAGGCGAAGTCGTAGGCCGTCACCGGCGAAACCCCACATCCGATTTCCTCGCCCACGGCGTGAGCCAGGTCCATGTGAGCTCGTCCAGAAACGAGGACGAGGTTCTTCTCTCCGGTGGTCACCAGTCCGCTCATGCGGTTGTCTCTCCTTGTGTTGGATCAGGCGCGAGGCGCCGCGATCAATGTGCCGATGGTGCTATATGGCGTGACCATCGTATCGGCTGCAACGCAGCCCTGACCGATCCACGCGGTGGGAACCACACTGCGATCCCCAATTTCCGCATCAATCAGCGTGGCGCTAGGACCGATTTCACAGCCGGTCCCAACGGTGGTTGTCCCCCGCAGACAGGTGCCGGGGTAGATGGTGGTGTCGGCGCCAACGGTCACGTCGACGTCGATCCAGGTGGAGGCCGGGTCGACGATCGTCACGCCGGCACGCATGTGGGCCTCGCAGAGACGGCGGTTCATCTCGGCTCCGAGTTCGGCCAGCTGGACGCGGTCGTTCGCGCCCGCGCTCTGCCAGTGGTCGGTGAGCTCGAGGGCGCCCGCGGTACGCCCGGCAGGGGCCGCAGCTGCGAGGACATCGGTCAGGTAGACCTCGCCCTGATCGTTGTCGGTGCCCAGGGAAGCCAGGGACGTGCGCAGGAAGTCCGCGTCGAAGGCATAGATGCCCGCGTTGATCTCGTTGATCGCGGCCTGTTCGGGGGTGGCGTCGCGCTGCTCAACGATCGCGGTGACCGTGCCCGAGGTGTCACGGATGATGCGTCCGTAGCCGGTGGGGTCCTCGACGCGCGAGGTCAGGACGGTGACCGCGTGGCCCGCGCCCTCGTGGGTGGCGACCAGCTCGGCCAGGGTGTCCGTGGACAGGAGGGGGACGTCGCCGTAGGTGACGACAATGGTGCCGGAGACGGGCTCGACGGCCTTATCGAGGGCCTCGAGGCCGCACTGGACGGCGCGGCCGGTGCCGGGGATTTCGTCCTGGTCGGCGATGATGGCGCTGGGCAGCACGCGCTCAATCTCGGCGGCGACGACGTCGCGCTGGTGACGCACGACGGCGACCAGATGCTCGGGGTCGAGGCCGTGGGCGGCGCGCAGGGCGTGTCCGATCATGGACAGGCCAGACAGGGGGTGAACGACCTTCGGGAGGGCAGATTTCATGCGCGTTCCCTGACCTGCGGCCAGGACGATGACGGCGGCGGGGCGAGACATGTTCCTCCTCGGGGGTCTGCGGTCCCATCGGGACCGGTCGCTCCGCCCCTAGGATTCGAACCTAGACTAAAGGCACCAAAAACCTCTGTGCTGCCGTTACACCAAGGCGGAATGCGTCCACTGTGATGATACCTGCACCCCTCGCAGGCTTTCAAACGCGACCCCGCGCCCGCTGGGCGGTCTGAGCGAAGTCCGACCCACGCCTCGTGTGATACTGGGGGCATGGCTGAGAAGAGGACACGAATGAGCGGCTTCGCGCGCCGCGAGCAGCTGGTGGCCGTGGGACGTTCCCTGTTCGCAGAAAAGGGCTTCGGCGCGACCAGCGTCGAGGAGATCGCCGCCCGGGCGAAGGTCTCCAAGCCCGTGGTCTACGAGCACTTCGGGGGCAAGGAAGGCCTGTACGCGGTCGTCGTCGACCGCGAGGTGCAGGCACTCATCTCTTCCCTGCAATCATCCCTGGAGTCCTCGGAGCGCCCACGCCTCATCCTGGAGAACGCGACCCTGGGTCTGCTCGACTACATCGAGCGCAACACGGACGGCTTCCGCGTGCTCGTGCGCGACGCCCCCTCAGATCGCACGGCGGGTTCGTTCTCCTCGGTCATGGGCGACGTGGCGACCAGCGTCGAGCACATCATCGCCGAGCAGTTCAAGCGCTCGGACTTCGACACCACCTGGTCTCCCCTGTACGCGCAGATGCTCGTCGGCCTCATCGCGCAGGTCGGCCAGTGGTGGCTGGATGACCGCCGCATGAAGAAGGACGAGGTCGCCGCCCACGTCGTCAACCTCATCTGGAACGGCCAGCGCGGCCTGCGCCCCCACCCCACGCTGCGGGTGCGCTCGGGCGAAGGACGCTGAGTTAATCTTTGGCAGATACGACGAGGCCGTGGCGGGTATTCCCAGCCACGGCCTCGTTAATGAGTCAGACTCAGCGCGCCTCGTAGGAGAGGCAGTCCGCGGTGCCCGCGCCGACCGAGATGGAGGCGGCGGTGCACTCGAGGGCGTTGTTGTGGGCGCAGTCGGCCTTCTGGCAGGCGCCGACGAAGGTCTCAGCCTTGCCAAGGCCGCCCTTGACGGTCAGCGGGATGAAGGTCGTGCAGGAGGTCGAGTAGCCGACGGTGATAGCGGCGGCTCCGCAGTTCTTCTCCTTGTTGTAGGAGCAGTCGGTGACGGAGCAGTCGAGGATGCGGGGCATATCTGCCATTGGAGTGTCCTTTTCAACGTGGCCCCGTGGGGCCTCTTTGTAGCCGGTCGCGACCGGGTTGGCCGCGCTGTTGACTCCAGTGATACGCCTTTTCGCAACATATCCAAAACGTGGCGAGTTTTCGTTGCAATTCCAAGGGTGCTCGCGCGTCGTTCGGGGGCTATTTTCGCACTCACACCATCACTAATTACGCAAATAAATGCGGCATTTCTTTTGCGTAATTCGGATAGGTGAGCCTGCGCTGCGCGGGTGTGGCAAACCTACCCTGATCGGCTCTCACGCACGCAATCGCCCGCGCCGCACGCCCCTCCGGCCTCGTCCCTCAGCGCACCCAGCGCCCCAGGAGCGCACCGCCCGAGGGATCGCGATAGGCCGCGACCAGATCATCAACGTCCATGAGGGCCACGCGAGCGAACTGGTTGAGTTCATGATGCTCCGGGAAGATGGTGCGCATATCCATCGGCAGGGGCACACCATCCATCGTTAGCCGCCCGGTGATGAGGCTGAGTTGTTCCACGCCCCAACGCCCATCGAGGCCCTCCGCCTCGGAAGGTACAACAATCGGCGCCCACTCCAGTCGGCGCCGCGCTTCGCTGCCGATACGCACGATCGCCCACCGGAGCATGAGGTCATGGTCGTTGCTGACGAAGTGAGGCCAACGCTCCTCGGCGTATTCACTCTCGCCGTAGAAGGACTGCGCGTCGCTCCCATGCGTCTTCCACACGTGTCGCCAGCTGCGGCCACAGTCCCACGTGAGCGCCAGACCATCGCCCTCACGCAGGTGCACCTGGGCTCCCGCGCTCATCGCAAAGTCCATGAGTTCAGGCTGTGCCCACATCAGCGCACCACCTTCCCACCAAGGATCCCCAGTTTCAGACACTCGATGGCCGTCAGGGGCGTATCTCCCGCAAGAAATTGAACCTGGCGAGCACCGCCACGCAGGTCAAACTGGGGAACATTGATGCCCGTTCGGATGCAAAAGCCCGGCGGCAGGCTCTTGATCTCATACTCATATATCGGATCGTGGAGCGCGAAAATGTCTTGGGCTCGCTCCTCGAAGTAATAGACTTGCCCCTCACGATCGAGGGGGATGTGCCAGAAGTACTTGCCCGTAGGATATCCGAGACGATCGACGTAGGAACCGTATGATTCGACGTATTCTTCCAAGGAGGTGAAGACCTCGACCGTCGAGCGATCCATGCGCGCGAGGACCGTCTCACTGTCGGGAACGAAGCGGATAGTACCGGTATCACGGAAACCGGGGGCATGAACGTCTGGAACATCCGAGAATGACACGGGACCCTCCTTGAGCAATCAATCGGCTCCATTGTAGGCTGCACCGGCTGACGCGACGAGCAGGCACGAGGCCGGTCACCTTTCCTCGCTCTCCAGGTAGCAGCACAGACACAGACGCACCTCGCCCGCGCCACCGAGGGGCAGCGCGGGCGATTGTGGACCGGAGCAGTCAGTCAGGAAGCGATCACTTCGCGGACCAGAAACGGACCACGATCGTCGTGCCATCGTCGGCCGGCTGCGAGCGCTCGAGATCCGCGACGTAGTCGTACGAGCCGGAGAAGTCAGTCGACGTCGGCAGGTACTGGGGCAGGTCAGCGAGCGTCACGTTGTAGACGCGCTTGCCACCCTCGACGGAGTACTCCATGTCGGGCGTGATGGCCACGCCGTCCGCCTTGGAGACCCAGTAGCGGTTGATCGTGCCGTGAGCGCCACGCTCGTCGCGCTGGTACCAGTAGAGGCTGTAGTTCTCCGTCTCGGGGACGGTGCGCACGACCTGATCCCCCACCAGCACGTGGTTGACGATCTTTTCCTGCTGGGTGGCCACGGCCTCGTCGTCGCGCTTGTTGTCGCGCAGCGTGATGCCGCGAGGGGACAGAGCGGAAGCGTCGAGGCCGAAGTCCGCGCGGATCTCCTCGGCGTAGGGGCGCACGATGAGGTTGTCCGAGACGGTGACGTTACGGATGTCGCCCTTCACTTCCTGGAAGTCGATCGCGCCGCGCGTGTTTCCGTAGAAGTCGTTCGTGGTGCCCGAGCGCACGAGCTTGTTGTGCGAGATCGAGATGCCGCCGTCCGTGTTCAGGTCGAAGTTGTGACCGTCGAACACGGTGTTCAGGCGAATCCCCGCGCCGGAGAAGTTGTTGACGATGAGATTGTCCTTGATGACGTGGGACTTGCCGCCGAAGAGGCCGATGGCGGAGGCACGCCAGCCCAGTTCGACAGTGTTGCCCACGAAGGAGTTGTGCTCGGCGATGCGCGCCTGGCTGTTGGTGGACTTGTCGATGCTCGACCACGAGGCCAGGCCATCGTCACCGTTGCCGCGCACCGAGGAGTTGCGAACCGTGGAGTTCGCCGTTCCCTGCGCGAAGTTGACACCGTCCGCGAAGTTGTTGCGGATACGCGCGTTCTCGATGACCATGCCGTCGGTGTAGGTCATCTGGCTGGCATCCACGTAGTCGCCCATCCAGAAGCCACACTCGAAGTGCTCGACCCACACGTTGGCGACGCGGGTGTTCGCGCCGGCGGAACCCGCGAAGCCCTTGTACTGAGCCTTCTCATCGAAGCGGGACTTCAGGTTCGAGGACATGTAGAAGTCGGTCATGGTCACGCCACCCACGCCGCGGTTGAAGACGAAACCGCCGCCGCCAGCCTGGTCGGAGGTGAAGCGCACGTTGGTGTGCCACATGCCCGCACCCTGGATGGTCAGGCCGGAATGGTCCAGGCCGATCTTGCGGCCGAACTCCCACGTGCCCGCGGGAATGTAGACGGTCTTGGAGGAGGCCGCCGCCTGGTTCATGGCCCAGATGAGCGCGTCGGAGTCGTCGACGCCGTCGCCGGGCTTGGCTCCCTGGTAGTCGGCCACGCTCACGGCGCCTTCGGGGCGCTCGATGGCGGGCGCAGCCTGCTCGAGCTCAATGAAGTCGATGCCGTAGGCATTCTGGTCGTCGCCAACCTTGACGATCTGAATATGATCGTCCTTCTGGATCTGGCGGCCCAGGAGGGTGTGGACCTCGTCGAAACGGAAGCGCGCCTTCCTGCCGTCTCCCGGCTCGTCGTACACATGGTCGCCGCCGACGTACTGCCAGGCTGTCTCGGAGGAGAGATCGAGGGTCGCGACGGTCTCGTTGTTCACGCGTACGTCGACACGACCGGAGGTGTGATCCGGCAGGGTGAAGCGCAGGTCGAGGGCGTTGGCAGCGGTCGTCGCGGTGAAGTCCACGGAGGAGTTCTTGCCGTTCAGGGCCACGTAGGACTGGCCCGAGGCCTCGATGGCCGTCGACTCGATGTCGTCGGAGCGCTCGAGCGTCGTCCCGTCGGATCGGCTCGCCTCCTCGGCCTCGTATCGCGTGTAGGGGACGGTCGCACCGTACTGGTCGTCGGCCGCGACCGCACTGGGGACCAGTGCGGGCACCAGCGCGATGACGCCGAGCAGGCCTGCTCCGGCGATAAATGGTCCGCGTTTCATCTGACTCTCAAGCCTCTTTTCATGCCCTGAATGGCGCTCGAAGCGCCGCTTCGCTCCTAGGTTCCACTTGTTGGAAGGAACCCGGGCACATAGTAGCGGATTCTGACCACTGTCAAAGAGTTGCTCGGAAATTTTCGCAGTGAAGAACCGTGAAATACCAACGAATACACAGCGCACCAATATTTGCACTGTAAATATGAATTTGAGATTCCGATAGCATGGAAGGAATTGAGGACGAGGCACCGAGGCCACGACTGCTGCGTTTCTAGAGGCACTTACCGCCGTCGACTACTACCCACAGATCCGCTCACTCGAGCAAATCCGCCGCCTCGAGCCAGGCCTCCTCCAGCTCATCCATCTCGGACAGGATGTCCTGGTGGGCCGCCGAGACCTTCGTCAGCTCGGACACCGCCGCAGGATCCGTCGCCACCTGGATCGACAGCTTCTCCAGCTTCGCCTCCAGGTTCGAGGCCTCGGCCCGCAAGCGCTCCAACTTGCGTTCGATGCGGGCCACTTCCTTCTTGGCCGCGCGCCGCGCCGCAGCGTCGCTCACGCCGCCGCGAGCGCTCCCCTGCCCCGCGCTCTCCTCACCCGAGGAGGCATCCGCGGAGGGCGCGGTGGAGCGGGAGGCGGAGCCGGCCTCGTCGGCGCGAGAAGACGGTCCGAAAGCACCAAAATCACCGGACGCGCGCATCTGCAGGTACTGTTCGACGCCGCCGGGCAGGGCGCGGATCTGGCCGTCGCCGAGGAGGGCGACTTGGTGGTCGGTGACGCGCTCGAGGAGGTAGCGGTCGTGTGAGACGACGACGAGGGTGCCCGGGAAGGTGTCGAGCAGGTCCTCCATCGAGGCCAAGGTGTCAGTGTCGAGGTCGTTCGTGGGCTCGTCGAGGAGTAGCACGTTCGGCTGGCTCATGAGCAGGCGCATGAGCTGGAGGCGACGCCGCTCGCCGCCGGAAATCTCGCTGATGCGCGTGTAGGCGCGGGCGCGCGTGAAGCCCATGCGCTCCGTCATCTGGGAGGCGCTGACCTCCTTGCCGTCCACGACGACTGTCTGGGCGACGTCGGCGACGGCCTCGACGACGCGCATGTCGGCCAGGGCGTCGAGCTCGTGCGTGTCCTGGGAGAGGGTCGCAACCTGGACGGTCTTGCCGCGCTTGACGCGCCCCGAGGTGGGCTCGAGGTCGCCGCGCAGCAGGTTGAGGATCGTCGTCTTGCCGGCGCCGTTCACGCCGACGATACCGACTCGCTCGGCGGGGGCCAGACGCCAGGTGACGCCCTCGAGGATGTCCAGGCGCGAGCCGTCGGGGCGCGTGAAGGACACGGAGACGTCCTCGAGGTCGATGACGTCCTTGCCCAGGCGCGCGGTCGCCATCTTCACCAGCTCGACGGTGTCGCGCGGCGGCGGCACGTCGGCGATGAGGGCCTCGGCGGCGGCGATGTGGAACTTCGGCTTGGAGGTGCGGGCGGGCGCCCCGCGGCGCAGCCACGCGAGCTCCTTGGTGAGCAGGTTGGCGCGCTTGGCGGCGGCCACGTCCGCCTGGCGCATGCGTTCAGCGCGGGCCAGCGTGTAGGCGGCGTAGGAGCCGTCGTAGATTTCGACATGCCCGGCGATCTGCGGACGGTCGCCGCCCGGGTCGACGCCGGGGACGACCTCCCAGATGTGCTCGCACACGGCGTCGAGGAACCAGCGGTCGTGGGTGACAGCCAGGAGCGCTCCGGACGCGCCGGGGCGGGCGAAGCGGGCGTTCAGGTGCGCGGCCAGCCAGGCCACGCCCTCGACGTCGAGGTGGTTGGTGGGCTCGTCCAGGCACACGATGTCGGCGGTGGCCGCGAGAACTCGGGCGAGCGCAACGCGGCGGCGCTGACCGCCCGACAGCGTGCCGACGAGGGCGGCGGGGTTGATGTCAGCGAGGAGTCCGGCGTGGATGTCGCGCACGGCCGGGTTGGAGGCCCACTCGTATTCCTCCATGCCGGGGTGAACAGCCTGGATGACAGTGTCCTCGGGGTTGAGGGTGTCCGCCTGGGTGAGGACGGCGACGCGCACGCCGTCGCGTCGGGTCACCACTCCCCCGTCGGGTTCCTGCGTGCCGGCGACAATGCGCAGGAGCGTGGACTTTCCGGCGCCATTGGGGCCGAGGATGCCGACGCGGCTGCCGTCGTCGAGGCCGACCGTAACCCCTTCGAGGAGCTTGCGCGACCCCGCGAGGGCGCCGACGTTCTGGGTTCCGAGCAGGTGCGCCATCAGATGGCCTCCGTCGATTCGATGCGGGCGCCGCAGGCGGGCCCGTGGGTGGGGATCGCGCGCGCGACCGTGGGAGCCTCGCTCAGGGCGTCCGCGAGCGCGCGGGCGTGCTCGGCGTCGCGCACGAGGGCCGCGACGGTCGGGCCGGATCCGGACAGCGTGACGGCCAGGGCTCCCGCATCCTTCGCGGCACCGATGGTCTCGGCCAGCTCGGGGCGCAGGCGCAGGGCGGGTGCCTGCAGGTCATTGACGAGGCAGTGGCCCAGTTCCTCGGGTTCCCCGCACAGGGCGGCGACTTCCTCAGGCGCGGGTTCGGCGAGGGCGGGCGCACCCGCCGCGTCGACTCGGTCGAACTCGCGGAACACCTCGGGGGTGGACAAGCCCTCGTGGGACAGGAGCATGACCCAGTGGTGGCGGCCCTCCTCGTCCCCGTCGCGCAGGACGCTCATGTGGTCGCCGCGCCCGGTTCCCAGCGCGATGCCGCCCGCCAGGCAGGCGGGGACGTCGGCACCCAGCGAGCGGCCGATCGCCTGCAGCTGCTCGTCGCCCAGGCCCAGCTCCCACAGCTCGTTGCAGGCCACCAGGGCGGCGGCCGCGTCGGCGGACCCGCCGGCCATGCCGCCGGCGACGGGGACGCGCTTGTCGACGCGGATACTCAGGCCCGCGGCGGTAGACGCCCAGGGGCCCGCGGCGGCGAGGCGCTGGAGGACGCGCGCGGCGCGCACAGCCAGGTGGGTCTGCGGGTCCACGTCCGCCATGGCGCGGGTCGTGGCCTCGTCGATGCTGCCGTCGGGCAGGTACGCGATCGTCTCGACGCGCACGCCGGGTGTCTTGGAGGTGCGCACGGTGACGGTTTCGCGCAGGTTCAGGGCCTCGAAGACCGTGACGAGGGGGTGGTAGCCGTCGGGCGTGGGCGCGCCGACGCGCAGGGTCAGGTTGACTTTTCCGGGCGCACTGGCGCGCACTTCACGCATGGCGTTCCTTCTTCCTACCGCTTGTCTGACCGACAACCCTCAGCGGGCCGCGGTCGACGCCGCGAGGGTGCCGTTGGCGCGGGCCTCGATGACGGCGCGTCCCAACTCGACGAACTCGTCGATCGAGAGGGTCTCGCCGCGGCGCGTCGGGTCAATGCCGGCGGCCGACAGGAGGGCCTCGGAGGCCTCGGGGCTGCCCGCCCAGTTCTTGAGGGCCGCGCGCAGGGTCTTGCGGCGCTGGCCGAAGGCCACGTCGGTGACCTCGAAGGTGGCGCGGCGCAGCTCGTCGTCGCCGCGCGGGGTCTCAAGGCGCGTGAGGCGCACGAGGGCGCTATCCACGCCGGGCACGGGCCAGAACACGGAGCGGCCGATCGTCCCGGCGCGCTCAACCGAGCCGTACCAGGAGGCCTTCACGGAGGGCACGCCGTAGGTGCGAGATCCGGGGCCGGCGGCCAGGCGGTCCGCGACCTCGGCCTGGACCATGACGACGACGCCCTGGATGGAGGGGAAGGCCTCGAGCATGTTGAGCAGAACCGGCACGGCCACGTTGTACGGCAGGTTCGCGACGAGCTTGGTGGGGGCGGGCCAGTCCACGCCGAAGTCATCGACACCGCTGATTTCCGTGGCGTCCATGGTGACGACGTGGAAGCGGTCGGCGGCCTCGCTCATACGGGCGCGCACGGTCTCGGGCAAGGCCGCTGCCAGGGGCGGGTCGATCTCGACGGCCCGCACGCGGGCGCCGACTTCCAGGAGCGCGAGCGTCAGGGAGCCAAGGCCGGGGCCGACCTCGACGACCTCGTCGCCTTCTTCGACGCCACCGGCTGCGACGATCTTGCGCACCGTGCCCGCGTCGTGCACGAAGTTCTGGCCCAGCACCTTGGTGGGGCGGATACCGAGCGCCTCGGAGATGGCCTTGACTTCAAGGGGACCGAGCAGGCCCGTCTCGGAGGGCACGGCCCCCTCGGGCAGGGTCGGGTCGAGGCGGCGGCGCGTGTCGCGCTGGTTACGGGGGCTGGAGGATCGGCTCACGCTGGCAAGTCTAGTGCACGGGACCGACGAGGCCGGGGCTGGGGGCACTGTGAGGCTCAGAGCGTCACTGGGCGGGGGCGGGCGGCAGGACGACGCGCACCTCATACTTGCTGGCCTGCTCGCCCAGAACGGCGTTGACCTGCTTCTTCACGACGTCTTCCAAACGCCCCTGCGCCTTGTCAAGCAGGCCCTTGGAGACAGCTTCGTCTGCTGCGGCGGCTTCCCGATCCGCCAGGAAGGTGGTAACCTCTCCGACCTCGCGCCGCTGCACCTGAGACAGGATGCGCCCCAGCGCGAAGATTCCACCTGATCGGGAGCATTCAACCTGTTAGGGAAGATTCCACCCGATCAGAAGAGGTTGAATCTTCCCGATCGGGTGTAACACCTCATCGGTCACAAGCCTCGTCGCGGAGCTGACCGCCCGTGACCTCCCCCCGTCATAGCCGGCGACGCCCCACCGGCGTTTATCGGCACCCCGCCGGGCAGCGCTGCACTAGTTAGGGAGCATTACACCAGTTAGGGAGCATTACACTAGCTCCGAACTGGTGCAACACGCCGCTAAGTGGTGTTACACCACTTAGCAACAAGGCGCATCGCGGAGCAGTGACTCGACGCAGCATCGAAGAGACACTTCGGCCCAAGCGCCAGACCCCACATCGAACGCAGGCGTGCGCCTCGACCCCGGCAAGGCGCTGCGGCGCGCGCACGTTAGCCCCTGAAATGCGCACGTTAACCCTCTATTTGGTGTGTTAACCCTCTCATGTGAGCGCGGGCGTGGATGCCCAGACTGGCATTAGCGGGCCTACGTGCGGAATTGTGGCGGGAGCACGTGGCGGGCAGCTACCCATAGACACAAACAAAAGCCGGGCCCAACAACCCTCGTTGTCAGGCCCGGCCCTCACTAGCTCTCAGGCTTAGTACCAGCCCACGGCATTCGAGTGCGCCCAGGCGGAGCAGGGCGTGCCGTAGCGACCCTTGATGTAGCCAATGCCCCAGTTGATCTGGGTGATCGGGTTGGTACGCCAGTCGGCGCCGGCCGAGGCCATCTTGGAGCCCGGCAGCGACTGCGGGATGCCGTACGCACCCGACGAGGCGTTCTCAGCGTAGGGGTTCCACTGCGACTCGCGGTTCCACAGGAGGACCAGGCACTGGTACTCGCTGTCGCCCCAGCCCTGGGCTGCGACGAGGGGCTTGGCCAGCGAACGCGGATCCTCACCGGAGTAGTTCGTGGGGACGGCGCCGGCGGCAGCAGCGGCAGCAGCAGCGGCGGCAGCCGTAGCAGCGTCCGCATTCTTCGTGTCGGCTGCGATCGCGGCGATCTCTTCCTTCGTGGAGATCGTGCCGAGCTTCGCACGGTAGCGCACGGAGGTCGTACCGTCCGCCTCAACCTTTTCCTCGAGGGTGGCCTTCGGGTCAATGCCGGCGGCGACGAGGGCGGCCGGGGTGGCCTCCTTCGTTCCCTCGCTGCGCACCTGGGTCACAGGCTGGGACGTGGAGTGCTCGGTGATCGGCACGGAGGTCAGGACCTCGTCGCCCTTCTTCTCCTGCCACACGGTCCACGTGGTTGCGCCGTTGACGCCGACCGTCGTCACCTGGGATTCACCGACGAAGAGGTCGGAGCTGGTCGTCGTCGTCTCACTGAAGGGGATTTCGACGGTCTCGGTGGCCTCACCGCGGGTCACGCGGCTGACGTTGATCGACAGCTCGCCGGCCTCGCCCGTCGTGACGTTCACGCGGTCGAGGGGGTGCACGGAGACGCCGGAGGCCTCGAGGATCGCGCGGGCGTCCTGTCCGGGACGTGCGGCGACCTCACGCGTGGTGCCATCCACCGTGACGACGACGTTGCGGGCGCGCGACACGAGCGGGGTGAGCTCGTCACGCGACGAGGAACGGTCTGCGGCGAGGCTGACGGCCGAGCCCAGCGGAGCGGCGTCCGCGAGGATCGCATCGGCCGACGAGGCCGTAGTCCACAGGGTACGAGTCTGACCGTCGACGGTCACCGTGTACGGCTTGGAGGTGCGCACGACGATCGTGTCGCCGTCGCGCACGGCCTCGCCGGTGCCGGGCTGAACGAGGTCGTTGCTGCCAACGCTCACGCCCGCGGCATGCAGCGCGTCGCCGACGGTGTTACCCCAGGAGGTCACGGGGCGCGAGACGCCGTTGACCTCGAGCATGACGGATGTGTGCGAGGAGGCGACACCGACGCCGGCGACGCCGAGGACACCCGCCGAGGCGAGGGCGGCAACACTCAGGACGATGCGCGGGGAAGGCGCGAAGGAACGCACGTGGGCGCCCAGGACGTGCAGGGCGCTTGCGGCGGACGCACTCAGGGAGGTGCTCAGGTGGTGGTTCACGATTCTCCAGTTACTCGCTATTGGTACTGCCGGTCAGCTTAACGTGCACGCACGCGGGCGCGCCAGGGTCTGGCCGCGCCCGCGTGCAATGTCACGTCAGACGAGGCCCAGCTTGTAGGCGCAGCCCCACTGGCCCCAACCGGAGCGCTGCTGGAGCATGCGCGCACGCATGGTCTGCTCCTCCACGGAGGCGTCGGAGGGCAGGCCGGAGCCGCCCACGGAACGCCACGTCGGCAGAGAGAACTGGTACATGCCGTAGTAGCCGTTGCCCGTGTTGATCGACGGGTTGCCGCCGGACTCGCACTGGGCGATGGCAGCCCAGATCGAAGCGTCGTCGCCAGAGACGGCGGCGGGAGCAGAAGCAGACGAACCAGACGAGGAGGAGCCCGAAGAAGCGGACGAGGACGACGAGCTGGACGAGGTATCCTCGGCCTTCTTCGCCTTCGTGCCCTTGGAGACGATGCGCTTGGTGGGCTCGGTGCGGGTCGTGGACAGGACGGCGGAGACGGTGACGTTGCCGTCGATGGTCTCCTGGTAGGTCTCGGTCACCTCGGAGCCGGCCACGCCTTCCTGCACGGTCTTCTCGGTACCCTCTTCGGCCTCGGCGTCCTCACGCTCTTCGGTCTCGTACGGGATCTCGGTCGTGGAAGAGACGGTGCCACGCACGACGCGCGCAACGCGCAGGGTGGCCTCGCCGCCGTTGTGCTCCATGGTCACACGGTCGATCGGACCGGCGCTGACACCGGCCTTCTCGAGGATCGCGGTCGTGCCCTCGTCGGAGGAGACGACGACGTCCGTCGTGGTGCCGTCGGCGACGACGTGGACGGTCTGGCCGGCCTCGGCGACGGGCATCTCGGCGCGGGTGTAGGAGCGGTCGGCCGCCATGGACGCGGCGGAGGCCGGCAGGGCCGAGAGCACGCCGGAAATCGACGAGGCCGTGGACCACGCCGTGGTCTGGTTGCCGTCAACCGTCACGTCGTACTCGGTCGCGGTGCGCACGACGACGGTGTCACCGCTCGCGACGGTCTGGTTGGAGGCGGGGGCGACGAGGTCGTGGTCGCCGACGGTCACGCCCGCGCTGTGCAGAGCATCGCCGGCGGTCGTGAAGAAGCCTGAGACATCGTGGGGCACGCCGTCAACTTCGACGGTGACGTGGCGATAGGAGGTACCAATGGCAGTGGCCGCGGTGCCGGCCACGACAAGGGCCGTCGCGGCTGCGACGGAAATGACGGTTGTACGAGAGGGCTGAAAGCTCACGTGTCTCCAGACTTTGTAGGTTCCGTTTCGGGGCCGCGCCAACGCATCCCCGCGGACTGCGGGCGCATCAGACGGGCAGGCCAATTCGGACTGACACTCCCACCGTAACCAATTTGTTACCGTCGCGCGACCACTTTGACGCAATTCACCAGTCAGAGAACGCGCGCAGAAAGGTCGCGCGAAGCCCGATAACCCGCGCTCATCACAGGAGAGATACCCTCACCAGGTGCCGTAGACCGCCTCGGTGTTCGCCCGCAGCTGGTCGCACGCCGCCGCCTCGCTGACGCCCCACTGATCCGCAATGAAACGCACGGTGTGCGCCATGACGTACGAGGCGTTGGGACAGCCACGCCACGGCACGGGCGTCAGGTACGGGGCGTCGGTCTCGACCAGGACGAGCTCGCGCGGAAGGACCGCGAGCGCGGCGCGCAGGTCGGAGTTCGCGGGGTAGGTAATAGGGCCGGCGAAGGAGGCGTACCATCCGCGCTCGGCGAGGCGCTCGGCCATCGCCGCGTCCCCCGAGTAGCAGTGGAAGACGATGCGCTGGTCCGCGCTCGCGCGCTCGCCGAGAATCGCGAGGGTGTCCTCGTGGGCGTCGCGGTCGTGGATCTGCAGGGGCAGGCCGGCGCGCTGCGCCATGTCGATGTGCGCGCGGAAGGATTCCTTCTGCGCCTCGCGGCCCGGGTCGGCGGTGCGGAAATAATCCAGGCCGCTCTCCCCCACCGCGACGACCATCGGATCGTCCAGCCGAGCCTCGACGGCGGCCAGGGCCTCGTCGAGGGGCACGTGGTAGTCACGCACAACGGGGACCAGACCGTCGGGCGAAGGATCCGCGCAGCCCGCGTGCAGCGCCGCATCGTTGGGGTGGATCGCGATCGCGACGCGCACGCCCTCGTGAGCGCGCGCCAGCTCGATCATCGGATCGAAGTCGGGCAGCTCGCAGGCGCTCGAGATCATCCGAGTGACGCCCACCTCGCGGGCACGATCCAGCTGTTCCTCGAGGCTGAGCGCCACGCCCTCGCGCCGGGGGATCTCGCCGACGTGGGTGGGCAGGTGCGTGTGGTTGTCTACCACGGGCGCCGCCAGGGGCGCGGGCGCGTCGGGCCAGGGACGAGGCTTACGCGGGCTCATGCGAGGGCAGTGACCTTTCGGGGAGGGACGGGAACGAGGCGGGCGCGCGTCAGCGGGCGAGCACGACGCCGCGGGCGACCTCGTCAACGACCTCGTCGCCGAGGAGGAGACGAACGATCTCGAGGCCGAGCTCCAGGGAGGTGCCGGCGCCGCGGCTGGTGATGATCTGCTCGTCGACGACGACCGGGTTCTCGTGGACGATCGCGCCACCCTCAGCGATGGCCTTAACGAACGCGGGGTTCGCGGTCGCGTGGCGGCCGTCGAGGATGCCCAGCTCGGACAGGATCGAGGGGGCCGCGCAAATCGCTGCGATGGGCTGGGACTCGTCTGAGCGGCGCAGCACCTCGGCCTGGATCGCGGGCGTGGCCTTCAGGTTCAGGGTGCCGGGCATGCCGCCGGGCAGGAAGAGGACGGTGTAGGTGGACAGGTCCACGTCCTCGAGCATGAGATCGGCGACGACGCGGATGCCGTGCGAGCTGGTCACGTGGCGGGCGTCGGTCACGGAGATCAGGTCGGAGCGCACGCCGGCGCGGTACAGGACGTCGGCGACGGCCAGGGCCTCGACCTCTTCGAAGCCGTCGGCCAGCATGATGGCGACGGTGGCGTCGGTGGCAAGCTTCTCGGGAGTGGGCATGATTCCTCTTTCCTCGCGGCTATTACGACAAGCGTTACTCCCAGGTTAGCGCAGCCGCACGTGCCCTGTGGATGCGCCACGGCCTCGTCCCGAGGTGGGACGAGGCCACGTGCATCACTCGGAGCGCAGGGCTTCGACCGGGTCCTGGCGCGAAGCACGCGAGGCCGGGATGACGCCCGCAATCACGGTGAGGCCGACGGACACCGCGATGAGTGTGAGGGCCGTGAGCGGCGAGAGCTGGGCAATGTTCTCCACGTTGAACGAGGAGTACGCGATGCCGTTTGCAACCGCACACAGCCCGTAGGTGACGCCCACGCCGATCAGGCCCGCCAAGAGGCCTTCGATGACGGTCTCGGCGTTGAACACGCGGGACACGTCGCCCTTCGAGGCACCGATTGAGCGCAGGATGCCGATCTCCTTGCGGCGCTCGAGGACCGAAATGTAGGTGATGATCGAGATCATGATCGAGGAGACCACGAGAGAGATCGACACGAAGGCGATGAGCAGCCAGGAGATGATGTCGACGATCTTGGTCACCGAGCTCATGAGCGCGCCCATGACGTCGGAGTAGGTGATGACCTTATCTGTCGCGCCCGCCGCCTTGTTGTCGGCGTTGTAGGCGTCCAGGGCGGCCTTCACCTTGTCCTTGTCCGCGAAGGACTTGGGGTAGATCGAAATGTTCGACGGGGACGCGATGTCCGCCCACCCCAGGTTCCTCAGGTTCGTCTCCAACGTCGGCACGTTCGTGGAGAACATGGTCGCCATGAGGGCCGCGAGGGACTTCTCGTCCAGGTTGGAGTGGAAAGCGTCGGCGAAAGCCTGCGGGTCCATGGAGAAAGCGCTGGACATGTTGGTGGCGAACTGCTCCATGGTCGCGCCGATCTGGTCGCCGATCGCGGTCGACAGCTGCGTCATCATCGAGGTCATCGCGTTCGTCATGGCTTCCTGCATGACCTGACCGATGACGGCACTCACGCCCTGGGTAAGAGTGCGACCCAGCTGGGCGGCGATCTGCGCGGAGATCGCGTTCATGACCTGAGTGGAGACGTCGGTGCCGATCTGGGCCAGGGCCGGGTCGTCCCCGAGGGCCTTCGTCAGGTTCGCGGCGAGCTTGTCGGAGTCGACGACCTTGTCCGAGGAGACGGCCGCTCGCAGCTGCTCGAGCACCTCGGGCTGAGAGAAGTACGCCGAAGCCAGGGTCGCGAAGTCCGTCGTGCCGCCCGCCTCAATCTGCTCGCGGGCGTAGTCCTGGAAGCCCTGGGCGATCTGGGAGGCTTGTGCGCTCAGGTAGTCGGCTGCACCGTCCTTGACGGCACCGTCGGCCAGGGCGGAGCGGATGATCGTCTGGAAGTCGACGTTGGCCAGCTGCGGCAGGTCCTTGCTCAGCTCCCCGAAGTCGAGGCCGGACAGGTCGAAGGTCATGCCGGACTGGGCGCCGGACTGGGCGGCAAGGGCCGACAGGTCGATGTTCGACAGATCCATGCCCGACATATCGAGGTTGGAAAAATCGAGGCCGGACAGGTCCATGCCGGAAAAGTCCAGGCCCGACAGGTCCATCTGCATCTTGCTGGGGTCGATCTGGAAGGCAGCGGAGAGCTTGGACTCGTCCACCGTGAACAGGGAGGACATGTCGAAGCCGCCGGACTGGCTCTTCTGGTTGTCAGCCAGCTCCTTGAAGGTCTTGCCGGTGAACACATCGACGTCGGGCTTGGCGCGTTGGGCCTTAACGATCGGGCTGGCCGCCGCCTCCTCGATGATCTGGTAGGTCAGGGCGGGCGTGTAGGCGATGCCCTGGCGCAGGGCACCGCCCTTGTCGGAGTTGGGCTTGACGATGCCGGAGATCGTCAGCTGCTGCCCGCCGTCCACGAGCTTCTTCATGTAGTCCGCGTCGGAGGAGCGGTCCGTCCAGACCTTGTAGGTGTCGTCCCACGTGTACTTGTCGAAGGCGTTGACGCGCCGGAAGGTCGTGCCCAGGATCGCGGAGTAGTCGTAGGTCGCGGTACTGGCCCCGGACTGCGCGCCCGACTGCGTCCCGGACTGCTTCTTATCCCCCAGGGCGCCCTGGTAGTACTGGCGCATGAGGTCGTCGAATTCCTTGTGGTCTTTGAGACCCAGGGTGTATTCGAAGAGGTTGGGGATGTTGCCATCCTCGTCCAAGACCAGGACAACCTGGTTCGCGCCACTCGGCCAGGAGCCGGCGACCACGTCGTACGCGGAGGTGTACAGCGAGGTCGTGGCGGGCATCTGGTAGAAGGGATTGGTGACCATCATTGAAGAGAAGGCCCCGGAGCCGAAACCCGCTTCCATCTGCTTCATCGACTGGTCGGGGCTGACCTGCACGGTCGCCTTGGACGTGTCGGACTGGTAGATCTGCGGGACGATGTCGTAGTCGTACTCGATCGCGTTGACCATCGTGTTAATGTCGCCGCCGTTGTTGTCCAGGTAGGTCTTGAGGGAGGCCAGGTCGTTGGTCTTCGCGTCGCGGATCGTGTCGGCGAAGGTGCGCAGCTTGGAGACACCGACCTTGCCGTCGGGCGCAGGCTGGGAGTCTTTGGAGTCCGAGGCCGACACGGACAGCGCGGCCGTCATGTCGATACCGGTTTTCTGGATCGTCAGCGGATACGCGCCCAGCGTCTCCTCTTCGGTTTTTGCGATGTAGGCGTTGGTGCCGTTGGCCAGCGCGAGGATCGCGGCGATGCCGATGATGCCGATGGACCCCGCGAAGGAGGTCATGAGGGTGCGTCCCTTCTTCGTCATCAGGTTGTTGGCCGACAGCGACAGGGCCGTCAAAAAGCCCATCGAGGTGCGGCGCGCGGGCTTGGCTTCGCGCCGGTCTTGCGCGGTGGGCACGAAAGGATCAGAGTCGGCGACGATGCAGCCGTCGGCCAGCTCAACGATGCGGGTCGCGTACTCGTGGGCCAGCTCGGGGTTATGCGTCACCATGATGACGAGGCGGTCGCGGGCCACATCTCGCAGCAGGTCCATGACCTGCACGCTCGTCTTGGAGTCGAGGGCGCCGGTGGGCTCGTCGGCCAGCAGGATCTCGGGGTCATTGATGAGGGCTCGCGCGATGGCGACGCGCTGCATCTGGCCACCCGACATCTGCGAGGGCTTCTTGTTGACGTGGTCCTTCAGGCCGACACGTTCAAGAGCGTCAAGGGCGCGCTTGCGACGCTCGGAGCGCGAGACGCCCGACAGGGTCAGGGCCAGCTCGACGTTGGCCAGGACACTCTGGTGCGGGATCAGGTTGTAGGCCTGGAAGACGAAGCCGATGCGGTTGTTGCGGTAGGCGTCCCAGTCGCGGGCCTTGTAGTCCTTCGTCGAAATGCCGTCGATGACGAGGTCGCCGCTCTGGAAGCGGTCGAGGCCGCCGATGACGTTGAGCATCGTCGTCTTGCCGGAGCCTGACTGGCCCAGCACGGCCACAAACTCGTTGTCTCGGAACGCCACGGAGACCTTGTTGAGCGCCACCTGCACGAGGTTGGCGGTCTGATAGGCCTTGACGATCTCCTTGAGCTCTAGCACGCTTCATCCTCACATCTGCTGTTGAATCCGCATACAAGTCTAGGCGAGCGACCATCGCCCAAGACCGCCGGTGTTCACTGACTGACCCCTGATCGTCCCCTGACAAGCCCCTGAAGTCGTATCTCCCGCGTCACATCGCGGGCCCCAAAACCCAGCCCGGGCCTCGTTCATCGAACAGCCTCTAGGGGCGCGGACAACCGAGCGGCTAGACTGATCCCATGACCGACCTCACCCAGATTCCCGTGCCCAACGAAGGGCCGATTACTGACAAAGTCAAGGAAATCTACGAGCGTTCCTTCCCGCCCGAGGAGCAGATCCCCCTCCCTGAGTTGTTGAACAGCGCGCAGTTGGACCAGGTCTCCTTCCTCGCGTGGATCGATCCGTCCCTGCCCGCGGGCGAGGACGGGGCTGGCAACGTGGTCGCCCTGACCTTCTCCTTCGCCTTCCCCGACCTGTTCTACCTGGGTTTCCTCGCGGTGGACGGGCGCACGCGCAGCGCGGGCTACGGCTCGCGCATCCTCACCCACTTCCGCGAGCGCTACGGCGACGTGCCGCAGCTGCTCGAGATCGAGCCGGTCGTGCGCGAGGCCGGGAACTACCAGCAGCGCGTGCGTCGCCTGAAGTTCTACGAGCGCAACGGTTTTACGGTGACGAACATGCTCACGCACGAGGCCGACCAGACCTACCGGGTCCTGGCGCGCGACGGGATCGTGAGCCCACAGCGCCTGGAGGAGGCGCTCAATTCGGTGACCGACGACCCGGCGTACGCGTCGCGGGTGACGACGGTTTAACGCCCTCCCCGGGGTCAGTGGCCGACGCCGCTGCTCGAGACCAGGAGGATTTCCTCGTTGTCGAGTCGCGCGAGCGCGCCTTCCAGGGCGGCCGAGGAGAAGATGCCTTCGTCGCGGGCCTGCAGGAGGGCGTCGCGCTGGGCGTGAATGGCCTCCAGCGCCAGTTCACGGATCTGGTCGCGCGTGAAGGAACGCTCAACCTCCTCCTCGCTCATGTCGACGGTGCCGTGGCCATCGTCGTCGCTGTCGCCGGCGGCATCCTGGAGGATGTCCGTGAGGACGCGGTCTGCAGCGTGCGCCGTCCGCACTTGCTCACCCATGCCCTCGTCAGTAAGTGCATGCCCCAGCCGGGAGAGTGTGCGCGAGACGCCGGCCGACAGCAGGGTCT